>JBEWPZ010000017.1:0-20679 GCA_047689535.1 Candidatus Sulfurovum kebritense | reverse complement strand
ACCCGTTAAGCAAATGACACCTGCGTGTCATTTGTAGGGTCGAAACCAGAGCGGTAGAGCAACGAAGTGCGACCCCTACGGATCAAAACAATATTATAAACATTTCTCTGTAGGGGCGGACCGTCGTGTCCGCCCGGGAACGGTATAACAATCCGATATTTTCTATCCACCACAAGCCTGGAACAGTCAATCAACCCCTTTCCTTTCTTACAAAATACCAGACCAGGACGATCACCGCAGCAGTTGAAAGTACCATAATAAGCGTATCACTATAGATAATGAGCGTCGCTTCAAAGTTTTTGATAAAGTAGGTCCATAGGATGATCGCTATCAATGTACTGAAGATCACGGAGAGCAGTGTGGTGAGATGAGGAAGACCCATAAGGTAGCCTACGAAGCTTCCTACAACCGGCCCCGTCATTGCAAACGGCGTTACGACAAAAAACAGCAGTCCGATGATCCCGTACTTTTTGATCATGGGTTGATACTTCTCCGCACTCTTTTGGGAACGTTTTAAAAAGTCACTCAAAGGTTGATAGGATACCACGTGAAGACTTTTCCAGCTGAGTACAAAAAGCGGATAGAGGATCAATACCATAATGGATTCAATAAAAAGGTTAAATGCTATGAGTATAGTAGTATCGATCTGTGAGGAGATCCCGATAGAGAGTCCGGCCATTCTCCCAAACACAATATTGGATGCAGTCATACTGAGCAATACATTGAACCTCTCAGGCCAAAAGTAGGCACTTACTGCCAACAGTACTAAGAACAGAGAGAGAAGAAAAAGTCCAAATGCCAGGATCTTCCCTTCAGAATGTTTTAAATAAGCGTGTTTTTTCATTTCGAAAAAAATACCTTTCAATGGGTTATGGATATTATACCAGCACTATTCAAAAGCTTTATTATTTGATGAAGTAATAGATATGATTAGTTATTTTGTTCAGCAACAAGTTTGGTTATAATGCTGTTTTGCTTACAGAAGAAAAGGAGAGAGATGGCAGTTCGGGTTCTTATACTGGAAGATGATAGACTTTTTAATGAAACACTGCAGGATTTTTTGGAAGAAGAAGGGTATGCATTGGATGCTGTGATGGATCCTTATTCTGCACTGGACCTCACCTATGAGAAGAAGTATGATATCTATCTTTTCGATGTAAATCTGCCTTATGAAAGCGGGTTTGATCTTTTAGAAAAACTACGCAGCGCCGGGGATATGACTCCAACGATCTTTTTAACCTCCAGAGAGGATAAAGATTCGCTGGTTGAAGGATTTGGCTTAGGGGGCGATGATTATATGAAAAAGCCTATTGATTTTGATGAACTGCAGCTGCGCATGGAAGCACTGCTCCGTCGTCAAACACGCACCCAAAGCGTTCAGCTAGGCGAGTACACACTTGATGTGAAGAACAAAGCACTCTTTTATCAGGGAGAAGAGGTTGAGCTCACGATCAAGGTGATAGAACTGTTGATGCTTTTTATACAATCAAGAGGAGATGTGGTAACCAATGCATTTATCAAAGAGCAGCTCTGGACAGCCAACCAGATGCCAAGTGACGGTTCGATACGTGTCTATGTGACACAGCTCAAAAAACTTTTTCCTGACCATATCAGCAATATCCGCGGCGTAGGATACAAGTTTGAGGATATAGATGCATAAACGGGTCTTATGGGGAACAGTGATCTATGTCTTGAGCATCGGATTTGTATTGGGGTTTATGTACCATATCCTTAATACCTGGGGCGTTACTACAAAAATATATCTTCTCAGTTCTTTGGTCCTGTTGCTCTTTTCCGGGATGTTCGGATATATTTTTGTCAGTACCATCCTTGCACCGACGAAAAGAATTGACAAAAACCTCTCTCACTTAACGAAAGAGATACTCCATGAGCTGAATATCCCGCTTTCTACCATCCAGGCCAATACCAAACTGATCGCCAGAAAACTTGAGGATAAGAAGTGTCTGGATCGTATTGAGCGTATCACGGCCTCTTCAAAAAGACTGGAGAGGCTTTACCAGGAACTTGCCTATAGTATCAAAAAAGAGTTTCAGCCTATCGAAAAAGAGACTTTTGATCTTAAAAAAGTGCTGGAAGAGAGAGTAGAGGTCTTTAGAGCTTTTGATCGTAACAGCTTTGTGATGGATCTAGAAAGCTATAGGGTCACAGCAGACAAGATAGGATTTGAGAAGGTGATAGACAATATCCTGATGAATGCCATGAAATACTCTTCCAAAGATACACCGATTACTTTATCTTTTGCCCAAGATACCTTAAGTATCAGTGATCAGGGAGTAGGAATGAGTGAGACCGAGCTTTTGAAGATCTATGAGCGCTATTATCAGGCAGACCACTCCAAAGAGGGGGAGGGGATAGGACTTGCACTGGTAAAATCCTATTGTGACAGCGAAGGGATCGATATACAGATCAAATCAGAAAAAAATGAGGGGACTACAGTTTTTCTTGACCTGAAAAAGATTATTTCACACTAAATTAACAGTTGGATTATATAATCCGAAATTAAAAAACAGAGGTAGGGATCATCTCTCCTTAAAGCTATCCATATCTCTGTAAAATCAAGAGAATGGAACGCTTTTCCAACTTTTGTTATAATGCGTTCCAAAAAGAGGTTTTGTGATTAATTATCGGTTCTTGTTCTCCTTTTTAGTAACAAGTTTTTCCTATCTTGTAGTGGGGGTTTCTCTGCTCTATTTTTCACAAACCACCACTATCTCTGATAAAAAATCACCCTTAAAAACGATCGAACTCAGTATTCAAGCATTTCAACCCCAAGTGATAGAAGAAAAGCCGGAGCCGATCAAAGAGGAAACACCGACGCCGGTAGAAAAAAAGCCGGAACCTGTGAAAGAGGAGATACCGCCGCCTGAACCTAAAGTAGAACAACCTAAGCCGGTAGTCAAAATGCCAAAACCGAAACCTCATGTACAAAAAGAGAAGAGTAAAAAGCCGGAGCTAAAAAAAGAGAAGCCTAAGGTCAAAAAAAAGCAGCCTAAAAAGGTGGTCAAAAAAAGCAAAAAGAGACGCCCTCCGACACAGAAAAGAAGTGCGCTTAAGAGTACCAAAAAACAGCACAGTACAGCCAAGCAGAAAAATCTCTTTCTTGCCAAAGTAAGAGACCGTATCAACCGTAATAAGAGCTATCCCCGTATTGCCAAACGCCGGGGAATGCAAGGGAGTGTCAAAGTAAACTTCACGATCCTCCCAAACGGTCATGTCTCTGCCATTACCGTAAAGGGCTCGAAGGCTTTTCATAGATCAGCCAAAAAAGCCGTAAAGAAAGCCTTTCCTGTAAGCGTCAAGAGTATACCGATGAGACTACCGGAAAAGGTGTCCATCACCCTGCATTATAAACTGCGCAGATAGCCTATAAGGTAGCAGTATCTCTCATTTCTTAACAAATAGTATGAGGATTTAACAATAATTTAACACTGTTTTGCTTTACTTATAAGTAAATAAAATAAGGAGCATAAGGAATGAAAAAGGTAATTGGACTTTCACTGCTGACTGCAATGGCTGTACAAGCTGCGCCGGTAGTGTTGGACGAGATAGAAGTAGAGGGAAAAATAGATACAGAGGTGATCAAAGATGTAAGCGGGGAGGAGATCAAGTCGGCAGACTTGGGTGATGCACTCTTTAAGACCTCGTCCAGTATTTCACTGGTACGTAGAAGCGGTATTTCAAATGATATCATTGTCAGGGGACAGAAAAAAGACAATATCAATGTGACCATCGATGGGGCAAATATTTGGGGAGCCTGCCCGAACAGAATGGACCCTCCTATCTCTCATATCGCAACAAATGATGTGGATTATATAGAGATCAATGAAGGACCCTTCAATGTAGAAGACTTTGGAAGCTTAAGTGCAAATGTAAAGGTCAATACAGTAAAACCTACCAAAGAGTTGTCCGGAGAGGTAGGCGTCAATGTCGGAAGCTGGGGGTATAGAAAGGGATATGCCAGTGTCAGCGGAGGAACAGAAGATGTAAGGTTCCTGCTTAGCGCTTCCACAGAGAAGGGTGGCCAGTACGAGGATGGAGACGGCAATACGTTTGCCGAACAGCAGGATGCATATATTGCCGAAAATCCTACGGCTGGAGGCATGGCATATCTCCCAACAAAACGGGATATGGATGCGTTTGAAAAAGATACGCTGATGGCAAAACTCTTCTGGGATATCGCTGAGAATCAGGAGCTGAGACTTGGCTATACGGCAAACAGAAGTGATAATATCCTCTATCCGAATACGCCGATGGATGCGATCTATGATGACAGTGATATCTATACAGCCGAGTATATCGTCAAAGATCTCGGAGCGTATTCGAAAAAACTTTCATTGAATCTCTATCAGACGGAAGTAGATCACCCGATGACCAATGAGTATAGAAAATCATCAGGTATGAAGGGAGTGATGACACATCACCTCACTACAAAGATGCAGGGGGCAAAACTTAAAAACGAGTTTGAGATGGGGAACCACGCACTTGCAGTGGGAGTTGACTATAGTCTGAGAAACTGGGATGGTACCTATATCTATCCGGATGCACATACAAAACCCAGTATTTGGGATGTGGATACAAAAAATATCGCTCTGTTTATCAAGGACAACGTCAAGATAGGAAAGGTTGAAGTTGATCTTGGATTGAGATATGATGATACCGAGATCACGACTGCCGATACAAACAGTAGTGTTCCGGATAGAGATTACAACAGCTTAAGCGGAAATATTCTTGCTACCTATCATGCAGATGAAACGACGAACTATTTTATGGGTGCGGGTGTATCACACAGGGTACCGGATGGAAGAGAGCTTTACTATTATGGGAAGACAGGTCCAACAGGGCAAGGAAGAATCGGTAATTTGGATCTTGACAAGGTGACCAATAACGAGATCGATATGGGGTTGGAAAAGAAGTATGACAATGCTGTGGTTAAAGCGAAACTCTTCTACAGCCATCTGGATAACTTTATTGTCTATAACGCAACGCATAAGACCTTTGACAATATCGATGCAAGGATCTGGGGATTTGATCTCAGTGGTAGCTACTTTGCCACGGAGTCACTCTCTTTTGATCTCGGTATCTCTAAACAAAACGGTAAGAAACTTGATACACCGGATGGGCAAGAGGACCAGGACCTTCCGGAGATCCCGCCATTCAAGGTTAACCTCGCTGTAAACTATGCAGTCGATCCAAGCCTACTGCTCAAAGCTGAAGTGATTGCGGCTGACGCATGGGTACACTATGATGCAGTGAATGGAGAGCAGGAACTTGATGCCTATGGTGTATTGAACCTGAAAGGGACAAAAACCTTTGAAAACAATATCGAGTTAACCGTAGGTGTAGATAATGTGTTTGACTCTACCTATGCTGTATCCAATACCTACAGAGATCTGACACTGCTCTCTGGAGGCGGGGATGTGATGCTGCTCAACGAGCCGGGACGCTATTTTTATGCGAATTTAAAATATAAATTTTAGGAGTGAAGATGAAGAAGGTCTTATTGATGGTATCGGCACTTATGGCGCTGGCAAGCTTTTCTCATGCTGAGATGAAGTGTGCTGCCGGAAAATGCGGCGGGAAGATGCAGAAAGAGCAACCCAAGAAGATGATGAAGATGTTTCAGAGTGTTTCCCCCTCTGAAGCAACACTCCTTCAAACAGGAGATGCACAGGCATTCTGTCCAAACTGCGGTATGAACCTGCCGATGTTCTATAAGACCAATCATGCGGCGACTATCGATGGTAAGGTAAAACAGTACTGTTCGATCCACTGTCTGGCTGAGGATATCACAAAAGGGCTCAAGCCGACAGAGATAAAGGTCGTAGATGTCAGCACTCTGAAGTTCATTGATGCTTCCAAGGCGCACTATGTTGTGGGGAGCCGGAAAAAGGGTACGATGAGTATGACCAGTAAATATGCTTTTGCCGACAAAGCAGATGCTAAAGCCTTTGCAAAGATCAACGGAGGGGAAGTGCTCAACTTTGACGGTGCCCTCCAGAGAGCACAGCAAGAGTTCCAAAATGACACTGAAATGCTCGACCAAAAACGTGCTAAAATGCGTGCAATGGGAGAAAAGCTCTATCAAGCGAAGTGCGAAAAGACAGAGAAAAAATTTGGCAGTGTGGTTGAAGCCAAAACATTTGTTGTGACCAATAAACTTTGTGAAGGATTGAATCCCAAACAGCTTCAGGCTGTCGGGCTCTATCTTCAAAGCAGATAGATGCTACGCGATATAAATCATAAGCACACGGTTCTTTACCTGTGCTTCGGAGGTCTTATTTGAAAAAAACACTCTTTACGCTTTCTATACTGATACTGCCGCTGCTTGCCGATGAGATGACGCAGGCCAAGATCATCAAACTGACACAGAAAGGTGAGAAGATCGCCAAAAGCCTGTGTGAGGCGGATAAACTTCCCTCAGCTACAGGCACGAGCGAAGAGTTGATGGAGAAGATCAAAGCGTCGCAGGCGTGTCCTCCTCTTTCAAAACGTAAGCTGGAAGCCGTCGCCTACTATGTCAGCAACGGCAGTATGAAGGCACACAGGGGGCACCTTCATGTACCGAAGGATGCCAAGTGTCCTGTATGCGGGATGTTTGTAGCCAAGTATCCAAAATGGGCGGCCTCAATGCGCTATGGAGGAGAGACCTACTACTTTGACGGCGTGAAGGATATGATGAAGTACTATATCTTTGACGGAAACTTTCCTTATGACCGTAAGAAGATCACAGAGATAAAGGTCACAGACTACTATACGCTGGAGGCGATCGATGCCAAGGGTGCATTCTATGTCTATGACTCCAACGTCTATGGACCGATGGGGCGTGAACTGATCCCGTTTAAAACACTGGAGTCCGCAGAGACATTCAAAGAGGAGCATCAGGGGAAGAAGATACTGCGCTTTGAGGAGATCTCGGATAGCATGGTGATGGCCCTGGATGGGCTCTAATGGAAATATTCAGAGGGAGTGTACGCATTTGATCAAGCAGTTTCTTGGAGTAGTAGGCATTTTGGTCGCAGTGACAGGCATGATCGCCGGTCACTATCTTTTTGTAGACAGGGCATCTGAAAAAGAGGCTTTTGCTGAGATTGTCACAGTGACCGGTTTTATATCACCTTCGCTGAGCACAGCGTTTTACGAACCGAATATTTTGGGGGGAAGAGATAGAACATCCTGCTTCTCCACAGATGCAGTCAATGAATCGTATGGGATTTGTCTATGCTGAATAGGTATCCGTTTTTACATTTTCTCACTCTCCTGTTTTTTAAACAGAAGATCAAGCATATGGGCGTGATGGTGATCTCTATCGTGATGATCACGCTGATCAGTTCGGTACTCTTTATCTCGACCTCACTTCAGCATACCCTGCAGGATACGATCGAAAATCAGGCAGATTTTACGGTAAAAAAAGTAGAGGCAGGCAGGCCGGTGACGACACCGCTGGCATGGGTCGATAAGATCATTGAGATAGAGGGGGTGTCGCATGTCGCACCCCGCGTACATGGCCGCTACTTCTATGCACCGAGAGAAGAGTCCTTCTGGATCGTGGGGATCGATTTCTTTGATGAACAGAGCGCCAAAGCCTTGAAGCAATTGGTCAAAGATATCGACCTGAAGGAATTTTTCAGCAGTGACAGTATGATCGTAGGGGAGGGGGTGAAAACCTTTTTAGAGGCACACTACTACAGAGAAAGTTTTTCATTCAAGACGCCTCAGGGAGTCTTTAAAAAGGTGAAACGCTATGAGACCCTGCCGAGTTCTCTCAATCTGCTTGCCAATGATATGATCATTATGCCTATTGATCTGGCACGGGAGATCTTCGGACTGGAGGCGGATGAGGTGACGGATATAACCTTTAATGTACCCAACGATGCAGAGTGGGACAATGTCATCAGCAAGCTGCACCTCCTTGCCTATGACATCAGAGTGGTAGAGAAGAGAGAGGTAGAAAAAGCTTATGAGAATCTCTATAACTACAAAGGCGGTCTCTTCCTGGTCCTTTATATTATCTCTCTGCTTACCTTTATGCTGATACTCTACCAGAGATACTCCATGGTCTACTCTTCTGAGCGAAAAGAGATCGGTATCTTGAGAGCTGTGGGCTGGAGTATCCGGGATATTCTGAAGTTGAAGTTTTATGAGACATTGATCGTGGTCATCATAAGTTTTCTTATCGGTGTAGTAGTGGCATACGGTTATGTCTTTATCCTGGGTGCACCGATGTTGATAGAGATATTTTTGGGCGGTGCAAATCTGGCCAATCATGCGGTTTTGGTCCCGGTAATAGAGTTCGGTACACTGGGGTCTATCTTTCTGCTCTATGCAGTACCGTTTTTTGCAGCAGTCTTGATCCCCTCCTGGCGGATCGCTGTCATACCACCTAAAGAGGCGATGCAATGATCAGGATCGAGAATGTCAGCAAACAATTTGGAGAGGGAGAAAAACTCTTTCAAGCACTTCGGTCTATCAACCTTGAGATCAATGAGGGAGAGTGTGTGATACTCAGTGGTATCAGCGGCAGCGGAAAATCGACGCTGCTCTCTCTTATGGCTGCGCTGGATCGTCCAAGCAGCGGTAAGATCATTGTAGAAGGACAACTGGTCTCCAAGCTGCCCGACCTGCACGCCTCCGCCTACCGGGCAGAGACGATCGGAGTGGTCTTTCAGCATTTTAACCTGATCGAATCATTGAGCGTGGAGGATAATGTCATCGTCCCCCTGATCAATAGCGGCCTGGATATCCCAACGATACACAAAATGGCAGAGCAGAGTATGCGGCGTGCCTCGATCTGGCATAAATCCTCCCAGGATGTCTCTTCCCTCTCAGGGGGAGAGAAGCAGCGTTGTGCGATCGCAAGAGCCTTGGTGCATGATCCGAAGGTGATCCTCTGTGATGAACCCACGGCGAACCTTGACAGGGAAAACTCCCTGAAATTTATCGAAATTATCCAGGCACTGCATAAGGCAGGTAAAACCATTGTAGTGGCAACACACGATCCGCTCTTTGAGGGATTGCCGTTTAAGAGTCGGGTCGTACATATGGAGGATGGGATCATAGGAAGCAGCAGTGAATGAGATACTTCTAAGCAGCGAGGTGATCGTCTACCTCCTTTCCGAGATCGTACTCTACCTGCTCTTATCGATCGCAGCGGTCGCGACTGTAGGCATCCTGAGAGGATGGAACTTTGACCACTTTACGGAGAGACAGTTCGCGCTGGAGAACCGCTCCTACCTGGTGATGAGTATTATCTTTTTTGTGCTTCTGCTCAAAATGCTTCTGCTTCCCTACTTCGCCTATACCATTGATGCACTCTCGCTTCTGGTACCGGGGGCGATGTGCGCTGCGGGAGTGATCGATGCCAACGGATACGGTGATCCCCTCTTGCTCCTGAAGATCATGATACTCTTTCTGAGCGGTCTCTGGCTGCGGGTGAACCGTATCGATCTGGAAGAGAAGCGCTACCCCTATATGAAATTCAAGTCGTGGTTCTATCTTCTGCTCTTTCTGCTTCTGAGTGCAGAACTGACACTGGATATCCTCTACTTCACTCATATCGATACGACCAATCCCGTCAGCTGCTGTTCGGTGATCTTTGGGGAGATCGGGGGGAACAGTCTTCCTTTCGGGCTTGATATGCAGAAGCTTTTGATACTCTTCTACCTTCTCTATCTCCTTCTGGTTCTGATGCTGCTCTCACAGCAGTACCTGATGCGGGTAGGAGTCAGTCTCTTCTTTGCGCTGATCGCCTACTACAGCGTGGTCTATTTTTTCGGTACCTATATCTACGAGCTTCCTACCCATAGGTGTCCGTTCTGTATGCTCCAGGAGGAGTACCACTATGTAGGGTATGCAGTATGGGGACTGCTTTTTACGGGCACATTCTTTGCGATCGAGAGTGCAGTGATCGAAGGCCTGTTTCACAAAGATGCTTGGAGACTAAAAAAAGTTTCGGTAGGATTGCTTACGCTATTTGTGCTGCTCTGCAGCAGTTATGTGGGAATCTATTATTTCAATAACGGAGTCTTTTTATGAAAAAGTTTTTACTCAATCTTCTTACGTTCGGGATTGTGATCGCCATTATTGTCATCCTCCTGCTCTCTTTGGGTACGGATCAGGGCGCACGCTATGTCTATAAGGGAAACAGTGCCTATGAACCCGTAGTGATCCAGCCCAAAGAGTACCAGTGTTCGGAGTGCAGTATGGATATCGAAGAGATGGCATATAGTGCACAGATCATTACGCCGGAGGGGGATACCTACTTCTTTGATGATATTGGGTGTGTGGTGGATTGGCTAGAGGGGCGTAAGATCAAGACCCAAAAGGTCATTACCCGGACACTAGACACGGACCGCTGGATCGATGTGGATAAAGCATGGTATACACGTACAGCCTCATCTCCTATGGGGTACGGGTTTGCAGCCTATGAGCATAAACAGGAAGGGTTTATCCCCTACGAAGAGATGAGACTTCTGATGCTGCAGGGCAAGCATCTGCATGATCCTTTTGTCAAGAAATCACTTTTGGGTCAATAATGGTGTAACTTTTCGGTAATATAATATCACTTCCCAAAGTGAAGAGGCAATCAATTTCCCTGTTTGCCTCTTCAACTAACTCCTTTTTATCATTTTTTAGCTATACTTAGGTGCATTTTAAACTAAAAAGGAGAAATCAAATGGCACTATTTGATGACGTAAAAGAAGTAGTTGTTGAGCAACTTAATGTAAGCCCGGACGAGGTAAAAGAAGAGTCTAAGTTTGTTGAAGATCTTGGTGCAGACAGCCTTGATGTAGTTGAACTTGTAATGGCACTTGAAGAGAAATTCGATATCGAGATTCCTGATGATCAAGCTGAAGCGATCGCGACAGTTGGTGATGCAATCAAGTTCATCGAAGGTGCACAATAAGTAGTCCGTATCATCCCCCTATGGGGTGGTAAGTAGGATAGATCTTAGCATTTTATGAAATGTTAATATATATCTTATTTGTACAGGAGAGATAGTGAGAAGAGTAGTAGTAACAGGTTTGGGGATGATCAACTCTCTAGGACTTGAGAAAGAGAGCGCATTCGCTGCAATGGTCGAGGGTAAGTGCGGTATCAAAGAGATCTCAACGTTTGATACAGAGAAACACTCAGTAAAGATTGCAGGAGAGATCACGGATTTTGATCCCTCTACTGTTCTGGATGCAAAAGAGGCAAAAAAAGCGGATAGATTTATCCAGCTTGGGATGAAAGCTGCACAAGAAGCGATGGACGATGCCAATCTGCCTGAGGATACAGACAGAGATAGATTTGGTATCGTATCAGCCTCAGGAATCGGGGGATTACCGAATATTGAAAAGAACTCTGTGATCTGTGAGAACAGGGGGCCAAGAAGAATCTCTCCATTCTTTATTCCCTCATCATTAGTCAATATGCTCGGCGGATTTATCTCTATCTATCAGGAGCTCAGAGGGCCTAACCTCTCAGCAGTGACAGCATGTGCTGCCGGTACCCATGCGATCGCTGAAGCAGCAAAGAGTATTATGGTCGGTACGTCCGATAAGATGTTGGTGGTAGGTGCGGAAGCAGCGATCTGTGAAGTAGGGATCGGTGGATTTGCTGCAATGAAAGCACTCTCTACACGCAATGATGATCCACAGACTGCATCAAGACCATTTGATGCAGAGCGTGACGGATTTATTATGGGAGAAGGTGCCGGTGCATTGGTGCTGGAGAGTTATGAAGATGCGGTAGCACGTGGTGCGACGATCTATGGAGAGTTGGTAGGATTCGGTGAGAGTGGAGATGCAAGCCACATTACTGCACCATCCATGGATGGTCCGCTGAGAGCAATGCAGATGGCATACAAAATGGCAGGAGAGCCGGAAGTTGATTATGTCAATGCACACGGTACATCAACACCTGCAAATGATAAAAATGAGACGGGTGCGCTTAAAGAACTTTTCGGTGGTAAAGAGAACTGTCCTCCGGTGAGTTCTATCAAGGGACAGATCGGTCACTGCTTAGGTGCTGCAGGTGCTATCGAGGCAGTGACATGTCTTATGGCGATGAGAGAAGGCGTACTTCCTCCTACGATCAACTATACGAATCCGGATGAGAATTGTGATCTCGACTATGTACCGAATGAGGCGAGAAAAGCTGATCTGAACATTGTGATGAGTAACTCATTCGGTTTTGGTGGAACAAACGGTGTAGTGATCTTTAAGAAAGTATAAGGAAATATTATGGCCACATACTTAGAGTTTGAGAAGAAGATCGAGCAGATACAGGAGGAGATTGTCTCTGCTCATGCCATTGCCAATATGGATAGTGTAGCAAAGCTACAAAAAGATCTGGAAAAAGAGGTGAACAAAACATTCGGCTCACTCTCAGACTTTCAAAAACTTCAACTGGCACGTCACCCTGACAGACCGTATTCGCTTGATTATATCAAAGCCATTATGCATGACGCATATGAGATCCATGGTGATCGTGCATTTCGGGATGATCCTGCGATCCTCTGTTATGTCGGATGGATCGGTGATCAAAAAGCGATGGTGATCGGCGAACAGAAAGGGCGGGGGCAGAAGAATAAGATCAAAAGAAACTTTGGTATGCCAAATCCCGAGGGGTACAGAAAAGCACTACGTGCAGTAAGACTCGCAGAAAAGTTTGATATTCCTGTATTGATGCTGATCGACACTCCGGGTGCCTATCCGGGGCTTGGGGCCGAAGAGCGTGGTCAGAGTGAAGCGATCGCAAAGAACCTTTTTGAGTTTGCAGCAGTCAAAGTACCGATGATCTCAGTAGTGATCGGTGAAGGTGGTTCAGGCGGTGCCTTGGCGATCGGTGTGGCAGATAAGCTGGCGATGATGCGTTATTCTGTCTTTTCCGTGATCTCTCCTGAAGGGTGTTCTGCGATCCTGTGGAATGATCCGAGCAAGGTGGAGACTGCCACCAAAGCATTGAAGATCACGCCAAATGATCTCTATGAGCATAAGCTTGTAGATGATGTACTGGAGGAGCCATTGATCGGGGCACATCGTGACAAAGAGACTGCAGCATCTGTGATCAAAAACTACTTCCTTGAGAATGTAAAGTCATTGAGAGAACTTACAGAAGATGAGCTTCTGGAGCAGCGTTATCAGAGATTAACCGCTGTGGGTGCGTTTTCTGAAGAAAACATAAAATAGTCAAAATCTCTTTTCTATCTTGAGACCATCTCCCCTTCAGCAGGGGCCTTAAGCGACTCGTCGCCTTTTAATCTTTAAAAAAACAATAGAGTAAAAATGATACATGAAATAGCACAAACCATCGTCTCTTATATCGGTGATCTTGGCTATGCGGGTATCTTTCTACTTATGTTCCTCGAGAGTACTTTTTTCCCTTTTCCCAGTGAAATTGTGATGATTCCTGCAGGGTATCTTGCCTATCAGGGTGAAATGAATCTGTACGGAGTTGTTCTTGCGGGTATCTTCGGATCTGTGGCAGGTGCACTCTTTAACTACTATCTGGCAATCCGTGTCGGACGTGCATTTATTTTGCGGTACGGTAGATACTTCTTTATCAAAGAGAAGACGATGGATAAGCTGGAGCAGTTTTTCCAAACACACGGGGAACTCTCTACCTTTAACGGCAGGCTTGTACCGGGTATCCGTCAGTTGATCTCCCTGCCGGCAGGATTGGCACGTATGCATGTCGGTAAGTTCGCTCTCTATACAGGACTTGGGGCAGGTATCTGGGTGATCGTACTGGTCGCATTGGGATATCTGCTTGGGTCTCAGGAGGAGCTTATCTCTGAGTATCTACGTTCTGCTACACTGATCGCTCTACTGAGTGTAGTCCTCATCACCCTCTTTTATATTGTACGGCATAAAAGACGTCAGAAGATCCTGGACAGAGATTAGTCCAGGATCCAGGAGAGATATTTTTTCTTTTTGATCTTTACTTTCTTGAGTGCATTGCGTACTTTTTCAGTGACGTTGCGGTTTAGTGCGATATATGCCTTGGTATCGGTGATATCTATCTTGCCTATCGCTTCTGCATCGACACCTATTTCTTTACAGAGGGTTCCCAGTATATCGCCTTTTCTAAGCTTGGTTTTTTTCCCTCCGTTGAGACAGAGCGTATCGAAGTCGGAGTGCATGATATAGTCACGCTCATCACGCGATACCTGTAGCTTACCCTGAATTGCACTTGAGGTGATATAGTCGCATTTGGCATGCTCCCCGGGCGTATAGAGTGATAGTGCTCTCCCTGAAGCATCTGCACGTCCTGTACGCCCTATACGGTGGGTATAGACCTCTTTGTCAAACGGAAGATCATAATTGATCACCACCTCTATCTCTTTGATATCGAGACCCCTGGAGGCGACATCTGTAGCCACAAGTATACGTTTGGAGCCATTGGAGAAGGCAATGATAGACTCATTGCGTGCTTTTTGGTCCAGGTCACCCTGCAGGTCGATGACAGCGTGTCCGAGTGCATCAAGCCTGTCAACCAGTGCAACGACATCAGCTTTCGTATTACAGAATATCAGCAGAGAAGTCGGTTTGAATCTATTGATCAAGTTAACAAGTGTATGAAATTTGTCAGAGGTCTCATAGACAATCTCATCGATTTTTGCAGCTTCCTGTACGGTATCCACTTTTATCGATAGTGGATGCTTGAGCAATTGTTTACTCAGATGTTCTATCTTGGCAGGAAAGGTCGCTGAGAAGAGCAGTGTCTGCCTTGAGGCAGGTATCTTGGAGGCTATACTTACTATCTCATCATAGAATCCCATATCGAGCATTTTGTCCGCTTCATCAAGTATGAGGGTTTTGACAGTGTCAAGCTTCAGTGTCTCTTTGCCTAAGTGATCCTTGAGTCTTCCCGGTGTACCTATGAGTATATGCGCCCCTTTCGCCAATGAGTCAGCTTGAGACCGTAGAGGTACACCGCCATAGAGTGTGAGGATCTTCAGGTTTGCTTTGTAGGCAGCAACCTTTCTCAGCTCAGTCGCAACCTGTTCAGCAAGTTCGCGTGTTGGTGTGATGATAAGTGTTTGTGGCCTGTTATTAGCCATATCCGTATGGATCACTGCCGGCAAACCAAAAGCGAGTGTCTTCCCCGAACCTGTTTTGGATTGTGCCAGGATATCTCTACCCTCCAGTATCGCAGGAATACTCTCTTCCTGTATTTTTGTCATCTGTGTGAAGTGAAGTGTGTCAAGTGTGCTTAAGAGCGAAGGCGGTATCGCGCTGATTGTATTAAAAGGTACCATAATTTTCTTTGTAAGATAGTGTTAAAAGTTTAGTTATTGAGAGGGTGTATTAGCCGGGCTATGAAAGCCCGTTAGATTGAGAAGAATTAAGCGTTTTCTTGTTGCTCTTTTCTATACTTGAGGATCATCATTAGTGCTTCATCTTTTAAAAGAAGCTTCTCTTTTTTCATCTGCTCAAGTTCTGCATCTGCAAGGTGAAGTCTACCCTCATCAGCATCTGTTGTCTGTTGATCAAGCTCATTGTGCTTCTCAAAGATTTTTGCAAAGTGTGCATTCTCTTGTTTCAATGCACTGATCTCATCTCTATATTCGTGTAGCATTATCTACTCCTACTCTTTTTTTGTAATTATATCTTTTATGTTCTATACTCTGCATTAATTTTAACATACTCATAGCTTAAATCGCACCCATAAGAGGTGTAAGCACCATCTCCCAGTCCAATGTCACAGGTCACTTTGAAGCTCTCCTGTTTCATGATATCGTAAGCCTTATCTTCACGTGTTTTATCGAGCTCTCTATGATCGGCATCATAGATAAGGAGCTCATCGTAGCGGATGACGAGTTTTTCATCATCGCAGGCGATACCGGAGGCACCTATGGTTGAGGCGATACGTCCCCAGTTCGGATCCTCTCCAAAGAGTGCGGTCTTTACAAGCAGCGAGTTTGAAAGTGCAATGCTGGCACGGCGTGCCTCTTCCTCTGTTTTCGCTCCTTTGACTTCAAAAGTGACCAGTTTATTGGCTCCCTCACCATCTTTGAGGATCATCATGGCAAGCTCGAACATGATCTTCTCCAGCGCCTCTCTGAAGGCCTCCTTATGGTAGTTCCCTGAAGTTCTGTTTGCCAGGAGCATCACTGTATCGTTGGTAGAGGTGTCACCATCCACTGAGATACGGTTAAAAGATTGCTCAGTACTCTCTGTAAGCAGTGCATCCATATCAGATTTTGGGATATCTGCGTCGGTTGTAACAAAACAGAGCATTGTAGCCATCGCGGGATTGATCATCCCTGCACCTTTACAGATCGCGGCAATGGTGAAGCTCTCTCCATTTTCAAGTTCCACTCTGTATGCAAGTTCTTTTTTGAAACTATCAGTGGTCATGATCGCATGGGCAGCTTTATGTGAGTCCCTGCCATTGAAATCAAGCCTGTCAAACGCTGAAGTTATCTTCTCCAGCGGTAGACGATAGCCTATGACACCGGTTGAGGACATGATCGGGTTGAGTACATCGAGCTTGTTAGAGAGTTTTGACATAATCGTATCGATATCCTCGATCCCTTTCTTCCCCGTCATGGCATTGGCATTTTTCGCATTGATCAGCACGAAATCTGTTTGGAAGTTCTCCGGGTACTTTTGAAAATGTTTGATCGGTGCAGCCTGAAAATTGTTTTTGGTAAAGACAGCACTGATATCACAGGGGACCTCAGAGCGGATAAATGCAACATCCCCATCGATATCTGACAGACCGGAGTTGGCAGGATTGGTACGCATACCGACATTGGTTGCCCCGCAGTAAAATCCCTGAACATTCTCTAAGCCTCTCTCTAAAGGTGTGATTTTATACATGATTGATTCTCCATTGGTAAATACTATTAAATGATTGACAAGAAGCGTAAAGGCTCTTTTAGACGAACCTTAGTTCTTCGGGTTTCTCTTTACGCCTGATCAGACTTTTCGCTTTTGCAATTCCCTCACTGGTGCCGATGAGCAGAAGTTTTGATTTCGGCATAATGATCGTATCTCCGTTAGGCATAGGGATAAACTTATCATCTTTTTGACGGATACCGATGATGGTGACATTGGCGACATCACGTAATCTTGCCGTTTTGATCTTTTTAAGGGCCAGCCAGGAGGTCTTTGAAACCTTGGCCTCTTCCATATCCAAAGGTGTATCCTGTTTGTAGAGAAACTCCTGAAGGAGGTTTTCCATATCGGGACGGGCAGCCATTGCATTGATACGCTGTGCCAGCAGTTTGGTTGCCGTGACGACTTTGTTGGCCCCCAGCTTAAGCAGTTTCTGATCATCTTCACTACTTTTTGCATTGGAGATGACAAGGTAGGGCTGTCCTCTGTGGATCTCACTCTCATAGAGACGTACCGACGCGATCGTTGCGATATTGTCTGCGATGTTGTCGGCAAGGGTAATAACCCCTTTGGCTGAAGAGAGGTGTGACTTGAGTATCCCCTCTTCAGTATGCGGTTCAGCAGAGACAAAGTAGGGGTAGTGGTACTTTTTGGCTACCTCTTCCATATCCTCCCTGGGATCTACCACCACAAAAGGGATGTGGTTTGCTCTGAGGTGTTTGGTCACTTGAATGGTAAATTCATTGTGATAACAGACGACGAAATGCTGCTTTAGTCTTGCGATTTCATAAAGCATTTTACGCTCCTTAGCAGTTTTTTGAAACTCACCTTTTTTGACCACCTCTGCGATAATACCTATGGCGATCGAAAATACGACAAAGCCGAAGATGATCAACGTAATGGTAAAGATACGTCCGGCATCCGAGATAGGCCTGATCTCTCCAAATCCAACGGTAGTAAAGGTAATGCCTGTTTGATAGATCGCATCCATCAAAGGGAAATTGTCTATGATCATGTAGCCCATGGTTCCGGACAACATTACCAGTACAGTAAGAATAAGAGGGAGTCTAAATGGAGCTAAATGACTGTAGTACTCATCATTTAGTGTAATATGTGGTTTTGGGGCGCTTCTCCAGTCGAGAAACTTCTTGAATCTTTGGATCGGACCCAAAGGTTTGTATCCCGTAAGAGTGGGATACTAGTTAGCCGCAGCTTGTGCAGCTTTCTTTCTCATTGTTCTAAGTGTAGAAGCAGCAACCTTGATTCTCTTAGTTGTACCATCCTCCAGTGTGATCTTTACAGATCTTAGGTTTGGAAGTTGTCTCTTTTTAGTCTTGTTGTTAGCGTGTGAAACGTTATTTCCAACAAGTGGACCTTTTCCAGATACTGAACATCTTCTTGCCATGATATTTCCTTTATAAATATAGTAGATAAATCCAACCTGTCTTTCTAAAAGCTGAATATTTTGTGCGATTATAGAGTAAAAGAGCATAATTTTCGCTTAATATAAATGATAGGATGATTTGAGCAGAAAGTGAGTGGAATTTTTCCCTCATTCTTCACCCTTCAGTGCGGATATTTGGCATCTTATCATCAATATTTCGGTACAATAACTATATATTATACCATAGATAGGGATGTTATGTTAGTTGCACCGAGTATTTTATCGGCAAATTTTGGAGAGTTGGCAAAAGATGTGGAAGCGGTCTGTGAGGGGGGATGTGATCTTGTGCATGTGGATGTCATGGATGGGCATTTTGTCCCGAACCTTACGATCGGGCCTGTAGTGGTAGAGTCTGTAGCAAAAGCTGCCGCCAAACCGCTGGATATTCATTTGATGGTAGAGAACAATACCTTTTTTGTAGATCTTTTTGCACCGTTGAAACCGGGATTTATCTCGTTCCATATCGAAGAGGAGAAGCATCCGCACCGCTTGATTCAAAAGATCAGAGCGTTGGGGATACGTCCGGCGATCGTACTGAACCCGCACACTCCTCCCGAGGCGATCGAGTATTTGCTTGAAGATATCGATATGGTTCTTTTGATGAGTGTAAATCCTGGATTTGGAGGACAAAAGTTTATCCCTTCGGTGATAGAAAAAGCCAAACGTTTGAAAACATTGATAGAGAAAAAGAACCCGAAATGCTTGATCGAAGTAGATGGCGGGGTCAATGACCTCAATGTGAAAGAGCTGGAAGCAGCAGGTGTAGATGTCGTTGTGGCAGGATCGTATGTCTATAAGCACCCGGAGGGTGTAGAAAAAGCGATCGCATCATTAAAATAAGTTCATCGAAGGTAAAGTTGTGCAGGTAAAAAATAGAAAACTAAGAGTAAAGATATGCGGCATTACCAACTTAAGGGATGCACTGCATGCAATTGAGTGCGGTGCAGATGCGTTGGGATTTGTTTTTTATAACAGATCTTCAAGATATATCAGTCCCGAAGCGGCGAAAAAGATTATTGATAAACTGCCTCCTTTTGTTGAAACGGTAGGTCTCTTTGTCAATGAAGGAGTCGAGACGATCGACACGATCTGTAAATATACCGATATCTCCCGTGCGCAGATACACTTCGAGGTGGATGAAGAGTCACTCGATCAGTTACATGAACAGGTACTTCCGGTCGTACGTCTGCAGCGTCCTGAGGATATTCAAAAGTTCGATCACAGATACCGTTTGGTAGATGTACACAGTGAAGCATACGGTGGGACGGGAGAACGTCTGAATCTGGAGTGGTTCAAAGGTGTAGACTGTTCCAAGATCATTCTGGCAGGGGGACTCACTCCGGAAAATGTGAAAGAGGTGCAAGCGTACGGCTTTTACGGTGTCGATGTCAGTTCGGGAGTAGAGTCAATCAAAGGGAAAAAAGATCCTAAGAAAGTAGAGCAGTTTATCGCCAATGCAAAA
This sequence comes from Candidatus Sulfurovum kebritense, assembly GCA_047689535.1. GTDB lineage: Bacteria > Campylobacterota > Campylobacteria > Campylobacterales > Sulfurovaceae > Sulfurovum > Sulfurovum kebritense. The sequence goes on along the minus strand of JBEWPZ010000017.1, from coordinate 923 downwards.
GGTTTTTGATGAGCTGACCAATGCATTTCGCAAGCATGACGGTCTGTTGACAGAAGAGCAGTATAAGCATATCGCCGTCAAGTATACAACCCTTCTGGAGGATGCCGATACGATCTTTATCCTTCTTCAGGCATCGGGGTACCCTATCTCACAAAGGGCAGATGGTACCTATCAGCTGGATACCTATTTTACTCCCTATTATGAACAGCACTATTGTGTGGTGGATATAGAGACCAATGGGAGTAAACCGGGGGACTCCCAGGTGATCGAGATCGGTGCGGTGATGGTCAAGAACGGTAAGATCATTGACCGTTTCGAGACATTTGTGGAGTGCGCGTTCATGCCGGAGTATATTACGAAGATCACCGGAATAGAACCTCAGGACCTGATCGGTGCACCCAGCAGAAAAGAGGCGTTGACCAGCCTGCGTCACTTTATGGGAGATGCAGTCTTTGTGGCACACAATGCCAGCTTTGATTATACTTTTCTGGATGCCTCTTTTGAACGTTTCGGCCTTGGTAACATGGGCAATCCGAAACTCTGTTCTATCGATCTGGCGAGACGTACCTTTGAGAGTGAACGTTACGGCCTGGCCTATCTGATAGACTTTCTGGGGATCGAAACGGCAACCCACCACAGGGCCTACAGTGATGCCTACTGCGCCTACCAGGTGATGAGAAAGAGCTTTGAAACCGTACCGGAGTATGTACGAAGTGCAGATGACCTTATCGTTTTTTCAACCTCCAGCAGGAAAGAGAGAACGAAACGTAAGATAGAGGATAGTAGATAGCAAGTAGCAGATATGGTAGGCTTTTCAAAGAAAAGCATGTATTAATTAAGGTTGGGGAAAGCCCGACCATGCAATCCTCTTACTACTTACTACTTACTACTTACTACTTACTACTTACTACTTACTACTTACT
>JBEWPZ010000084.1:0-2007 GCA_047689535.1 Candidatus Sulfurovum kebritense | reverse complement strand
CCGTAACTATTGTGAGCTAAAACACTTATTTTATACTGCTGCTGCTTTTCAAAATCAATCTGTGCATTTGGTGCGACATATATTTCCCCCGAGTTGTTGATAGTCCAGTCTTGGCTTTGCACGCCGTACAATGCAAAATACTCTATATCACTTAACCCGGTACTAAGTATCTCTATTTTGCCGATATATGTACCGCCTGGGGAATTTTCGGTTATATTTGCATCAAACCCTTTGATAACAGGCAGTTCTTTTCGATCTGCAACATGAAATTTGATAGTTGCCGGACGGCTTTCCCCGAACTCATTGACTACCCTTACCGTTATACTGTAGGACTTTTTGACCTGATAATTTTCCAATGTCCTGGATATCATGATATTGCCTTCAGGATCAATGTCAAAATATTCACTATCATTGCCGCTCACTGAGATATCGTTCACCGTTCCGCCACCCGGAAAAAAAGTGATTTTTCCGGCATAGGTATCTGCCGGTAGGCTTGAGTAAAGGACAGGGGCGCTGAAGCCTGTTATGACAGGGGCATCCAAAATATCTTTTACCTGAATGTATATCTCTGTATCTTGACTGTTTCCATGACTATTTTGGGCACGTACTTTAAGATGATATCTCTGCTGCGTTTCATAATCCAGCATACCTTTCAGTGCAATATATCCATTCTCGTCAATATCAAACAGTTCACTTTCATAACCGCTTAGCCTAAAGCCTGTAACGGGAGAAGCTCCTTCATTGAGTACTTTTACCTGTCCGATAACTGTATTTTCAACTGCATCCTCGGGTACATTAAAGACGCTACTTTGAACTATCGGTATGATGCTTTCAGGATAGTAAACTATGCTATAGGCATCCTGATAGATATCCTCATTTCGCTGCAGTTTATCGATGATCGGCAAGATACGGTTTTCATAACTTGTAAAAAGCAAATCTCTATCAATGGTTGGCAGCCAGTGCGCCAAATCCAAATGTGTGATTCCCTCCGGAGAACTGGGATAAATTTTCCCTCTTAACAACCTGTTCGCAATATCATCAAGTGTCTCAAGTATTTTTCCTGTTTCCTCTCCGGAGATAAGGTGATCATGAATTATCTGGTAAGCGATCTCGGTCAATATTGAAACTTTGGGTTTGATGGACTTTAGATCAGCCCCGCCAAGCACTGCATGCAGTGTTGCGTGGTTTTGGGTAAATACACTATCCGCCTCCATATCATCATTACGGTCTATATCCGTTCCTCCGCTTACCTCAATGATGTAGGGTTCATCATCCTGGAGTGATGTGATGAGTTCATCAGGGATATTGAGCAGTCCTGCCGTATAAAACTCTGTACCTTGACTTGTTTTACCGGTATAGAGTGCCGTATCCGTACGATAACCACTGGCACTGAACAGTGAGATATCTGCCCCGCTCAACGGGCCTTTGATCACCCGTGCAAGATAGGGCACGACAAAATACTCACACTCCATACAGCCGCAGCTTTTTGCAGGGCTGCATGACGAAGGAGTGTAACGTGCGGTACCGCCGCCGCCTCTATTGACTCCGCCGCCTCCGCTTCTGCCGCCACTGCTTGGTGTATATGGAGCCGAACTTTCAAATATAATATTTACGACTGGATCAAAGTCCAGGCTTACCACCGGTTTATCATCAACGTATTTTACTACGATATCTGCTACATGCCCCGTGGTATTGGCATCTATCCGTAAGACTTTTGTTTCACCGGGAGTCGTGATAGTGACGAAGTAGTCTTCACTCATTTCTTCATCCGATACATTGGCCACATTTACAGGATAATGTCCAGGGTAGATTTCATATTCGCTTTCTACATACGCATGTTCCATCATACAGGACTGCACATCCCGCACACTTGCCGGCATATCAAGATCAAGATCGAGATCCACTCCCGAGTCCGACCAGCTCAGCATGACTTCAACCGCACCATAGTGAGGATCAGGGATCTCTTCAGCTTTATGTCCGGTAACTGTGCCTAACCTCTTAGATTCA
>JBEWPZ010000016.1:16120-43554 GCA_047689535.1 Candidatus Sulfurovum kebritense | reverse complement strand
TGGTATTTTTACTTGGTTGCTATGAGAGAATTTTACATGACCAACACTAACGGTTCGTAAATACCCCCTTCCATCACCTGAAAATATCCCTCTCCCAACAGACTTTTTCATGCATCTCTCCCGGCTTTCAAAGCAGCACCAGAAAATTACCGTTAACCCTTCTATGTTATACCTCCGGTACAAATTTCGAAAGGAGATACCATGGAACCGAATCTAAACGATATGGATGACTATAAGAAGCCGCTCTCTCACACTAAGATCGAGACGATCAGTATAGCACTTCTGGCTACCCTGCTGGTCTATGCAGCCTTCACCTATGTGATCCATACACTGGGCTGATACGGCAAAAGATTCTTTAAAATAGAGGGAGCACCCTCCCTCTGCTGCTACACACCTTGAACTATCACCAAAGGACTATAATGAAACTGAAACTACTGATGCTCTCTCTGCTGATGACAACGGCGCTCTTTGCAGAGTTTAAAGCAGGAGAGAAGCTCCCCCCTCTCTCACTTCCTGACCAGTTTGACAATGAGCTGCAGGTAAAAAGCACGGACAGACTGCTGATCGTCTCCTTTGAGAAAGATACCTCTTCTGCCATCAACGACTACCTCAAAGCAAAACCGGCGAACTACCTTCAGGAACATCATGCCAGGTATATCGGTGATATCAGTGCCATGCCCTCGCTGATCACCTCGATGTTCGCGATACCCAAAATGAAAAAACTCCCCTTCTCTGTGATGCTGATCAAAGATGATTTCGGTGAAAAGTTCAGCAGAAAAGAGGGGAAGATCACCGTCTACAAAATAGAAAACCATACGATCAGTGCGATAGAGTTTATCGCCCCGGACAGACTTCCGGAACTCTTCAGATAAAAGTACAGGGGTGCCCTCCAAAGAGGGAACACCCCCTGTGATCACTCCTTCTTTTCAGATATCAGACCACTGTTTCATTACGATCTTTTATGGCGGTACTTTTGTCTCCTCGTACCCTTTTCAAATGTATTTCGCCTCATTAATATTTCAGTGTCGTATGCCAGGTAGATCTCGAACCCCCCTTTTCATACCCTACTCTGTAAAGGGCATTCATATACGTTTGGTCGAACCTGTCGTTCAGGGGTACATTGAAACTTTTGGGTACGTGAGTGATATAGATATTAAATCCGTCACGCTTTGCCAAGGAGATGATATTTGCCAGGTCACTCAGGCCGTGATATTTGATCAAGGTACTGAAGGAACGTTCTGTAATATCATGAAGGGTGAGTACCACAGAAGAATAATCCGGATCTATTTTATGATTACGTATCAACCAGATATTCTTTTGGGGAGAGATATGTAGTTTTCGTTCAATACCACGAATATCCAGATCCGAAGAGTAGACAAATATCTGTCTGGTCACTCCCCCGTCGACATGCACCTCCTGATACCTTTTGCTATCGATCATCACATCGATCAGTACCGGAGGGAAAATCCCCGGGATCGAGGATGAAGCAAGTATGATATCCAGTATCAGCTTTTTTGCATCAGGATGACCGGATTTTGCAATCTCTGTGATATCCCAGACCACCGGACGCTGGGCATCAAGATTGGTAGTGCCGATCTGCAGTATACGGCCTCTATCAGCTTCTTTGGCCAGTTCCGCAACAAAATCATCATCGATCTCCGCTTCAAGTGCGCTTCTAAGCGGTGACGTATCCCCCATGGCCGGACCGCCTAGCAGTGCGCTGATCGGTGTAGGAGAGAAAACGTTCTCTTTGGAATTTTCGGTAAAAAGTTTTTTGATGACCCTGTCATATTTTGGACCAAGGAATGCAAACGGAGCGATGATCGCACCGGCAGAGATACCTGTCACTACTGCAAACTCCGGTCTGTCACCCCTTTGGCTCCATCCATTCAAGACGCCTGCACCATAAGCACCGTTCTCTCCTCCCCCGGAGAGTGCCAGTACATCCACCCTCTTATGATTACTTTTGTTCTTTTTAAATTTTTTGAGGTTCAGGTAGGCAAAAGAGGCTGTTTCATCACCCCAGTAGCGTATATTTTTTTGATACCCTACAACATTTGCCTTTTCATACTCACTGAGTGATGGTGCAGCATAGTTGCGTGATTTGAGCGCACATCCTGTAAGCAGAAGTGAAACGGACACGATCATCACTGTTCCTATGTACTTCATAACGGAGAAGTACATTAAGAACCCTTTCACTGTTTCAGCACCTACACGCATTTAACGCAAACTCCTTTTGAAGATAGAGAGAGAGAAGAGGAAGTAGACCATACCTATCGCAAAAACCCTCAACATCTCATCCCAGACGATATCAAATCCCGCACCCCGGTAGAGTACTGCCTGCGCGAAGCTTACAAAGTGGCTGGTAGGAACCAGATGCATCAGGTACTGCAGCGCTTCAGGCATACTCTCATACGGGGTGATGGTACCCGAAAGTATCATAATAGGGAGTATGGTCATAATAAATATCAAACCGAACTGCGGCATGGTACGTGCGATGGTACCCATCAGTATCCCCAGTGATGTCGTCGAAAAGAGTGTGATCAGTACGCCGCCCAAAAAGAGCGGAAGCGAACCTGATAGCGGGACATGGAGTACCCCCTCCACGACAAAGAGAAGTGAGAAGCTCACAGCTGTCAGAACCACCAATGTCATGGACCAAACCTTACCCAGCATGATCTCTGTCGCACTGACAGGCAGCACCAGAAGGTGCTCAAGGGTGCCGTGTTCCCGCTCTCGGATCAGTGCAGCACCGGCAAGCATGATAGAAAGCAGTGCAATATTGTTGATGATCTCCATAATACTTCCGAACCAGGTACTTTCCAGTGTAGGATTATACTTCATACGCGTAATAAGCTCTACAGGCAGGGCAATATCCTGCTGTTGCAAAAATGCTGCAACCTCATCTGTAAGGATCTGCGATATATAGCCTGCACCGATACCCGCCTGCGTCATACGCGTCGCATCGATATTGAGCTGGATATCCGGTACCTTGCCACGCAAAACATCCCTTTCGAAGCCTGGGGGAAGTACCACGACGAAGGTGTAGGCCCCCGCATCCATTCCCGCATCCATCTGCTCCGCCGTGATCACACCTTCCATCTTGAAATAGGGAGGAGTGAATGCATCGACGAGACGCTGAGAAAGTGTCGACCTGTCATGGTCGACAAAGGCAACAGGGGCTTTGTGCAGCTCTACCGATGCGGAAGTGGCTCCTACATAGATGGCAAAAGAGAAAGACCACGCAATGAGGATCATCATCACCTTGTCGCGTGAAAGTATCCGAAGTTCCTTGATACCGAAACGAAAGATATTGAGCAGTGATTTCCTCATCCTAACGCTCCTGCTTTTTGAGTAGCAGCAGGCTCCCCGCTGTGATCACGACGATCGCGATCGCAAGTGCCATCAGGTCGTGAGAGAGTCCGGCCATATCCACAGCTTTACTGAAGACTCCACGGCTGATATTGATATAGTAGGTCACGGGGAAGAGAGTACCGATCACGGCACCCACACCCTCGAGAGAGTTGACAGGATCTTTCAGTCCCGAGAAGTTGATCGTCGGAAGCAGCGTCAGTATCGCCGTACCGGCAAGTGCAGCGACCTGTGTTTTGGCAAATGCCGACATAAGGAACCCGATCCCGGTAGTGACCGTCACATAGAGCAGCGAAGCAAAAGCAAAGAGCCACAGATCCCCTTTGAGCGGCACGTCAAAGAGCCATACAGAGAGCGCGACCAGTCCGAAAAAGCCGATCATACCGACGATGATATAGGGAATCTGTTTCCCTATCAGGAACTCCAGCCGCGTCACAGGCGTAGCATAAAAGTTGGTGATAGAGCCCATCTCTTTCTCCCGTACGACACTCAGTGCCATCAAGATAGCCGGGATAAAGATCAGCAGCATAGGGATCACAGCAGGAACCATGGCATTGAGACTTTTAAAGTCGGGGTTGTAGCGGTACCGCACCTGGACATCGACATTGGAGAGTGCGGGGAGATACCCCAATGTCTCTTTGATGCGCTGCAGAAGATAATCATAATGCACCCCTGTCAGATAGCCCCGTATCGTTTTCGAACGAAACGGCATGGCGCCATCCACCCATGCAGCCACCTCCACTGCTTCTCCCCGCAGAATCTTCTTCTCAAAACCGGGAGGTATCACGATGGCCACGGTCAGTTCACCCTCCTGCATCCTTCTGTCCAGTTCCTCCTGTGAATGGAGAGGCGGCTGTTCGAGGAAATAGCGTGATCCTGAGATATTTCGTATATAGTCCCTGCTTTGGGGGCTCTGATCATAATCAAGTACAGAGAAATGGAGATCTTCCACATCCATCGTAATACCGAATCCCATCACAAAGAGAAGAAAAACCATACCTGCCAGGGCAAAAGCAAGACGTATCGGGTCGCGTATAAGCTCCAGGCTTTCACGGTAGCTGTAGCCGAAAAGCCTCCGCAGGCTGAAGGATCGCTTTCTGCTGTTCTCCTGAGAGTGAACTACGGGGATCTCTACATCATTGACCTTCTCCTGTGTTGCCTCCTCAAGATAATCGATAAAGGCCTCCTCCAGGGTCTCCTTCCCCCTTTTTCGGGTCAGTGCTTCCGGCGTATCACTGTCAAGAACTGCTCCCTGATGCATCAGAGAGATACGGTCACAGCGCTCACCCTCGTTCATAAAGTGCGTAGAGATAAAGATCGTGACACCGTCATTTCTCGCCAGATCGATCAAAAATCCCCAAAACCTGTCACGAGAGACAGGGTCGACACCGGAAGTCGGTTCATCGAGTATCAGCATCTTCGGCTTGTGGATCACCGCCACGGCCAGAGAGAGACGCTGCCTGATCCCGAGAGGAAGGCCGGCAGCATAGACCTCGGCATACGCTTTCAGGTCGAAACGTACAAGCATCTCTTCGATACGCGGTTCTATCTCCTCTGCAGGAAGATGAAAAAGCGCTGCATGGAGATGCAGGTTCTGGTAAACGGTCAGTTCGGTATAGAGAGAGAAGGATTGTGTCATAAATCCGACATTGTTGCGTATCTCCAGGTCACGGCTGTCGGCACGCTTGCCAAAGAGCCATGCCTCTCCTTCGCTTGGTGGCAGCAACCCCGTAAGCATCTTCATCGTCGTCGTCTTGCCGCAGCCGTTGGAGCCGAGAAAACCGAAAATTTCCCCCTCCCTGATCCTGAAATCGACATGATCGACGGCAGTAAAATCCCCGAAACGCATTGTCAGGGATTTGGCGACAATGGCAAATGCATCCGCATGCTCTTCAAAAGGCGGGACGGTCAGAGTCCTATGGTCACTGCGCTTCTCTTCGGGAAGCAGAGCGATAAAGGCATCGTCAAGATTCTCTGTCCCTGTCCTTGTACGCAGCTCGTGGGGTGTACCGGTAGAGAGCACTTTCCCCTCATCCATTGCGATAAGATGGTCAAAACGTTCCGCTTCCTCCATATATGCCGTAGCCACGAGCACGCTCATCTCTTTTCTGTTGGCACGGATACTCTCTATCAGTGCCCAGAACTGACGGCGGGAGAGCGGATCCACCCCGGTAGTCGGTTCATCAAGTATCAGAAGGGAGGGATCATGGATCAGTGCACAGCATAGTCCCAGTTTCTGCTTCATCCCTCCCGAAAGTTTGCCCGCCGGGCGGTCTTTGAATTTTAAAAGCCCCGTACTCTGCAGCAGCATAGTGATACGGCGTATACGCTCTTCCCTGTTCTGCTCAAAAAGACGGGCAAAAAACTCTATATTCTCATAGACAGAGAGTGACATATAGAGATTTTTTCCCAGGCCCTGCGGCATATAGGCGATACGGGGACAGACCGAGCTGCGGTTATCTGCATGCTCCATATCAACCCCCAGCACCTCTACACTCCCGCTTTGCAGTTTTCTTACACCGGAGAGGAGTGCCAGAAGTGTCGATTTTCCTACACCGTCAGGCCCGATCAGGCCTACCATACACCCTGCAGGGATCTCCAGTGTTACCTGATCAACGGCACGCACCTCACCGTAACAGTGTGTCACCGATGAAAGTTTGGCTACCGCAGACATTACTGACGCACTTTATCTTCTGTCTTTGGTACCCTGCTCAATGCTGCCGGCCAGGGCATTGCACGATCAAGACGGATATATGCCATCCCGGGAAGCCCCGTTTTGATCTTCTCTATATGTTTTTTCAGAAGCGGGGCATCGATCTTCACTTTCACGCGGAACATCAGCTTCTCCCTTTCACTGGCGGTCTCTATCTCTTTGGGGGTAAACTGTGCCTCCGGAGAGATAAAACTCACTCTCGATGGGATGGCGATATCCGGCAGGGCATCCAGAACGATCCTAGCCTCTGAACCGATATCGATCAGCCCCACCTGGGAGGTAGGGAGAAAAATCGTCATATAGGTATCGACAAGATTGAGTACCACAAGGGCATGTCCTCCGCTTCCGATCATCTCCCCCTCCTCGACAAGCCGGTAGAGTACCCTCCCGGATACCGGTGCATAGAGACTTTTCTCTTCTATCTGGACTTTAATGGTCTCCACCTGTGCCTCTGCCGCCTGGATCGCAGCATCGTAGCTGGTTACCTGTGCCCTGGCAGCCTGTAGTGCCGCAGAAGACGCCTGAAATGCCGTCTCGTCCTGCTCAAACTTGAAGAGTGAAATACTTTTACTCTCAAAAAGCGACTTGCTTCTGCGGTAGTTTTTCTCTTTCTGTCTATGATCACTCTCTTTTTGCAACACAACGGCTTCGGCATACTTTTTACTCTGTTTCGCCTGCTCTACTTTTGCATGTGCGACCATAAGCTGTGCTTCAAGCTCTTTGGTGTCAAGTTGAGCCAGCAACGCACCTTTTTTCACCATATCACCCTCCTGCACATAGATATGTGTGATTCTTCCGCCATATTTCGCAGTGATATTGACCTGTGTCGTTTCGATCCTTCCATTTCCGGAAGCAATGCCTTCCAACTCATCAGATGGGTTAAGATACTGTTGTGCCGCAAACAGAACAGCGGCTAAGACTATCACCAATACAATATAGATACCATTTCTTATGCTCTTTTTTAACATTCGCTCTCCTCGATCTTCACAGGATCTTTTCAGGGTTGAAGCCACTTGACTGACCATCGGTCAAAATAATAACATATCTACACGACTTAAAACTTTAGAACAAAGAGTACGGTATAGAAAAGTTCTTTGCCCTCTCCGTTCCAGGAAGATAGTACTGTCGTATAGGGGCCGATTATGCCTCTTCTCTTGCTATTTCAATCTCAATTCTACTTCGGTCATTCTATCCGGCATCTGCTTCACTGTAAAGCCCAGCCTCTCACATATTTTCAGCATACCCCTATTATCCAGCAGAACCATGCCGTATATTTTCTCCAATCCCTTCTCCTGCCCGATACCGATGAGCATATCGACCAGTTTATACCCTATGCCCTTTCTCTGATAAGTGTCATGCACAACAACCGCATACTCCCCCTGTTTAAAATCAGGCTCGATGATCAGTCTTCCGATTCCTATGATCTTTCTTTCTCCATGCTCCTTCACTTCAGCGACGATAGCCATCTCCCGATCATAATCTATGTTGCAGAAGCGTGTCAGCATCTCATGACTGATGTTCTTGATCACCCTGAAAAAACGATACCTTAACGATTCATCTGATAACGTTCTCAACATCTCCCGCTCCAACGGTTCATCTTCAGGCCGGATCGGTCTCAACAAGATTTCTCCTCCCCCTGCCATCTTCCAGGGCATGATATACTTCGTCGGGTAGGGGGTAATGACAAGGTGTGGATATGTCGATGCAGTGTCGGTATACTGTGTATCAATAATGATCCGCGCATCCAGTGCACAGCATCTCCCCTCAGAAATCGCTACAGGATTAATATCGACCTCGCTGATTTCAGGAAAATCAATGATCAGATTTGAGAAGTTGACAATGAGTTGTTCCAGCTGATCCATATCGACAGGAGCTTTCCCCCTGAACCCTTGAATCATCTGGTATGCCCGGGTAGTCTCCATCACTCTTCTGGCAAGTGTCTGGTTGAGCGGCGGAAGTGCAATGGAAAAGTCTTTGAATACCTCTGTCAAAGTTCCACCCATACCAAAAAGAATCGCCATACCGAAATCCTTATCCCTTTTGGCACCCAGCATGATCTCGTAATCCACCTTCTCTACCATCTTCTCAACGGATACAGAGATATTTTCCTCAGCAGGATAGGCCTCTTTTACCCTGCTTATCATTGTGCGGTACGCTTCTCTCAACTGCATCACTGAATCGATGCCTGTGATCACACCGCCCATATCGCTTTTGTGTGTGATTCGGGAAGAAGAGATCTTCAAAACCACAGGATATCCGATGGTTGCTGCTTGACTTACAGCCTCTTCAATATCTTTTGCAACATATGTCTCTGCTATCGGTATCCCGTAATCTTTGAGAAAACTCTTTGACTCTGCTTCCGAGAGGATCATCCGCCCTTCTCTGATCGCACGCTTGATCAACGCTTTCAAGTGGTGCTTGGGCGGTGTATGATCGATGGAAAACTCTGCGGGGGTCTCATAGAGCAGCTCAAGGTTCTTACCATAATGATACATATGCATATAGGTTTTGATCGCCTCTTCCGGTGTTTCATAGGAGGGAACATCATGTTGTAAAAAAACCTCCCGTCCTTTATCTGCCTCACGGCCGCCCATCATGACAGTGACGATCGGAACTGAAGCTTTCACGGCTATCTCAGAAAGCGCATTGGCAAGCGCGATGGGCGAGGAGGCGCCCTGAGGTGTATAGATCACCATGATGCCGCTTACTTCCGAGTCTTTCAGGCAAATCTCCACGGCATTGAGGTATCGTTCAGTATCGGCATCACCCAGAACGTCAACCGGGTTGTTTTTGCTCCAGGACGGGGGCAGACACGCATCAAGCTTCATAAAGGAGTCATCAGAGAGATCCACCAGTTTTCCGCCCAACTCTATCAGGGTATCCGTTGCCATAACGGCAGGACCGCCGGCGTTGGTGATGATCGCCAGCCCTGGTCCTTTGGGAAGACGTTTCGAGTCAAGTACCTCCGCTGCATTGAATAGATCACCGATCTCTTTGACCCTTACGACACCCGCTCTTTTGAATGCTGCGTCATAGACAACATCATCTCCGGCCATACTGCCGGTATGTGAGAGTGCTGCCTTGGCACTTTCATTGAACCTGCCCGGTTTGATGATAATAATAGGTTTATTGCGGGCAAACCCCCTCGCAGCACTCATAAACTTTTTGGCATTCCCCACACCTTCCATATAGATCATGATGCTTCGGGTATCAGGGTCCTCACCCAAAAAGTCGATCATATCGCCGAAATCGACATCCAGCATGGATCCGAGGGAGGCGAACATACTAAAGCCGACATGGGTATCCACTGCCCAGTCAAGGACCGCACTTCCCAGGGCACCACTCTGGGAGATAAAGGCGATCTCTCCCTGCTGCGGGCTGCACCGCAGAAAGGATGCATTCAGTCCAGTACCGGGACGGATCATTCCCAAACAGTTTGGCCCCATGATACGCATGCCGTATTTTTCTCTCAAAGCCCTGATCTCTGCTTCAAGCCTCTCCCCTTCCTCGCCGGTCTCTTTGAATCCGGCAGAGATGATCACTGCTCCATATACACCGGCTTTCCCGCATGCTTCCACGACCCCGGGTACTCTCTTGGCAGGGATGGCGATAACCGCCAGATCGACGGTTTCGGGAACACTGGAGATATCATCATAACAGGTATACCCCAATACCTTCTCTTTTTTTATATTCACAGGAAACAACTGGATAGTTTTCGAATCCAGCAGATTCTCCATGATAGCCTTTCCAACCGAACCTTCTTTCTCGGAAGCCCCGATAAGGGCAACCGTCCTCGGGTTAAACAATCTGTTCATCTATAAAACCTTTCGATTTTCCCACTTTTGCATTCTGCAGTCTGAGTTTTTGAAACGCCACCCCTACAGACTTTGTGATCCTTGCTTTCTTCGTTATCGTTGCTTTCTGCCGGTTTCAAAGCAAAGCCTGTTCTCTCCACACCTAGCTCTTCAATGCCAATATAGTCATTGTACTACAATAGTCGTAAAAACATACATTCGGCTCTGTTCACAAATCTAACACAAATCTAACACAAATTTAACACTTCCTTAACAAAAATAATCTATACTTATCATCCTTATAAAAATAACAAAAGGAAGAAGAATGGAAGTAAAAAACAGAAGAAACTTTTTATCCAAGGTAATGTTAACAGGTATCAGCGGTGCTGCACTGCTCTCAACTTCGGCATATGCGAAAGGTCCGAGAAAAAATTCTACAACAGAAACATTGACTGAAGCACAAAAAGACAAACTCTTTTTTATCTATCAGGAAGAGAAGGTAGCAAGAGATGTCTATATCACACTTGGCAATATCTATACAGATGAGAACACCTTCGCTTCGATTCAGCTTTCAGAGCAGAGACATATGGATGCAGCAAGAGGACTCTGTGAGAAGTACGGTGTGGATATCTCAGGTGTCGATGAGAGTCATGTAGGCGAATTTGTACTGCCTGTACTTCAGGAGCTCTACGATACGTGTGTCAGCACTGGGGAAGAGTCAAAACTGGATGCACTTAAAATCGGTGAGCTGATCGAACTTACAGATATCGATGATCTGGAAGAGGCTGCAAAAGGGATGCCGAGTGATGTGGTAAATGTATTTGACAATCTGAAAGAGGGAAGTTATAATCACCTCGATGCATTCCAAACAGCCATTGCAAGAGCCTAATACCAAAAAGGATCGTTTTTCATGCCAACCAAAGAGCCAAAAGATATCGTGATCGCTTACTATCAGGCACTCTACAGAGGTGACCTTTCGGAAGTGAAAACACTCATGGAGTGGAGATCATACTGTATGACGCTGGAGAGCTTCGGACTGAAGTTGGCACTGAAGGATCCGCTCTTCAAATCTCAACTCAAAGAGCTGGAAACGCCGGAGATTCTTCAGGAAGTAGAAACCAAGCTTTCCAAAGAATTGCTCTCACGGCAGAAAAATCCCCAGATAGAGATCACCTCAAACCTCGAGAATGGAGAGGAGAGACAAACGGTCCATTTCAAAGAAGATGGGAAAGATAAAGTGTTGTACTTCTCAAAAGAGGATGACGCATGGAAGATCGACTACTATGCCGGACGCAAAGTGAATACGGCAGAGTAATGGATAAAAATAGATTTAACATCTTCCTGAAACACGATTAATATCCACCAGGCATTGGTTTCAACCCTTTTCTGAAAGCGAATCTGCTGTATGATTCGATCTAAAAAAGGCGCTAGAGTATGCTTGAACTTTTCATTTTGGCAGTGGCACTCAGTATGGATGCATTTGCTGTATCCCTTGGACTGGGAGCCAAACAGCTTACATCGGATACCAAAAAACTGGCTGTCAAAGTCGGACTCTTTTTTGGTTTTTTTCAGGGCTTCATGCCTCTCATAGGTTATCTTGCCGGAGTCGGCCTTTCAAGTTTTATCGAATCGATAGACCACTGGGTTGCCTTTGTACTGCTTGCACTGATCGGATCAAAAATGGTCTATGAGAGTTTTGGTGAACCGGTTGAAGAAGAGGTCTCGGTCATTACCAACAAAGTCCTGCTTATCCTTGCTATTGCTACAAGCATCGATGCTATGGCAGCAGGCTTTACCCTGACACTGATGGAGAGTTCCATCGCAACCTCCATTATCGTTATCACACTCACTACCTTTGTTTTCAGTTATGTCGGTGTAGTAATGGGTGCACGCGGCGGGGCATTTTTGGAAAGCAAAGCAGAACTTTTAGGTGGTATTGTATTGATCGGTATTGGTGCAAAAATCCTTATAGAGCATACCCTTTTAAGTTAAAAAAGCTTTCAAATCACCATCCGAACTTCACCCGGCAACTCCTATCGGAGTTGCCATACTTTTCCCTACAAAGAGCCACCCGACTTTATCTAAACATTAGCAGAATCTCATTATCATAAATAGAAAGGAGAGTGTAGTATGTGCATTGATATCAGCAATATCGAAGAGGAGAACCACCGCTATGCGATACATCTGGCTACGCTCCATAATGTCATCAGCTACCAGAACGGCGCTTTTATCCTTCAGGATGCCTCCTTTGGGGAAAAAGCTTTTGAGGTGGTGGACTTCTGGCGTAACCTCTCGCTTGCAACGGAGATACTGCTCAAAGCCTCTCTGCTCAAGCATCATATCCCTTTTTTCCGCAAAAGGGCCCATGGGGAGTACGGGGAGAAGGTCACGGCCGATACCAACCGCTGGCTTCAAAAAACACTCGAAGAGATGCAGATCACCTATATTGCAGAGATAAATACGGGTACCGTCACTACTGCCCTGAGAAGCGCAGAGAGTGAGCTCTTCCCCAAAGTTCCGATCGATCCCGAGCGTACCGCACTGATCTCGAAAATGTTCTATATCATTATCCGTACCCGCAGGAACCGTAACAGCCATTTTTTCTTTCCCAACCAGGCAGTGATAGAGTTTTCCGAGGTGGAGATGCTCTTTCTACCGCTTTTAAACCTGCTTGAAGAGCTCTATAGCACTCCGCCTCTTCACCATCACTCTGAAAATACCATTTTGAAATAGAATCATGCTATACTGGAAACAAGATCCATAAAAGAGGTAAAGGAGAAAAAATGAAAGCTCTGATCATCAGTGCAGATCTTTTTGAAGACTCTGAGCTGACTGTACCTTTTCACGCACTTCTCAAAGCCGGTTTGGACATAGATATCGCTTCTTTTGAAAAGGGATGTATCACAGGAAAACACGGATTGCGACTGGAAGCACGCCTGAGCCTGGAGGAAGTGGAGCCCAACTACTATGATATCCTCATCCTTCCCGGAGGCAAAGCACCTTCCGCCTTGCGTAAAGAACCCAAAGCCCTGGAGATAGCCCGATACTTTTTTGAACAGGGTAAACCTGTGGCAGCGATCTGTCACGGACCGCAGATACTCATCTCGGCCGGACTCCTAAAGGGATGGGAAGTCACGGGGTATCAAAGCATCAAAAAGGAACTTATAGAGGCCGGTGCCATCTATAAGGATGAAAAAGTAGTGACAGACAGGAACCTCATCACCTCCCGAACCCCGGAAGACCTTGATGAGTTCGTGGGAGCGATCAGGAAGTGTTTACGAAAACTCTCCGGATAAAGGAGATTTGTACTCACTTCACCTTGTTGGACAATGGCACGCATCATCCGTTGGATAAAGTAGTGGGTATGGGAAACCTCCTATTTTATCTGCCTATCCCTCCTCTTGTTGAAGGCGGAATATCGTTACCTTCAAGGGGCCGCCTTGTTCAGGTTTTAAGGCGTGATTGTTCCAATACATCTTTTTCCAGTCATTGGCAAACAGATAGAGCTGCCGGTCCTCTAATTCGTTGACCTCCGGTGTTGCTCTCCAGATATGTCTATCCCCGATACCAAATGCCGTAGTGTCATCCTTGCCGATGTTCCCGCATAAAAGGAAAAACGGCTGCCATCTGATACGGTTGATACAGGTCAAAGGGTTCCATCTTGCTCCCCAACCCTTTGGACCGCACACTTTGAACCAATCTTTCCAGCAACCTTCGGCCAGGAAGAGATAGGCAACACCGGCTTCGACATCGATACCTGTAGGGAAGTTTGGATCGTGTGGGTCTACTTCTATCTCATTGAGTTTGACCGCATTGGAAGGAACCGTTTTGCTTCCGGGTTTATGGTTTCTGGTACATGGTGATTTTTCTTCTCTTTTCATCCGGGCCCCTCCTTGGAATATTCCCTCTTCTGCATACGCTATGTTTTTATTATAATCAATTTCATTTTATCAGACCATTAATCGCTCTATCAGAGACAAAAGAGGTGCATCAAAAAAGCGTATGAAGTGCAAGGTACCCCTATCCCGCTATAACCATTGATGGACTAAAAACTCTGGTGTCGGGATGGGGACACCTCGACCTGCGATAGCGTGACAATTTGACATATTATTCAACATCCAACTTAAATTTTTTTATCATGCTATCATGCGATACAGACGGATTTTTACTGATGGACACAGCTATTTCATCACTATGGTTACCTTTCATAGAAAACCTCTACTCATTGATCATATAGAAGACCTTCGATTAGCTTTTAAACTGAGTAAGCAACGCTATACCTATGATATCGATGCTATTATCGTTCTTACTGAGCATTTGCATATGAGCATAACACCCAAGATAGCAGATCAATACCCAAAGATCATCAACCATATCAAACTGAGTTTTGTCTATCGTTTAAAACAAGAGATCAAAGATATGTCAGAGACCTTTGCTGATACAGTAGTCATTGAGAAGGTCACCTCATCCATCCCCACTGCAGCATTAGAGGCAGATAAACATCAAAAGGAGCTCATCACTTACCTCCACACGCTGGAAGTGGATGCCTATCATCCTGCGGAGAAGATCGCAACCCTAAAGTTGGTAGAAGCGTTAAGAGAAGCAGGGTTCTTTGTCAATGTCTATACGGTCAATGCCCCTTCGCGACAACAAGAGCTCTTCAGCTGGGGTGTCAACGGCATTTTTACCGACAATTTGGGAGAATAAAGTAGGCTTCCTGCCATCTTTTTGCATTGAGTGTTAGCTGTTTGTTTATCCAAGTCCTTTTTGATGAAATAATTTATTATTTTTATCGTACAACATTGCACTATTAAAGGGTTCTTGAGATAAACTATACGGATATAAAGAGGTGGGAAGAGATGGATACAAAAACGTGGATGCTGGTATATTCTGACGGCAATGCAAAAGAGATCTTACAGTCACAACCCAAACTGAACCGTGAGATCTCTGTAGAACTGGCTAACACCCTTTTCCCTTCTAAAAAATTCATCCCCGTTGAAGACGGAAATCTGCTCTTTACAAGTCCACCCAAAAACAGACTCTATATCGGATCTTTCCCCGGCATGTCAATCATCTCTTCTGATGCTGTCGCACTGGACTATCCTTCACAGCTTCCCCACTCTCTGATCAACACCGATCTGGGAAACACACTCTATCTCTTTGCCATGCACAGTGTCGCTGAGTGGTTTGCCTATGCGATATGGGAAAACGGCAGACTTGTAAGATCGCTAAGTATATCCGGTCCTGACCGGGAACTCCTCGAGGATATCGGTCCCAAACAGCCCTTTGAAGAATTCTACTGGTCAGAAGGACATCCCCTCTTCAGTGATCCGGAGAAAGAGAACTACTCTCCTTTCAACTTTGACCCTTTGGATCTTGGGAATGCTGCATTCAATGAGTTTTTGGGCTGGCAGATAGAAGGGTATAGTGATTCTGTAGACCCGGGAAAGATACCGCTGGTAGGGCTGCAGAAGCTGCCCTGGTGGAAGATATGGTAGTCCCAACAAAAATTTCACGCTATTTTCATCTTTCTCTCTATCCCCTCTCTTCTCGATCAACTGACAAAGAACCTCTACGAACCCTCTGATATTTTCACTATAATATATCAAAAGGAGCCATGATGAAGATCGCTGTATCAGGATGCCTCTTAGGAGAGAATATACGCCACAACGGAGGGCATAAACGTGACAGGTTCATCACCGATGCACTGGGTCACTATGCCGAATTTATTTCATTCTGCCCTGAGCATCTCGCCTTCGGAACCCCCAGGGATTCCATCAGGCTGGTCAATGCCCCCGACGGTATCGTCGTTCAAAACAACAAAAGTGCCGAAGATCTGACAGAGGCACTGACCCACGCTTCGAAGGAGGAGCTTGGAAAGATCGATGAGCATCCTCTCTGCGGGATCATCCTCAAATCCAAGTCACCAAGCTGCGGGCTGGGAAGCGCGGTACTCTATCGGCCCAACGGCTATGCGGAGAAGAAAGGGAGCGGTATTTTTGCGCAGATGTGTCAGAAAAAGTTTCCGCTCCTGCCGATAGAAGAAGAAGGGAGACTTCAAGACCCGTGGCTCAGGGAGAACTTTGTCATGCAGGTTTTTGCCTACCACGACTTTGAGACCTTTAAAGCCTCTCAGCCTACGATGAAAGCGCTGGTAGCATTCCATCAAAGCTATAAATTCATGCTCCAGTCAAAAGATGATCAGAGCTACAGGGAGCTTGGCAACATTGCCGCAAACCGTTACGGGCATACATTTAAGGAGCTGCTGGCTGAGTATGAAACACTTTTCAAAGAGACCATTGCACACAAAAGCGCTATCGGAAAGACACGCAATGTACTGGAGCATATGGCGGGCTTTCTCAAGAAAGAGATCAGTGAGGTGGAGAAGAGAACCCTGCATGAGCAGATAGAGGATTATGCCGACAAGATCGTTCCCCTCATCACACCGCTAAGCACGCTGAATATGCTGGCAAAAGAGTATCAGATCAGCTACCTCCTGGAGCAGAAGTTCCTGCACCCCTATCCCAAAGCACTGGCACTCCGGTCGGACATAAGAAGCGGTAAATGAGACGGATACTCTGGTTCAGGAGGGATCTGAGGGTGACAGACAACCCTCTGCTCTCCTTAGGCGGAGAGGTACTCCCGATCTTTATCTTCGATACCAACATTCTCGATCCGCTCGCAAAAGAGGATCGACGGGTCACCTATATCTTCGACCGGGTCATGCGTCTGAAAAGATCGCTGCAGGGACTTGGACTTGATCTCAAGATCTTCTGCGGGGATCCTGTCGAAATCTTTAAACGATTGGAGAAGGAGGGGTTTGACGAAGTTGCAGCAAGCGGGGACTATGAGAGCTATGCAAAAGCACGGGACACGCAGGTCTCGATGATCCTGCCTTTCAACTCCCTGCATGATACCTATATCTTCAAAGCTGATGAGATCCTCAAAGAGGACGGTACCCCCTATCTGGTCTTCACCCCTTTTTACAACAGGGCGAAATCACACTTTGGCAGATCACACCTGCATCACTATATGCCTGCTACGCAAACGCTTTTATCTGCACGATATGATGAGATCACTGAGATCAAAGGCAGTGAAGAAAGGTCACTGCCGCTTACACCGCAATCACTGGGGTTTGAGGAGAATCAGCCGGATACTCCAAGCCTTGAAGAGAAGCTGGAACTACTGGAAGGAAAACTTGAAAACTACGCCGAAGAGAGGGATTACCCTGCCCTTGATGCCACCTCCAACCTCTCGATGGAGCTTCGTTTCGGCGTACTGGGCATCAGAGAACTGCTGCGTTTTATGGCCAGGCAGAAAAAGCGGGGTATCGAGACCGAACCCTTTTTCAGACAGCTGGTTTTTCGTGACTTCTATGCCTCTCTCCTCTATCATTTTCCCGATCTCTCATGGAAGAACTACCGGTATCCTTTCAACGGTATCGAAGATAGAGAGAAGTTTGAGGTATTCTCCGAAGGCAGAACCGGTGTACCGATCGTCGATGCGGGGATCAGGCAGCTGCTCGCAACCGGAGAGATGCACAACCGTGTGCGGATGGTCTGCGCCTCCTTCTTTACCAAAGACCTGCTGCTGCCCTGGCAGTGGGGCGAAAAATTCTTTGCCGAACACCTGCTGGACTACGATGCCGCATCCAACATTCTCTCCTGGCAGTGGAGTGCGGGAACGGGGATCGACCCCCAGCCCTACTTTCGTATCTTCAACCCCTGGCTTCAGGCAAAAAAGTTCGACAGAGAGGCGGTATATATCAAAAAATGGCTGCCCGAACTCTCCGCTCTTCCCCCAAAAAAGCTCCATGATGAGCAATACATGCTATCCTGTCAGATAGAGAACTATCCATACCCCATTGTAGTGCATAAAGTCGCCGCAGCAGAGGCCCTTGCCTACTTTAAAAAACAACTGAAGAAGGAGTAACCGATGCTTAACCTGCAGGATATGCGTACTGAGTATATGAAAGGTTCTCTCGATGAGTCTACCGTTCCCCCGGACCCCTACCTGCTCTTTGAACAGTGGTTCAAAGAGGCGGTAGAGTCGAGGGTCAAAGACCCCAATAGCATGCTGCTTGCAACGACAGGAGAGGATCACCAGCCGAATATCAGGGCTGTGCTCCTGAAGCGCTTTGATAAAAAAGGCTTCGTCTTCTTTACCAACTATCACAGCGTCAAGGCCGCAGAGATCGATAAGAACCCCAAAGTAGCCGTTGAGTTCCTATGGCTCGAGCTGGAACGCCAGGTACGTATCCTTGGAAAGTGTGAAAAGGTAACGACCAAAGAGTCACTCTCCTACTTTATGAGACGCTCACGTGACAGCCAGATCGGTGCATGGGTAAGCGATCAGAGCAGTGTGATCACTTCACGCAAGGCACTGCAGATGCAGATCGAAAAGATGAAACAGAAGTTCTCCAAAGGGGATATCCCCCTGCCCGACTTCTGGGGAGGCTACAGGGTCATACCGGAGCAGATAGAGTTCTGGCAGGGAAGACCCAGCCGTCTGCATGACCGTATCCTCTATAGCAAAGAGGCAGAAGGATGGAAAATCGAACGGTTGGCTCCATAACTAACGAGACTGTTTCATTGTTTTGCCTCCTCTATCACTGCATCAATATCAAAGCTGCATTGATCAGGATGTATTTTCCCTATAGTTAATAATGTACCGCTCAATGCATGGTTATATTCATTATGGGCTTTTTGCCTTTCTTTGGTGTTAAAAGCAATATCTTTGAATTCCTCATCATAGATAGCATAATCTACAGGATATTGATACAGGTATGAAAACTTATAGTAATAAAAACAATTTAATGGTCTCTCAACGGTTTCATGAATAGTTTTTGCTGATTGCGGATGAGTCACCATCATCTGAACCGATCTTCCCCAATCCATTGCAATAAGTCTCTCAGCTTTTGAATATTTAAGAATATCCATCTTGGTGTATATCCACCACTCGATATCATCTCTTACACCATTATCGTTAGCATCAATACCGGCAATGGTTGAGTCATTCACCTGCATATCCGGTTTAGGTGGTAATACATGACCATCAATCATGTGTGGAACCGCAAAACGATACTTTATCTCCTTGATCTGATGCTCTTTTTGCGACTTGATAGCTTTAAGGCTTTGATAGGTAACTTCGTAGATACCTTCCTCCAACAACTCTTGTGGTTGCAGTGTAATGCTTTGACTGTTTTGATCATAATGTATTGATGCATCAATTTGACGCACATCCGGATCTATACGTTTTAACCAGATATCATTTTTCTTGACATGCTCTGGATCAAGCGCAGTATTGAACTTCGATTGAATGGATACATTCCTTCCAACATCAGTCTGTGCAGGAGCAGGAGTAAGTAACTCAATCACCTCTTGATCTGTTCCCTTGAAAGTACTTAGATCGACCTCTTTAGCCTGTAAGTGTGTTAGAAGCAACACGCAGAATATATAGAAAAATATTTTTTTCATCACTCTTCCTCTTTTTTAATTTTTGGTCCTTTGATCAAAATAAGTATAGCATATTATAATATTAAATTATAATTATGTTTAGTAGCTTAATTTGAAATTTAAAAGCACTGTTTGCAGATATCAATTAATCACTCATTTCGCGAAGTAGGGACAATGGTAACAAATACACTCTCTAAACGTGCATATACCAATTCACAAATCATCTCTATGTTATGATGTGATATGAAAAAAATAATCTTTTTGCTCATCCATACACTGATATTTGCTTCAGCGCCTGACCCGGATCTCAAACGCTATCAAGAGAGGTACAGCCTGTGCCATGGTAAAACGAACTACCAGATCACCCAGTGTCTCTTGAACGGCTCCATCAACTACTACAGGCTCAGGGGAGACAGGAACCGATACAGACAGGTCAGCAAAGAAGCATTCAGAGAAGCGGAGCGCAATGGCGATGTCTATCGTTATGTCATGTCACTGATGCCGCGTACAAGAAGGTATCAGGGCCTGAAAGAGTATCTTGACTACCTCTACACTCTCCGCGAAATCTATACGCCTCCCCGCTTCAGAGGCAATAAGGAAGAGGATATCGTCAGGATCAAAAGGGTCTTGAACCTTCTGCAGGGTGCAAGGCTGAGAGAGAATGCCGAGATCACCGCATGGTTTGAAGAGGCGGTCCTTGAATTTCAGAGAAGACACGGCCTGGAAGTGGATGGTGTCATCGGTCCGCAGACAAAAAGAGAACTCAGACGCTCTCTCCGCAGTATCATCACAAAAGTGAAGAAGAATCTGGAGCTTGAAAGGATCGTAAGCCTGAAGGGATCAAGGTATATTTTGATCAATATCCCCGAGTTTAAACTCTACTACTATATCAACCACAGACCTGTGCTGGATATGAAAGTGATCGTAGGGAAACCTCGGATGAGAACCCCCGTGCTCAATCGCAAAATGCAGTATATCGTTAAAAATCCCAGATGGAATGTCCCCCCGTCGATCTATGCCAATGAGTATGCACACAAATCAGACAGCTATCTGAAAAGAAACGGCTTTGCTTTTAACCGTCAGGGCAAGCTCTATCAAAAAGAGGGCCCCAACAATGCTTTGGGTCTGGTAAAGTTTCTCTTTCCCAACGGATACAATGTCTATATGCATGACACCCCCGCAAAATCACTGTTTCAAAAAAGAGTCAGAGCGTTTTCGCATGGGTGTATACGGCTGGAGAAACCGATGGAGCTTCTGAACCGGCTGGGCTATGAATATGATACCTATAAGAACGAATGGATCACACTGCCCGAACAGATCCCCGTCCATGTAGAGTACCATACCGTATGGGTGGATGAGTATGGTATCGTGCAGTTCAGAAACGATATCTATGGATATGAGAGGAAGCTGTTCCGCTAGTCTGTCACTGATAGGTTATCCATAGTATCGTTCTCTCATTCACCTATACAAACCTCAAAAAATACTCTATAATATAGAGCGTTTCTATAGAGAAAAGGAGCAGAGATGAAAGTACTCTTAACCGGTGCGAACGGATATATCGGACGGCGGCTCAAGCAGAGACTTCTGGATCAGGATATCTCACTGCGTCTTCTGGTACGCAATCCAAAAAGTCTGGATAGAGAGATACTTCAGAAAGCCGAGGTCTTTCAGGGAAATACTTTTGATAGTGCTTCACTGGAAAGAGCGCTTGAGGGGGTTGATGTCGCCTACTACCTGATACACTCCCTCCAGGCACCCAACTACCGGGAGCTCGACAGGCAGAGTGCACAGAACTTCCTCGATGCCGCGATCAAGTGCGGTGTCAAACGGATCATCTATCTGGGCGGACTTGGGATCAAAGAGCAGGCAAGCGAGCACCTCCTCAGCCGTATCGAAACCGGGGAGATACTCTCAAGCCAGCCCGACAAGATAGAGACGATCTGGATACGTGCAGGGGTCATTATCGGTTCGGGCAGTGCCAGTTTCGAGATCATGCGTCATCTCACCGAAAAACTCCCTGTCATGGTCACCCCCAAATGGGTCAATACCCTGGCACAGCCTATCGGGGTGGATGATGTGATCGCCTATCTTGACGGTGCCAAAGATCTTGACTGCGATCAAAATCTTATCGTGGATATCGGCAGCGAGAAGATGACCTACAGAGAGATGATGCTCTCCTGCGCCAAGGCATTGGGACTTCACCGTATCATTCTGCCGCTTCCGATACTGACCATCAAGCTCTCCTCCTACTGGCTCAATCTCTTTACTCCCGTGCCTTACAATGTCGCCAAATCTCTCATAGAGGGGCTCTCCTCGGAGGTGGTGGTCCAGAACGACAATGCCAAAACGTACTTTCCGCATATCCATCCCGCTTCGTTTCAGGATGCGGTCACAAAAGCCATTGATGAGATGGAAAACAACCAGGTCTTCAGCCGCTGGAGCGATGCCGTGGGAGGCGTGGACCTCTGGGAGGAACAGCACACGGATGATCCCTCCACTGCGATCCTGACAGACCGCCAAAGAGTGCCGCTCAACGGCCTATCCAAAGAAGCCCTCTTCCGCACTTTCTGCTCGATAGGCGGAGAGGAGGGATGGTTCGGATATGACTGGCTCTGGCAGATACGAGGCGGAGTGGATAAAGCGATCGGGGGCGCGGGACTCAACCGGGGCAGACGCGACCCACACCGTCTCAGGATCGGAGAGTGTGTGGATTTCTGGCGGGTTGAGGATATCAAACCCGATGAACGGCTGCTTCTGCGTGCCCAGATGAAACTGCCGGGCAAAGCCTGGCTGGAGTTCAAGCTGCAGGATGAGGAGTTCGTTCAGACGGCCTATTTCTACCCGCGCGGATTGTGGGGAAGATTCTACTGGTATCTCCTGACACCGGTACACTACCTGGTCTTCAAAAATATGATACGATCGATCTATAACAAAGCGAAACAAAATGAAACCGAAACTGACGCTATACTATGACAAGGAGTGTCCTTTCTGTAACCGTTATGCCGCTTTCCTTGCGCTCAAGAAGAGCCATGAACTTCATCTCATCAATGCCAGAGAAGCCCTACCGAAGATCCGTACCCAATGCCCGAACCTCGATATCAACGACGGAATGATCATTAAAGTAGACGATCACTGCCTGCAGGGTACCGAGGCACTTGCCTATCTCGACACACTGATCACCCGTAACTCTTTTTTGGGAAAGCTGCATCGCATATGGGGATTTTCCCCATGGCTTACCCTTCCGCTCTACAGAGCCATCAAACGCTTTCGGCAGATCATTCTGTTTATCATGGGAAAGAAGAGCAGGATAGAGTAAGCAGAGAGAGCTACAGACTCTATGTTGGTGCGTGGTTACGCACCCTACGCGATACATTTAAGCTCATTTCACCACAGCGCTATCCGCAGTTTGGCACTGCCATCCAAAAAATAATGAATAGCCATAGAGAGGCTATCAGTTGATACGATGCCATGCTATAATAAGAGAAAAAGGATGTGCAATGATCAAAGATATTCTATATACCGGACTGGGTGGGGCTCTCCTGCTCAAGGAGCGTGTCGATGAGGAGATCGAAAAACTGCAGGAGAAAGGCAAACTGAGCAAAGAGGATGCCGACAAATTCCTTGAAAAGCTGCAAAGCCGTGGCGAAGAGGAGGAGGAGAAGCTCAAAGAAAAGCTCAAAGAGGCACTCAAAGAGGTCATTGATGAGATGGGGCTTGCTACGAAAGCAGACATTGAGGCTCTGAAAGAGAAGTAGTGCTGTACAGACTCTACTCCCCTCTGCGGATATGGCACGTCTTCCAGGTACTGCTCACACTCTATCTGTTGATACGCAAGCGTGAACGTTTTCTGCTCTTCTCTCCCCTGAGTGCGGAAAAGCTCACAGAGGTCATCACCTCCCTGGGGGCAAGCTTCATCAAACTTGCCCAGGTCCTTGCCACGCGCAACGACTTTTTTCCGCCGCTCTACCTGGAAGCACTCAAAACACTGCATGATGAACTTCCGCCGATGGATGAGGCCACTATGCAGGGGGTCTTTGACCGTGCATTTGAGAAAAGTCCTTTTAGACGATTTGAAAAAATGCCTATCGCCTCGGCCTCTATCGGCCAGGTACATGAGGCTTGGCTGGATAAGCAAACCAAGGTAGCCGTAAAGCTGCGGCGTGAAGGGATAGAGAGACAGGTACGTGCAGATATCCGCATCCTTACAACGTTTAACCGTCTCTTCCGCCCGCTCTTTTCACACTACACCAAGCACTCCATTGAAGCAGTGATCACGGAGTTCTCCTCCATGATACTCAAGGAGGTCAGCCTCAACCAGGAGAGAGCCAACCTTATCAAGTTTTCTGAGACCTATTCGGAGATGGGAGTGCGATTTCCTGTTGCTTATGAGACATTGAGCAGTGATGATGCCTTGGTGATGAGTTTTGAAGAGGGGTTCCGTTTTGATGACAAAACTTCCATTGAAAATGCTGCGATCGATATCCGTCCTATTATCGATACCCTTGTCACCTTTTATACCGAACAGATGCTCGTCAAGGGTTTCTTTCATGCCGATCCGCATCCGGGGAACCTCCTTATCTCCAGAGAGGGTGAGCTGATACTGCTGGATTTCGGCATGGTCAAACGGGTCCCCAATGAAACGCGTGTGGCGATCATCGAGCTGATCAAAGCAGCAAATGAACAGGACTATGAACGCTATGTCAATGCCAGTAAACGTCTGGGAACGATCGCCTATGATGCGCCCACCGGCGAACTGGCTGAATTTACCGAAAGTATGTTCGAGATCTTCAACAATGATGCCCTCGACAGTGCCAGTATGCAGATGCTGGCCTTTGAGGTGCTGGAGAAGACCCGTAACCTTCCCTTCAAACTGCCACAGGAAGCGATCTATATCCTGAGGGTGAGCGCGATCATCGAGGGACTAGGAACCACCTATATCGAGAACTTCAACGGTATCAAGGATATCCTGCCTATCCTGCAGAAAAACATCCCCAGGGCACTCGGTGCCAAAGAGAGTATCCTGGAGACGCTCATTGATGAGTTCAGCCAGCTTCCCCTCGATATCAGAGCATTTCGAAGCAGTATCTACAAGATCAGTGAGGAGAACCTCAGCGTAGAACTCTCCAAACCTCAGCTGGAAGTGATCGAGCAAAAGCTCAGCGACCGGGTCTCTTCTGTAACGATCACACTGGGTATGATGCTTGCTGCGATCTTTTTGGTCACCTATGAGAGAGAGTATGAAGATCTTGCTCTGATACTCTTCGGTGCCGGAGTCGTACGTCTCTTCTTTATGAAGAAGTAGTACGACACCCTCTACCCTCTTTTATTTGGGTATTTATAAACTCAGTGCTTTGCAGACACAGCTTTTCAGTGAGGTGTTGTCCGATATTATTGGTTTAATGTGGTCAGGAAAATATTTTGCCGTTGTTCTCCCTATACTGATCGCGGTAAAACTTTTGTCCCATGTCGCATTCTGGAAGAAACACTCTATCGTGGAGGGTGAAGAGAAGATAATGATAGAATCGGCAGGCAGTTTGATCTTGTTTTTATACGATTTGCAGACTGTTCGATAGACAGGGATATAATCACATCCTATCTGATGCTCTTTCAATATCTCAATGAGATTGGAGACGATTCTCTCCGCACCGACATAGGCTACTTTTTTTCCTTTTAGGTGCTCCAAAAGCTCGTAAGCAAACTCATCACCGTGTTTTTCTTTTCCGACAAACGCAATGTTACCCTTCAGATCTTTGATCTCTTTGGCAGTCTGAGCGGAAATTGCATAGGCAGGGATCCTCTTCCACTCAGATGTCAGCGTATCGCAATATTTTACTCCGTTTTTGGAGGTAAATATAAGTGCATCATATCCACTGAGATCCAGATCCTGAGCGATCACTTTTGTCTCTATCATCGGCAGGTTTTTCGCATACTTCACCTTCTTGTCACTGAGGATGTAGATATGTTTACGGTAACTTTTGAACGCATGGGAGATGTTCTTGAGCCGCTGCTTGATGGGAGAAAAGAGATTGCATTCCGGTGATATGATAATATTGGACCTTTCATCTTTGAAAAAATCTATCTTTTGCTTTGAGAGTTCGTAGGTAAGTTTTATCAATTCACCATAGGTGGTCTCTTTATCATATTGGCTGTCTACGATAAATCTGTTTTGATACTTATCATACTCATAATAGAGTAAATTGAGTCTCTTGGATATCTCAGACAAATTTTTTTTGGAACTCTTTGAAAACATTTTCGCTACTCTCTCCGTTGCAGTACCCTGAAACTGCTAAGTATTTCGTTGAAGTATAACCTACTATCATTAATGGTAATCAAACAATCTTCAAACTGTTGAGAGATATCAAAATAAAAGCTCTGTCAGAAGGGAGGAAACACCTTCTGCCTCAAGCAAAGTAGGAACCTTTACTCTTCTGCAATAGCCATGGCGAACTCTTCAGTGAGCTTCTCCGGTTCACTCTGCAGTCTCTGCTTGATCATCTGGGAGAAACCGTCCGGGTAGACCTCAAACTTTTTATTTCTGATCGCTTCGATCACACACTTTACGATCTCCTCCGGCTTTGCCTTTGGCATAGGGAAACCTTCTGTCATTCTTGTCTCGATCGGTCCCGGCAACACCTCATAAACTTCACCGCCAAAGAGCGTGAACTCCGCCCTTAAGGCCTGGGTGAACGAATGCAAAGCGCTTTTGGATATCGCATAGTTTGCCATCAGCGGAAGATTTACCAACGCCAGGATGGAAGTGATAGTGACCACCTTTCCCTGCGACGCCTTAAGTTTGTCAAAAAATGCTTCCGTGAGATTGACGGTCCCTTTGAGGTTTACCTCTATATCCTGAAAACTCTTGTCAAACAACCGGCTGTTTGTATTGACCCCTGCATTGTTGATCAGTATATCAAGGGAATCGATAGCAGCAACAGCACGACTGATAGAATCTTGATCCGTGATATCCAACGCAATAACCTCGATCATAGGGGAGAGTCCTCTGATCTCCTCCAGACTCTTGATATCTCTCGCTGCACAATAGAGCTTTTTGGGCTTTTGCTCCAAAATACCTTCAACAAACGCTCTTCCCAGTCCGCCGTTCGCACCGGTGATCAGTACTGTTTTATTTTCCATGTTCATCCTTTTGAATATTTTTATAAACTTTGTTTAGAAGCGCAATCAATGTCGCTTTTTCTTCGCTGCTAAAACCATGGGTCATCGTTTCATTATGTGCCTGTGACAGGGGGATGATCTCATCTGCCATCACTACAGATCTCTCCGTCGCAAACAGCTTGATCGCCCGCCTGTCATCGGCATCCGCTTCTCTTCTGACATACCCTTTCTCTATCAGCCTGTCGAGCATTCTGGTCAGATTGCCCTGGTCTCTGTAGGTACTCTCTGCCAACGCCTTCTGACTGATCCCGTCATGTTCAACGATACGAAAGATCACCGACCACTGCTCGGGTGATATCCCATACGATCTGATCAACCGGTTAAAGCTGTTTTTGGAGGCGATAGCGGTTCTGTTCAAGACAAATCCCAGGGATTGATCCATATTAAATTTCATGACTGACTCCTGATAGATTCAATTATAGTTGTTTTAACAATTAATGTCAAGACATTTATTTAAACGCCCCCTTTAAAAAAGATGAACATTTACATAAACCCTATGAACCGTTACCTTGTGATGCTATAATAGGAAAAACGATCTTGACCTAAAGGATTGCATCATGAAACATCTATGGCTGATACTTATTGCCCTGCTGACAGGCTGTGTCGAAAGACCAAAACATGTAATGCCGGTGGAACACTTCGAGCTCGACCGTTACCTTGGTACCTGGTATGAGATCGCACGGCTTGACCACTCGTTTGAACGGGGACTGGAAAAGATCACTGCAACCTACTCCCTGCGTGAAGACGGCGGAGTCAAAGTGATCAACCGGGGATTTAAAACACAAAACAAACGCTGGAAAGAGGCAGAAGGTAAAGCCTACTTTGTGGAAGATCCCGATACCGGATTTTTGAAGGTCTCTTTCTTCGGTCCCTTCTACGGGGCGTATGTCGTGATGGATACCGACTATGAGACCTATACGATGATCA
>JBEWPZ010000016.1:0-16020 GCA_047689535.1 Candidatus Sulfurovum kebritense | reverse complement strand
TTCTACGGGGCGTATGTCGTGATGGATACCGACTATGAGACCTATACGATGATCAGCGGACCTGACCACTCCTACTTCTGGATACTCTCACGCACCCCAGAGCTGGACCCGGAGATCCAGTCCCGTCTGATCCAAAAAGCCAAAGAGGCAGGCTTTGAGACTGACAAGCTGATCTTTGTGCAGCATGACAAAAGACAAGCGAAATAATGAGAAATATAATATTTAAAAAATTTTTTGGACTGCTGTTGATATGTACTATTACTGCAGTCGGAAAGGATACGACAATGCAATCGATCTATGATTTCAACATAAAAACGATAGAAGGAGAAGAGACAACACTTGCACCCTACAGAGGCAAAGTAATGCTCATCGTCAATGTTGCAAGCAAGTGCGGCTATACCCCTCAGTATGACGGACTGCAGGCACTCTATGAAAAGTATCAAGAGAAGGGGCTGGTCATACTCGGGTTCCCATGCAACCAGTTTGCCGGCCAGGAACCCGGTACGGAAAAGGAAATACAGAACTTCTGTCGTGTCAACTTCGGCGTGACCTTCCCGATGTTCTCCAAGATAGAGGTCAACGGAGAGAATACACACCCTCTCTATGCCTATCTCAAGTCCGAACAACCGGGGATTCTGGGAACAGAGGCGATCAAGTGGAACTTCACCAAGTTTCTTGTGGACAAAGAGGGAAAAGTAGTCGCACGTTTCGGCTCTTCCACCAAACCCAAAGAGATCGAAGCGGAGATCGAAAAGCTGCTCGAGTAGTAAGAGGAGGCAAAAGATGAAAATAGCCATCACCGGTGCAAGCGGATTTGTAGGTCAAGCCCTGCAGGAGAGTTTCAGAGATACCGTCAGCATTCAAAGAGATGACGATGAAGCAGCGATCATAGAGAAGCTCAAAGGGGTCGATGTGGTCGTCAATCTCGCAGGTGCGCCCATCATCAAACGGTGGAGCGACCCCTATAAAAAAGTGCTCAGGGAGAGCCGTATCCATACCACGGACCGTCTCGTCTCGGCGATCAATCAAAGCGACGTCAAACACTTCATCTCCACCTCTGCCATCGGGATCTATCCCAGTGATCTTCCCTGCAGCGAATCCTGTAATACCTATGCTGATGATTTTCTGGGAAAACTGGCGAAAGCGTGGGAAGAGGAGGCGCATAAGTGTCACAAACCCACTACGATCCTGCGGTTCGGTGTCATTCTAGGAAAAGACGGCGGCGCACTGAAGCAGATGCTCACCCCTTTCAAACTCGGCGTGGGAGGTACCATAGGCAATGGGAAAATGATGACAAGCTGGATACATATAGATGATCTTATGGGGATATACAAGCTGGTCATACAAAAACAGCTCACAGGTATCTTCAATGCCACAGCACCTCATCCGGTCACCAACTATACCTTCACCAAGGCGCTGGGCAGAGCACTGCATCGTCCAACCATTTTACCTATCCCCGAGTTCGCCTTGAGGATCATGTATGGAGAAGCCGCTTCTGTCCTTACAGAATCCAAAGAGGTCTATCCGAAAAATATCCTGAAGGAAGGATATGGCTTTACCTATACAGATATAAAAGAGGCACTTGAACAGATCGTTTCCTAATACGATATTTTTCTTTACTCTCGTTACGACGGTGTGAAACTGTCAAAGAACTGCTATTTTTACCACTGTCATCCTGAACTTGATTCAGGATCTCATCGAATAACAACGCAATTTAGGGGATTCTGAATGCCCGCAGAAAATACCCTTGGGGTGCAAGTTCAGAATGACGAACATCCTATTTTTCCTCTCCCAAACTGAGTTTGGGAGTGTATATTGAACTCATGTATCACATGCTCCATATGGACTTCCAAATACAATTTGGGAACCCGTAAAAAAACTATTCAATACAGTACGAACGGTTTGTCGTAGGGTGGGAGCATCCCACCATGATGGTGAATTTCATCCGCCCTACTCACCCTTCTCTTGTCTATACACGATCTCCTGATCGGGAATGCACCCTGACCGTAAGGGAAAAAGTGCCCTTGGGGTGCATACCTATGTATGATATCACCAGTACCTCTCAATTTTCAGTAAGCCTTTTTGGGTTTTTTAGCAAAAACTTCAAATATTCCACTTTTAGGTGGGGCTAAAGCCGCCACTTCCAAATCAATATATGTTCTTATACAGTCTCGAATCGTTGGAACGGAAAGGAACAAAAAGATATCGTATCTTCTCAAGAGACGTTTGGCACTGCCAAACCTACGACTTTGGAACTACAACTCTTCCTATCTATAGAGATACTGTACACGCTTCAAACACCTTTTTCTGCCCAGGGAAATACGCTCATTTCACCTTAAAAAAAAGATGCTATTATTTTAATTGACCGACGGTCAGTCAAAAAGGGTTTTTATGTCAATTATCGTCAATAAAGAAGAAAAACGAAGGAATATCGCACTTTCATGCAGATCACTGCTGCTTGATCACGGGATCAATGATCTGACCATTGCACAGATCGCCAAAACTGCGGGGATTGGGAAAGGAACAGTCTACGAGTATTTCCAGAACAAAGAGGATATCGTCTTTGAGATCATCACCCTCTTTATCTCTGAATATGAAGAGGAGTTTTATAAAAAAGTTTCACAATCCGACTCAACGAAAGAGAAGATCTACCACTTTCTGAACCTGCTCTACGTCAATGAAGAGACGAAAAAACACCTCTCTCTCTATCGTGAGTTCATTGCGATCTCTCTGATGGACGGTACAGAAGAGATGGAGCAGTTCAGCCAGGCATGTCACGAAAACTCGACAGAGAAGTTACAAATGGTCATTGATGAAGCCATAGAGAAGAATGAGATCGTTCCCGAAGCACGTGACCTGATCCCTGCCCTCCACCTCTTTTCAAAGGGCCTGGTGATCGATACACATATGCTGCATACGGATGCACAAAGTGAGATATCCCGTTTTGTAGAGACACTTTTTACATTGATAGAAGTTAAGGAGGGAAAATGAGACTTATATGGATAGTGCTACTGCCTATCTGGGTGACAGCCCAGGAGTATGGGCTCAAAGAGTTGATCGAACACGCACATCAACACAACCCGATGATCAAAGCGACAGAGTTAACCGTAGAGGCAAAATCCAAAGAGCTAGAGGCTGCAGAAAGTGCTTTCTGGCCTACACTTGATATCGGCGGAAGCTACACCAGGGTGACCCCTACTTCGCTCGTAAGCCCGGGGGAAGACACTAGCGGGTATGCTACAGTGAGTATGGAACTCTATGATGGAGGCAGGAAAAGTGCTATTGAACGTGCGAAAGGATTTGAACACCGTGCTTCACACTTTGAACAGGAGGCATTTGCCAAAAACGTTACACTCAAGCTCATAGATGACTACTACAGTGTGCGTAAACTTCAGGCGATGCTCTCAGCGCTTCAAGGACAATCCAACGAACTGAAAGCCCAGTTGAACCGTATCAGGAGGTTCAGTAGTGCCGGACTGGCCACACAGGAGGATATCGACAAACTGCTCTCCGTCTATGAACATAACCGCTATACGATAGAAAATACCAGACTGGCACTTGAGACAAGTTTTGAGAAACTGCGACTGGAGAGCCGTTTGCCGGTAAAGATCCTTCAGAGCAGTATGCTTAAAGAGCCTCACAACATTGCCTTTGAAGCTTATGAACAGAGCAAAATCCTCAAAGCTACTGCCGGTGCCCTTGATGAAAATGCCAAAGCAGTCAATGCCGGATATATGCCGCAGATCACGATACAGGACACCTATCGAAGATCCAACTATGGTGACCTTGCTCCCTCTTCCTTCCCTGCCGGAGACGTACTGCTGGATCATCAAAACCAGGTAAGTGTTTCGCTGAGTATGCGCATTTTTGACAACGGCAAGATGAAAAGAGAGAAAGAGGCCCTGCAGTATCAGAAAATGGCCCTTGAATCGGAGTACCAATACCGTATCGAAGAGCAGAGGATGCACTTCAGGCTTTCGGAAAAAAATCTAGATACCATGCAGGCAAAACTCAAAAGTGCCCAAAGTGAACTGAAGTCCGCACAAAGTACCTACCGTGCGATTCTCAAAAAGTTTGAAAACGGTCTGGTCGACAACATCGCCTACCTCGATGCACTCAACAACCAGACACTTGCCAAAGCACGCTATGACGAGACGCGCTACGACTATGAGATCGTCAAATCCATCTATTACTATTATGCGGGGAAAGATCCCAAGGAGTTTATTCAATGAAAAAAATATTAATGACAATGATCCTGATGGCTACGGCCATCTATGCCGGGGAGGTCTATGCAACCTTTCAAGTAAAAGCGGAAAAAAGTGCTGAATTGGCTTTCATAAGTACCGGTATCGTAGAGAAGGTCCATGTCGATGTAGGAAGTGTCGTTCAAAAAGGGGATACCCTGGCAACACTGGAGAACAGTGACCTCAAAGCAATGCTTGAAAGTGCCGAAGTGGCAGAGAAGTATGCACATAAAGATTTTGAAAGACAACGAAAAGTGAAACAGGTGATCAATCAGGCACAATTTGATCAATATGCCTTCAAATATGAGAATGCCAAGGCACAAGCGGCCTACCAAAAAGCGCTTTATGACAAAACGATCCTCAAAGCACCCTTTGACGGTGTGATCTTTGAAAAGATCGTCGAGGAAGGCGATGCCGTCAGCGGCGGTTTGCTCCGTACCATTCTAAAGATACAGAGTCTTCATAAGAGAAAACTGATGCTTACTTTTGACCAAAAGTACCATGCGAAGGTAAAAGTAGGTGATCTGTTCCAGTACCAGCTCGATGGGGATAAAAAGCGCTATGAAGGCAAGATCACCAAGATCTACCCTGCCCTGGACACCAATAACAGAAAAGTGGTCGCAGAAGTAGAGGCCAAAGACCTTATGGTAGGTCTCTTTGGTGAAGGAATGATCATCACAGATGAGAAGTAGACGGATATAGAGTATGTATAAATTAGCCATAAACCGACCAATTACAACCCTCATGTATGTGCTGACACTCGTCATCTTCGGGTGGATGAGCTTCAAGGCGATGCCTGCGGCACTCTTTCCAAACGTCGATTTTCCGATCGTTACCGTCAAGACTGTCTACCCGGGTGCAGAACCGACCACGATAGAGTCAGAGGTCACGGAGAAGATCGAAGAGGCGATCTCAAGGATCGGAGGGATAGACTCAGTCATCTCAACAAGCAGTGACAGTGTGAGTATTGTCACGATCAAGTTTCTGCTTGAACGTGACATCGATGAGGCAACGAATGATGTCAGAGACAAGGTCTCCGCCGTCTCTCTCCCTACCGATGCAGAAACACCGCTGGTAAGCAAACTCGATATCGGAGGGGCTTCGGTGATCAACCTCTTTTTAACGGCCAAAAACGACACATTGCAAAACCTGATGGTCTTTGCGGATGAAAAGGTCAAACCTGCCATTCAGAAGATCAATGGCGTCGGCGGGATCAATATCATCGGATACAAAGACAGAGAGATCAAGGTCTACCCGGATATCAACAAACTGAACCAAAACAACCTTACGATCAGGGAGCTCAATGAGATCGTCAAAAGAGAAAATAACAAGATCGGCGGCGGTAAGCTGATCACCGCAGAAAAAGAGTTCATCCTGAAAACGAAAACCGATGCCATGAGTATCGAAGAGCTTCGCAATATCAAGATCAAAGAGGGTGTCAGACTCAGAGATGTAGCCAGAGTAGAAGACGGTATGAGCGACCCGAAGAGTTATGCTTCGTATGAAGGTGTAGAAGGCGTCATGCTTGAAGTACAAAAGATCTCGGGTACCAACACACTTGATATCGTCTCCAAAGTCAAAGCAGAGATTCCTGCTTTGGAGAAGATGGCAGGAGAGAGATTTGGCGTAAAACTGCTCAACGACACCACACCGTTTATCATCCACTCACTGAAGGATGTCGAATTTGACCTCATCTACGGTTCACTGCTTGCGGTCATTATCATCTTTGTCTTCCTGCGCAACATGACCATTACCTTTGTCTCGGCACTCTCTATCCCTACGTCGATATTCGGTACGATCGCGCTGATGCATTATATGGGGTATGACCTCAACAGAATGACCCTGATCGGACTGACACTGGCCATCGGAATTCTCATTGATGATGCCGTCGTTGTCGTGGAGAATATCTACAAGAAACTTGAAGAGGGGAAAGGCAGATTTGAAGCTGCTTTTGAAGGGGTCAGGGAGATTGCATTTGCCATCCTGGCGATCTCGGCAATGCTTTTGGCCGTATTTATCCCCGTCTCCAATATGAGTGGTATCGTAGGGAAGTTTTTTGAATCATTTGCGATGACCGTAGGGTTTGCCGTGATCATCTCCTATACGATCGCCCTGAGTTTTATCCCGAGTCTCAGTGCGAGAACTTTGGAGAAAAAAGAGAGCCGTTTTTATGACCTCACCGAACCTTTTTTCAAATCCTTGGAAGGGGTATATGACCGTACACTGCAATTTGTGCTGCGTTTCAGAAAAAGTACACTGATCGGCGTCCTTCTGCTCTTCGTTGGGTCGTTGAGTCTTTTCCCAAAGATCGGTATGGATTTTATCCCGAAAGAGGACAAGGCTGAGTTTGAGGTCAAGATCAAAGCCGATGCAGGTATCTCCCTGGCCAAGATGATCCAGGAATCCAAAAAGATTGAAACGGTCGTAAAAGAGGATAAAAATGTCGTCTTTACGACGCTCAACATCGGGTACAACAGTGCCCAGGAGATCAATAAAGCAGTGATCTATGTGAAACTTACAGAGAAGGAAGAGCGAGACCTGAATCAGGAAGAGATCATCCAAAACCTGAGAGAGAAGCTGAAACCGTATCAAAAGTCACTCTATATCACCGCTGCAGCGATTCCAAACATCAAAGGAACCGGTGTTACCGTACCGTATCAGATCGTACTGAAGTCTGACTCTTTCGAAGCGCTCAAAACGGCTGCAGGCAACCTCACCGAACACCTTGCCCGGAAAAAAGGCTTTATGGATATCGATACCAACCTGGAAGAGGGAAAACCGCAGATAGAGATGGAGATCCTGCGTGAAAATGCCAGCAGACTGGGTATCAGTGCTTCACAGATCGCTCTGGCAATCTCGACAGCCTTCTCCAGTGACCTTGAGATCTCACACTTCGAAGAGAGCGGAAAACAGTATAATATTACGTTGAGAGTAGATGACGGTGACAGAAAAACGATCCGGGATATCAAGAAGATACAGCTGCGTGCCAAAAACGGCGAGCTTGTCTATCTGGATGGTCTTGTAAGGTTCAAAGAGAGTGAATCACTGGCGAGCATCTATCATTATGACAGACAGAGACAGGTGAGTATCTATGCGGATCTTTTTGGATTGGATCTGGGAAGTGCGGTACAATATACTACCGACAAGATCGATGAACTCCTCCCCGAAGAGGTTGATTATAAGTTTACAGGATTTGCAGAGGAGATGGAAAAAACAGGCCAGGCATTCGGTGCAGCGATCGGGCTGACCCTGATCCTTATGTTCATTATCCTGGCGATACTCTATGAGTCTCTCATACAGCCGATCATCATCATGGTGGCACTGCCTTTGAGTATCATCGGGGTATTGATCGCACTCTATCTGAGTGGACTGCAGTTCAGCCTCTTTGTGATGATCGGATTTATGCTGCTGATGGGAATGGTAGGGAAAAATGCCGTCCTGCTGGTCGACTTTGCCAATGAGGCGCTCAAGTCAGGGAAAAGCACCGATGAGGCACTGTTGGAAGCCGGAGAGAAGAGGCTGAGACCGATCCTTATGACGACATTTGCAATGGTCTTCGCAATGCTCCCGCTTGCGATAGCCGGCGGTCCGGGGAGTGAAACCAAGGCACCTATGGCGATCGCCGTGATAGGAGGGCTGATCAGTTCGATGATCCTCACCCTTCTGGTTGTCCCCGTGATCTATAAGATGATCAATCCTGTCGACAGATGGCTGAGAAAGTGGTATGAAGTAGGAAAGGTATAAGGTATAAAATGAAAAAGAAAGAAAAAATTTCACTTGTTCTGGGAAGCGGCGGGGCCAGAGGCTATGCGCACATCGGAGTGATCGAAGAGATTGAAAAGCGGGGCTATGAGATCGTCTCTATCAGCGGTGCATCCATGGGTGCACTGATAGGAGGATTGTACGCATGCGGAAAACTGGATGCCTACAAAGAGTGGGTACTGGGACTTGATCCGCTTGATGTCGCTTCTTTGGTGGACTTTTCTTTCGACTCAAGCGGTCTGATCAAAGGTGACAAGGTCTTTGACAAGATCACTGAAATGATCGGCGAGGAACAGACCTTCGAAGATCTACCGGTCAAGTTTACGGCCGTTGCTACGGATGTAGTACGCAAAAAAGAGGTCTGGTTCCAGTCAGGAAACCTGCTTCAGGCGCTCCGTGCCTCCATCGCAATTCCCACCATCTTTACCCCGGTAAAGATCGATGAGATGATCCTCACAGATGGCGGTATCCTCAATCCGCTGCCGGTGGCTCCGACCATGTCTGATATAAGTGATATGACCATCGCGGTCAACCTCTATGGAGACACCCCCAAACCGGAGATAGAGATCAGCGACGAGGAGAAGAAGCAGACCAATCGATTCAGCCAGGTATTTCTTGAACTCCTGGAGAAATTTAGTCCCAAAAAAGAGGAACTCAATATCTTTGATATCCTCGACAAAACCCTGGATACGATGCAGAACGGTCTGACCAGGTACAGACTGGGAGGCTACCCTCCCGATATCCTGATCGATATCTCAAAAGATGTCTGTAACACCTACGACTTCCACAAATCCCTCGAAGTCATAGAACAGGGAAGAAGAGCGGCAGAGAGCCAGCTTGATGCAAAAGGGTTATAGTCCAAGCCCTGCCCTGTAGCCTTTACTTTTTAGCATTAGCATCACCTGTGGCACTTTTACTTTTGGGTATTGCTTCCACCTATCGGTGGTGTTGGCCTCTTACGATTGTTTTATCTTGGATATGCGCTACACCTGTGGGGCTGCCCGTAGGAAATACCCTTGGGGTGAAAGCCTCCACTTCCAAATCAATACAAGTTCTTTCACACCCTCCGGAGAGGTGGAAAGAGAAAACATGAAGAACCTTTTTGTAAATGTTTATATACAAATACAGTTTTAGATACTCCTTACATATAAGATACGGCAACTTCATCTACCAAGCCCTCTCTATTTCCAATAGACCGTTTAGCCCTTCATAATCTCTAGTACTGAAGTATCTCCAGTGCTTTGCCTATCCGCATATCTACATTTGAGAAGATTGTTAGGTACTGTACAGGTTATAAAGTGCGGATGTGTAGGTTCATATATCTTGCACCCAAGGGTATTTTCTCACTTATACTCACGGTATATCTGCTTCTTCCCATGGCTACAATAGCATGATTCATTCATTTTGTATGCAGGTTCTCCTAGACACTCCCACGAAATCGTGGGAGCGAACAAAAAGTCTCCACTGCCATGAGTTGTATAAACCATCGATTCCCCTCATCATATATCCCCTTACATTCATACTACACACTCTTTTCACTAAAATAGAGCAAAACAAGAGCTGTGACAGGACAAAAGAGAGAAGAGATAAACGGTTAAATCAAAGGGATCACGAATGACGATTGATGAGCTTAAAGCGTATGACGGACGCGATGGGGCAAAAGCCTACATCGCCTACAACAATATTGTCTACGATGTTACCGAAAGCCCTTTTTGGAAAGAGGGAGAGCATGAAGGAGTACACTTTGCAGGGGAAGATCTGACCGCCCAGCTCTCAGGTGCCCCGCACGGAGAAGAGGTTTTCAAAGGATTTCCTGTCGTGGACAGGCTTGAAACGCCTGAATCTCAAACCGAAAAAAGTGATGCTGCGGCAACAGATACGAAAGAGAAACTCAAAGTCTGGTACCGGCACTACCATCCGCACCCGATGACGGTCCATTTTCCTATCGCCCTGCACCTCTTTGCGGCCTTCATGGATCTCCTCTTTCTTTTTGATCCCAAGGAGTCCTATGCACTCACTGTCTTCTATCTCTTTTTTGCCTCCACGGTGATGGGGTTTGTAGCGATGGTTCCCGGCATCTTGAGCTGGTGGGTCAACTATGACTTTTCAAAAGCGCAACCCTTTCTCATCAAACTCTACGTCTCTGTTCTGGTACTGCTCTTAGGGACGATCAATATCCTACTCTATCTGAACGATCCGATGATCGTCTACCATGACTCTCTCTCAGGGATCACCTACCATACCATCATTCTCTTTACAGGGCTGAGTGTCATTGTGTTGGGGTACTATGGCGGCAAGATCAGCTGGGGAGAGGGTTTTATGCATACAGAGACAGAGGAGAAGCGCCAAACGCACGCTTCCGTAAAACCGATTCAGAAAAGCCAGAAAAAAATAAAGGAGAAGCTCATGAATGACACAAACCTCTCTATCCTGATAGGCGGACCGGCTGGTTCGGGGATCGATACGGTCGAGAAGATACTCACCGATGCCCTCAAGGCCAGCGGCTACTATGTCTACTCCACCAAAGAGTATATGTCACGTGTACGCGGCGGGAGCAACACGACATTGATCCGTATCGGTGATATGCCCATTCAGGCCCCCTGCTGGAACGTCGACCTCTCTATCGCTCTGGATGAGCCGGCGCTGGATCATATGCAAGCCAGATACACTGATCAGACCTTAGTATTGGCCGATGTGGCGCAGTATGAAAAGACAGCGCACCTGATCACCCTTCCGATCCAAGAACGTGCCAAAGCACTGGGTGGCCGCCAGTATGCCAATACCTATATGGCAGGGGTGGTCTTTGGATTGTTGGGGTTAAAGGAGGAGGTATTGCTGCAGAGTATCGACAAATACTTTAATGAAGAGAGCGAGAATATTCACGTAGTCCAGGAGGGATTCAAAGAGGGAAGAGAGATAGACCATAATGCGGTCCCGCAGCTCCCCTCCAGTGATATCCAAAGAGTAGAGGCTCTACACCTGATGAACGGCACGACCGCCTGCGGATTTGGTTTTCTCGCAGGAGGCTGTACTATGGTGACCTCCTATCCTATGTCGCCTTCCACCGGGGTCCTCAACTTTATGGCAGCACGCTCCAAGGAGTTTACGATCGTGGTCGAACAGAGCGAAGATGAGATCGCCTCACTGAACATGGTACTGGGAGGATGGTATGCCGGTGCCCGTGCGATGACAACCACTTCCGGCGGGGGTTTTGCACTGATGACCGAAGCGCTGAGCCTGAGCGGGATGACCGAAACACCTGCTGTGATCTACCTTGCACAGAGACCGGGGCCGGCGACAGGGTTACCTACCAGAAGTGAACAGGGTGACCTCAATCTGGCGATCTATGCAGGACACGGACCGTTCGAGCGTATCATACTTGCTCCTGGATCACTTGAATCATCTGTCGAGTGCGGCTACCTCGCCTTTGAGCTGGCTGACCGCTACCAGGTACCGGTGATCCTGCTGAGTGACCAGTACCTGGCCGACTCGATGAATATGATCGAGCGTATCGACTTCTCACACTATAAGCCAAACAGCTACATTACAAAAAGCGAGAAAGAGTACCACCGCTATGCAGATAGACCGGACGGTATCAGCCCGAGAAGTGTCCCCGGCTTTGGCGAGGGGCTGGTCTGTGCAGTGGGGGATGAGCATGATGAAGTCGGGCAGATCACTGAAAGCTATCAGACGCGTATAGATATGGTCCATAAGCGTGCGCGCAAAGCCGAAGCCCTCCTTGAGAGTGCCCTTACTCCTAAAATAGAGGGAGAGGGTGAGATCGCTGTCATAGGCTGGGGGTCGAGCTACGGTGCGATCAGAGAGGCCTTGGCAAGAGTGGATGATCCGCGTCTCTGCCATGTACACTTTGAATGGGTACATCCTCTTGCCAGGAAACAACTGGAGCTGCTTGAAGGCTATAGACACAGGATCGTCGTAGAGAACAATGCTACAGGGATATTTGCCGATCAGCT
This sequence comes from Candidatus Sulfurovum kebritense, assembly GCA_047689535.1. GTDB lineage: Bacteria > Campylobacterota > Campylobacteria > Campylobacterales > Sulfurovaceae > Sulfurovum > Sulfurovum kebritense. Next base: position 4,040 of record JBEWPZ010000016.1, on the reverse strand, counting down.
CAAGCTTCATGATATCAAGGTGGACAAGAGAATACTCCAGTACAACGGTTTTGCATTCTTTGCAGACCAGTTGGCACAGATGATCAAAGATGAAATAAAGGAGATATAATGCATACCTCATTTGATAGGGAAAACGTAGACGTTGCCTGGTGTCCAGGATGTGGAAATTTCGGTATCCTGAAACTGGTGAAAGAGGTGCTGGAAGAGCTGGAGCTGGAGAAACAGCACACTGTGATCGTCTCCGGTATCGGACAGGCAGCCAAGACACCCTACTATATCGATACCCATATGTATGGCGTACTGCACGGACGTGCACTCCCTGTGGCTACTGCGATCAAAGCAGCCAATCCGGGCTTGACCGTCATTGCAGAGGGAGGGGATGGAGATATGTACGGCGAAGGGGGAAACCACTTTCTTCATACGCTCAGACGTAACCCCGATATCGTCCATATCGTCCATAACAATATGGTCTACGGACTCACCAAAGGACAGGCCTCCCCTACTTCACAGAGAGGGTTTGTCACCAATGTTCAGGTGGAGGGGGTCGAGAATGAACCCTTCAATCCGCTCAGTGTCGCACTCTCTTTGAAAGCCGGCTTCGTCTCACGTGTCAATATCGGGAACTATAAACATGCCAAAGAGGTATTGAAAGCTGCATTTTTACATAAAGGGTATGCCCTGGTCGATATCTTTCAACCCTGTGTGGTTTTCAACAAGGTCAATACCCATCAATGGTTCAAAGAACATACCTATATACTGGAAGAGAACTATGAAAGCTCCAACTTTGAAGAGGCCTTGAAGAAAGCCCATGAGAGTATGCCGATGCCGCTGGGGATCCTCTATCAGAACAGGGAGAATCCTGCTACCTTCGAAACACATATGAGGGGGGAGGATAGACGTCCGCTTTATGAGACTGAACATGACCACAGAAAGATACAGGAGCTGTTTGAGACCTATTAGCCGTCTTTCTATAGGATCTTTTATCCGGAAGCGATATCAGTCTTCAAAAATGATGATATCATAACTGCTTTTTGCCACCAGCGCTTTACTGGTATGTACTGAACCGTGGCGGTTTGCCTTGCGCAGCTCTTCTCTCAGCTGATCGATCTCTTCCTGCATCTCATCGATCTGCTCTTTGAGCTTAAGGGCCACATCAACACCTGCCAGATTGACCCCCATCTGTCTGGTCAGACGAAGGATCAGTTTCATACGGTCGATATCACGCTGCGAATAGAGTCTCATACGACCGCTTGTACGTGATGGTTCTACCAGACCTTCACGCTCATACTGACGCAGTGTCTGCGGGTGAATATCGAGCATTGTTGCCACGACGGAGATCAGATATACCGGTTCATCATAACTATGCATACTACTTTCCTTTTTATGCTGAGTTACCTAAAAGCAAAGCTTCCAGGTACGCATAAGCTCACGTTTAAAGCTTCTTTTCCAACAGCGTCTTCAGTTCACTGTCCATACTCTCTACATCCGGAAGGATCACATTGGCAACAAGATAGAGATCACCGGTCAATGCGGTTTTTCTGTTCGGTACACCTTTGCCTTTGAGTCTGAATTTCTGTCCGTTTTTCGTATTTTGAGGGACTTTCAGCGAGACCTCTTTGTCCGGTGTGATCACTGAGATCTTACCGCCAAAGAGCGCTTCCTTGAGAGGCACATCGAATTTCTTGTAAAGGTCATCACCTTTTCTTTCATATTCGCTGGATTCAGCTACCTCTACTTGAAGCAGAAGATCCCCTGCCTGTCCCTGGTACTGTTTCCCTTTGCCCCGAACACGCATTGTCTCACCGGACTTGATACCTGCAGGGATCTTGATATCGAAGTTCTGTCCATTGGCTGAGACGTTGTGTTTCCCTCCGAGGATCGCTGTCATAAACGGTACGGTGATACGTGCCTGGATATCAAGATCCAGTCCGCCAAAGCCGCCGAAACCGCCTCCGCTAAAGCCTCCGAAGCCGCCGGCACCGGCACCGCCAAAGCCACCAGCACCACCACCGAACATCTGGCGAAGGATCTCATCCAGGTCCACCCCTGCACCTTGACCGCGTGCAAAGTCATGGAAGTTCTGACCGCCGAACATCTGGTCACCGAACTGATCGTACTGCGCCTTCTTCTCAGGATCGCTCAGTACTTCGTAAGCTGCATTGATCTCTTTAAACTTTTCTTGTGCAGACTCTTCTTTATTTATATCCGGGTGATATTGACGTGCGAGTTTTCTATATGCTTTTTTGATCTCTTCCGGTGTTGCACCTTCACTTATACCGAGAGTTTCATATAAACTTTTTGCCATAGACCTTCCTACATTATTTTAAAATATTATATCAAAATAGTTTAGTCTATGTCAATCAACCTTATAAGTTCTTAACGATCGTGAGGGATATACATCACCGGCTTATACCCCTCTCTTATGAGCTTTTGGATGCCGCCTGCGAGGTTGATCACGTTATACCCCAACTGCTGGGACAGAAACTTGGAGATCTCGGTAGTCCTGCTTCCCGTACGGCAGATGAGTGCGAACTGCTCATCTTTTTTGACAACCTTGTTTAACGCTTCGAGAAAGAGCGGTACATTGAACCTCCCCTGCTCATCAAAGAACATGATCGGGTAGGATCCCTCTACGATACCCGTTTCTCTCCACTCACCCGGTGTTCTCACATCGATGATCTTGATATCATTTTTCAGAAACTCCTTGGTCGCCCAGACATTTTTGAGTTCTGCAAACGACATGTTGATCAGTAGAAGAGACAGTATAATAATTCTCATAATAGTGCCTTATTATTTTTTTGCGTTATTGTAGCCTATAGAAGTAAACAGTAGCTATAATAGCATATGAATTTTATCCAAGTGACCGATACCGATATCCCGGAACTGCAGATCTACCACCAGATGAGAGAGAATGCCTTCAGAGAAGACGGCAGCTTCATTGCAGACAGCCCAAAAGTGGTAAACCTCCTTCTCGAAGAGGATATCGAGGTCAAAAGTATCTTTGCTACGCAGGAGTATTATGAGAAATATGCCGATCTGATACAACAAAAAGAGATACCGACGCTCTATGTCGCTTCCAAAGAGGTGATGGAGAAGATCGTAGGGCATACGATACACCACAACGTCATGATGCACGCCATCCGCCCTGCGCCAACCCCTCTAAACGCTTTGGGAAATCAGATCCTTATGCTCGATGAGATCAGCTCCACCCAGAATATCGGTGCCATTGCCAGAAGTGCCGCAGCCCTGAGTGTAAGATCCTACCTCCTGCCCCACCAGGGGCCGCACCCCTATGCCAGACGTGCCGTAAGGGTCTCGATGGGACATATAGGCCTGATGAGATATAACCTCTACGACGATATCTTTGAGACGATCAGGGAACTTAAAGCACTGGGATACAGAATCTACGCCGCAGAGGTGACAGAAGACTCCACCCCTCTCTCACAAGTCGATATAGCCGATAGATGGGTACTGCTGATGGGACATGAGGGAAAAGGGATCTCCAAAGAGATCTTGGATGTCTGTGATGAAGTGGTCACCATCGAGATGGAAGAAGGGATCAAGAGTTTCAATGTGAGTGTGGCTGCTTCGATTATGATGTACCGCTTTAAGCACTAAATTAATCCTTTTCAAGAATCATCTACTTTATAAATGTATAGCCCCATAACTTGTTTATACAAATCTTGTATGTGTTTCCATTGCTTAGAGCCTAGAATAATAAAAAGATGTGAATAATGATTACCTTCCTGTCATTTCAGAAAATGTAACTTCTTTGTATCCCTCAGGCACTTCAAAATACTTTGAATCTATTAATTCTTCGCTAATACTTATTACTTTTTGTCTTGACTTGTATGGTGTAGTTGTATCTTTCTCATCAATATATGTATATAAAAGCGGATATCCTCTTTCATCCCATATATTCTTGTTTCCTACACCAGTTATCTCTTCAAATTCATGGAAAGAGGGAAGCTCATAATCAATTTTGTCTGATAGTACATCACTTAAACAAACTTCTACAATCATATGAATTGAGCCATATT
>JBEWPZ010000083.1:0-2121 GCA_047689535.1 Candidatus Sulfurovum kebritense | reverse complement strand
AGGTTGACCACGTTTTTAAGGTCCGACATGAGCTTTTTTTCTATCGCGTTTCTAATGGGATCATAGTCCTTGAACCCAAACTTTTCATTCCTCTCCAGTTTGTCAGCCTTGTAGACGAAGATGTTGTTACGAAACTCCGTCTTACTGTTTGTAGGAACACCAATCAATTCTTCAAGTGAGCGCATGAGTTTCTCATCAGGGCCACTCATCTCACCAGTCACGCTGTCAGTGATTTTATCCTTTTTGCAGAAAGCCGTTACGTTCTCCATGTACCTCTTGAACAGTTCTTCTGCTTGTTCTTCATATGCATAGATAAATGCGGAGTTCACTTCTTTCTTTGCAACCTCTTTGAACTCGGAGTTAACAGAGTCCTTATCACTAATTAGCAAGTTGATAAAAGCCTTCTTATCCTCATCACTCACACCAATCTGATGTTCAAAGTTCTGCCTCAGCGCTCTAATGATATCAATAGGGTTGATGCACTTCTTATCCTCTTTAGATCCCATTGCAATGTTCAGAGCGTTAATAATGAACCTCGGGGAGATGCCACTCATACCCTCACCAAGTTCTCTGCCCTCTTGCCTTAGAGTCTTAACATCAATTTCAGACTTCTTGAACTCCTCCGTAACCTCACCGTTGTAAATCTTCATCTTCTCAACGAGGTTGCTTACCTTCTTAGACTCTTTAAGCCTTGACAACACTGCAAACTGAGCAGCAACTTTCAAGGTATTAGGAGCAATATGGACATCACGGAAGTCGGACTCGCGAATCATCTTCTTGTAAATCTTGATCTCATCACTTACACGGAGGTTCCAGGGTACGAAAATCGGATACATTCTGTCGTGCAGTGCCTCGTTCTTCTTGTCAGAACGGAAGCTGTCATACTCAGTTTGATTAGTATGCGCAACGATCAACGTATCAATATGCATCTGAGGGAAACCAGGAGACTTGATAACTTGTTCCTGCGCCAGAGAGATCAACACGTACTGAAGCTTAATGTCAGTCTTCAAAAGCTCAATCAATTCAACAATACCACGGTTAGCAACTTGAAGTTCTCCGTTGAAGTCGAACGCTCTAGGGTCAGTCTCACCGTAACGACTTAGTTTTGCCATGTTAGGTCTGCCGATAAGCTCTGTTACATCCTGGCTCTTGCTATCTGCTGGCGCGAAGGTCCCAATACCATTACGTTTTTGCTCAGAAAAGTGAAAACTCTCAACAGGAATATTCTCCCAGGACACAATACCTTTCTCCGTGAACTCATTATCAATCGTAGCCTGGCACACAGGGCAAGGAACTCCCTCAATCTTCACATTGAGTTTTTCTTCCCAGTAAGGTCTATCCTCGATAGGAATAACATTCAAAGGCTCTTCATGTACCGGGCATCCTTTAATGGCGTACGCTGGAACATCCGTTTTTTCAAGAGACCTTTTGAGTGCAGTCGCAATCGTAGATTTCCCCGATGAAACAGGGCCAACGAGTATTAGAATCCTTTTACCTGTTTCAGTTCTACGAGCAGCTGCTTTCATAAACTTCATAATATCATGCAGCGACTCATATGTTCCATAGATGGTGTCCTTGAAGAAGTCATAGGACACTAGGTCATCATAACCACGAATCTTGAAACTGTCCTCTACATCGCTTACACCAACATTGCTTATGATGTCGTACACTCTTCCTGGAGCAAAAGAAGCAATCTCAGGTTGCTCTTGAACCTTATACAGGTATTCAAGAACGGTACCGGCCCATTCCTCTTTCTCTCTTCCCACTTTCTGCTGTGCTATCATATCACGAAAATCATCAGTCATTGTTTTCTCCCTTCACACCTAGTTGTTTTTTGTTGCCCTTCAAAGCCTTCAAAACACTTTCTCTGTCTGTAAAAATTATATTCTGGTTTCTTACAGGCCCATCAGAACCGTCTCTAACTTGTTTAACCTTATGCTCAAATTCTCTTTCCTTTAAGTCTACCACACGCTGCTTAACTTGTAAATACTCGTCGTTATAAGAGCTAGATTGCAGTTGGGTGGTAGCACTGGAAACGCTGTCTATCATTTTACTTGCTACCTCCACCATCCTCGCAGAAAAATTACCATTAGCCATCTCGATTTCAACAAGATCGAGGAT
>JBEWPZ010000082.1:0-2151 GCA_047689535.1 Candidatus Sulfurovum kebritense | reverse complement strand
CTCATATTTCGCACCCTTCATGAAAAGTCCTTCCAATTTTCAGAAATAGTGCCCCCGAATTGATAGATTTCACTTGAAAATCCAGATAGTTCAAGTACTCTTTTCTGGTTATGGGTGAGTGGTTTTGATAGCCAAATGACCATTTTTCCCATGTGAATCCGATAGAGAACAAGGATTCCAGACATGATCGTTTGAAGGGCATAGGACGTTGGTTTCTTCGTTTTCACTCGATTGAGTCCTTCGATAGGTAATTCATTATCTTTTGCCAATGCCAAACGAACCCGTCGTTCCCAGAGCGTGTATATCATTGCGGCCATCAACAAAATATATCCAAGAGCTGCAAGTCGTTCATTCTTCTTTAAACAGAATGATCCGATCCATGCAGGATTTTTGATAAATCGAAATATCCGCTCAACATTATATTGTCCTTTGTATTGTTCGAGAATAAAGCGTGCTGGATAGATCTTTTCATCAATCAGGCTTGTAATCAACACGAACATACCTGCCCGGTCTGATTCTGCACGAACAGCTTCATCTCTTTCGGTCATTTTTCCAGTGATGTAATAGCTATTCTGGAGTTCGGGGACCTCATCCTTCCTTGGTCTTCCGCGCTTTATTCTCTTCCGTTTCTCGGTTCTCTTCTGAACATCCCACTTGATCTCATGATAGATTGTTGGATGGGATAATTTGTGTTTCGATACTTCGATCCGGGCGTCCTCCATACATACGAATCTCCTCTGAGATAAGGTATCAAGGTACTTGCTTTGAAGGTCAAACTCCTTGGCAATGGACTTATGAATGCTCTTCAATTTCCGTTTGTCCAGATGGTCAGAGTGAACAACGATGAATCTATAGAGATTTCCATCAATGGTATCAGTTGTATCCCAAGCTTTGTATGATGCAGCACCTTTCTCTTTTGAGAGTTTACCAATGTATTGCCAATTGTTTGCACTCATGGCTTTTGTTTTCAATACATTTTCGATCCCGAATCGACCAGGCAATCGTGAGATGATATCGATGTTCGCTTCTTTCCTTACTTTCAGATTTTTGGTGGTCACAAAAGAACTATCCGCAACATAAAGAAGGAACTCATCATACTCTTTCTTCATCATGTTTCTCAGATTCTTGACCCATCGACCGTTGAGGGTCATATCCGATTCATTTCCATTGGCAATCTCACCAATGATCGGAACTCCATCACCAGTACCTACTCCGAAAATCAACTGTTTGAGGTCCGGTCGATGATCTTTTGAGAAACCATGGACAACTTGTGGTGCATCACTGTCATCAGTGTTTTCATCATATGCGCCCTTGAATGATTTCGATGTTGTATCTGAATGAATGATGTCAGTGGAAATACCATACTTAGCGATAACTGATGATGCAACTGCGCTGAATACACTTTGTGGATTCGCTTCCCAGATAGAATCAAGGACTCTCGCAGCGCGATCATCATTCAGATCTTCAAGATTGACAGTAGGATTCCAGGGAAAAAGGAGTGGCATCGCTTTATCTTGAAAAAATTCCTCCATCCGATACATCTTGATATTGACATCTCCTAAGATGTGGTGGATGAAGAAGGCTACATAGGTTCCCACATCGATTTTACATTGGGAATTTTTTGGCTGGGCTATTTGATTTATTGTGTCAGCCATACCAATCTCATTCATTATCTGGCCCAAGAGTGGATAGTAATCCGCTCTGAGTGCATGGATGCCTTGAACAAACTCTGTGTTGGTCATGAGCACCCAAATGTGAGGAAAGGTTATAAATATTATGTCCTATATTAGGACGTACAATGGATGGAACAATCATCATATTTCGGTTGAAACCACCACAGGATCCCAATATGGCAAGCTTATTGGTGAAGAAGTTGTACGGACAAAAAACAAGCAGTCATAAAGGAAAGTACCACTATCGAAGAAAAGGTCTTCTCGATGAAATACCAGCACATAGGCTGATTCGAGGTGTCATCATTGTTCGAGAGAAAGACAGTGAAAAGGTTATTTCATTTCTTGAAGGATACGATACGGAGATATTCAGTAGACGAGTAGAACTGGCTCCAGATGATGTGAAATTATTGGAAATGAAATAGGCCACAAGTGATTCGAAAATTGTTGAATTTTATCCAACAGGGGTGCGAAATATCGG
>JBEWPZ010000015.1:0-44103 GCA_047689535.1 Candidatus Sulfurovum kebritense | reverse complement strand
AAGGTGGAAATAAATCAGAGCATTATGTTGTCCTGATTTTTCAGGCCATTATAATATGCATATTTTCCTAAATGTATATATCCTGCTTTCCCTATAATTTCTTGTGTTAATAACGTTTTAATTGCTGCAATGAAAAAAACAATACTTCCAATAAATATCCATATTTTATTGTTCATCTATTTAACTGCCTCAGTAATACCAAAGAAGTTAGAAACAAAACCTATACCTTCTGTAGGATTAGCTGGAGCCAGACCACCTAAATATGCATTATCTGCAATACCTACAGCTGTCATTGTTTCAAGTGGATAAGATATTACAGCTGTTATACCCATTCTTATTGCATAAGGAAGAGATACTAATCCCCAGAGGTATTTTAAATTACTACCATCACCTGCCGGATGGTTATTCATCCACTCTGGTCCATTTTGCAATTTCTGATTCATATATGCCTCACGCCCAGCTTTTCTTCGTTCCCACGTTGCACGTGGGAATGCATACACCACATCTAACTCTATGACAATTTGACATCTTTTGAAAACCCCCTTTTTGCTTAACTTATAATACAAAAAAAAGATAAAACAATGGGAAGAAGCCGATACCTTGTGCTTGCACTCTCTGTGATCACAAACAATACGTAGTATCATCATAAGAGACGTTTGGCAGTGCCAAACCTACGGCATAAGACAGAATCTATGGATAGAAATCCAAAAAATATGATTATAGATGGAAATATTATATAGAGGCTACGACGGAAACCGTCGTAATGAAAGGCAGTAAGTTCTTAGTGACCATACTGCTCTACGAAGGCTTCATAGTCACCTTCGAAATCGATCATGCTACCGTCTTCATTGATCTTGATGATACGGTTTGCAAAGGCATCGATCAGTTCACGGTCGTGTGTGACACAGATCACACCGCCCTGATAGGTATGCAGTGCTTCACCCAGTGCAACGATCGCTTCCAGGTCAAGGTGGTTGTTCGGCTCATCCATCACAAGGAAGTTCGCACTGTCCATCATCATCTTGGAGAGCATCACACGGTGCTTTTCACCACCCGAACATGCATCGACCTTCTTCTTCTGCTCTTCCCCCGTAAAGAGCATACGTCCGAGCGTTTTACGGATCTCATCGATATGCCACTTCGGATCAAAGCCCTGGATCCACTGAGGCAGTTCAATATCACCGCTCACGATATCCGTCGTATTCTGAGGAAAGTAGCTCGTGGCGATCGTCTGCCCCCAGTTATAGCTTCCGCCATCAGCTTCCAGTTTACCCATAAGAATCTCAAGCAGTGTCGTTTTACCTACACCGTTCGAACCGATCAATGCTATCTTGTCACCTTCATTGACTTTGAAACTGATATTTTCAAGTACCTTCTCATCGTCATAACTTTTTGAGATCTCTTTCACTTCAAGTATCTCATTACCGATATCTCGGTGCGGTTTGAACATGATGGAAGGGTCGCGTCTGGAAGAGAGTTTGATCTCTTCGATATCGAGTTTATCCAGCTGTTTCTGTCGACTGGTAGCCTGTTTTGCCTTGGAAGCATTGGCTGAGAACCTGGCGATGAACTTCTCAAGCTCCTCCTTCTCTTTCATTGCTTTGCTTCTATCCGTCTCAGCCTGTTTTGCGATCAGGTTTGCTGCGATATACCAGTCATCGTAGTTTCCGGTAAACTCACGGATATTCTGAAAGTCAAGATCAAGGATATGTGTCACGACACCATTGAGGAAGTGTCTATCGTGAGAGATCACGATCATGGTCCCCTCATGGCGCTTGAGCTCCTCTTCAAGCCAACCGATCGTCTCGATATCAAGGTTGTTGGTCGGCTCATCCAGAAGCAGTACATCCGGCTTCAGAAAGAGTACCTGTGCAAGCAAGATCTTGAACTTGTCTCCGCCGGTGATCGAGCTCATCAGGTCATCGTGCTCGCTGGCTGGGAAGCCAAGTGCTTCAAGCAGCTTTTCGATCTGTACATCGGACTCATAGGTCGGGTCTTCATCTGCACAGATCATCTCAAGCTCTGCCAGTCGATTATTGACCTCATCACTCTCGAAGTCACCCTCCATATAGAGCTTCTCTTTCTCTTTTTGTGCATCGTAGAGCTTTTTGTTTCCGTACAGGACGGCATCTTTCAGGGTAAAGTCCTCAAAAGCGTACTGGTTTTGACTCAATACTCCCAGTTTCAGTCCAGGCTGCAGCTGTACCTCACCTTCACTCGGCTCTATCTCTCCTGAGAGGATCTTTAAAAATGTCGATTTTCCTGCACCGTTGGCACCGATGAGTCCGTAGCGTTTACCCACATCCAACGTGATATTGATCTTATCAAACAGTACACGTTTTCCGTAGCGTTGTGTTAAATTGACTGTACTAAGCATCTCTTTTCCTTACATTGCAATAATAATTGGTCGAATTTTAACATAAAATACTAGGAAATCAATTCAATCACTTTTTCAATAGGACGACCTACCACTGCTTTCCCCTCTTTGATCACAATCGGCCTCTCTATCAGTTTCGGATTTTCCACCATCGCTTCGATCAGTTTTTCATCATCCTCTTCCTCTTTGAGGTTCAGTTCTTTGTAGATCTCCTCTTTCGTACGCATCAACTCTCTTGGGGCCATTCCCAACATTTTGAGCACCTCTTTGAGTTCCTCTTTTGTCGGAGGCGTATCAAGGTATTTGATCACCTCCGCATCGATGCCTTTCTCTTCAAGCAGTTTGAAAGAGTCTCTTGATTTGCTACATCTTGGATTGTGCCAGATTGTTACGTTTGCCATATGTATTCCTTTTTATACTAATTTGGAAAGGAGCAAAGCCCCTTTCCACGTGGTCGTCCTCAGCAGACGGCTCAAGGCTTTAACGCCTTTTTATGTTGATTTGGTGAGGAGCAAAGCCCCTCCCCACACGATTGTCCTACGACTCAGCCTTTATGCCTCGCTTGCACTGCAATTTAGTTGCTTGTCAGCGGACGGCTCAAGACGCTGACGCCTTTCTATACTGATTTAACTATGAGTAAAGCGAGAGTATCTTCTCATCGACGCCTTTGATCACATCCATATCTCTATTCTCATAAAAAATATTTGAGAGTATGAAACGCAGTGCATTGAGCCTTGCGCGTTTTTTATCATCTGCCTGTAGTTCTATCCACGGTACCACAAGCGTACCGGAGAGATCGAACATCTTGTCGCGATACTTCACATAGGTATCGTAGGCATTATGTGACTTGTAGTCAAGTTCTGAAAGTTTCCAGTTTTTGAGGGGATCTTTCTCTCTTTGTTTGAGACGTCTTGCCTGCGTCTCTTTCGTGATATTGAGATAAAACTTAAAAACCATGATCCCGTCATCCACAAGCAGTTTTTCTACTTCATTCACCTGCCGGTAGAAGTGGTCATGCTGCTCCTGTGTACAGAAACCGAATACCTGTTCGATCCCTGCCCTGTTGTACCATGACCTGTCAAAAAAGACGATCTCTCCCGCATTGGGGAGGTGTTTGAGATGACGCTGAAAGTACCACTGCCCCAACTCTTCGGAGTTTGGTTTGGGAAGGGCGACAGAGCGTGTCTCACGGGGATTGAGATAGGTATTGAGCTCTTTGATCGTAGAGCTTTTCCCTCCCATATCCATCCCCTCGAAGATCACTAGGAGCCGTTTGTTGTTTTTGATCGTCCACTCCTGCAGTTTGACCAGTTCATGCTGCAGTCTATAGAGCTCTTTTTCATAAAAACTGCGTTTTAGCTTACCGTTTTTTTTAAACACTTTGGAAGATCTGTCGGTATGTTCTGTCAACTGCTTCGAATATTTGGCTATCTGTGCTTTCACTACCTATCCTTCTGTATCTCTTTGGGGATCTTTTTGCTGGTCTGCGCACCAAGCTCTTTAAGCTGCTCTACCTGTCTTACCAGGTTGCCTTTACCGTCACTGAGTTTACTTCTTGCTGCGTTGAAACTGTTTTGCACCGTATCGATCTGTTTGGATATCTTCACCAGGTCTTCTGAAAAACCGACAAACTTGTCATACATAGCACCCGCACGTCTTGCGATCTCTTTTGCATTCTGATTTTGCCGCTCATGTTTCCATACATTCTCCACTGCACGCATCGCTACGAGCAGCGTGGTAGGACCGACCAGAAGAATCTTCTTTTTAAAGGCTTCATCATAGAGGGAACTGTCATGTTCCAAAGCCACTGCCAATGCCCCTTCGATAGGCATAAACATAAAGATAAAGTCCAGGGTCTCCACCTCTTTCAACCGCTCATAGTTTTTTGCTGCAAGCAGATTGACATGAGACCTGATCGAATCCAGATGGGACTTCAGATAGCTCGCCTTTTTCACTTCATCATGGGCATTGACATACCGTTCATAGGCTACCAGAGAGGTCTTCGCGTCAATAATGAGGTCACGGGCATCTGGGAGGTGTACGATCACATCCGGCCGAAGGGTATCGCCATCTTCCGTACTCAAACTCACTTCACGTTCAAACTCATATCCTTTTCGAAGTCCCGAAGCTTCAAGGACATGCTCCAGTACCATCTCTCCCCATACACCCTGTTTTTTACTCTCCCCTTTGAGTGCTTTGGTAAGATTGATCGCATCTTGACTGATCTTTTGATTGAGCTCTTTGAGGGAATGAATCTCATTTTTCAACACCGCCCGGTCCTGACTCTCTGCATTATAGGTATCAGCAACCTGTTTTTTAAACTCGGCGATCTGAGCCTGAAGGGGCTTGATCATATTATCTATGTTCTCTTTGGAAAAGTCGGCAAATTTCTGAGAGTTGCCCTCAAAGACTTTTTTAGCCAATGCCTCAAACTCGTTTTTAAGCTCCTGTTTATGCGTTTGCATGAGCTCCATCTGGTTATTCGCATGTCGGGTTTCGCTCTCAAGCTTGGTAAGCAGTCTTGCATTGTTCGTATGGTACTTGCTGTTCTCTTCTCTGAGTTTTTCATTCTGTCCTACCAGGACTCTGTGTTCCTGCAGGAGACTGCTGTATCTCTCTTCACTGTTTTCCAGTTTTACCGTAGTCTCACTCATGGACTTTTCAAGTCTGTTGTGTCTGTTCTCCAGCTCCTCTTTTGCATCCTGCAGCTGCTTGAGTGCCTCTTTGGTCTCCTGAAACTGCTGAAGTTCCTGTCTCTGGCTGGCATCCCTCAGCTGATAGACCTGCAGCTCCTCTTCAAGAGAAGTGATCTTTTCATCCTTCTCTCCCTCTATCTCCTTCAGATCATAGAGCTTGTCAGCCAGTGTTTTTGATCTGCTTGAGAAGACCACGACCACAAGTACAATAACAAGGAGTACAACGATCGAAACACCTGCAAGCAGCATCACCGCAGAATCATCTTGTATCTTTGATAACAGGGAATCCATCACTACTCTCCGATCACATCATAGGAGTCTGGTGCTTCACAGAGCAAACTGTTGAGCGGCAGTTTCCCCTGTCCATAACGCATTTTTTCAAAAATGATCAGTACTTCATTATCCAGGTCGTCATAGTAGGCAACACGCCAAAGACGCTGTTTCGCATCAAGCTGTATCGTATACTGCTTCCCTTCATATTTCGCGATGAACACGGTCTTCATTTTTTTATAGGGTTTTGCAGACTTCAATATCTCTGCAAGATCAAATCCTTTTTCGATCAGATAGTAAGAGACTTGTTCAAGATCATGATCCACGACCGTGACATTCTTACCGTTGCTGCACACCTCTTTTTTTGTCGGTTCCCGGTAGACCCATTTGAGCATCTTTGCATCAGAAAAACGCACGGTTCCCCTGTAATGTATCACTTTTTTGTCAGGATTGGTGATACGCTGCCTGAAATCCGCTTTAAAGTTATCCGGCAGACTGATCGGCGATGCCGCCAGTGTTCCGGAGAGTATCAATAACATCCATAATCGCTTCATTGCTGTCCTTCAATATACTTGGCTTATTTTATCAAATATCGCCTTGATAAGAGAGAAATCATCCTCCTACTTTTCAAAGAAAAAGCGATAACTTCGGCACTTTAAAGAGGATAACGACAAATTAACCACTTTTTAGATAGAATAACTCCATTTTAGAAACGGGGCTATAACAAATCATGATACAAAATGTTCTCAATAAGGTCTTTGGTACAAGAAACGACAAGATCGTCAAAAACTATCTCAAAAAAGTCACACAGATCAATGCACTGGAAGCTGACTATGAGCAGCTTGATGATGAAGCGCTCAAAGCGGCATTCAACACACTCAAACAGAGCGTACAAAGCGGTGAAAAGAGTCTGGATGATGTACTCTTTGACTCATTTGCGATTACCAGGGAGGCGGCAAAACGTGTACTCAATATGCGCCACTACGATGTGCAGATGGTCGGGGGTATGGTGCTGAATGACGGCAATATCGCTGAGATGAAGACGGGTGAAGGTAAAACACTGGTTGCTACCCTGGCTGTCGTGCTCAATGCAATGACCGGAAAAGGGGTGCATGTCGTCACGGTCAATGACTATCTGGCAAAAAGAGATGCCGAGGAGATGGGGCAACTCTATAATTTCCTTGGATTCTCTACAGGATGTATCACCTCAGAGATCTATAGTGAAGAGGAGCGAAAAGCGCAATACGATGCAGACATCACCTACGGTACGAACAACGAGTACGGATTTGACTACCTGCGTGACAATATGAAGGTACGCATCGAAGAGAAGGTCCAGAGAGAACACCACTTTGCCATCGTGGATGAAGTGGACTCCATCCTTATCGATGAGGCAAGAACGCCGCTGATCATCTCCGGACCAACACAGAGAGACCATGACTACTACCAGCGTGCCAACGAGATAGCCCTTCAGTTGGAAAAAGGTGAAAAGAAGGAGACAAGAGCGGGAGAACCGGAGCAGACGACAGGTGACTTTATCGTCGATGAGAAGAACCGTCTGATCATTATGACCGAGCAGGGACTGGAAAAAGCCCAGGATCTCTTTGGTGTGGAGAATATGTATGACCTTGAAAATGCAGCACTCTCCCACCACCTTGACCAGGCACTCAAGGCACACTATCTTTTTGAAAAAGATGTCCATTATGTGGTAAGAGATAATGAGCTGATTATCGTTGATGAATTTACCGGGCGTCTCAGTGAGGGAAGAAGATTCTCCGAAGGGCTGCACCAAGCGCTTGAGGCGAAAGAGGGTGTAGAGATCCAGGAGGAGTCCCAGACACTTGCAGAGATCACCTACCAAAATTACTTCAGACTCTATGACAAGCTGGCAGGTATGACAGGTACAGCACAGACAGAAGCAACCGAGTTTGCTCAGATCTATAACCTCGATGTCATCTCTATCCCTACCCACCTTCCTATCGCCAGAGCAGACAAGAACGACCTTATCTACAATACGGAGCGCGAGAAGCTCAATGCCGTGGTCAAAAGGGTCAAAGAGTTCCATAGCAAGGGCCAGCCGGTACTGATCGGTACCGCTTCGATCGAGAAGTCCGAGATGATCCATGAGAGACTGAAAAAAGAGAAGATACCGCATAACGTACTCAATGCGAAGAACCATGAAAAAGAGGCTGAGATCATTATAGATGCGGGACAGAAAGGTGCTGTCACTGTAGCGACAAACATGGCTGGTCGTGGTGTAGATATCAAGATCGATGATGAAGTCAGAAGCCTGGGCGGTCTTGCGATCATCGGTACGGAAAGACATGAGAGCAGACGTATCGACAACCAGCTCAGAGGTCGTTCTGGACGTCAGGGGGACCCTGGAGAGAGCCAATTCTTCCTAAGCCTTGATGACAATCTTCTTCGTATCTTTGGCGGAGAGAAGATCAGAAACATCATGAACAGACTGGGAGTGGAAGATGGAGAATACATCGACTCAAAGATCGTCACACGCTCTGTAGAAAAAGCGCAGAAAAAAGTCGAAAACCAGCACTATGAGTCCCGTAAACACATCCTCGAGTATGATGATGTCGCAAACCACCAGAGAAAAGCGATCTATGCATTTAGAAACCAGCTGCTTGATCCGAAATTTGATATCGATGAAAAGATCAAAGAGAACCGGGCAGAGTATATCGCTCACCTCTTGGAACTTTGTGAGATCTTCCCGGGGGCACCGAAAGAGGACTTCAATATCGAGAAACTGACTGCATTGATCAAAGAAGAGCTCAATATCACAGTGAAAGGTGACCCGTTCGAAGGTGCCGAGATCGAAGAGATCACAGAGAAGATGACAAAAATGATGGAAGACCTCTACGAAGAGAAGATGTCTGTGATCGATCCGGAACAACGCAGCGAGATCGAACGCGTACTCTATCTGCAGGTACTCGACCCTCAATGGAGAGACCACCTCTATGAGATGGATGTACTCAAAACAGGGATAGGCCTGAGAGGGTATAACCAAAAAGACCCATTGACCGAGTATAAGCAGGACAGCTACAAACTCTTCCAGGAGTTGGTACAGCGTATTAAATATGAAGCGGTAAAAACCCTTCAGCTTGTGCAGTTCACTTTCGAATCTCCCGAAGAGGAACAGGCAGCCGTTGAACAGATCAGAGAAGAGCTTGACAGCAGCGTCTCTGAAGCGGTACTCAGCAATGAAGCAGAGAAAGAGCCCAAGAAGAAAAAGCCGATCACGGGAACAAAAAAGCCGAAACGTAATGAGCCTTGTCCCTGTGGGTCAGGGAAAAAGTACAAAAACTGCTGTGGACAGAGTGGGCCTAAAAAAGGACTTTTAGCCTAACGAAAAGTTACGCTTAATTCTCTATTGAGTATATGAAGGAAAAAAGATGAAACCCATGGTTAATAGAGAATTTGTTCATCATATCATCCGTCACTACCTGAAATATGACAGAGATAATCCTTTTATCTTTATCTCTGCACTCTTGGCATTTTTGGGTATCTCTGCAGGTGTGATGGTACTCATGATCGCCATGGGTATCATGAACGGTACACAGAAAGAGTTTACCAAACGGCTCTTTGTGATGAACTACCCTTTAACCGTACTGCCCATTAAGCAGGATGCACTGAACGATACTCTCATTGACAACCTTCAAGAAACATTCCCCCATCTCCAGTTCAGTCCCTACTACACTACCCAGGTGATCACAAAAAACGCTGGTGCGGTACAGGGATCCCTCCTTTACGGAATAGATTTTGAGAAAGAGAGTCAGATCAACCATATCTTCAAAGAGGCGAAAGGTCAACGAGAAGATACCTTTCGTATCATTATCGGAGATTCACTCTCCTTTGAAATGGATGCACCCAAAGGAGAAAAAGTCACCCTTTACTTCTCCGAACAGGAAGCAATCGGTTTTGCTACAATGCCTTTGCAAAAACGCTTTGTCGTAGATGGCGTCTTTGACTCCGGGCTGAAAGCCTATGACAAAGCGATCATCTATACCACGCATCAAGCGTTCCAAAAACTGTTGAAACGTCAAAAAGGGTACTATGACGGTCTTCATATCTATACGGAGGATCCCCTCAAAGAGATCGATACGATAAGAACGGCACTTCCCGACTCGGTGATCATCGAAGGATGGTGGCAGCAAAACGGCAACTTCTTTGCGGCTATGGAGATGGAGAAAAAAGCACTCTTTTTGGTCCTTCTGCTTATCATCCTTGTTGCCTCACTCAACATCATCTCTTCTCTGCTGATGACAGTGATGAGCCGTAGAAGTGAGATCGCGCTTATGCGTACACTGGGGGCAACCAAAGCGGAGATACGTTCTATCTTTTTTAAACTGGGGCTCATTATAGGAAGTACAGGTATTTTGGTGGGAGCACTGCTCGGTTTTCTAGGAATTTGGATCCTGAAAACCTTTGATATTATCTCTATGCCGGCAGATGTCTACGGTACGAGTAAACTTCCTGTGGATCTTACAATGAGTGATTTTGGACTGATCATTCTGGGTACATCGATTATCATTTTGCTCTCATCACTCTATCCTGCGAAAAAAGCCTCCCAAACCGATCCGCTCACAGTACTCAGAAATGAATAGCATTCAAACAGGCTCCCATGATCTGTGCGCGTTGTACGGGGAGCCTATTTTCTAGGCTTTTGAGTCTCTTTTTTCTTCTTGGGTGCTTCCAGTCCCAGCTGTTCGTGTATTGACGGCTCAGATTTTTCTTCTTTGGATTTTTCTTTTTGAATACGTTTTGTCTCCTCAATCATCTGTTTGGGAGACTCGATCGTGCGCTTGATGATCTCCAGAGGAAGTGTCAGTATCTCTTCCGCTGCGGAAGTTTTGACTTTGGGCTTATCGAGTGTTCCTTTAATGGTGAGTCCTATCGTCATACTTTTATCCTCTCCCATAAGGATATATCCGATCAGTGGAATATTTCCCACCACATTTCCCAAGGTTTTTGCTGTTCTGATCGCCAGCTGAATATCAATCCTGTTCTTCTTTAGATCGATGAACCCTTTTCCTACAAGCGTCGAAGATTTACCTTTGATATAGATCGAGTCAAAAATAATTTTCTCACCTTTAATAATCTTGTATTCGGCCACACCTTTTTTGATCTTAAACCCCTCTTTGGAAAACCCCGGGTCCTGCAGTGTGGCAAGGGCCGGTAAAGTATTGATCAGTGCGATCGTATTGTTGTAGGCTTTGAAGTCTTTCATCACCCCACCCTCGATAATGATTCTCCCCTTCATTACCCTGTCGATATCCCCTGATACTTTAAGGCTGTAGCGTCCCTTTTTCAATCCCTTGAAATCGATCAAAGGGTGTAACACCTCATCTTTGATACGCAATGCATTGATAGAGAAGATCCTGCCTCGCTTTTCAAACTTTACGATATCCCCTTCAGAACTACCGATCGCTTTGATATTGCCGTTTGGCTTGACCTCGACATCATAACTGTCTGTTACCAGGGTATAGTTTTCATAGCGAAGGTTACTCTTTTTTCCGATGATCACAAGAGACTCGCCTTTTTTCTCGGTGATACTTCCCTCTTCATACTGTGTCGAAAGATATTGAATAAACCTTTTAAGATCTATATTGAGTTTCTTGAGCGTCACCCTGGATTTCGTCTCATTGAAATGGAGCCGCTTATTAAACGCATAGAAATCTATACCTTTGGGTGTAATTTTCCCTGAACACGGTACCCTGGTATGACAAAGGTCATCCCCCTCATAAAAGAAGCAGGTATTTCGACGCAGTATACCTTCAAATGTAAATGTTTTAAAGTCATCCGTAAAGATATCGGCACTTCCCCCTTCCTGAATATACGCTTTATCTTTAATGTAGGGTTTGATCAGATTGAGGTCTTTAAATGAGAACTTCGTGGTATTCTCTTCTTCACGGATAGAGAAATCCAGTTCAGGTATTCTGATATGCATTCCCTTCTGATAATCCAAAGCAATAGTGAGCTTCTTATCTTTCATTTCAAAATATTTCTCTTTAGCCTTTTCTCCGCTATGAAGTGAGTGAAGATCGACAAGTATCTCTGCCTTTTTTTCCCGGAGTTTTACACTCCCCTCTGCCCTGCCACTGTACCTCTTATCTTTCAGAAGTATATTATCCAGGGATATCACACCATCCTCATAGTGTACATGACCACTCTCCATACCCAGGTCCAGCTTATAGAGTTGAACCCTGGCATCCTGTATATCGACATCAATCACAGCAGAACTCTTACCGGTTTTCAAGATGGTATCCAAGCCTATCGATGCCTTGCCCGTACCGCTTTTTTGAAGGACCGGTATCTTCAGATGATAGGCTTTGAGAATCTTCTGAATTGATTCATCTAATGATGACTCTACTTGGAGATCGAGTTTCAACGTTGTAGGCTTACCGGTTGTGAGGTCCACTATGGAAACCTTACTGCCATCCAAAGATTTACCTCGGTAAACCGGTTTTTCCAGATCAAAGTAGAGACCGCCCTTTTTATACTCCATCACAATTTGAGGGGTATGGACACTCTCCAGTCCATCTTTAAAATCGATCTCTGCATTGCTTAGCTCAGCCAAACCGGTTAACGTATCACTATCAAGCGTAAAATCCTGACCGGAAACCGTTCCGCTCCCTTTGAGTGATTTTAATTGGTATTGCTCTGCCTGAATTCTCTCAACCGACCAATGTTTCACCGCTTGTGACAATGGCAAAACTTCCATCAATGGTTTCAGGTCAGAGAATCTGTCACTCTTCAGGTCAAACTTAATACGGTTTTTTACTTTGCTTGCCGTAAAATTTCCCTCGATCCCATACATATCGTACCGTCCCCAGGCATGAAGCCTGTCTTCATAATGGCTATAGGTAAAATTACCCGAAAGTGTGATCTTTTTTGACTTGATATAGAGTAACGGAACTTCTGCGACAAAACGCTTCTCTATACGTTCTATTTTTCCTGCGATCTCATAGTCTTTTGTATTGATATGAAGCATATTATCCACATAGACAAGGTCAATTCTGTTATTCTCGTAGATCACATCATGCAGTGCAACATATTCAAACAATTGAAGCAGTCCCTTAATGCGGTCAAAGGTTTTATCAATCGTGGAAAATGATGGGTTGGCCTTACTTTTGGGGATAGTAACATGGTGTGCCTTCAGTATCAGTTTTTTATCGAGTTTAATGTATAATCCCGAAAGTTTATACGGCCCGATATGCAGGTAATCAGCTTTGACACCTACTTTCAGCCATACTGCAAGTATCGTCAAAACCACCACAAAAAGGATAAGCGTGTTTCGTAAAAATTTTATAATGCCCCTGATGGAGAACATTCTCATCCTTTTCATTCTCGCTTCTGTCTTCTATACATCACAATCCCTGCAGACACAAAAAACCATCTATGTACCCCAGGGATCTATCACCAATATTATATCACAGCTCCATAAAAAGGGGTACGAGGTCAGTATCATTGACAGATATCTTTTAAGTTTATTAGGACAGCCTCAAAGCGGATGGGTAGATATCGGTGCAACCGAACTTAGTCGTATCGATTTCCTATATAAACTCGCTACGGCGAAAGCGATGATGGAGGAGATCACTTTGATCCCGGGAGAGACTGCCGTACTTTTCTTTGAAGATATCGCCTCCACTCTGGATCTCAATGCAAGCAGGCTGCAACACTATTATGATCAAAATGCTGACTACCCTGAAGCAGCTATTTATGCCGAGACCTACTATGTGCCCTTTGGGATCAATGAGGAGCAGCTGATTGCTTTTCTCTTGAGGGAGTCGACCAAACAGTATCAGAAAATCTCACAGAAGATATATGGGACCTATGATAAAAAACAGTGGCTGAGGATCCTTACGATTGCTTCTATCATTCAAAAAGAGGCAGCCAACACCAAAGAGATGCCGCTGGTCTCTTCGGTCATCTATAACCGCATAAAAAAGGGGATGCTTCTACAGATGGACGGAACACTCAATTATGGAAAATATTCCCATATCAAAGTGACCCCTGAGCGTATCCGAAACGATAAGAGCCGTTTCAATACCTATAAATACAAGGGTTTGCCTCCATCACCGATCGGGGCAGTCAGTTTTGATGCGATCATAGCTGCGATCAAACCTGCCAAGACAGACTATCTCTATTTTATGAAAAACATACAGGGCACCCACGATTTTACAAAAAGCTATAGCACACACCGAAAAAATATACAGAAAGCAAGATAAGTTTAAAGCAGCAGATTGAGATCGTTAAGATCAAAGAGGAGCAATTTCTCATCCTGATGTTGCAATAATTCATTGGAAAAGCCGCTTTTGGAAAAGAGTGCATAGGTATCGACAAGAAGTGCCGACTGCTCTGCTTTTGCTCTCAGCTTCCTTAGCTCATTCTTGCACACTTTGCGGTCTTTGTATTTACACTCGCCCAGGATGACCTTTTTTTGATCAGTGACAGCCAAAATATCAAACTCGCTGTATTGGTTCCAGTAACTGCCCGAAGCGAGTACCTCAATCCCTCGTTGGGCAAAATACTCTATCAGCAATGCATCACATAACTGTTCATAGACCAGAGTGCGCAGCCTCTCATAGTGTTTTTGAAAGTTTCTGAGAAATCTATCCCCCTTCCCTGTCTCCAACTCTTTGCGATACACCTCCACAAAACCGAACCAAAAACGTAAAAACGGTGCATTGAAACGTAGTTTGTCCTGTATACGGTAGCTACGCAGATGTTTTTTGATCTTCTGTTTTGGATGCGCCTTCAGTGGTGTCTCTCTTGACTTTTCAATAAAGAGTACACCGAGGTCGACGAGTTCGTCAATGATCTCTTCACCTGCAGTTTCACTCAGTTTTGCTTTACGCAGGACACTATAGAGCTTCCCATCACCCCTGGCTACAGCGATCAATACGTCACGGTAAGGTGATTCTAAAAGATAGGAGGGGGAGACAAGGTCCCGGAACTTTTTAAAGTTACCGATAAAGTTCGTCTGCACCATGGAGAAGAGATCATCAAAAAAGTCCAGCTCGATATTCTCCTCTATACCACCGAGAATGGAGAAATATTCCAATGACTGCTCTAAAGTCAGGTAATTAAAGTAGTGATGAAACCTCTTAAATGACGCTTTGATATGCAACCTCTGTAACTTGTTTCGATAATTCTAACATAGATGCCCTAAATTCAGATTGTTCTGTTATGATTAATTATTAAACAATATAGAGAGATAAAAATAAACATGAAACATTTTTATACAAGATCGGAACAAATACAGGGCATCATCAAAGGGTTAAATCTTACCAAAACGCTTTATGTCTCTTCTATCATTATAGGTCCGGAGTTTACCGGTAAAAAATCTCTGGCTAAGTCTATCTTTCCCGGTGCGATTGTAGTATCAGGGGAGAACCAGGAAGAGGTCAAAACGGCTCTTGCTACTTCCGATGAGCTGATTATTGCCGATTTTGAAAAAATGAAAAATCAGGGTGAATTGGATTTTACCAATAAACGTATCATTGCAACTGCAAACTATTTGGGCAATTCGACACTTATTGATGATCTTTTTGCTTTTATCTATACAATGCCTTCTCTCAGCCAGAGAGATGAGGATGTAGCCTATCTCAAAGAGCTCTATATCGAAGATGCCAAATCTACACTGATGATAGAGAATCAGACGATCGATACAGAAAATATACCGCTGGATCTCTCATTGAATACCAAGAGTCTGAAACGATCTGTCTATACCTACCTGATCAAGCATACAATGGAGTCGGAAGATATCGAAGAGATACTCTATTACTACCTGTTGAAACACCTTGAGGGGAATGATGCCTATCGGGAACACTTGAGACTCTATGAAAAACCGTTGATCAAAGCCGGACTTGAAAAGTTCGGATCGCAACTGAAACTTTCAGAGATTTTGGGTATTAATAGAAATACCTTGAGAAAAAAGATACATGAAAATAATATCGACCAGGAACTGTAATGGATATCAACTTCGAGCCTTTTATAGAGTGGGATAACAGTTATCACTCGATAGAACGTTTTCTAAGCAAAGCTCAGAAAACTACGCTAACGCTAAGTTTGCTTCAGCAGCAGGCGCCCCGCAGGAAGTGCCCTTGGGGTGCTCATTTGACTCCTCATAGTAAAAAGGTATATGCATGGAAATAAACTTCGAACCTTTTATAGAGTGGGATAACAGTCCTTTTATTTTGTTTAGCAATGAGGGGAAGATACTTTATCTGAACCATAGTGCCGAACTTCTTTTTGGTTCGGTCAGCACGAAAGAGCTCTATGACCTGACCCTTGCTTATGCCTCTGCCGGATTCGGTTATAAAACGACTTCTCTCTCTTTGACCTATGATACCTTTGTCTTTCATGCCATTACAGTGGGTTATGAGAATGAAGAACAGATATCGCTCAGACTCTACCATACGCCTACTGTACAACCAAAGGGGAAAATTCAGACCGGATCATTGATCACTACCGACATCAATATCTTGCTTGAAGCCAATATTGCACTATTTCAGGCAGAAAACAGTAATCATTTATCACTGCTTACAGACCAGGATCTGCCGCTCTTCAAGATGGATCAGAACCATTTTTCCAAACTCCTGAGAAAGGTCTTTCACTCCTTTAGAAGTTCGGACTCCATCGATATTTCTCTTAAGCTCCTGATCGGACAGCATATTATGATCAATAATCAAAAAGAGTCACTCGCCGGTCTGAAGATCAGTGCAAACGGAAGATATGTAGAGAGTGATGAAGAGATCAAAGAACTTGCCGGGGAAAACCAGATCAAAGCGATCCTCAAAGAACACTCTATCCTACTTGAGATTCCTCTTATCCAGTAAAAATCTTTCTTAATTACACTACTGATTAAATTTTAATCAGTAGTGTGATATAAATTAATCTACTTACGTGCTACACTTGTAATGTAAAAAACGTAAAGGATTAAGCATGAAACAAAAATTTTCAGCTCTGATGGCATTTTTGATGCCGATCTTCGCTTTTGCTGAAGACAAACTAGACACAGGTGATACCGCATGGATGATGGTATCTACAGCATTTGTACTTTTAATGACTCCGGCAGGTCTTGCACTTTTCTATGCGGGTATGACAAGAAGTAAAAATGCACTCAATACATTCTCTATGGTGATGGGTGCATTTGTACTTGCTTTTGTAGTATGGGTGGTTGCAGGTTACTCTATCGCATTCGGTGCAAGTGAAAGTGCCATGTTACAAAACTTCTTCGGTGGATTTGGTAATGTGATGTTAAGCGGTATCAACTGGACAGATCTCAGCGGAACATACCCTACCTATGTATTTATTGCATTCCAGGGAACGTTTGCTGCAATTACCGTAGCGATCGCCTCAGGTTCTGTCATCGGACGTATGAAGTTTTCTACATGGATGGTGATTGTAGCACTCTGGGGGATACTTGTTTATGCACCTATTACGCACATGGTATGGGGTGGAGACGGAGCACTTCTTTTTGATGCCGGCGCACTTGACTTTGCCGGTGGTACAGTAGTACACATGAATGGTGGTTTGGCTGGTCTGGTACTTGCGATCTTGGTGGGTAAAAGAGCCGGTTATCCGAAAATGGCTATGAAACCATTCAGTATTATCCTTACAGCCGTAGGTGCCGCACTTCTATGGTTCGGATGGTATGGATTTAACGGTGGATCTGCATTTGGAGCAAATGCTATCGCCGGTCTTGCTGTATTGACTACGACTGTAGCAACGGCTGCAGCCGCTGTCACATGGATGCTTATTGAGTGGTTTGTTTTCAAGAAACCTACACTTCTTGGGATCGCATCAGGTATCATTGCCGGTCTCGTAGCGATCACACCGGCAGCCGGATTCGTAAGCGTAGGTGGAGCACTTATCGTAGGTATCGTCGGATCACTGATCGCCTTCTGGGGTGTAGTATCACTCAAGAAGATGCTTGGTTACGATGACTCACTGGATGCATTCGGTATCCACTTCCTAGCCGGTCTATGGGGTGCACTTGCAACGGGTCTACTGGCACTCAACGATCAAGAGCTTCTATGGGATGGTCCGCTGAAAGCTGACGGTGACAGAATGGGACAATTCTTTGTACAACTGGAGTCAGTTGTTGTGGTTGGATTATGGACATTGATCGGTACCGTAGTTGTCTATTTCATTGCCAAAGCAGTGACCGGTGGAGCAAGAGTCGATGAGGAGACTGAAGAGATCGGTCTGGATGAAGCTGTACACGGAGAAAAGGGTGCGAACCTATAAGGGTTCGGCCTAGCATTAAATTCAAAGGATATATTTATGAAAAAGATAGAAGCAATCATCAAACCGTTTAAACTTGAAGATGTCAAAGATGCTCTTGTAGAAGCTGGAATTGAAGGGATGACCGTTTCAGAAGTCAAAGGATACGGTCGTCAACAGGGACACTCCGAGCTCTACAGAGGTGCTGAGTACGTCGTAGAGTTTATCCCGAAAGTAAAAATAGAGATCGTTGTGAGCAATGACGAATACCTCAACCTTGCACTCTCTGCGATCAAAGAGAATGCGAAAACAGGTAAGATCGGTGACGGAAAGATCTTTGTATCGGAGATCAGTAAAACCATCCGTATCAGAACAGACGAAGAGGATGAGGAGGCATTATAGAGACTAGATGTCTCTGTAATGCTGACGCAAGGGCATTGTAACCGTAAACAAAAGGCTCAAAACGAGCCTTTTGTTTAAAAAATAATCAAAATTCTTCAATAATACTTAACTTATCACCCTCTCCTGTATAAAAAAACATCATCTTCTCCATACTTATTCCATACATTATAGTTATAATTCTTCTATTAATTTTAAACGAAGGGTTAACTATGGAAATGAGTTATGTAATCGATACCTTTTTTGCACTCTTTGCAATGACACTGATCATCTTTATGGTACCGGGATTTGCCATGCTGGAAGCCGGGCTGGTCAGAACAAAAAACGTCACCTCGGTATTGACAGTCAATGTAATGATCTATGCCGTAGCTTCGCTCTCATTCCTACTTATAGGATACGAGGTCGCATTTGGTTCATGGGATCATCAAAACGGGATGAGCCAATGGGCTTTTTTCCTTTTCCAGATGGCATTTGTAGGAAAAGTGGTCAATATTATGAGTGGAGGGGTCAGTGAACGGTCACGTATCCTTCCCTTGGGCCTTTTTACCATTGCAGTAGGAACGGTAATTTATCCAATTATCGTAAACCTCACCTGGGGAGTGAACTTTCTTGAAGGCACACTCTTTGATATCTCCGGACTGTCGGATCTTGCCGGTTCTACCGTAATCCACTCAACGGGTGGCTGGGCGCTGCTCGCTGCAATCCTTATCATGGGGCCAAGACGCGGTCGTTATATCAATGGAAAAGTCAAAGTCATCCCTGCTTCAAACATTCCACTGGTAACACTTGGTGCATTCCTGCTATGGATCGGATGGTTTGGATTCAATGGCGGTAGTGTAGGTTCTATCTCCAGTAAAGAGAACGCTGATGCTGTTGCCCTTACGATTATGAATACCAATACTGCCGGACTCTCCGGAGCGATTGCCGGCTGGTTATTGACCTATTTTAGATATAAAAAATATGATATCACTGTCTTGCTGAACGGTGCACTTGGAGGACTTGTAGCGATCACTGCAGGACCGGATAAATATGACATTCATACCCCTATCCTTATCGGTTTTATCGGGGGAGCCTTGGTTGTATGGGCTGTACCGTTCTTTGACAAACTCAAGATGGATGACCCTGTCGGTGCACTCTCTGTTCACCTGGTCAATGGTATCTGGGGAACACTTGCTGTAGGTATCTTCGTAGATAGCGTAAATATTTTGACCCAACTCAAAGCGATCATAATCGTGGGTGCTATTGTATTCCCTTTATCATTTATCGCCATTTACCTGATCAACAAGATCTTTACACTTCGTGCCGATGATGAAGAGCAGCTGGAGGGTATCGATGCGACCGAGTGTGGTATCGAAGCATATCCTGAGTTTAAACGTAGTATTTAAGGTTTTTTGTCCGATTCGGATATCGCTGTCTTCACTTGACAGCTTACTTATTTTATAATTATGCAAACAAAGGAGTAAAAGTATGAAAAAAATTGAAGCAATCATCAAACCATTTAAACTGGAAGAGGTAAAAGATGCCCTGGTAGAAGCAGGGATTGAAGGGATGACTGTCTCTGAGGTCAAAGGGTATGGTCGTCAACAGGGACACTCCGAACTCTACAGAGGTGCAGAGTATGTTGTAGAGTTTATCCCGAAAGTAAAACTTGAGATCGTTGTGAGTAGTGATGAGTATCTGAACCTTGCCATCAATGCGATCAAAGAGAATGCCAAGACAGGCAAGATCGGTGACGGAAAGATCTTTGTATCAGATATCACAAAAACCATCCGCATCAGAACAGACGAAGAGGATGAGGACGCTTTATAAAGACTAGATGTCTTTATAAAAAGGACGCAAGGGCATTGTAAGTACTAAGTGTACTTACAATAACGATGAGGACGCACTATAAAGACCAGATGTCTTTATAGTGCTGGCGAAAAGTTATTCTGCTTTTCTCTCTTTTTTCCCTACAGACACAAAGCACTTTTAGACTTTATCTTCTCCCCTGCCTTTTTACTGCGAACAATTGCTTTTATTATCCTATGACTCCCAAGAAATAATACTTATTGGTTATAATATATCCAAAGGGGTTCGAACAATACAAGCTGTACTTAACATATCATATTTTCAGTGTGGCTCGTTCACTTAAATAAGCGAGAGAAGAAGCCTGCATTGAAACTCTTTCTGAATAGATAAAAGATTTTGAAGGGAACTATTTTCATGAACAAAAGACCCAAGAAGCATAAAAACGGCGACCAGCATGACTTCGATGCTTCCTTGAAAACACTGCCTGGATCAGAGCAGTCTCCTCAAAAAGAGAAAACGTTCGAAACACTGCAGGATGCGCAAACCAAATTTCTTTTCAGCAGCCTGCCGCTTTCTCTGATCATCAGCGCTATACTTGCTTTGATACTTATTATGATCCAATCCTCAGTCATCGGCTATGAACTACTACTTGGATGGTCCGTCTTAATCAGTTCAATTTTGTTAAGCCGGGCTGTGCTTTATATTGTGTGGAAGCGATCTACATCTAATGGAGATCAGAACCGTACTGATCAGTGGTTGTTCTGGTTTCGTGTTGGTGTGCTTTTGACTGCACTTGTTTGGGGAATTGGAGGGACACTATTGACCCCTTCCGGCGATTTGGGACATAAAGTGTATGTCTCATTCGTACTTGCCGGCCTGAGTGCAGGAGCCGCCGCTTCGTTGGCTTTTGACCGTATCTCTTTCATAGGTTTCCTCTCCGCCGTTCTGATACCGCAAATTATATTTCTAGCCAATGAAGGTGACAGTATCTCCCTTAGTATGAGTGTGATGGATGCACTCTTTCTATTGTTTCTCTTATCCAATGCACATAAGTTCCATTTTCAACTCAAGGAAAATTTCTATTTACGACAGAAGGCGATAGAAAATGAACACCAACTACATCAGATGCTTGAGGGGAGCCCTATCGCTGCACGGATTACAGATGCTGTCAGTGACGAAGTGGTGTTTGCCAACAAGCGTTATCGCTCTATGATAGGCACTACTCCGGAAGAGGTTATTGGTATTAGTCCTTCCAGTTATTACGCCCATCCGGAAGTATATACCAATATCATACAAAAACTCCGTAAAGATGAACATATCATCAACAAACTTGTCGAACTCTATTGTCCCAAGGTGGCAAACGAAAAAACCAAATGGGTCTTAGCCTCTTATTTTCCCGTTGTGTACCAAAATAGACCGGCGTTCCTCGGCTGGTTATATGATATTACCGACCGTAAGCACATGGAAGACAAAGTCGAACATATGGCCTATCATGATACACTGACCGGTTTGCCAAACCGGTCACTGATCCTCGATCATCTCAAATATGCAATCGATAGTGCCGAGCGGGAAAACAGTATGCTTGCACTGATGTTTCTAGACCTGGATAAGTTCAAGTATGTCAATGACCAATATGGCCACCAGATCGGTGACCTACTCCTAAAAGCTGTTGCAAAACGTATCAGCAGCTGCCTGCGTAAAACAGATTTTGTCGCACGGGTCGGCGGTGATGAATTTATCATCCTTTTACCTACGATAAAAGCACAAAAAAATGCATTGGAGATCGCAGAGAAGATCAGATATACGCTGAATCAGCCATTCCTCATTGAGGGATTTCCCCTCAACATCTCCTCAAGTATCGGATTAGCCGTCTATCCAGAACATGCCGATGAAGAACAGGAGTTGATCAAACGGGCTGACACTGCAATGTACCATGCCAAATCAGAAGGAAAAAACTGTGTGAAGACCTACCTACAGGCAACAGAGGGACAAAGCGGTCAGACCGTCACTACATGAGATCACGCTGACTCTAAGGAGCTGAAGTTTGCGGCTAGAGAGAACTCAAAAATGCTTCAAGCTTTTCGGCATCACTCTCAATCGTCCAGGTAACACCATCTACACCAAACTCGCGATCATACTTCACGATACCCAACTGCTTCAGACGATACAGCGTCTTGTCTACTTCACTGTAACTTGTTTCAAAGGTATATGATACCTGCTTTTTATACTCCTCAAGCTCAGCCACTTTGAGTACATCCTTCACTGCCTGTGCATATGCTCTGGCCATTCCGCCTGTCCCAAGCTTGATACCCCCGAAATAACGTACAATGAGTACGACACAGTTGATTAGTTCTTTACCCCGTAAAACATTGAGGGCCGGTACACCGGCACATCCTTTGGGCTCTCCGTCATCACTGCTGTTTTCAACGACCTGTTCATGTTCATTGAGATAACGAAGCGCATAAACGACATGATTGGCTTTGGGGTTTTCGGCTTTCAGCCTATCCTGCAGTCCCTCAAACTGACTTATCGGAACAAGATATGCTATAAACTTGGATTTGTTGACCTCCGTGAGGGACTCTGCGCTATTTTGCAGTGTCTGCATGACATGCCTCTACACTCTTTGCTATGAAGTCAACAAATGTATCACTATCATTCATACACTTGGCTACGATAAAATCCTCATATTTGACCTTATCAGCAATTTCACGGGCTTCTATATCAAGTTCAAAAAGTGTCTCGGAGTTATCAATGGTGAAGGCCAAAGGGTAGATGAGTACTTTTCTATTATAGGGTTTACGTATCGTGTCGACCAGAGCCGGTTCCAACCACTGTTGCGGACCAACCTTGGACTGGTAGGCAAGTTTGACCTCTCTAAAGTGTATCCCCTGGGACGCTAAATAGGTTTTCAGTGCACTGACATTTGCCTCTACCTCTCTTTGGTAAGGGTCTCCAGCCTCAATGATACTTACAGGTAAACCATGTGCGGAGAGTATCAGGTCATACTCCCTGCTCTCTTTGTCTTCAAGTGCCTCTTTTATCTTCTCTGCACTCGCCTTGATATACTCAAAATCATCATAATAGCGCTCTTTTACAAATGAAATTTTAGGATGATAGTCCAATGCATCACACGCCTTGAGAACATCTTCATAAGAGGAGAGCGTGGTAGTGGTAGAGTACTGGGGATAGAGCGAAAACAGCAATATCTCTTCAATACCCTTTTCCTGACACTCTTTCAGTGCAGGAAGCGCAAAAGGAGGCACATAACGCATCACAGGGTAGATAGGCATAGTGATCTTGGAACTCAACTTTTCTATCAACTGCGTTGTTATCTCATACAGAGGGGATTTACCTCCGAGCTCCTCATAGGTCTCTTTGGCTTCATCGAGTCTTTTTTTGATAATAATAGTGCGCACAAGCGGACGGACTAGCGGGTTAGGGATAATGTTTTTATCACTAAACATGTTGTATAAAAAGAGCTTCACTTCATCCAAGTTGTTAGGGCCACCCATATTGAGAAGAAATAGTGCCTGTTTCATATTGCCGTCCTTGTAAATATGGTGTATTTTAACATAGAGAGTGTAAAATTACTTTAAGACTAACAGATAAAGGTAAACTATGATCATTATTCCTGCACGCATCGGTTCAAGCCGATTTCCCAATAAAGTTTTAGCTGACATTGCCGGTATCCCTATGGTTGTACGTACGGCAATGGCTGTACAAGATATAGATACGGTATGTATTGCCACTGATTCACAAGAGGTGATTGATACAGCAAAAGCGCATGATATTAAGGCGATAATGACTTCAGTAGAGCATCAAAGCGGTACAGACCGCATTTATGAAGCAGCACAAAAACTTGGACTGGATGAAAAAGAGATTATCATCAATGTACAAGGGGATGAACCATTTATTGAGACTGATGTTGTTCGAGCGATCTATAATCTTACAAGAAAAAACAGAGACAATAAAGAGATCATAATGAACTCCTGCTATAAAAATATCACGAATCCAGAGGCCGATGATCCTAATATTGTCAAAGTAGTAACAGATACCGATAATATTGCACTTTACTTCTCCCGTGCAAAGATCCCTTATCCCAGAGATCATCACTTTGACCAATACAAAGGTCACTTAGGAATCTATGGATTCACAATGCACTCCTTAGAAACATTTTGTACCCTCAAAGACGCTTCACTGGAACATATAGAAAAACTTGAACAACTCAGAGCACTTTACCATGGTTATAAAGTAGCTATGATAGAGATAGAAACCGAAAGTTTTGGTATAGATACACCAGAAGATTTAGAAAGAGCGATTAAACACCACCGACTTTAATCAAGTAAAGAAGCACTTGACTTCTTTACTTACTGCACTCTTTTTGTTTTATTGTTTCACAGCTTTTCCAAGATCCCACATCGGCATAAAGATTCCCAAAGCCATTAAGAGTACCAGTCCAGCAATAAAGAAAAGCATAATAGGTTCAATATAAGCTGCAAGGTTATCAATGAGGTCCTGGAAACGCATATCATAGTAATCAGTAACCTTATCCAACATCGCATCAAGCTGACCACCGGATTCCCCTGCTTTGATCATCTGTAAGAGCATATTTTCATACAAGCCCGTCAAGTCAAACGCTTCTGCCAGGTTCATACCTCTACCAATATTAACATTGACACTCTGAAGTTGTTGTTTAATGGCTAAGTTATCTACCATCCCTACCGCTGTCTCTAGTGCTTCATTTACGGGGATACCGGCCTTTACAAGTTCACTGAAAACCAAATTATATCTATGCATTGTAGCAAGAAATATGGCTTTATTAATCAGATAAAATCTAGGATGTATCATTAAAGTATCAATCTTCAATTTAAAATCTTCATTATTTTTATAAAAAAAGACTATCGTATACACTATAGCAACCAGTCCTAATAGGATATACATTCCATAGTTTGAAAAAGCATGTTCCAAAAACAGCAAGATTTGTGTCGGGAGTGGCAATTCTGTGTTAAATCTAGCAAAAATTTCTTTAAATTTAGGTACTACAACAACAATCAAAATTGTAAATGCAATCGCCATAGCGGCAAGTGTGATCAAAGGCGTACGGATAGCCTTTTTAAACTTTGCTGTATTATCTCTAATATTCTCAAGGATATCTGCAAGTTTATGATATGATTCAGCCAGATTACCTGTTCTCTCACCTAGTTCAGTCATAGCCAGGGCAACATGACCAAACTCATCTTTGTAACGTGCCATTGAATCCGCCATACTGCTTCCGGCATTGATATCATTGTTCATCGAGGCATATATTTCTTTCAAAGCTTTATTTTCTGTATTATCTGCTACATCCTGCAGCGTATCATTAATCGCAATACCGGCATTTGTCATAACGGCGATTTGTCGAATCGTAGAGATTTTGTCATTTAAAGGTATCTTCCTTTTAAATGACTTCGTTATGCCTGATACTACACTTTGGAATTGGTCTTCCAGTGGTGCAGCAGTTTCTTCTGCTCTCATCACCAAAGATGAGGGAAATTTTTGCTTTGCTAACTGTATCGCCGCCATTTTATTCGCAGATTTTATAAGCTCTTTACGTTTCTTACCTTTTTCCATTATCGTAACATTAAAATAATTCATTACAGCCTCGCTACTCTATAGATTTCATCAATGGTTGTTCTTCCCTGCAGTGCTTTACTCACACCATCCTCAAACATGTTTACAAACCCCTCTTCAATCGCCTGCTTGGTCAATTCCTCTTTCGAGGCATTTGCTGCAATCATTCTTTGCATTTTATTACTTACAATCAATACTTCAGCGATCATTTCACGCCCGGCATAGCCACTCATACCACACTCTTTACACCCCTCCCCTTTATAGAAAACAGGGTTTTCCGGTAGATACTCTTTAAGCCCTTCCAGGAAATGAGCAGGAAGTGACGCTTCCACTTTACAGTGTGTACAGATTTTACGTACCAGTCTTTGCGCCTGTATAGCAACCAAAGCACCACTGACAAGATACTCCTCTATCCCCATATCCAATATCCTTGTCACAGCTGAAATCGCATCATTGGTATGCAGGGTTGAAAGCACCAAGTGTCCGGTCAATGCCGCTTGTATAGCGTTACGCAGTGTCTCCTGATCCCTGATCTCCCCGATCATTATCTTATCGGGATCCTGTCTCAATATCGATTTTAGTGCTGAAGCAAAAGTCAAACCGACTTGTGGTCTTACCAAGACTTGTTGAAGACCTGCCATTTGATATTCAACTGGATCTTCAACCGTAATGATCTTGTCTTTAATATCCTTAATAGCATTCAATGCACCATAAAGTGTCGTTGTTTTACCTGATCCGGTTGGTCCGGTTACAAGAACAATTCCATAAGGCGTTTTGATCGCTTCAGAAAACCTATCATAACAGAGTTTACTCATACCTGCATCTTCCAATTTGATCATCGCTTTTGATTTATCCAGAATCCTTAATACTATAGATTCACCATCAATCGTAGGAAGTGTAGACACCCTGAAATCAAACGGTTTATTAGAGACTGTTGCAGAAAACCTTCCATCTTGGGGCTTTCTTTTTTCTGCAATATCCAAATTAGATAAAAGTTTCATACGAGATGCAAGAGGGTTAAATATATCTTTGTCAAACGTAAAACTCTGTCTTAACATACCGTCAATACGATCTCTCACACCACAACTCTTTTCAAGCGCTTCAATATGAATATCACTTGCACCGGCATAAATTGAGTTTCGTAAAATAACATCTATCAATTTCAATACAGCCGGGGATTCCCCCTCTTCCGTATCATTTTCCTGCGCCAGGTCCTTTCGGATATCACTGACCAGACCTTTTACACTTTCGTTAATTTCCAGTCTTTGAAGATGTGCACGAATCTGCTTAGGATTTGTAATCGCTATTTTAATGGGTTTTTTGGGGAATAACCTTTGTATCGCATCTTGTGCAGCCATATCCAAGGGATCATCAAAAACAATATGTACACTAAGGTCTGTCTCTTCTAAAGGTATAATATTATATTTGATGAGCTGTTTGTAGGGAAGCTTGGAAAAAAGCTTCATATCGATCTCAGATTCGTCTAAATCTACATAATCGATGTTTAACGCTTTTGCGACCTCTTTGATAATAGGAACAATATCTATCCCTTCAATTTTTTCCAAGTGGGACAGATTGATAGTCCCCTGTCGAATCTTTTTGGCCAAAAACTCTTCTACGGTCTTAAGGTCAATCATCCCTTCATTTACGAGATTTGCAAAAGAGATCTTTTTAGGCGGACGACTCTTTACAAGTGCAGAAATAGCATCTTTTGTAATGAGATTTTCACCAAGCATCATCTCAATGAGTTTAACCATTTACATCCTCCTCATAGATCTTTTTAGTATACCATAATAGTTACAGAAAACGAGCAATAGTGACTGCTATTTAATCTTTTCCAATAACCTTCTGGCTTCCAGTGAGTTTGATTTTCCAATATAGGACTTTAAGACTTTGATCGCATCTTTTTTCTGTCCCATTTTTGCTTTAGAGTGTGCGAATAGGAGCCAACTTTCTTCTATCGTATTGTCTACTTTATTTGTCTGAAGTGCCCAATATTCAGCTTTTTTATATTCACCCCTGTTAAAATAACTCTTTGCCAAGAAAAGAGAATCATCCGTATCATGTGTTTGATAGAAACGTCTCTCTACATCTTTATAGGCAGTCACACTAGATGTCTCTAAAATATCTAAATGTATTTTTTTACTAGAGCTATCTTTTTTTTGAGAAGATTGAGTGGGTTTTTCTCTTTTATTTAAAGACTCTACTTCTTCTAACACCGGTTCTTTTATAGCAATATCATAAGGTTTCGGCTTCTCTTCAATAATAATTTGAGGTGACTTAGCGACCTTGACAGGCTTCTCTGGAAACTCATCTATTGCTATAGATGATTCTTTTTTTAGCACTGAATTGTTTGTCTCTTTTAAGGGTGCAACTTTGGTGATACTCTTCACTTCATCTTTCGTCACACTGTTGAACAGACCTTTCAATTTACCATTCAAAAAATCATTAAAATAGACCGTTAATACCAATGATACAGATAGAATAATAAAAAACGAAAAGATATAAAATGGACGTTTCTTCTTTTTATTGTAGGCAACCCAATCTTTCTCTAGCTTCTCTATATCATACATCTATATACCCTAGTTTTAATGCTGCCATCTCAATGATTTTTTTAGAGAGCCGGTCATAATGTACTTTTGAAGGCTCATGCGTATCATAATATTCACAAATTTCGAATATGGTATAAAAGAGTTTATTACACTCTCTAAAGTTCCCCTTAGTAAACGAATGTATAAATTTCATCTCTTTTTCTTTAATACTGTTCGCTACTTCGAACAGATTCTTTTTGAGAAGCTTTTTATGTACATAGGCGACCTGATCCTCAAGTGTAGCGTTTTTCAATTCGATCACTTCCCAAATACGAGACTGAAAATGTTCTTTTGCGATCAGATCTTCATCCTCTGTTTTGTGTAGTGAAACTATAAATTTGACGGATCGCGTATCAGAAAGGAGTCTTATTTTTTCCATCATCTCCGGACCGTACATCTGTGCCTCATCCAGTAAAATAACAATCTCTCTCTCACCGCGTAACCCTTTACAGTAATTCACTAACGATGAAAAATTAATATCTGTATTTGCGGGAAGTTCTTCTTTTGTAAGTGCTTTAAAGAGTTTATGAAAAAACTCTTTCTCATTGGTTGAAGGAGTTTCAAAGTAGTGTATCTCTCTCTCTTTCTT
This sequence comes from Candidatus Sulfurovum kebritense, assembly GCA_047689535.1. Classification (GTDB taxonomy): domain Bacteria; phylum Campylobacterota; class Campylobacteria; order Campylobacterales; family Sulfurovaceae; genus Sulfurovum; species Sulfurovum kebritense. Next base: position 15,540 of record JBEWPZ010000015.1, on the reverse strand, counting down.
CAGCTTTTCTGCTATACGATTAAGAAGAATACTTTTCCCCGTGCCAGGCCTGCCAAAAAGTAATATCATCTTCAATGGCTTTTCAATACTGTGTTGAAGTTGCTTAAATGCTGAAATTGAACTATTTAGATCAATGTAATCATCGAGATCAATGGAATCGATGAATACATTTTTCGCAATCTCATATCTACTTTTCATTCAGTTTTGTATATCCAAGATCTTTTAATGAGACATCTTTGTCTTGTTTCACAATATGAGGGGTGATGATCAAAACAAGTTCCTCAACTGTATTGATTTTCTCCTCATACTTGAATGCATGTTCCAATAGTGGCAGATCACCCAAGAGTGGCACTTTATTCGTATTGTAACCCGTTCTTGAAGAGATCAGACCACCCAAGACTGCATGCTGTCCATTCTTCACCGTAATCACTGAAGCGATCTGTCTTCTTACCAAATCAGGTGGTATGGAACGTACACCACCGCCTGTGGTTACATTCTCTACTGTATCAGATACAGAAGGATTGATTTTCAATGTAATGGTTCCATTCGTAGAAATCTCAGGCGTGATATCCAATAAAATACCAGCAAAAACTGAATCTACTACTTCTCCCTCAGCTGCGACCGCACCACCACCAGAACTTGCTGTACTGCTTGACTTGATCTTATAGAAGAGCTCCTGCCCAACAGAGATTAAGGCTGCTTGGTTATTGAGTGTCATGACCCTTGGACTTGAAATCGATTTTACATCACCTTGCGTACCCAGGAATTTTACTACGTCACTCACATCTGTTTTCCCAGTCAAAATCAATGCATTGGCATTCTTCGGATCAACGCCATCAGCATAGGTAAAGCTATTTATTCCCTCTTCAAGATCATATTCAATTTCAGAAATATTATTTTGTCTAAATAATAATTTATTGATTGTCATATCTTGCAGCCGGTAAAGTTGACTCCAGTCTACCCCAGAGGTTGTACTGTCATCAAATGAGACTGATAAAATTCGTACATCAATGAGTACTTGAGACTTTATTTGTTCAGTTAATGTTTTTACATAGCGTGCTACCCTTTGAATCTGCTTTTGTGTACCTGTAACAGTAACCATTCCTGCTTCCGGGTTTACAATAGGTGCTACAGGGTTATATTCCCAAATCTGACCATTTGGCCCAACCCATGTTTCCCCTTCTTTTGTATAATGGGTACTACCATCAGCTGCCCCGATAAGTATACGCTGTACCTCTTTCTGTACTTTCTCCCAAAACTTAAACTCATCATTACTTGCGATAGAGATCCCTGTTCTGGATTGGTTGTCTCCTGTACCGCCACCTGATGTAGCAGCAGAATTATTGGAGTTGGCAATCGTTACATTAGCAGTACTGGTTCCCGTTCTTTTCCCGGAAATATAGTGGATTCTAAAAGTTTTCGTAATAAGATAAGAAATTTTAAGTTTGTTACCAACCAATGTATAATGGAGGTCGTTATCCTTCAAAATTGTATTCAAAAAACCTCTTAACGTACTGTTTTTTAATTTGACATAATACAACTTTTTATTCATTCTCATTTTTGCGGCGTCATCATTCACTATGACAGTCAAACCACAGGTGTCAGCAAGATTTTCTACCACATCGCTAATAGACAACTGGCTATCAATTGTCACTGAAAACAGTTTGGAAGAGCATCCTTCTTCTGCTAGTGCACTATTTACACCAAACCCTATTATGAATGCTACAATTAAAAAAAGTTTAGTCCTTACTTTCTCTATTCTTCTCATCTTACTTCCTTTCTTCTATCTGGATAAAACTATTTTCATTTTTGGTAAGAAATAGTTTTTTAATGTTGTTTCCATTACGTAATACTACACCTCTTTTCCCAATATATTTCAGTGTGTACCCCATAACCTTCTCCTCTATTCCTACCCATCCATCATTGATATAGGCTTTTCCATTGATAATGGCATGTAATGTGAGTTTAGCCTCCGATTTTTCAGGGATTACAAATGTAGTCACTTTATTGTCATCTTCTTCAACCCTCACAAACGGCTCTTTCGTTTCTTGCAGCGTTTTTAGTTTGATCCCCTCTCTCTGTTCATGTATTTGTGCGACCATTTTTTCAATTTGCTGTACTGAGAGGTCAGCAAAAGCAGCTAAACTTAATACGGTAAAACTTATTGCTATCTTTTTCATTAGTGATTAATCCCCCATACAGAAATATTGATATCTGCCATAATATCAGATGAGTTATCATCTAAAGAGAATTGGGTAGCATAAATATCTGTTACAAGTTTATTTTGTTCAATTTCATTCATAAACTTCACAATACTCTGATAATCACCCTTACAGCCTACACCGATCTCTAGTACATAACCAAAACTACCCTTGTTATCAACATATTTATTGGTGATATACTCAAGTTCTACATTTTGTACTTCCGCTCTGTCCGTAATAGAGTTCAGGAATATAGACCAGCTTCTTTGGTTAAAAAGCATATCCGAGAGTTTATCAAGGCTATTGTTAATAAACCTAATGTTGGAAGTGATCCTTACAACCTCTAAATTTTTCTGTTTGATATCGTTATTATATTTTTTAACATAATAATCACGATCCCCATTTACAGTAATCGAATCCAGATAAGTATTGTTATTTTTTAACGTTTTTTCAATACTTTTTTTTGTAGCTTCACTTTTCTTATACATTGACTCTGTTGCCGGTAGCAAAAAAGCATACGCTAAATAGGCAATTACACCTGCTACACCAAGAATCACCATCCATTTTTCACTCTCTTTTTTAGGAGCGAAATATTCATCCAATGCTTCTAATTTATCTTCTATATACTTCATTTCAAATCCACCTTCAGCAGACCTTTGTAGTAGTTACTCTCCGGGTCTTTCTCAATCAATTCGATATCTATCTGATCAATTTCCTGAAAATGATTATCAGAAATATACTTAATCAGCTCTGTTAACTTCCTATCCTCCGAGCTTACCAACGATAACCATATCGTATCGTTGTCACTTTTCATCTGTTCAACATGCACACCGTACTTATGTAACTCTTCAGCCATAGTGTGAAAAATACCTGATTTCAGGCGATAATTCACCTTCTTGTCATAAATAGAAGTCAGTGTTTTTGTTTTAGCTTGATAGTTCGCTGATAGTTTGGCAATCTTATTATCAAGCTCTGTAATAATAGCCTTCTTCTCTCCTAAGACTTTTTTATATTTCTGCGCTTCTTTTGAAACTTTGTCATTCTGAAGCTTAAGTGCATAGCTACTTGCATCATTGATATAGGACCCTACAAGGTAGACTAGAGGGTATGCCAAACCTACTGATACTGCTGCAAATGTACTAATAATAAATTGCCCACTCGCTCTGTTAACAAATGAAGGTGGACGAGGATATCGTGTTAAATTCACTATCGACAGTTCATCTTCCAAATAATCAAAAGCATTTAGAAGCATAAGGTACTGAAGCTGGTCTGTATACCACTCTTCACACTCTATATGGTAATTGAAATTAAACTCGGAAGATTGTAGTCCAAGATAGTTTTGACTATAGTCATCCAAGCCAATGACCGGTCCCTTTGCCGTACCGATGAACATCTGATCTATGCGTTCAAGTTCAAATGCTCTCTTCGCATAAATGATAATATCATTGATTGTGATAAAAACTTCACCAAAGATCTTCATCAGGTTTTCCTGATATCCCTCTCTGGTTGTTTTTAACCCCTCTTGTTCTAGAACATTATAGAACTCTTTCTCTTCAACCTGTTCACCAATCAATTCACAATATTTATCATAAATCGTCTCAAGAGAAAAATCTATAGATTTTGCATAGAGGAACTCCCCATTGTGATAGAGCGTCACAAACGCATCGAATTTTGTAAAATAGACAAAACACTGGGTACCGTTGTCATCCAGAATCTCTTTTTTATAAAGTGCTTTGTAAAGTAACGGTGCCGGAGTAAGGAGATCAACATATTTGGTCTCCTCTTTAATTGGAAGAAAATCACTATCTAATGTTTCAGGCTCTACTGCAAAGATATGAAACTCTCTCTCTTCACCAGACTCTTTGGTCTCTGTGTATGAGATTAGGTAATCTTTTGCCTGATCTAGTCCCAACTCCTCATAAGCTTTGATGTCGATAATATCCGGAATATCTTCTTCCGGAATACTACGACTGATATAAACAGTTGTTGTAATCAAATCCTTGTTACTGACATATGAAGTAACAAAATTCGAAGTATTGTAAGTAAGTTTTTTTAATGGTTGAAAAGTATTATCTTTAAATTGATAATACTTCCCACCATAAGCATTCAAAGTAACAATATTTTTTATGGCCGATTCCGACGAACTTTTTTTCAAAAACATTTTAAACTTCCTTGTATATTGACCAATTATATATGTCTTAATATTAAACTTATCTTATAAAGCCTGGAAGTTTCTCAAAAATTGTATATTTTTTAATAAGAGCCTAAAAAACATAGCCAAACGATTCCAGATCGTTTTTGTTTTTGCTCCATCCTTTTTTTACAGCTACATGCAGATCCAAATAGATTTTTTTCTGTGCAAATGTTTCAAGGTGTTCTCTGGCCAACTTTCCAACACGTTTGATCCCCTCTCCTCTTTTCCCGACGATCATCCCTTTTTGTGTATCTTTCTCTACAATGATCGTGGCATAGACACGGTCGATGTTATCTTCCTCATCGATCTTATCGATCACAACATCACTCTCATAAGGGATCTCATCGCTCATATTTTCAAAGATTGACTCTCTGATCAACTCTTTATAGATATCACGTATATTTTCTGTTGTAAGAAGTTCAGGGTCATAAAGGTATGGAGACTCAGGTAGATATTTTATGATCTCGTCAAGCAGTTGTTCTCTCCCTACTTTCTTATTGACAGAAAAAGGAATAATCGCTTCAAATCTATCCTGATACTTTTGATATTGGGCAAGTTTTTGCAGGATGTCTCCCTGCTTGGCATGATCTATCTTTGTCAGTATGATAAGATGCTTGATACCTTTGGATTCACTCATCTGAAGAAATTTTTCATACTCATCCAGCTTATCCGTCACAGGGGCAAGGAACAATATAAGATCAGCATCCCCCATTGCCTTTAGAGCTTCGTCCAGCATAAACTCATTAAGCAGTTTCTCTTTTTTGTGAATCCCCGGGGTATCTACAAAAATTATCTGTGCACCTTTATGCATCTCAATCATATTCATACGCTTGCGTGTCGCCTGCGCTTTTTTAGAGACCATTGCAAGTTTTTCTCCCAAGATATGGTTCAACAAGGTACTCTTTCCTGCATTGGGACGTCCTACTACCGCTACAAAACCCGCTTTTGTCTTCTCATTAGAGATCATTTTTATCCTTCACGTGACTTATCACTCCAGTTTGTTCAACCAAATGAGCTGCGCTCACTTGACACTCTATTTACAGTATGTAACGTGTAGCATCTTCATCTTCTACCACACTTCCGATCTTCTCTTCAATCAATGCTTTGCCGATAGATATCTCTTGCCCTGCATACTCATCTGCACTGAAGCTTATCTCTTCAAGTACTTTTTCTAATACAGTATGAAGACGTCTTGCACCGATATCTTCCGTTTTCTCATTTGCTGTCAACGAGTAATGCGCAATTGCTCTCACTGCCTCTTTTTCAAATGTCAACGTTACACCTTCTACATTCATCAATGCCTGGTATTGCTTGAGCAATGAATGTTTCGGTTCGGTAAGAATACGATAAAGTGTCTCTTCATCCAGACTGTTCAGTTCTACTCTCAGAGGGAACCTTCCCTGCAGTTCAGGGATCAGATCACTCGGTTTACTCAGATGGAAAGCACCGGCTGCAATAAAGAGAATATGGTCAGTATTGACCATTCCCAACTTTGTCTGTACGGTTGACCCCTCAACGATAGGCAAGAGGTCTCTCTGTACCCCCTCTTTACTTGGGTCCTGTCTACTCTGAGAAGAAGCGGAGACAGCGATCTTGTCGATCTCATCAAGAAAGATGATGCCGCCCTTTTCTACTTTCTCTAAAGCCAAAGTCTTTAACTGTTCTTCATCAAGCAGCTCCTGACTTGCTTCACTCTCAAGTATTTTCTTCGCATCTTTGACCTGAAGCTCCTTTTCGCTTCCCTTCTTTCCATAGGCACCAAGCACTTTGACGATCGATTCCTGAACCTGGATCATTTGCGGAGGGAGACCGTCCTCAGAGAGTGTAGGTTGATCCGGTACCTCTATTTTCACCGTCAGGTTATCCAGTTCGCCTTTATGGTACTTCTTCTGCATCTTGGCAAAGGCAAGTTCATAATCGGCTTTCTTCTCTTCACTTGCACCTGTAGGCAGTGGAGGGAGAAGTTTTTCGATGATCCTGTTCTCCACATAGTTGGCGATCTTCTCCCTGTTCTTCTCATTCTCCTCTTCTCTAACCAAAGAGAGTGATGTTGTAGCGAGATCACGTACCATCGATTCTACATCGCGTCCTACAAATCCTACTTCTGTATATTTACTTGCTTCAACCTTGATAAACGGCAGATTCATCATCTTCGCCATACGTCTCGCGATCTCTGTCTTACCGACCCCGGTACTTCCTATCATCAAAATATTTTTAGGCACAACATCATGTTGCATATCCTCATCCAGCTGCATGCGTCTGTAACGGTTTCTCAGTGCAACTGCTATAGTTTTTTTAGCATCTTTTTGACCGATCACATACTTATCAAGATACGTAACGATCTCTTTCGGTGTCAAATTATCCACTAATCTCTTCCTTATAGTTCTAAGATTTTAATATTGGTATTGGTATAGATACAGAGTTCACCTGCGATCTGCAGAGACTCCTCTACCAATTTTCTCGGCTCAAGCTCAGCATGGTTATCCAACGCTCTGGCTGCGGAGATCGCATAGTTCCCTCCCGAACCGATCGCAGCGATCTTTCCATCCTGCGGTTCGACAACATCCCCGGTTCCTGAGAGGATAAAGATATGCTCTTTATTCAGTACGATCATCATCGCTTCGAGCTGACGCAGGTGTTTATCCTTACGCCACATCTTCGAAAACCCTACCACTGATTTGAATAGATCACCTTTATGCTCGGAAAGTTTGGCTTCAAACATATCAAAAAGGTTAAATGCATCAGCCGTACTTCCTGCAAACCCGGCCAATATACTTCCGTTGTAAAGTGTCCTTATCTTTGTTGCATTTCCTTTCAGTACGGTATCTCCGAAGGTTACCTGTCCATCACCGCCGATCACCGCTTTGCCGTCACTTTTATAGCCCAGTATTGTAGTTGCTTCAAACATCTATACCCCTACTATCTCGACTTTAAGTGTCGCATGAATACCGTGACCGAGTTTTGTATCTACATTATGAAGTCCGGTAGATTTGATCGCTTTTTTTAGGTTGATATGTTTTTTATCAAGTTCAATATTCATCTGATCCAAGACCGCTTTTGCGATATCTCCATTCCCTACAGAACCTTTGATCCCTACAGGTGCAGACTCTTTTTCGATCTTGATCGGCGTAGCCTCCAGTGTAATCTTCTCTGCTTCAAGCCTTGCGATTTCATCAGCCAGCTCCTGGGCCATACGTGCTTGCTCTGACTTCCACTCCTCAACAACTTCCGGCGTTGCAAGTCTTGCCAAACCTTTCCCTATCAGAAAGTTCTGACCATATCCATCTTTCACCTCTTTTATCTCCCCGGCACTCCCGAGTGATTTTACATCTTTGATCAATAATACTTTCATTCTATCAATTCCTGTTCTTTCTTAAAAATTGCTAATATTTTATCAAAGTTTTACTAACACATAGTAAAATGCCATAAAACTGAATAGTAGGACGATTATGTTTCAAGAATTCAAACTCGATAATTTAGAACACTTTCCAAAAGATTTAGAAACACTTTTAAATAGACAGAGAAAAGAGATCAACGCTATCACCGACTCCGATGCGGTCAACTATGGTGATGTACTGAAACCTCTTCAGGATCTGGATGAAGAGCTCAGTCTTTTCTTTACCCCGCTCTCACACCTCAACAGTGTCATGAACTCCGAAGAGACACAAAAAGCCTATGAGGCATCGATTCCGCTCCTTTCCAAGTTCAGTTCTGAAATGGCACAAAATGAAGCTCTGTTTAAAAAGATAGAGGCGATCAAAGCAGATTCAAAAGAGGCGAAAAAAGTGCTGGAACATGAAGTGAGAGGATTTGTACTCTCAGGGGTCAATCTTCCCGAAGAGAAGAAAAAACGCATGGAAGAGATCAGTCTCAAGCTCTCTGAACTCTCTAACCAGTTTTCACAAAATCTTCTTGATGCGACCAATGCCTATGAACTCATCATCGAAGATGAAAAAGATGTTGCGGGGATGCCCCAGTCTGACATCGATGCAGCCAGAGAGGAGGTTGACGGAAAGACCGTTTATAAATTTACACTTCAGATTCCGAGTTATCTGGCCTACATGACCTACGGACCTAACCGTGAATACAGAAGAGAACTCTCTAAAGCCTATGCGACCCGAGCCCCTGAAAATGCAGGAGTGATCGACCAGATCCTGGCACTCAAATATGAAAAATCCCAACTGCTGGGCTTTAGCTCTTATGCAGAGTATGCCCTGGAAACACGGGATGCAAGCCATGAAGATGATGTCATCACATTCCTGAGTGAATTGGCCGATGCTGCCTTGCCTCAAGCCAAAAAAGAGCTTGAAGAGCTGCGCGAATATACGAAACGTGTAGATGGTATCGAAGATCTTGCAGGATATGATCTAGGCTACTATTCGGAAAAACTGAAAAAAGAGAAGTTTGACTTTGATGATACAATGACCAAACCCTACTTCGAACAGGAGAAGGTTTTAGAGGGTCTATTGTACATTGTCTCGGAACTTTTCGGTGTCACCTTTGAACCAGCAGAGGTACCGACCTGGCACACCTGTGTAAAACCGTATGATATCTATGAAGGAGATAAACTCTCCGGACGTATCTACTTTGACCTTGAAGCGCGTAAAGAGAAACGCGGAGGGGCATGGATGCATGACTGGGAGACACACTATCTCGACAGCAAAGGAGAGTTACACCTTCCTTCAGCGTTTATCGTGTGTAACTTTTCACCTACGACAGAGAAGACGCCATCCCTGCTGCGTCATGATGATGTCGTCACCCTTTTCCATGAGATGGGACATGCGATCCATCACCTTTTTGGAAAATGTAAAGAGCGCTCGGTATCCGGTATCAACGGTGTGGCATGGGATGTGGTAGAGTTCCCTTCACAGTTCTTGGAGAACTTTGCTTATGAAGCGGCTATCTTGAAACGTTTCGGTTTCCATTATGATACGGGTGAGCCTATCTCGGAAGAACTGATGGGAAAAATAAAAGAGTCCAAAAACTTCCAGGCAGCCCTTGGCATCTTGCGTCAGGTCGAGTTTTCATTGTTTGATTTTATGCTGCATCAAGACCTCTACCAGGGGGAAGAAGTACAGAGCTTACTCGATGGCATCAGAGAAAAGACCTCTCTACTCAAACCGCCGGGTTATAACAAGTTTCAACATGGGTTTTCACATATCTTTGCAGGGGGGTATGCGGCGGGCTACTACAGTTACAAGTGGGCTGAAGTACTCAGTGCAGATGCTTTCTTCTCCTGCCTGGATAATGAATCAGGATTTGACAAGGAGCGTGCAAAAGGGTATAAAGAGTATATACTCGCCAGTGGTGGAGCAGTCGAGATGTCTGAGCTCTATGAAGAGTGGCTTGGACGGAAAGCGGATGTCAAAAGTCTGATCAAACTCTATGAAATCGCGTAAGTAAGGAGTAAATATGAAAGAGTACGGCTCTCTTTTTCTTACCATTATCGCAATCTTTCTCCTGCTGGGTGCGGGGGCATACTTCAGCAATACGTTTGAAGAGCAGAGAACCTTTATTGAACTCTTTTTTCTTGCCGGAGCACTCCTCTTTGTCTTCTCCATCCTGGTGATCTTCTCAGCGATAGGATTCAAATCCTTTGCACTTTTTTTAACCCTTTTTGCGACGATTGTCTTCGTCGTATTCGGGATTGAAGGGGTACTGCTGGTGGTGGGGATGACCTACTTTTTTTGGGGTTCGATCTTTGCGATGGAGGTTCTGCTCTTTTATAATGGCGTCGTAAGTGCCCAAAAATGGTTTGAGGAACGTTATACCTACAAAACCTTTAAAAATGAATATTATGCTTTCTACCCTATGATGGGGATGCTATATATACTCCTTGAGTGGATACCTCACTTCTTCTACAGGGAAAGGTTGCTAAAGTTCTCACCTTCTAAGGTCCTGGAGGTCATGAAGGAGATTCTCAAACCGGCATAATGCCGAAAGAGCGGGTCACTTTACGATCCCCGCTCTTCTTCTCAATAGCTCAGACATTTACCGCGATACCCCCACTTCACAATCACGCCTCTCTTATCTGTTTCCAAAAAGAGTTTACAGGTCGAAGTCACCGTCTGGTAGTTATATCCTACCATTCCATATCCGTAATACCCATACCCCATCACAGGACCTGTCGCCACCGTATCCACTCTGGATCGTTCATAGACGTAGACCCTATTTTTATTGGGAAGGGTAAATATGGAGTCAGGATATCCTATCTTCGCGATCAAGGCAATGATATCTTTTCCGACCCATCCGTCATATTTCTGTACAAACTTCTGATGTGTAGCACAACCGCTGAAGAGTATCAGAGCCAATCCGACCACTATCGATGAAAAAAACTTTTTCATAGAAATCTCCTACATTCTGTTTTTTTGAGTATACTATAGTTATGTGTAGCATGTGTAAAGTAAAATGGATGGTGAAACTGTAAAAGAGGAGAAAAGAGCGCGAGAATTACTTCTCGTTCTCTCTGATCATTGAGGCGATACGCTCTGGCTGTTTTTTCCCTTCGATAATGAAACGGAGTGCATTCAGGCGGATAAATCCTTCTGCATCTGCCTGGTTGTATACCTCATCCTCTTCGAAAGTAGAGTGTGCTTCGGAGTAGAGTGACTCATCAGAACTTCTCCCCACAACGATCACATTCCCTTTATAAAGCTTGAGCTTTACCTCACCGTTGACCGTCTCTTGTGTCGCATCGATCGCTGCTTGCATCATCTTACGCTCTGCCGACCACCAGTAACCATTGTAGATCGTTTTCGCATACTTTGGCATCAACTCGTCTTTAAGGTGCGCCTCTTCTCTATCGAGTGTGATCGACTCGATCGCTCTGTGTGCTTTCAGCATGATCGTACCACCCGGAGTCTCATAACATCCGCGTGCTTTCATCCCTACATAACGGTTCTCAACGATATCGATACGACCGATACCATGCTTGTTACCGTACTCGTTGAGTGTTTTAAGGATCGTTGCCGGGCTCATCTCTTCACCGTTGATCGCTACCGGGTCACCGTGTTTATAGCTGATCGTGATGTATTCTGCTTCGTCCGGAGCCTCTTCCGGAGAGTTTGTCCATAGCCACATCTCATCTTCAGGTTCTACCGCAGGATCTTCAAGGTGAAGCCCCTCATACGAGATATGCAGCAGGTTCGCATCCATTGAGTATGGGCTGATCTTAGGGTTCCCGTTCTCATCCACATGCTTTTGAGAGATATCGATACCATGCTCTTTTGCGTAGGCAAGAAGCTTCTCACGTGAATTAAGGTCCCACTCTCTCCATGGTGCGATCACGGCGATATCCGGATCAAGGCTCAGGTAACCAAGTTCGAAACGCACCTGATCGTTCCCTTTTCCTGTCGCACCGTGAGATACCGCATCCGCACCGGTCTGTTTTGCGATCTCGATCTGTTTTTTGGAGATAAGCGGTCTAGCGATCGATGTACCAAGCAGGTACTCACCTTCATAGATCGCATTGGCTCTGAACATCGGGAATACAAAGTCTTTTACAAACTCTTCACGTAGATCAAGAATGAAAATGTTCTCCTCTTTGATCCCCAGGTCAAGTGCTTTTTGACGTGCAGGTTCTACCTCTTCACCCTGCCCCAGGTCTGCTGTAAAGGTCACCACTTCACAGTTATACTCATCTTGTAGCCATTTGAGAATAATACTTGTATCCAGCCCACCACTGTAAGCCAAAACTGCTTTTTTGATCTCTTTTTTTGCCATATGCCAGCCTTTATATTGTAATCATGATTATAATTTGTCGTGATTTTATCATAATGTTGGTTATGGATGAATGTAATCAAAGGGTTAATTTTCATTAAAATCGAATATAATATAGATATCAACTGGTTTCAAACCAAAAGGATACAAGGGATGCAGGGTATCATCGTCTGGATAGAAGCTTTTTCAGGACTTGGACTCTTTTTGTTCGGAATGCTCTATCTTGAAGCCCAGATCAAGATTGCTGCGGGTCGTGCGTTTAAGCGTATCGTTCAAAATGCCACGGCAACAAAGTTCAAAAGCCTCTTGACCGGTCTGGGGGCCACTGCCCTCTTCCAAAGCTCTTCGGTCGTGACACTCATGACCCTTTCGCTTGTAGGCGCACAGTTGATGAACCTCGGCAGTGCCATCGGTGTCATCTTCGGCTCCAATATCGGGACCACCGTCACCACATGGATCGTAGCGCTCATCGGTTTTAAAATGGATATCAAACTCCTCTCCTATGTTATGATCGGGCTGGGAGGACTGGGCGGAGTACTGGCAAATGAGTCGGGAAGATGGAGAAACTATTTTGGAATGATGGTGGGGTTTGGACTCATCTTTTTGGGACTGGAGGGGATGAAAGGGAGCTTTGAGGTCTTCTCCAAAGAGTTCGATCTCTCTGATTATCTCTCTGTCTCTCCGTACTGGTTTGCCCTTATCGGCATGGCTATTACTGCTGTGATCCAATCGAGTTCAGCCTCAGTTGCGATCATCCAGAGTGCACTTTTTACCCATATGGTATCCTTTGAAGCGGCGGCTGCATTCGTAGTAGGTGCCAATATCGGAACCACCGTCACCGCGATAATGGGTGCGATCGGTGGGACTTCTGACAAAAAACGTACAGCAGTTGCACACCTTGTTTTCAACTTCTCCACAGCACTGATAGTACTTCTGACACTCTCATGGCTTCTTATCCCTTTTAACCTCTATATGCAGGGGGTTGATGATGTTGTAAGAATCGCACTTTTCCATACTTTTTTCAATATGGTAGGTGTGATGATTTGGTACCCCTTTATCGGCAAACTTGCTTCATGGGTGAAAGGCTTTTTTGCTGTGAAGGTCAAACCCCCTACCCACTTCATACACAATGTGCCGACCGATGTACCGGACCTTGCACTCGAAGCACTCGAAAAAGAGATCACACACCTTGCCGACAAGATCGAGGAGTATGCCCTCCTGGTGATCAATATTCCCCCTCCGCAGGCTCTTGAGAAGAGCTACTCTGTGGATAAGCTGCTTGAAAAGTATGATCAGAACTTTGACCTCTCCTATGACAAACTCTACGAAAAGATCCGACTGATCGAGGGGGAGATCTACCGCTACAGCTCCTCCCTCTCTGCAAAAAACAGCAGCGAAGCCTACCAGTCCCAGCTTGACAGACTTTCACGGCAGAATGTCTATCTCGCCACTGCGGCAAAATCGATCAAGGATATGCTGATCGATATCAACAGGCTCTATAATGCTGCCAACAGCGAAGAGCTCACATTCTATAAAAACCTCCGTTACCAGATACTCAAAACTGTTTTGGCATTTCATCAAGCAAGAGCAGGGGACGAAGGTGCCATAGCTGAACTGGAAAAGATCTATAAAAAGATCGCCGAGTCCTACAAGAACAGTATGGAGCTCATCGAGGATATGGCAAAAAATCCCCGTATCAAGTCGGAGATGACCACCATCGCCATCAATGATATGCACCTGGTCAAAAGCTTTTCAAAATCACTCAGAAATATACTGAACGTTGCCGGCAACTCTTCAGAATAATATTTCAAGACACGGTTTTCGAACTATTACTTTTTTTTGCTACACTTTAATTAAAGAGAAAAGATTGAGGGGATAAAGCGTGTGAAATCAGTACCATCAAAGCGTTATCTCATCATAGAACTGATTGCCATGTTTGTACTCTTGCCGGCAGCGATCTATCTCTGGTCACCCCATCTGATCCTTCCCCTGCTTTGGCTCATGGCTACGATCCCTGCGATCCTGCTTCTCAGAGACAAACATTTTAACAGAACTGCTCTATGGGTAATCAAACCTCTCATCCCTTATAAAACGCTTGCTTTACAGAGCGTCATACTCTTTATCATTTCAGCACTGGTCCTCTACGCTATCGCACCGGATCTTCTCTTTGGCCTGATCAGGGAAGAGCCGCTGCTCTGGGTTTTGGTGATGCTCTTCTATCCGCTGCTTTCGGTCTATCCGCAGGAGCTGATCTATAGAAGTTTCTTTTTCCACCGTTATCGCGATCTTATCAAAAACCCTACACTTTCAATACTCTTCAATGCACTCCTGTTTGGCTATATGCATATCATCTTTCATAACTGGATCGCTGTGGCACTGACATTCATCGGAGGTCTCTTTTTTGCCTACTTGTATCTGCGTTCGCGCTCTCTTCTTTTTGTCTCCATTGTTCACGCACTCTACGGTGACCTGATCTTCACGCTGGGACTGGGACAATACTTCTACCACGGCAGTATCTCAACGCTCGCTGAAGCCATGAAATTCTAGAGTGCAAACCCATACTTTTTCAGTATGATTTCCGCTACCGGTTTTTTATATGCTCCGGTATGCCTGAATACCTCTTCGCCGTTCTCATCAAAAAAAATCTGTGCCGGCATCTCTTTGAGTTTGTAGATATCCCGGCTGATAATGCGGTCTTTTTGGGAGTCTATCGAGTATATCTGAAGTTCGGGATGCTCCTGCACTATCTCATAAAAGACCTTGGACATCGCGATGCAGCTGTAGCAGTGACTCATTCCGAAAGAGAGCACAGTAGGTCTGCCGTTGCCGATATTCGCTTTGATCTCATTATAGGCCTGTACGGGAAGGATATCTTTTACCATGATTGCTCCATATTTCTGTGTTATGGCGATTATACAAACCCTGTCTTAAAACTATTGTCATAGATAGCGTTTTTCCATGATACCGCCATAGATGCGTCTTGGGTTTACTGACATCTTTTATCTCTCTGCCATCTAGCGATGGATTTCAGCGTTTACTGTTTATCTGACTTCCGTATGCACTCCCATCGGGGACGAATGGGAGCGAGGTGAACACTCCGTTATTGTCCTAGATAGCTCTCCCATCGTCCCATAAGTGTAAGTAGTCGTACCATCCGGCGTGATCTTCTCTATCAAATACCCGTCATCATCATATCTATAGCTATTGTCCCCATAGACTTCCAGCTGATCATCTAGTGTATAGGACGCGGTAGTGGTTTCTCCGTTTACGGTTGTAGAGAGTCTGTTGCCGTTGTTGTCATAGGCGTAGGTTTCGCACATTTGGTGGGTTCCACCCACCCTACAGGCTTCTGTAAGTCTTCCTAGATCATCTATAATGGCCTGAAAAATCAGGACAACATAATGCTCTGATTTATTTCCACCTTTT
>JBEWPZ010000050.1:0-12632 GCA_047689535.1 Candidatus Sulfurovum kebritense | reverse complement strand
TAAAAGTGTGGGTGCCGAAATCGAAGTACAGAGTGACCCCTCAAAACTGGATCAATATGATAAGCTTATTCTTCCCGGTGTAGGTGCATTCGGTGATGCGATGGAGCACCTCAGACGTAATGGTATGGATGAAGCGGTCAAGGTATATGCAGCTTCAGGCAAACCGTTGATGGGTATCTGCCTGGGAATGCAGCTGCTTTTTGAAAGCTCCGAAGAGTTCGGTTCGAATGAGGGGCTCGGGTTGATTCCGGGGAAAGTAGTGGCTTTCAATGAAGCCGAATTTGACCATCCTCACAAAGTACCGCATATGGGATGGAATGAGCTTTTCGTACAAAAAGAGACACCGGTGTTTGCAGGACTTCCAAAAGAGTTCTACCTCTACTTCGTACACTCTTACCATGCTGTGTGTGATGATGCGTATGCAATCGGAAAAACGCACTACGGATATCCGTTCGTATCGGCAGTACAGAACGGTAACATCTTCGGTATACAGCCTCACCCTGAAAAGAGCCATGAAAACGGCCTTAAGATCATAGAAAATTTTGTCAAGCTATAAGGGAAACAACATGCAATATCAAACAACAGCATTGCTTTGCAATGCATACCAAAACTATTCACTATTCACTATTCACTATTCACTGGAGCGAAGCGATTTGCACTCCTCACTTCATTTGACACGAGGTGTCAAATGACCATACTTCCAGCGATTGACCTCAAAGACGGGAAAGCCGTAAGACTCAGCAAAGGTTTGATGGATTCAGCAAAGATCTACTCAGATGAGCCTTGGCAGGTCGCTAAAAGATTTGAAGAGTTGGGCAGCCAGTGGGTACACCTGGTAGATCTCAACGGTGCATTTGCGGGGAAACCTGAGAACCTGGAGCAGATCAAAAAGATACGTGAAAACTGCAACCTCAAGCTTGAGCTTGGCGGCGGTATCCGTGATGAAGAGACGATCAAGATGTATCTTGATCTTGGTATCGACAGGCTGATCCTTGGTTCAGTGGCGGTGAAAGACCCTGACTTTGTGAAAGAGATGGCAGCAAAATACCCTATCGTCGTAGGTATCGATGCGATCGACGGTATGGTCGCCGTAGAGGGATGGGGAGAGGTCAGTGATATGAAAGCGACCGATCTTGCACGCGAATTTGCCCATGCCGGCGTTGAAGCGATCATCTGTACCGATGTAGGCAGAGATGGAATGATGACGGGGGTCAATGTCGACTTTACCTTGGCGATCAAAGAGGCTTCAGGTGTTGAGACTATCGCCAGCGGCGGACTGAAAGACATGAAAGATATCAATGCCCTCATCGAAGCAGGCATCGACGGTACGATCGTGGGAAAAGCGTTTTATGAAGGAACGCTGGACCTTGAAGAAGCATTTATTGCTGTTAAGGACGCCAAATGAACAAAGTCCATTTGACTACGCTAACACTAAGTTTTCTTCAGCAGAAAGCTCATGCAACTAGTTGCACATTAACAACACGGGACATATAATGAAGAAAACCTATCACGAGCTGACCATCACACTTGATGATACCTATGTAGAGTTTATCGCTGACTTTATTGCCAATCTCCTTGATGACAGTGTAGAGCTGGGAAGAGGAAAAGTAATTATCCGGTCAGAAGATGATTTAACTTCGGTTAAAGATGCTTTGGCAGCATTCGATGGCATTGAGATGAGCTTCAGCCTGGAAGAGAAAGAGAACAAAGACTGGATCAAAGCCTACCAGGATTCGGTACAGCCCATTGAAGCGGGAGAGTTCTATATCTTTCCAAGCTGGTATGCCCCCAAAGAGGGGTTGATCAATATCAAGATCGATCCGGCATTGGCTTTTGGTTCAGGTCACCATGCAACAACATTCTCCTGTCTGCAGGCGATCTCTGAATATGTCAAAGCGGGAGACAGGGTGATCGATGTAGGATGCGGCTCAGGGATATTGGGCCTTGCAGCAAAGAAGCTTGGGGCTACGGTAGAACTTTGTGATACGGACCCGATCTCTGTCAAAAGCACACAAGAGAACTTTTCGTTAAATGATGAAACTTATGATAAACTTTGGGAAGGCTCTGTGAATAAAACCGAAGATTCATATGATGTAGTGATCGCCAATATCATTGCTGATGTACTCAAGTTTATCGCAAAAGATCTGAAAAAAGCTACAAAAGAGAATGGATACCTGATACTTTCGGGGATTTTAGATAAAAAAGAGAAAAATCTTCTTGGTACGTACCAGGAACTCACTTTAATAGATAGAATAGAAAAAGATGAATGGGTAACCCTCGTCTATAAGAAGGAAATAAATGGCTAATCCAAACCAAAATCAAAACAATAATGATAACAACAATAACTTTTTTAATAAAAATCCGTTACTTGCATTTGCGATATTCTCTATCGTAGTGATCATAATCTTCAAGCTCATGGTAGGTGACGGAGGCGGTGACGGCCTTGGAAATATGATGGGAAGTCAACAGGTTACACAAACCAAACGTGTCACCTACTCTGAGATCAAAAAACAGATCAAAGAGGGCAATGTCGAAAGTGTCAAGATCGCCTCAAGTACCATCGAAGCGATCGCAGCCAATCCCAACGGAACAAAGACACGCTACAGTGCAAGCAATGTGCCGGCTCTGGACAGGGAACTCATCCCCCTACTTGAAGAAAAAGGGATCAAATATGAAGGTGTAATCGGAAACGGTTTCTTTTCTGAGATGTTCAGTATGCTTCTGCCGATCATTATCTTCTTTGCCATCTGGATCTTCCTGGCGCGTAAGATGTCCAAAGGTATGGGTGGAGGCATTCTGGGTGCCGGCAAAGCAGACAAATTGATCAGCTCGGAAAAACCGGATACAAAATTCGATGATGTACAGGG
This sequence comes from Candidatus Sulfurovum kebritense, assembly GCA_047689535.1. Lineage (GTDB taxonomy): Bacteria > Campylobacterota > Campylobacteria > Campylobacterales > Sulfurovaceae > Sulfurovum > Sulfurovum kebritense. Next base: position 9,765 of record JBEWPZ010000050.1, on the reverse strand, counting down.
AGTCGAAGAGGCAAAAGACGAGGTCAAAGAGATCGTAGACTTTCTCAAGTATCCTGAGCGCTATATGGAACTTGGAGCAAAGATCCCAAAAGGGGTACTGCTTGTCGGACCTCCGGGTACAGGTAAAACACTCCTTGCCAAAGCAGTCGCTGGTGAAGCCGAAGTACCATTCTTCTCGGTCAGCGGATCTGCCTTCATCGAGATGTTTGTAGGTGTGGGTGCGAGCCGTGTCCGTGACCTCTTTGCACAGGCCAAAAAGGAGGCACCTGCCATCATCTTTATCGACGAGATCGATGCGATCGGTAAATCACGTGCCAGCGGCGGGCAGATGGGTGGAAATGATGAGCGCGAACAGACACTCAACCAGTTGCTTGCAGAGATGGATGGATTTGGTGCCAATACGCCGGTCATTGTCCTGGCTGCTACCAACAGACCGGAGACACTGGATGCTGCACTATTGCGTGCAGGGCGTTTTGACAGACAGGTACTCGTAGACAAACCTGACTATGAAGGGCGTTTGGCGATCCTGAAGGTACACTCAAAAGATGTCAAGCTCTCCAGTAAAGTAGATATGGAAGTGGTAGCGAAACAGACAGCAGGTCTTGCCGGTGCCGACCTTGCCAATATCATCAATGAGGCAGCATTGCTTGCAGGACGTAACAATAAAAAGAAGATCGATCAATCTGACCTGCTCGAAGCGATAGAGAGAACCTTTGTCGGTCTGGAGAAGAAGAACCGTAAAGTCTCAGAAGTGGAGAAACGGATCGTAGCCTATCATGAGAGTGGCCATGCATTGATGGCAGAGCTCACCAAGGGTGCATCACGTGTCACAAAAGTTTCTGTTATCCCTAGAGGGATGGGCGCATTGGGATATACCCTTCACCTCCCTGATGAAGAAGACAGGTTCCTCAAACAGAAGCATGAACTGCTCGCTGAGATCGATGTACTCCTTGGCGGACGTGCTGCCGAAGAGGTCTTTCTGGGTGAGATCAGTACAGGTGCAGGTAACGACCTTGACCGCGCCACTGCGATCATCAAAGATATGATCACCGTCTATGGGATGAGTGATGTGGCGGGACTCATGGTACTCAAGAGAAGTGAACACAGTTTCCTCGGTGGTGCCGGTGCGGTCACTGAATACAGTGAGAAGATGTCAGAGTCTATTGATGCACATATCAAAGCAACACTTACAGAACACTACGACTTTGTCAAACAGACCCTCCGTGACTATAAAGGTGCCATAGAAAAAATGACAGCTGAGCTTCTAGATGTAGAGGTGATCGAAGGTAAAACCGTACAGAAGATCATCTATGACTATGAAAAAGAGCACGACATGCCAAGCCGTCTTGTCCATAAACCAAAAGGTGTAGAGGATTCGGAAGAGACCTCTACAGACCAAAAGGATGAGGATACAGAAAAGTAAAGGATAAAAACTATCCTTGACTTTTCATCTTAAACCCATTATAATTTCTCAAAAAAGGAGTGTATTATGAAAAACATTATACAACAGAACAAAATTTTCAAACAAGATAGTACTCTCCTGCTGCTTCTATCCAAATAAACGCCCTTTAAGCAAAGCTCAAATACGTCTCTTATAAAAAACTTGCCATTAAGGCAACTTATTTAAAAGAGATTGTTGACACTGTGTCAGCTTCAGCAGCTGGCTCATGCGACTAGTCGTATTTAAATAGCTTTTATCAAAATAATCCAAATAATTTAATGTTTCTAATTAACCGTTAATTCGGTAGAATTAGACAGTTTTACTTTCAGTCATCCTGAGCTTATTTTCAGAGTCTCCTTGATTGGTCATCCAAAGAGATTCCGGATCAGGTCCGGAATGACAAAGATGAAAGTGCTTAAGTATCCCAAGGTAATAAAAATGAATAAAGAAATAATAAAAATATTTGACACAACATTAAGAGACGGTGAACAGAGTCCCGGTGCATCGATGAACACTGAAGAGAAGATCCAGATCGCTGCACAGTTGGAGCGTTTGGGTGTAGATATCATAGAAGCGGGATTTGCAGCGGCAAGCCCGGGTGACTTTGATGCGGTCAACAAGATCGCACAGCGTGTACAGAACTCAACGATCTGCTCTTTGGCACGGGCCATTGACTCTGATATCAAGGCGGCAGGTGAAGCGGTCGCGGCAGCAAAAATGAAGCGTATCCATACCTTTATCGCTACCAGTCCTATCCACATGCAGCACAAGCTTAAGATGACACCGGATGAAGTGATCCGACGTGCAGTAAGGGCAGTCGAATATGCCAGAGAGTTTGTCGATGATGTAGAGTTCAGCTGCGAGGATGCGGGGCGATCAGAGATCGGATTTATGAAAGAGATCACAGATGCAGTGATAGAGGCCGGTGCGAGTACGATCAACTTGCCCGATACGGTAGGATTCAGACTCCCCAGTGAGATCGGTGCGATGGTGAAAGAGATGAGCGCGTATACGAAGGATCGTGCTATTATCTCCGTACACAACCATAATGACCTGGGATTGGGCGTAGCCAACTCGCTTGAAGCGATAATGAACGGTGCAAGACAGGTAGAGTGTACGATCAACGGTTTGGGGGAGAGAGCCGGTAATGCTGCCCTTGAAGAGATCGTCATGGCGATCAAAACACGCCAGGATGTATTCAAGGATTTTGATACCAATATCAATACAAAAGAGATCTATCCGGCAAGCCGTCTGATCGCCAACATTACCGGTATCGAACCGCAGCCGAACAAAGCGATCGTCGGTAAAAATGCCTTTGCACATGAAAGCGGTATCCACCAGGATGGTGTATTGAAACACAAAGAGACCTATGAGATCATCCGCCCCGAAGATATCGGTTTGGATATGGATGATACCTTGGTATTAGGGAAACACTCCGGCCGTGCGGCCTTCAAAGACAAGTTGTCAAAACTTGGTTTTACCTTGAGCGATGAGGAGCTTAACAGTGCTTTTGAGGGCTTTAAAGAGCTGGCTGACAAGAAAAAAGATATCTATGATGATGATATCCGTGCTTTGGTCACCTCAGAGATGACAACGATCGAAAAGGCTTACGAATTGGTTGCCTTGCAACTTATGGACTCAACAGGCGGCGTTCCCAGTGCAGCGGTCACGATCAGACACAATGGTGAAGATATCACCGATGCAGGGATCGGTGACGGGACCATAGATGCGGTATTTAAAACGATCGACCGCATCACCGGTTATCAGGGACAACTTGTTGATTATAAAGTGAAGTCTGTCTCTGAAGGAAAAGATGCTTTGGCAAATGTCACGGTAAAAGTCACCTTCAATGCAAATGAACCGGCGATCATCGGACACGGTTTGAGCTTGGACACCATGCTTGCAAGTGCCAGAGCTTATATCGGTGCGCTAAACAGCTATTTGAGTATGGAAGGGAAGTTGAAGTTACGTCATACAGACAGTACCGAGACCATCTAACACCTCATTCCGGACTACAATACAGAGACCATCCAATACGTCATTCCGGACCCCGATCCGGAATCTCTGACCTAGCCGACAAATTAACCACATGGAGATTCTGAAACGAGTTCAGAATGACGTACTTTTCAAAATAGAAGCATTTCAAAGTTACCCATGCTATCTCTCCAAAAATAAACTATTTAAGTCTGGAGGGGGAAGTTAAAACCTCGCCATATGGACAACTCCGAGTCATCCAAAACGTCATTCCGGACTTGATCCGGAATCTCTGACCTATCCGACAAATTAACCACATGGAGATTCTGAAACCAGTTCAGAATGACGCACTTTTCAAAACAAAAGCATTTTAAAATGCTTCCATACCTACTCCATGTTCCCTGCTATCTACTCCCTAAAAGCCTACATATACCTCTGCAGTACAGCAGGTATAGAGATACTTCCATCCTCATTCTGATAGTTCTCCATGATCGCCACTATCGTACGGCCAACCGCAAGTGATGAACCATTCAGTGTATGCACCATTCTGTTCTTTTTTCCATCTTTGAAACGGATCTTAGCACGTCTCGCCTGGAAATCCCTGGTATTGGAGATCGAAGAGATCTCACGGTACTTGTTCTGTCCCGGGAGCCAAACCTCCAGGTCTATCGTCTTGGCTGCACTGAACCCAAGGTCGCCGCCGCAAAGCTCGACTACTCTATGCGGCAAACCGAGTGCTGTAAGAATATCAGAGGCATTCTGTACCATCATCTCAAAGACTTCATCACTCTTCTCCGGATGCGCGATCGCTACCATCTCGACCTTGTCAAACTGGTGTTGACGGATCATACCACGGGTGTCACGCCCTGCACTCCCCGCCTCTTTTCTAAAACATGGGGTATATCCGGTCATAAGTACCGGTAACTCCTTCTCAGGGAGAATTTCATCATGGTACATATTGGTCAAAGGTACTTCTGCTGTAGGGATAAGATAGAGATCTTCATCCTCTATCTTGAAAAGATCATCTTCAAACTTTGGCAGTTGGCCTGTTCCCTGAAGCATGGCTGCATTATTCATAAACGGTACACAGAGCTCTTCAAACCCTTTCCCCTTGTTCGTATCTAAAAAGAAGTTGATCAGCGCTCTCTCCAGCCTTGCAGCTTCACCGCGGAGTACAGAGAAACGGCTCTTTGCAAGTTTCACACCGCGTTCAAAGTCGATCCATCCGTTCTTCTCTCCCAGCTCCCAGTGCTCTTTTGGTGCAAAGTCAAAACTTTTAGGCTCCAATACTCTACGAAGCTCAACATTCTCCTCTTCATCTTTACCTTCAGGAACACCCTCATCGGGAAAATTAGGGATTGCCAATGCCACTGTATAGAGTGCTTCTTCTGCCTCTCTTGCTTTCTCCTGAAGTGTTGCCATCACCTCTTTGTTCGCATCAACCTTAGCCTTTAGTTCAGCAATATCTTTGCCCTCTTTTTTATACTGGCCAAAGAGCTTGGACATGCTGTTCTGCTCTGCCCTTGCATTTTCATAGGCTGCATTTGCTTCTTTTAACTGGATAAAAAGTGCCTGAAGGTTTTCTAATGTGCCACTCTCTACGCCTTTTTTTTGAAGCTTTGTACTTGCTTCTTCAAAGTTGTTCTGGAGATATTTAAGATCGATCATAATTACACCTGGTCTGTATGTTTTGTAGCGTATTATAGGGTAAATATAGAGAAAAAAAGATTAAAAAAGGTCATGCAGTAATAAATAGAGTGAGCCCAAACCGGCTCACTCTTTCTTAGAAGTCTAGTAACACATTCACATCTATGGTCGGACTTCCATTCACAATTTCAAATGTGATGTTGGTGTCACTTCCAGGATTTTCTTCCGGAGCTGTATATATAAAGACAATATGTCCATTTACATCTGTTTCACCTGTGTACTTATCAAGGTGTCCATAATCAGGATCAAAGAAGATCGCTCTTACCTCAATACCTTTCAGTGGATCATTGTTTAAACTGTCTTCTACATAAATATCAATATCTTCTGTTAATTCAGGGACTGTAGCATTCGCATCGATCCTATCAAGTGTGACATAAAGGTTCATATTGGTCGTATCTATCGTTTGTCCTCCGATAAAGTTTACATTTGTAGTCACACTGAGATCCGGTTGGCCATGTAGCACTTTGAATCTAATAATAAGATCACTAGTCGGCAGTGTCTCAGGTGCAGTATAGTCAAATGTCACATGTCCATTCGCATCTGTTGTTCCGCTATAGCTATCTAAGACTCCGTAGTTAGGGTCAAAGAACTCAGCGATGATCTCAATACCTTGCAGTAGATCATGTGTACTATTATCTTCTAGATAAAGATCAATGGCACGAGTCTGGTTAACTTCTGTAATATTGAAATCATCAGGTACTACCCAGAGTTTCATATCTGTCGTATCAACACTCGCTCCTGTTGATGTACCAAAGTATACTGTTACATTCGTATCAAGTGCCGGATCACCGTTGAGTACTTCAAATGTGATATTAACGTCTGATAATCCACTGATGTTCATCGGTGCCGTATAGTTGAATACAGCCTGACCATTACTGTTTGTTGTTACCGCATATGTATTGAGTGTTCCTTTATTCGGATCAAACCATAAAGCCCTGATCATCTGGTTTGGCACAGGACTCTGTGTCGCTGTATTCGAGAGGTAAAGTGCTAGTGCTCTGCTCTCACCTGCTTCCAATACATCCACAGTCTGAGGTACTGCTACCAGTTCGTAATTGGTCGTATTGACATCGTCCCCAGTCGCTATGCTCCCATTAAAACTCACAGTCACGTTCTTCTCAAGTGCCGGTACTCCACCTTTCACTTCAAAAGTGATGACCAGAGAGGATGCTGGTAGGGTGTTCGGTGCAGTATAGACAAACGGTGCATGCCCGTTACCGTCTGTTTCAACTTCATAGGTATCCAGTGTACCGTTCGTCTGGTCAAATACCAGTGCTCTGATAACTGTGTTGGATACAGGAACAAGGTTCACCATATCATTGAGGTAGAGATCGATATCTGCAACCTGTCCACTTGTATTGATATCTACAATGTCAGGTACTGCTACAAGCTGATACCCGGTCGTATTGACATCATCTCCAGGCGTAGTACTTCCGTTAAAGGTCACAGTCACATTCTTCTCAAGCGCCGGTGCTCCATCTTTCACTTCGAACGTAATGACCAAAGAAGATGCCGGCAAGTTGTTCGGTGCAGTATAGACAAACGGTGCATGCCCGTTACCGTCCGTTGCAACCTCATAAGTATCCAGTGTACCGTTCGTCTGGTCAAATACCAGTGCTCTGATGACTGTGTTGGATACCGGAACAAGGTCCACCATATCATTGAGGTAGAGATCGATATTCGCAGTCTCTCCTTCTGCCGTGATATCTACCACATCCGGTACTGCTACAAGCTGGTAACCCGTCGTGTTGACATCATCTCCACTCGTTGTAGTTCCGTTAAAGCTGATGGTTACATTTTTCTCTAATGTTGTATTCTCTAACTGAAATGTGATAACCAGTGACTCACTCGGCAATCCTTGATTTGCAGGTGGAGCAGTATATTCAAACCCGACATATCCATTTGCATCCGTCGTCAAACTATAGGTATTCAATGTACCATTCGTCTGTTCAAATAACTGTGCCTTGATCACTTTCCCTGCAACAGGTTCAAGCGCATCATTATCATTGAGATACAACTTTAATGTTTTTGTTTGATCCACTTCATTGATATCAATCACATCAGGCACCGCTACCAAACTGTAGTTTGGTGCAGTAATGTTTCCGTCACTACCCGGTGCACCATTCGGCTTACTGTTACTTCCACATCCTGTTAAAGCAACAGCAAGTAAAAATGTAAATATGACTAAAATATTTTTCATCATAATAAATCCTTCCCTTTATTAGTAAAAGTAATTAAACCCTACAACTAAACCTTCAACATGGTCTGTCTGGTCTGCACCTGTAAAAGAGTATCGATACATTACATCGAGATCTACGCTCTCAGTGATTCCAACAATAACCCCTGCCTGTCCACCATAAAGGAATCCATTCTCATCGATATATGTAGATTCATAGTTCATGTATCCAACATTCAGACCGATAAAAGGACGGAAAGAGAAGGTTTCAGATTCATTGTTGAAGAGATAGTAGTCAAATTGTACCAACCCTTTTTCATAATTCTGGTCATCATCAGAACTATCAAAATAATCAAAAACCAGCATCGTTCTCCATGTATCATTTTGGGCACCCAGACGGAAACCAAACTCTACATCGTCACCTTCATGATCTGGTCCCGCTAACGTATCAGCTTGGATCTTTGCCATTCCAGCTTCCAAACCTATAAATTTTTTCCCTTCAGAAACATCTGCTGCATTCAATGTACTACCAAATACCATACAAGATAAAGCGACTGCGATCTTTTTAACCATCATTAACTCCTTAAAAATGTAAATTATGCATTACTAATTAACGCCTTTGCTTACAAGCATAGCATATTTTTATATTTTTTAAGATTAATTTATAATTTTTTGAATAGAGATTTAAATATTTATTTATTCACATAATAATGAACCGAACAAGATCATTGCCTAACTATCAATATAATGATTTATTTCATCGTGATTATCGGCAGTATAGATAATATAGTTTTTATCTTTTTTTTATTAGATCTCTACTTCTCAGTTAGATTCAATGCCGTTCGAAAATAATTTGCCAAATCTTTTTCAACACTTTCAGCCTGATGTTTAATCTTATCAACAATATTATTTATGGCACGCCCATTCTCAAGTTCCTTTTTTGTAAATTGGATAAACTCTTCGACTCTTTCATTATCATCCAACTGTTCTGTAAAAAAGTAAAAAGGTAGCATATTATGCATCATATAAAAAACCTCTTTTTTCTTATCATCTACTGTTGACATTGGGTATTGCAATCCAGCACCAAGACATACTACAGGAATACCAAGACGCCATGCTATCAATGTAAGATGATAAGTATCAGTAATCACTAGCTTTGCATTTTTTAATAAATGAATAATATCGGAATAACTTTCTGTATTAATATCTTCAACTGACTTTTTTAAAGAAGCTTCAAGGGATGCAAACCTTTCATGATTCAAAGGGTTGAGCCACGGGATCCAATAAAGTGGCATATTCATTTCTTCTTTTAGAGAAACCGTAAAATTCATTAGTTTATTGATATCTTCTTCTGATCGTGCAAAGTGTGTGAGAATATATTCGGGTTTTGGAATTTCAAATGTAGGTTCATCAAGAACAGCTTCATAATCTTTCGTATCAACCAGAAGTGCGGCATCAATCCCTAAATAATTGCATTGATAATCATTTCTAATATGGGAAACTTGTGTTGCACTCATAACATCACGAGTCCACATTCTATCTAAGCCATTAATAAATGAGTAAAATGATTGTTGATATTCTTCTTGACTGAATATATCAAAATCATTGTCTCCAACCAGTGTTGTACCAAAAGAAATTGTCTCTTTCCATCTCTTTTGCTTACAGTTTGGCAGATAAAAATTTTGCACATAAGGTATATAGCTTTCTTTATCTAGTTTTATGTTTTTATCCCTGAAAAACATAGACTTAATAAATCGTCTAGAAAGACTCTTAGGTTTCTTTGTGAGTTTATGAAGATCTTTTTGATGGTAATGTTGGGCATGTAAAAAATCTCCCCAGTAAACAAGAATATCATCATGGTTTAATGCATCAAAATTAAAATCCAAAGAACCCTGATAATCGAGTTTTATTTTATTTGTTACTTGAATACTTGTATCATGTAGCCTGATTGAAAAGCGTTCATAAGAAATAGCTAAATCATTTTTCCTTAAAAAAATATCCCACGCCATATCTACTGTCTTCATCCCATTGTTCTTTTTTGTGGGCCCAGCTTCTGCATTAATCAAATAAACCATAGGTAAAATCACACCTTTGTATAATTTTTTACTATTAAAAAATGTAAGGTTGATGACTCAACCAATATATTTAAATAAAAGATTAGAAAATATTATCAAATCTTCATTATCATTAAAGTTAAACCAAGAAATTATTTTAAATAAAATGTTTCGCTATATGAAATATCGTTTGAGTTAAATCACATTTTACAACAGGAATTAGAAAATAAACCTATTCCCCAACCGACGGAAGAGATGACGACACCTTTGAATTTTATTAGAAGAAGTAATGTATATGTAGAACTACTAAATAACTAGTATAACGAATTTATAAAGGTCTTTATAATGTTAAAATTGAATGGTGTCAAGAGAGGGACTTGAACCCTCGACCTCCGGCTTATGAGACCAGCGCT
>JBEWPZ010000049.1:8996-12651 GCA_047689535.1 Candidatus Sulfurovum kebritense | reverse complement strand
CTGCTTTGCCTGAAAGATCAATATTGCTTATTAGAGTTTCAGCTTGTGACTTACTAATAGCTTCATCATCAGTTTCAGCATTTGCCACCTTAAATTTTTTAGTGTTGTCTCCATTGATATTGGCTTTTTGAGCCAAATTAATTCGAATATCTCCAGTCTCTTCATCTATGATAGCCTCTATAGTTTCCCTATCTTCACCGTTCAATACATCCGTCAAATTAGCTGTTCCCATAAATAACCTCCTTATAAGTATTTATCTCGCCACTGTCCGTGATAATATAATCACCAGCATCATCTACTACAAATTGCCCCTGATCGTCAATAACATAATGAATGGCCCCCAATATCTTTAATTTTCTTTTAGCCGTCCAATGATTAGCTACTTTTGTATCCTTTGCATCTCCTATAAATTTTACGAGGAGGGCTGGGGCGGAAGTATCTGCATTTCTTCCAAACACAGGTAAAGGAATCAAAAATGGCTCTAAACCATAATTACAGTCGGTTACCCAAAAATCATACAATGCTTTTGCTTCATTATCATCTTTTGCGATCAAACTAATACTTGCATATGCCTCGCCTGTTATAGCCTTGCCACCAAGATACCTTTTTGTTTCTTGATGAGTATTTTCTAGCGGGAAAGTGATACACGGTAATATTGATTCATCGTAAATAGGTATTGTCATACTATCTCCTGAACGCCGATATTAAACCCAGCCATACGAAAAATCTCTCCGTCTTTAACAATAGTTTTTGAAGTGGCGGAAGTTACTCTCACCCTCCTGATGAGACTGGAAAACACACTCAAACTATCAGCAGCTTCCCCCCCGCTGTCACTCCCGTCTATAGTGACATATTTCCCCGCTATAGACTCATTCAATGAAACACAATGATCGTAATTTTCTAAGTAAATATCTACTGTTATATTGAACTTGGTAACGATTGCTTTTGTCGATTCGGGAATATTCCCCCAAGCGTCGGGGGTATAGTCGTTGAAGTCCTGTATGCCATGGGTAAACTGCATATCTGTAAATCCACCTGCGATTGAGTTGTTCAGTGGGAAGTCCCCTAACGAGACATTCTCATCGTGTGTAAGAGATATGGTCACAGTTGAGCCTATTGGCATTTGATGATCTGCATAAAAAATCACTGTTGTTGGGTATTTTGAGAGTATGCCGCCAGCGTCTCTACGACAATCAATATTGACCCTGTCTGTTTTAACTATGCCGTTACCGCCACTTGCTACCTCAACACCATCTAACCAAAGATCATAATTGGGGTCGCCCGTGGGTAATGTAAAACTATAAATAACATATGAAGCCAATACTTTTGCAAGTGTAAATGAGTTAAAACTCTCTAACCCTTTTACTGTATAGTTCATAGGACTTGCAAATATCGCTGGTGTTATATTTGCGCTGTCAAAAGGTCTATATGGATTAGAATATCCTATCTTGTTGAAACCGTTAATTTCATTAACATTGTTAACTGGTGTAATCTGATAATCGTTAATAGTTTTATACTCTATGGCGGCGTCGACGTTTGTTCTTGCATATAAACCTTCCCCTTCTTTATATATTATAGTACGGGGGAGCCATGAACCGTTAGAGGTTAATACTGCTGGTTTTTCAATAGAATCTTCGTCTAGTTGCGTTAACCAATCTTCACGTAAAACTTTATCCTTAACCTTTGAGCCATCTTTTGTTGTGGTAACAATATAAAACCAGCTGCCAATATAATATTCATATAAACTTCCTCCCCTAGTTTCCGAATAACGAAAAGGCAAAACAGCATACTCCAAAGAGTATGCTGTCCAAGGAGTATTTGCTATATATAGCCTTATTTTAGCATCTCCGCCTGTTAATATATAGGCATATCCTCCGTCACTTTCCCAGCCCAAATCTGACGGAATATCATGAGAAGATATTGTTAAATTTTCTGAATTTATGGTTAAGCTGGATACATCATAAGCTACACCAAATGTAGCCTCATCTAATTCCCCATCTGCTGAATTTAGCAAATAAGCAACATCCCCACCATCGCCAAATTTAACCTTATTGTAAATTTTATCAGAAAACGTTTTCGTGGCTATTGTAGATTTACTCGATATATCCCAACTTGTATTCAAAGAGAATGAACGAAGCAGCGTGTCTGCCCCGCTTGCCGCTAAAATATACAACGTTGACCCATCTGGATTAAACTCAATTCCTACAGGATTAGGCAATATTGTACTGTCCCCTATGTATGAAACATCTGATAAGCTCCAAGGACTATTTAAAGTTGTTTGGTGTATTTTGTCTGAATTATTATCAACCTCATATATTTTATCCCCAGCACTACTGATATAAATGGCTTTTATATCAGAGGTTTGTGTAGAAATTTCTGTTTGGTCATCCGTAATAGTTAGTGAATTATCAGTTTTATTTATTGTGTATTGCCTAATTTTTGTATTATATAAGACATACATTTTGGTCTCATCTGGTTTCATAAAAAACCCTTTTGGGGTTTCTGTTTTATGTAGTGCATTAGAGGAGATCCCGCCTTTCGTTAATCCGGGAGGAATATCTTTTATTTTCATATATCTCTTAGTCCAAGTTGAGCTATCAAAATTTGTATCAACGCCTGTGTATTCGCCTGGTTGCTTGGGGACATCTCCAGTAGTTGCAGTTACTTTTTTTACCAAACCATTGTCATAAACAATATCTCCTTTTACATAACTACCATCACTGTCATAATTATCAACATAAATAGTATCACCTGTGTTTTGGTATATACTATCGCCATCTTGGAATTTTATATTTGATGGATAATTCATTTTAAGTGTGTTATCAAAAGTATCTGTGCTATCTGTTACATTTGTACTTATCAGCTCGCCGTTTACTTCTTCACCTATTGTTGCCATATCTTCTCCTTGCTTCTCACGCCGTCGCGCCTGTGTGAATATACGCATCTATTGTTGCTGTCCTGAGTTCAACAACCTCTGATTTCAATTCTCTGAGTTCATTAAGCAAATCTGTACGACTTGCATCCTCTACTTCATTTTCAAGTTCAGATATATACCTTTCGAACACCGGTATATACTCTTCTTTTGTACTTGTAGTTCGAAGAGCTATCTCAGCCGCTTTCTTCGCTGCATCAACCGTATTTATTGCTCCTGCTTCATCTGAAAGACCTGATCTAAGTAATCCACTTGCATATTCTGCTTTTTGCTGTAAAGAAAGATAGCTTAGATTCCCAAGCCAGGCATCGGATACGCCCTGTATCATATCTTTCATTGATGTGCCTAGATCTTCTGAGGCATCAGTCATTGCGTTGAAACTGTCTGCTAACAATAACACTTGTCCGTATAAATAAGCCCCCTCTTCGGTGCTCGTGTCCATAGTCTCAAGTAGCCTCCTGAACTCTGCATTGGTCTTAGGCATCTCTATACCCAGTGTTTCAAATGAGGCTTCCATAGATTTTGTCAAAAATCCAAGCTGTTCGGAATCAGTGTAGAAACCACTCATAAACGCACCCATAGCGTCTTGGAACTCTGTTAACCCGCCAGTTGAATCAACAATATCAAGTATCTGCATTTGCGCCGTGTAAGTTGTGTCGACCATTTTAGTGATAAATTGTTCCCACGTCTCTCCTGCTTCTTTAGTTTTTCCAAATATCCCTG
>JBEWPZ010000049.1:0-8896 GCA_047689535.1 Candidatus Sulfurovum kebritense | reverse complement strand
CTTCAAACTTTTTGCCGATAAGCATAAACATATGGGCAGCTTGGTCATATTGCACTGCTATCCGACTCAGTGTTTCAAGTGCATATTCAGAATTTTTAGCATATCTATCAGTTAAGGCATCTAGACCATCAATTCCTGCAATTACACCACTAAAAGCCTCACTAAACACCTGGCTTAGTCTATCACTTACTTCACTTGGACTTAGCTCCGTAAAGTCAATTTTACCTAAATCAACCTCAGAATCTAAAAGTAATTGTTTTAAGTCGATCTTGCCCAGACCTAAAGTTACTCCAGCTGTCAAAATAGATTCAAATCCGTTTGCGAAACTTTTTGCTATATCATCCCTAACAGAAGTTGGAAGATCCTTGTAGGTTTCTCTTATTTTTGAACTTTTTTTCAATCCCCACCATGATGATTTTTTAACTAATTTAGTTGTATATGAATGTACAGACAAGGTAGCTTCATCCATAAGCTCACTTAGGTTTTGAAGTTCAAATTTCAACCCAGTCCCGATAAGCGAAATGGACTTTGAGCTGAAACCAAGGAATCCTGACTCAAATGTATCTACAAAATTCACGCCTGTGAGGTCTATGCCCCCAGAGCTAGCCTGAGAAGACATAGCTCTTGCAATAGAATAGAAATTTGCGTCCATATTCCTGATATGCTTATACATCTTATTGGTCACTTCAAGCATCGGATATTGTGCATTCTCGAACACGGCTTCCAAATTTTTCAAAGAATCATCATTAAATTCAACCTGCCCTACAGAAGCATCGATCTCTGCTTGTGTGACTTGGGAACTAAACAAGGCACCAACCGCTTCAAGCGCAGTGCCTAGCCCTGACATTACAGAATTTAGTCCATTTACTACCATGTCCCCTATCTGATCACCCACTGCGGCCATGCCCCCGTCACGATATGCGTTTGCTATAGATGATACTGCCTCTTGTATTGTCGATACGATACCTTTGTTCGCATCTTCACCGCTTTTTTTGTATTTCTCCCACATGGCATCATATATTTTCGACAATTGCCCCGCAGAGTATTTACCACTCTTGATAAACTCTTTCATGGTCTTATCTACATCAAATTGAAATAGTTTATCTTTTTGTCCCGTAAGCTCCAGATATTTCTTATAGAGTGTGTCTGCTCCTTTGGCCGCTTTTTTTGAAGATGTGGACAAACCTCCATATCCTGCACCGATCAAATCAAGCGTGTCTCTATACTCATCCTTTTTAGAGCTTAGCTTGTCAAGTTCGCTTGTTACCCCTGCGATGCCCTCTTTAGTTTTACCTATGACTTTTTCAGCCAATTTCTGTCCAGAGTCATTCGCAAGATCATCGACGATACTGCTCATCTCTTTTTTGAGTTGTGCCATTGTTGAGTCAGTCCATGTAGTATCGATAGTTGGTGCTTTCATGCTGGCCTTTTGATAGCCTAGTACATCTCCTAGTGCGTTATACCTGTCAATGAGATAATTTATAGCCTGCATCGGCGCATTAAGTGCCTGCATTACAGCCTTGGACATGAAAAGTACGGCATACTCTATAGCCTTAAACGCTAAGGACATCCCACTTATCACATCCTTAAGGAAACCCATTGCTCTAATAATACCATTGACATATTCGATTGCTCCATCACTGAACCTTTTTGCGGAACTTTTCGCATCCCCAAACGCAGCACTCATGTAGCTGGAGATAACACGAGCCAAAGACTTAAAATAGACAAACAGCCCCTCACTCATAACATCTCTTTTGAACATAGTCCACTTGTCAGACATATTTGAGACTATGCCGTTCCATGTATTAGACTGAGCTTCCATCGCACCTATATATTTTTCATTAAAAATAGCATTAAGAGTAGACTCTATCATATCTTTGTTATTTTTAATGACAATATTTCTTGATTTTCCTGAGCTGTCTGACCATGCGTAGGCTACCTTTTCACCTTGCTTTGACGCTTTGATCCCAAACTCTTTTAGCCTTTCATTCTCGCCCGTAACCGCGTCTGCCATGGCTTCGACTGCTTGATTGATGTCTTTACCCATAGCACTTGCAGTATTCCCAAGCGTTTTGAGTGTACCGTCTGTCGGGTCAAGACCGTAAGCTTTCATCTTGACAAAGGCCTCGGTAACTTGCGCTAGTTTGAACGGGGTCTTTGCCGTAAAATCACTTATCCAGTCCATAGACTTTTTAGCTTGTTCGCTTGATCCGGTGATTGACCTTAGAGTGGTTTCGTACTGCTCGAATTGTGCAGCGGTTTTGATGAAGGCTGTAGCAGCTTTTGCGGCGGAAGAGAAGGCTTTTTCGACAGCGTAAATGCCTATAACTGCTTTTGCGAAGTTCGCCATGCTGCTCTTAGCACGGTTAACTGATTTTTGCATTTTGCTTATCTGATTGTTTGATTTTTTGATGCCCTGTACGAGCTTAGCCGTATTTGCATCAATTTCGATAACAACCGTTCCGACCTTTGCCATCTCTACTATCCCTCCAAAAGTTTATCGATGTCATCTGCCGATGCATCTTCTATGCTTGTAGCAACTTTTTGTTTTCCGCTCAAAATAAAATCATTCATCTTAGCTTTGCCTCCGTTTGATGCAGATATTAACGAGCTAAGCATCGCTATCTGTATCTCATTCCTGTCTGCTGGAAAAGGCTCTATCCCAAAATACTCTATCCACTCCATCAACTCACTTGATGACATAGTGGATTCAAGCTCCTCGAGTGTTCTTCCTAGCGAGAAGGCTAGTCTGAATC
This sequence comes from Candidatus Sulfurovum kebritense, assembly GCA_047689535.1. Classification (GTDB taxonomy): domain Bacteria; phylum Campylobacterota; class Campylobacteria; order Campylobacterales; family Sulfurovaceae; genus Sulfurovum; species Sulfurovum kebritense. The sequence continues at coordinate 6,140 of JBEWPZ010000049.1, read as the reverse complement.
TGAACTCTCTTCCTGCGACTTTTTTGGCGTGTCCCACTCATCAAGTGCTGTTTTGATCTCGGTTACGCCTTCCATTCCGTCACTGTCAAGGCTGCCTAGTTCTTCAGCGGTCATCCTTGGGTTAACAAGTGCATAAGCGACCGAAATAACAGCGGATGCCTGAGATTGTCCGATACTCACTTCTACTTGCCCGCCCTGGACATCTGATACCGCCATATCTTTCAAAAGAACGCTTTGCGCTTCGTTGTTTTCTGCGATCGAGAGCCTCTTAATCTCAACTTCTCCGCCCCACGCTTTTACTTCTATCTTTTTGGTCCTTGTTCCAAACTCTTTTCTAAGTCCGCTTTTTGTAATCATTTTATGTCCTTTTTTTGTTTATCCTTTTGTTAACGGGGAGGACTTACCCCGTCATATTACGCTGCCGCTGCCTCTGTCGGATAATCGTTTTGCTTCCAAACCGTTTCTGTCGTCCATTTTCCGCTTGCCTCACCCTTGTGAGTATAGCCTTTTACCCGGAATGGGATAACGTAAGTTGTTCCGGTAGTCTCAGCACCCGTCTTGTTGTTCATTGTTATCTTTGCATAAATCTCTGCACCGCTTGTTTTTGCATCCTTAACGATAGTATCTGCTGCATTTGTAGCTGCCTGCGTCCATGTGTAGACAAAAGTCTGATCTGAAAACTTATTCGACCCAAAAATCGTGTGGGTTACCCCCGATTCAAGACAAGTGAACTCTGTCTCGTCAGCAACGCCCCAGTCGATGTCTATTGCACCTTCATTACATACAAATTTCTCATACGTTCCATCAACAGTTGCGCATACTTCTACAATCGTTCCCGTGAAGGGAGTTTCTGCTGAATTTGCCATTTTATCTCCTTATATAAAAATCAATTATTTGCCTGAAAAGCTCTTGCCCTTCCTCAAATCCGTCATGCGAATTGAGTTCATTTGGATAAACACCAAACGAATAAAGAGCCGCCTTCACCTCTTGTGATATTGCCTTCATCTCTGAATATCCTGTCGCATATACGTCTACTTGTATGCGGGAAGAAATGCTTAATACGCACCCCTCTAAACCTTGATTGTCCCTACTGTTTATATTTGCATAAACCAATGCTGGCTTTTCGCAGTCCTGTGGCATTATAAGCGGATAGACCCGCTCATTTACCGAAGGCACACTGCCCTTGAGATGAATAAAGAGTTCTTCTTCTATCATCTCGCTAACTTTCGCACTTCTTTTTCTACACGTTTCAGTGCATACTCTTGAAACGCATCAACAGATTTATCCGCACTGTCTTCAAAGGCAGGTCTTAGAAAAGGTCTGGCAGCCATGTTCTTTGTACCAAACTCAACCATGTGAGCGTAATAGGCATGAGTTTTTGTTTTTACCTTCACTCCCATGCCGTCCACTTTACCTTTTGCAGTAAATGCGATCTTTGATTTTGGAACCACATAAAATTTCACATGTCCTAGTTCCGTATCCCTCTTTTTTGCCTTGGCTACACCGATAGACTTTTTTAGAAGCCCCGTTCTTACGGGGACCCTCTCTTTAGCTTCATCTGCCACTGCCTTAGCGGCAGCACGCGTAGCACCTACTACAACTTTCTCCTGAAGTGCGCCCGGAAGCTTTTCTAGTGCTTTTTTAACTTGTAAAAATTCATCAGTCATTGTCCGCCTCCTCCTTCACGATTAGTTGCATCATCTTATCTTGCTCGTTCACATTCAGGACCGACTCTATCTCGAAAGTCCTGCCTCTTGCGATCAGTCTCATCTTAGGGTTTATCCCGCGCCTGTATCGTATAATGACTTGATGAGTAGCTGTAGCATGCTTCTCTGCAGACACATACTTCTCATTACCGTGCAGCGGCTTGATGTCACACCATACTTTACAAAATTCAGCCCATGACCTAGTAGGCTCACCAAAGCCATTCACGCTCTCTGTGTAGCTTTCAACAACGCCAATGTGTCTTAGTCTGCCTATTCTCATATCGGTATGATCCTGAAACTGTCTAGTAGGTGGCTATAGTATTCGCTTTTCACGTCACTTACTGAAACACCTTCTACTAGATTTTCTCTGTTTTCAAATAGTGTCAGCCCGTAGATCAAGATCCATGATTTGATCGCTTCTGGTACATTCTCATATCCTGATGTGAATGTAGCAATGACATTGTTCACGCCCTCTGTTTTCACATCGGGCGGGAATGAATCAAAATACATCACAGCAGGTTCTACCACATCATCAATACAATAATCAGTCCATGACTGTGTCTCCCCGTCAGTATCTATATACTCAACCTTTGTCATAGCAGCAAAGGGTGGCTTAGGCAATTTTACAGAAGAGACAAAAGCATCGAGATAGCCTTCATACGTTGCCATTTTCAGCTGCCTGTTCGTGATCTGCTCTGCCTTCTCTGTTGCAGCAGAAATAGACCTGACAATATCAGCATCTTCGTCTGCTCCTATCACTCTATAAAAAGCCTTTGCTTCATCAAGTGTGACAGGTAGTTCAGTAGGTGCTGATATTACTTTGGTTTTCATTATTTGCCTTTGCCTAGTTTTTTAGCTGCACGGTCAAGGAATGTTTCGCTATAACTCTCGTCCATGGCGGTTACGGTGGCAACGATCGCCACCAACTCGTTAAGTAGTGCATCCGCTTCAACCTTTAGCTCTTTCTCTTTTTGGATAGCTACTATTTTCGCTTGCTTCTCGGATTCTTCTTTTTCAAGTTTTTCAATCCTTACCATCAAGTCGTTATGAGCTTTTTTTGTTTTAGCTTCTGCAATACCTTTTTCAATGAAGCGAAAAGCCTCTTGGTCTGAGACCTCGATCTCCTCTCCAACTTCATGGATTTCAGCACCGCTAAGGTGCTGTAACAGGATTATTTTCATTGCTTATCCTTATGCGTTTTGTCCTGCATTGAATGCTTCTGCAAGTGTTGGTTTTGCATCTACTCTCTTGTATACCTTGAACCCAACGTACCCGTTAGCGGCATAGAGTTCATTCAGTCTTTGGATACTCATCTGTCCTCTGTCTGCGATCTGATAATTTTCGAAGTCGCCGATGACTGCGAATTTGTTACCCGTTCCAAGCTCAGCCATATCATTGTCAATAACAATAGGTCTTCCAAGAAGTGTTGCTCTTTCCCCTGCCGTTAAACCTGCCGCATATAGGTAGTTGCCGTCACCGTCCTTGAGTTTTCTGAGAGACTTCTCTGTCATATCAGTCATTCTCCATTTAGCGTTAGCCCTGTACTCTTCTTTTAGGTCGTAATAAATATCGATCCACTCATCCGCCGTAACCGCTGCCACTGCTGCTGTTGTGGAGCTTGACCCTACTGTTGCTGTATGTGCGTACCCGGTAGGCTTGCTCGATCCATCACCAACTGCAAATGCCGGTGACTCGGCTTTGTCTATACCTTTTGCGATCTGATTACCCATGTAGTCGTCAAAATTGATCATATTATCCTGGAGCAGCTCTTCAGACACTTTGATGATACCACCAAGCTTCCATGCCTTGATCTGTTCTTTGCCAAATGTTGACTTAGTTTCGCCATACGCGCCGCCCTCATCGATCCATGCAAAAGTAGGTGCATCTCCCTCGACCGGGATATTGATAGTTGATTCTGTTTGGATCACATTTGAGATAGATCTTGTTCTCCCGATAGTGTTTAGCTTCTGAATCACTGACTTTTGATAGCTCTCCGGTACGATATACCCACCGTCCGCATCTACGCCAACTGTCATCGCAGCCTTATACTCTGACATGTCTGCCCCCGCGAGGAACTGATCAAAGGCAGCTCTGTACTCTTCTGTGGATGTAGCTGATGCATCACCACTTTTCACCATAGGATCTGTTGTCCCTTCATCTAGTTTTTCCTGTGCTGCTGCAATCTTTTCTTCTCTTTTGATAGTTGCATCTAGCTTATCAAATGTTGTCTCCAGTGCTTGATACTCTTCCACTTGTGCATCTGTCATCTCAGGGTGTGCATCTGCAAACGCACGCATCTGATCAAGTGCTGATTTTCTCTGTTCATACTTAGTCATTAGACTTCTCCTTCATTTTTAATCTCGCGTTAATCGCGTTCACTCTGGGAGCATTCGCCTCCACCTCTGATGTCACACCTTCTTTTTTTACGGGCTTCGGCTCTTCCACTTTGTTTTTAACCTCGTCCAAGAGTGCTGCGGCTTCTTTAAAGTCTGCATCCTCATAGCGATCATTTGTATCTCTTAGGCACGCCTTGAATGATTCAGCCGCCATTGCTTTCGCACCTGCTTCGTCCTTTTCATCTTCTGTCTCTATGAGTGAATCAACAAAACCTACTTCAACCATCTCTTCGCCATAAAAAAAGGTCTCTTCATCCATCATCTTTTTGATTTCTTTTTCACTTTTTCCTGCAACTTCGATATATTTGTTTGCAATTATCCTGCTTAGCCCAGATACAATATCAGCACTTTTTCTAAGTTTGTTATGATCGCCGCCTACGAATACATGAGCATTGTGTATCATATAGACCGCGTTATCGTGTGCCTTGATCGTGTCACCTGCTAGAGCAATGTATGAAGCAATGGACGCTGCAAGTGAGGTAATGACTACTTCTACTTGACCGCCTTTGTAGTTCTTTATAGCATTGAATATCTCTATCCCCTGGAATACACTCCCACCAGGGCTTGAAATTTCCACTCTGATGTCACCGCTTGCGCGTGAGAGTTCCCATTTCACGTCTCTAGCGGTTGTTTCCCATCCTATCTCCCCGCTAATCTTGATTGTTTTCATTTTCTTCTCCTATCTTCTCTATCGTAGTCATATTCAACTGCATAAATCTCTTGTCACCACCATCAACGGGGTTCATGTTCTCCAATGCTCTTGCCTCGTTGACTGACATCACACCGTTTTGGATAAGCGTCTTGTAGCCGCTTGTTCTCGTCTCGAAATCACCCCTGAGTAGAGAGTCCACATTAAACTTGATTACATATTTTTTGCGATCTTCTTCTGTCAAAAGCTGTGTGTTCAATGCCTGCTCTATGCGCTTCACCGTAGGAAGGATAGTAAACTGCACAAATTCCAAGGACTGATGCTCTATGTTTGAGAATGTTGCGTTTTCCAATGAGTTGATCATGTGCATCGGTACACGATAGATAGATGCGATCTCTTCTTTTTGATACTTTCGTGTTTCAAGGAATTGCGCGTCATTGTTTGGTATAGAGATACGTTCAAATTTTAGACCACCTTCAAGCAGTAGCGGTTTCCCCGAGTTGTGAACCCCTGCATAGTTTTCTGAAATATCGTTTTTTAATCTCTTGTATGCCTTTTCTCCCAATTCACCATCTTTAGAAAATGCACCTGAAGCATTAGCGCCCCTGTTGAAGAAGTTGATGCCAAACTCTTGTGTAGTTGCGCCAAGTTGTAGGGCTTTTCTATTCATCTCAATGGGTGACATCCCCGTAAAGCCGTCCTCTGATGGAAGCCCTCTGATGTGTAGTATCTCATGTGCAGGAACTTTTATTTTTTTTGAGCCTGTGTTGTATTTATAGACTATCTTCCCACTTTTAGTCTGCTCTGGCTTCATATTGTCAGTTGCCAGAGGGTAGAGTCCTTTTATGTCTTGGTTTCCATTTTTGATGATCTGCGTGTAATGGTTTCCTCTTGTATTTAGCGCAGAAACGATCATTTCACGCCACATTACAGAAGTGATGTTTGGATTAGGACTATATTTAAGCAACTGGTATAGGGGATGGTCAACCGCCTTTATCTTGCCGCCGTCTATTCTCTCATATACATCAAGAGAAATCGAACTAATAGTCTCTGCGATTACACGGTTGCATGCGAATACTGTCGTGAGCTGCATAGCGGTTTGTGGTGATATAGTTGCTGAATTTCCTCTGAATATAGAAGTACCGTAGGAGAAACCGCCCCCGTCATCGACCATTGGTTCACGAGCTTTAATATTGGAGATCCAACTCATTTGGTATCTCCAAATTCTTTCTGAAAGGTTATTAATGTTGTAATGGTAGACAGGATGAGTAGTGTGCCGGCTGTTTCGTAAGCATAGGTATCATCGATTAGATAAACTCCTACTCCGATTACTATAGATGAGACGATAAAGAAAAGATAAATTATAAAAAGGGTAAAAAGCTCTTTCAA
>JBEWPZ010000014.1:0-44513 GCA_047689535.1 Candidatus Sulfurovum kebritense | reverse complement strand
ATAGAACTCGGCAAACGTAAGAATGTCAAAGTGATCGCCTGTTCGATGTCACTGCAGTCCAATGATATCGATGAAGATGACCTTCTGCCCTTTGTAGAGGTATCAGACAACAGCTTTGTTGAGACGATCAAGTATCAAAACGAAGGATTTTCATTGATGACTTTTAAGTGACGGTTTTAATCACTCCTGAATTTGCACCCTCTGGGTATTTTATGAGGCCATTCAGGATCTCATCGAATAAGAAGGAAATTTAGGGGATTCTGAATCCAGTTCAGAATGACGAACATCCTTTTTTTTATTTTCTCTATTATTGTTCTATACTATGTGTGTCGAGCATTACTCGACACACGTTCAATTTACTCTTCGATAACCGGTCTTCTTGCCCCTCTATCTTCCATAGAGATCGAATCCACATATGGCATTTCCAGATCGGGATCTTCCATTACATAATTGTTCCCGTCAATGTAGTTGCCACCAGCAAAGAACTCTTTGTTTTCGGCTGTAAATGGCATATCCCAAGTGATACAACCCTCTACAGGACAGGCTTCCGCACATGCAGGAGTGTCATGGTGACCTACACACTCCACACATTTATCAGGATATACATAGTAGTACTCCTCACCAGTTGGATTATCTTCTTCGTCTACGATAGCTTCTACCGGACACTCATCGATACATGCCGCACAGCTGATACATGTATCAGTAATTATTACTGCCATGATTCTCTCCTTTAGTTGAGATATTACTCCATTCTATTACTATTTACTTTATATAAAGATAAAATTTAATTATAGGTAAATTATGATAATTGGTGTGCCTATGAAGGAATTGTGTTTCTTGGTCCCGTGTAATATGGGGAAAGCAAGATAGGATTTTAGCTACTTCTCTTCCAGTATAGCATAGGTCCCTGTCGCATAGGCGACAAGTTTCTCTTCGCAGAGAAGCTCTATCGTGACAAAAGTCGTTGATTTTCCCTGTCTTTTTACGTCAGCTTTTGCAGCAAGGTAACTCCCTTTGGCAGGCTTGAGATAGTTTATCTTTATCTCCATAGTGACAGCCGTATACCACTCATCCAGATTTGACATCGCTGCATACCACCCGGTATTGTCCATCAGTGTGGATATCACTCCTCCATGGATAAATCCAAGATGCTGAAGGTGGTGGGGTTTGGTATGGAGCTCAACCTCGGCACTCCCTTTTTCAAAACTCTTCAACCTTGCACCGGTATATTCCAAAAACGGAAATTTTATCTCTTTCAACTTCTTCTCCTTCTATAAAAGTGAATCAAAGACTACCATAGTTCCATAGCATTTTTATAGCATTGAGGTCATCCAAAGAGCTGCTAGTATCTCTTTGGGGTATGGTGGGTAATATCAAATCATAAATGCAATTTATTTGCATTTATAACATAAATTATGCTACTATCCGGGTTTAAAATATATTATAAAAATTTATAGGGGATGATTTGAAAAACATAATAATAGACAAGTGTAATGGTTTGAAGGTACAAGAGATTGAAGAGTCAAGCATCGCAAATTTACCGACAAGACACGGTATATTTAGGATCAAGGCATACAAAGATGGCAACCAGGAGCATCTAGCGATTATGAGTGAGGATTTTGATACACTCAATGATCCTATCGTGCGTATACACTCAGAGTGTCTTACGGGTGATGTGTTTGGCAGCCTAAAGTGCGACTGTAACAACCAGCTGAACCTGGCATTGGAGATGATCGCCAAAGAGGGTGGCTTGGTCATCTACCACCGTCAGGAGGGGAGAAATATCGGACTGGTCAACAAGATCAACGCCTACAGCCTGCAAGACGAGGGCTACAACACTGTCGAAGCCAACCTCAAACTGGGGTTCAAAGCCGATGAGAGAGACTATGGAGCGGTTGGATATATCTTAAAAGACCTGGATATAACAGAGATGAGATTGGTGACCAACAATCCCAGGAAGATAGCATTTGTAGAGGGCCTTGGTATAGATATCATCCAACGCATACCTACCATTACGGAGGTACAAAAGTACAATGAAAGGTATCTGCAGGTGAAGAAGAACCAGTTGGGGCATATGCTTTGAAACGTTTAACACGGATTAAGCATGATTGTTTATAATGGTTTGCATGAATAGCGACGAAATCAAAGAAGAGCTGAGAGAAAAAGGGATCAAAAATACCCGGGCAAAAAGTCTCTTACTGCATATACTGAAAAATGCTGAAGCACCTATGGATGTAAACAGTTTACATCGGGCGTGTCAAAAAGAGACTTCGGTCAATCTGGTGACAGTCTATCGCACACTGCAGCAGTTTCACGAACAAGGGCTTGTAGAGGAGTTTCTGGGGAAAGATGGTGTGAGCCAATACGAATATATCCCAAAAGGTGCCAAAGCACATCCGCATTTCCAGTGTGAGAAGTGCAACAGGGTCATCTGTCTGGAAGAGCTAGACTTCGATAAAGCCCTCTACCTCTCCAATATGGCAAAACAGCACAAGGTCAATTCGGTTAATATCACGCTTAACGGTGTGTGTGAAGCGTGCTTACAACGCTTATAAGATACAGATACAAAGTAAAAGTGTAGGTCGGGGTGGCCTCACCCCGACACGCTCTCGTTCCCGATCTCCTGATCAGTAATGCATACTGCAGCTTGAATCCGAAAGAATATCTTTTTCCGTACCATACAGCGCTATATCTATTCCCAACGTGGACGTTGGAAACAAGACAATATTATTTGCCATCTAACGATGGATTCAAGGGGTATAGGGGGGGGGTAGAGGAATGGAGTATGGGTTACATATCAGGAGATATGGAACCAGTGAAATAGTAGCTTTACTAGAAGTTTATAGTGTAAAATTTAATGATTTAGAGTGAATTTCAAGCGTTAAAAAGAAGAAGTAAAAGATAGGAAAAGCCCCTAAATAGGGACTTCGGAGTAGGGTAGTAATGTAAAAACTTACGCTTCTACTGTCACTTCTACAGGTGTACCTTCCCAGATACCGTGCTTAGTACAGTAACCGTGAGCTACAAGTTTAAGTTTTTTACCAGTCGGGATGATCGTAAATGTAGTTGTGTTATGCGCTTTTACGTTTCCAAGAGTTCCTGGCACATAAGTAGCTTGTGCGAGTTTAGTTTCTCCATTGAAAAGTGATACAGACTCGATGTAGTGATCAAAATCATCTGGGTGTGTATACTCTTGCCCCATTTTAACAGTTACTTCAAACGGCTCACCAGCTTTTGCAGTGTCTGCACAGTGGATAAATGGAGAGTGTCTGTCGATAAGGTCTTTTTTCGCTTCTCTATCGATCTCTGAAATGTCTTGGTACTTGTTGATTTTTGGCATTTTTCTTCCTTGTTATTTGATTTGTAAAACTATTATAGCATAAAAATAATTAAATAGGATAAAATTTGTCTTATTTATTCTATTTTATATGATTTTGCGCCCATTTTTTGATCGTATCACGCTCTGCTTTGCTCAATTTGGCCTCTTCATGAAATCTAAGGTACCCAGGCAGTGGCATACGGTGGTTGATCGTCTTGACGATCCCTTTGTAGATCTTCTGTTTTTTCTCTTCACTGTAGGTGTTCCACTCCTGGAAATTCAGCCATTTTCTGCCATCTTTGATATGGCCTCTCACCTCCCAGGATATTGGAGCTACATTACCATACCATGGCATTTTGGTCTCATAGGAGTGGCAGTCGTAACAGGAAGTTCTCAACATATCCATAACCTCATGAGACGCCTTTAGTTCGTTCTTTTTATCAATAGGTGTTGGTGGAGCCGGGATATCGATCTGAATCGCCTGAAGCAGCAGCAGCGCTCCAAAAATCCAGAGTGAAATTGTTTTAAGCATAATGAATGATCCATTTTTATTGTATTATAATGAAAGTAGATAAAGTCTGAATAAAAAGTGTGGGTAGGGGTGGAATACTACCCCAAAGGGTAGTCAAATATGCATTATGCAGTATAAAGGTGTTTCGCTTTTTGTACGTGGAACTTGAGTCCGATCTCTTCTTCTGTCGCTCCCAGTGCAAGTGCGACCATCTGCGGCATATGAAGTACTGGGATCTCGACGTCACGACCCATCACTTTGCCCACATCGTCCTGGTAAGTGTCCATTTTGAGGTGACAAAGCGGACAAGGCGTTACCATCATGTCCGCATCGTTATCGATCGCATCTACAAGGGCATTTCCCGTCAGTACTTCAGAAGTATGGTTCGCCTGAAGCTCTACGTGGAATCCGCAACATTTGTTTTTACTCTCATAGTCTACCGGGTGACCTTCAAGTGCATCGATCAGGGTATCCAGTGATGTCGGAACATATGGGTTTTCTCCACCGTTACTGTGCTCATGAAGTTCAGAAGGTCTGATATTGTGACATCCGTAGAACGGTGCGATATTGAATTTGCTGAGCGGTGTAACTACCTTGTCTTTGATCGCATCGATACCATAGTCATCGATCAGTGCATAGAGGAAGTGCTTGATCTCTGATGTTCCTTTGTACTCAAGACCGACTTCCGCAAGTTTTTCGTTGACTCTCGCCTTCAGATCAGGATCTGTATCCAGTGCATGTTTTGTCATCTGAGAGTTGAGCTGACAGGTATTACAGATCGTGATCATCGTAAGACCGTGCTTCTCAGCATAACAGATGTTTCTCGCATTCAATACATGTGCAAGGAACTCATCAAAGTCCTGGAGGTGGCTTGCACCACAACAGCTTGCCTCCTCAAGAATCGTGATATCTATACCTAACTTGTCAGCTACAGCAAGTGTAGATGAAAGTAATTCAGGGGTTGACTGCTTGGCAGTACATCCTGTAAAAAGTGCATATTTTAACTGGCTCATCTTTACTCCTTATAGCTTGTTTGTTTGTGAGATTTCAATCAGTTTTTGAACTTCATCCAAGTTCTTGATCTCTGGGATACTGTTGATGAACGGTACACCTGAGTGCCAGTGGATCTTACCGGACTTCATCATCTTCATTGCAGTTTTCAAGTGCTTGTGCATACCGAGGATACCTTCAGAGTAGAGTACGATATCTGCTTCATCCAGATAACCGGTTTTCTTCATTCCTCTTAGGAAACCTTCAGCGTGTTTTGTTGCTACATTACGCTCTGCGATACCTTGTTCAAACTGCATATTGTGAAGTTTCGTGATCTTCTCGATCGGGTTGATTTCTTTTGGACAGGCTTGCGCACACTCAAAACACTTCACACAGTCCCAAACCCCCACACCAGGCTGTGATGTAAGCTCAAGTCTCTCTTCTCCCGCCTCATCACGTGTATCGATACTGAATCTGTAGGCTGCTGTAAGTGCCGCAGGCCCAAGGAAGTCAGGGTTTGCCTCAAGTGCAGGACAGGCATAGTGACAGCTACCACACTGGATACAAAGGTCTGAGTCCAACATCGCATTGAATGCTGCGATAGATTGTTTCGTCTCTTCTTCAGGGTGCGGGTCTACATCAGCCACGACATAAGGCTGTACATCCGCATGTTTCTGCCAGAAGTCGCCCTTATCGATGATCATATCTTTGACCGCACGTTTTTTGCTTTGCGGTTCAAGTGTGATATCGTTGTTGAACAGATCAAGCAGCTCGATGGCATTCTGTTTACATGCAAGTACCGGTTTACCGTTTACTTTGATACCACAGGCACCACAGATACCGTGTCTACAAGAACGGCGGTATGAGAATGACCCGTCATGTTCCCACTTGATTCGGTTCATCAGGTCAAGAACCAGTTCATCCTTACCTACTTCCATCTCATACTGTTTTGTATAAGGAAGATAGTCTGTCTCAGCGTTAAATCTAAACGCTTTGATGGTCACTTTTCTTGTTTCATTGTTTTGCATCTGCTCTCCTCCTTAGTATGATCTTTCTTTTGGTTCAAACTTACCTAGTACGACATCACCCCATTCGGTTGTAATGTTGTACTCTTTGTCCATATATGCATAGGTATGCTTAAGGAACTTCTCATCATCACGAGTAGGGAAGTCTTCACGGTAGTGACCACCACGGCTCTCTTCACGGTTCAGTGCACCTACAACGATGAACTTGGAGAACTCAAGCATATGACCAAGTTCAAGTGCTTCCTGGAGGTCTGTATTATACGTATTGGACTTATCGTCGATACGGATGTTTTTAAATCTTTGCAGCAACTCATCAATGCTCGCCAGTTGTTTCTCTAGAGACTCTTTTGTTCTAAATACTCCGGCGTTGTCTGTCATACCTGCTTGAAGTTCAGCTCTGAGTCCTGCAACACTCTCAGTCCCGTTTGATGTTTTGATACGGTTGAGCTCTTCAAGCATCGTTTCAGCATCTTCAACCGTTGCTTTTTTGAGATCGATACCTTCATCAAGCTTTTTCACCATATTCTCACCTGCATGGCGGCCGAAGAGCAGGGCTTCAAGTACTGAGTTTGCACCGAGTCTGTTCGCACCGTGAACGGATACACAAGAACACTCACCCGCTGCATAGAATCCTTCTACCGTCTCTTTTGGGTTTTTACGTACTTCACAGTTGATCGTTGTCGGGATACCACCCATAGAGTAGTGCGCTGTAGCCGAGATGTGGATAGGCTCTTTCAGCATATCCTGTCCCTGGAATGCGATCGCAAGTTCTCTAAGTTCCGGAAGTCTGGTAAGGATGATCTCCGGATCGAGGTGAGTCAGGTCGATATTTACCGACTGGCCGTCTTTACCTACACCTTTTCCTTGACGTACTTCTTCCATGATCGCTCTGGATACAACGTCACGTGAAGCAAGCTCCATAGCATTCGGTGCATATTTTGTCATAAATCTCTCACCCTCAGAGTTGAAGAGACGTCCACCTTCACCACGCGCTGCTTCGGAGATAAGTACTCCTGAACCGCCCAGTCCGCTCGGGTGGAACTGTACGAACTCCATATCTTCCAGTGGAAGACCGTGACGTGCTACGATAGAGAGTGAATCCCCTGTGTTCGCATGCGCGTTGGAGTTAAATCTGTAGGCTCTTGCGTGACCACCTGTCGCAAACATTACCACTTTGGCATTGAAGACCGCTGGTTCCGAGTTACGGATGTTGTATGCAGATACACCGTATGCTTTACCATCTTCATAGAGAAGGTCCGCAGCATACCACTCATCAAATACTTCGATACCTGCACGGAATGCCTGCTCATAGATCGCTTGAAGTACTGCAAGACCTGTTCTGTCTTTTGCATAACAGGCTCTTGGTTTACTTTGACCCCCAAACGGTCTGATCGCAATATTTCCTTCCTCATCTCTGGAAAAGGCTGCTCCCATATGCTCAGCCCATCTGATCGTCTCAGGTGCTTTTGTACACATGAGTTCAACCGCATCCTGATCTGCAAGGTAATCTGAACCTTTGACCGTATCAAATTCGTGAAGTTCAGTCGAATCCTCTTTCCCTAGAGCAGCATTGATTCCTCCCTGCGCTGCACCTGAGTGAGATCTCAGTGGGTGAAGTTTTGTGATGACAGCTGTTTTCTTACCTGCTTCCGTAAGCTCTTTGGCTGCAGCCAAACCGGCAAGCCCAGCCCCAACGATAACAGCATCATATTCGTAGATTTTTACATCCATAACGACTAGTCCTTTTTCTGAAATTGGAATAATTATATCTTATAGAAAGTTAAGTTTAGGAGTCTTCGTCGAAAGTCTACAATTTAGGAGGGGTATTTGTTACGATTTACGTCATAGAGTATCACTATAACGTATATCGTGAGGAAAATGGGTAATTTACGCCGCTGCTTTTTGGTTGGATGCCAGGAAATCAAATGCTAGAATAAGCTCAAGGTTGATATCTCTGCCCATGACTGATTCGATCTCTTTTAGGTTTTTGCTAAAGAGGTCATAGTCTGCATCACTCTCTACGATCAGTACCTCTGCACCATGATCAAGTGCATCCAGGAGGATCGTACCGGCTTTGGTAAGTGCCAGTCTTCTGTTGTCTTCCATCAATGTTGCACCAGAACTTTTTGTTTCTCTTTCAAAGCGTATCACCTTCGCACCGGCTTTTTGGATATCTTCATGCATTGTCGAGTTGACCACGTCAGCACCACTGTAGTAGGCTGTATTTCTGTTTTCGATAGTGTCGATTGTCTGAGGGATACGTTTTTGGAATGTCGGTTTCTCTTCTTTTTCTTTTTTACCCATGAATTTTGAAAGCACTACTTCAAAGATAGACGGAAGCGTCTCAGCGGTACCTCTTGCCATTGTTTTCAGTGCACTGATCGTTTCCGTATGATCTTCTGCATCAAAGAGATTGTTCTCATATTCACAGTCAAAGAGCCCTGAGTCTGCCTTGCTGATCGCTTCTAATATCTCTGCTTTGTGCTCAGAACCGTTTTCTATCAATCTATGTGCTAACAGTAACACGGCATCACCGATATAGTTACGCTCGAAGTTGGATGTTTCTGAGGCATAGTGGAGGGCATAGAGACTTTTGTAGTACTTCATATCTTCTTCATCGCAGTAGGGTTCAAGGAGTGCGTAACTCTCCATAAAGTCTTTGTCGTTGAAACGGAGCCCGTGGTTGGCACGGTAGCTGTTGACCGGGTCGACTTGAAGTTCCGTGCCAAGTGCCTCTGCGATATCTGACACTTTTTCGTTCGCTGTTACCACAAGGCCGTTGAGCTTGAAGATCAGTTTCTGTTTTGGAAATTCGAACATCTCGTTTTGTTCCTGTATCGCTACAAGAAGGTCTTTTGCTTTCGCATCTTCATTCAGTTTTACTGTGAAGTTTTTATAGTAGGGAAGGTAGTCAGTTTTTGCATTGAAAAAGAATGCTCTTATCTGAAGTTTCATGAGTGTTTCTCCTATTGATAGTAGTTAGATTATAGCCAAGCTTTTATTAGTTAGGCTTTTGACAATTATTAAGGAGAGATCTATTTTTGAAGATTATGTTACAAATTTGCCAACATTATTTCAAAATTCTATGAAGAAGCACTCTTTTGGCATCAATAATGTCTTATAGAGTATGCTACAATCTCACATGCAAAAGATAGACAAAGAACAGTACCTTATCAACTCTCTCACTTCAGAACATATCGGTGACGATGCTGCTGTGATCGGAAATACACTTTACAGTATGGACGCGTTTTTCGAAGATGTACACTTCAAGCGTGAATGGATGAGCCTGACGCAGATCGCGCGTAAAGCGATGCTGGTAAATCTCTCCGATGCGGTTGCAATGAATGCCAAGCCGAAATATGCACTGGTAACACTCTCCCTGCCTAAGGATATCCGGGATTTTGAGATAGAACTGCTGACTGAAGCACTCGAGTCCACAGCCAGAGCGTACGGATGCGAGATCATCGGGGGAGATACCATCGGGGGAGATAAGCTTCATCTCTCTATTACGATCGTTTCTGAGAGTGATCATCCGCTGCTTCGTACCGGGCTCAATGAGGGAGACCTGCTTGCCTATACGGGAGTACTAGGAGAGAGCCTAGCCAATCTTCAAGCACTCATGAGAGGAGAAGAGATAGATGAGAATGCGAAATTTTACGAGCCTGTAATTCGGGCAGCGTTTATTGAAAAGGCGAGACCGTACCTCAGGGCAGGGATGGACATCTCTGACGGACTCTACTGTGATACCAATAAGCTTCTTGATATCAATAAATATGGAAAAGAGGACCTTCTTTCTATAGATGATAATATCGGACTGAGCGGGGAAGAGTTTGAGATGCTGGTCGGCTTTGATCCGGCAGGCCTGGATCAGCTTAAAAGGATCGCTGAAGAGACCGGAACACCTCTGACGATCTTTGCGAAAGTAGCGAAAAACAGTGAACGCTACCCTTGTAAAAGTCATCACTTTTAGTATGTAATATCCTTTTTGGTGCGTGGTTACGCACCAAAATAGAGAGTTGGATGAGTTTAATTAATTTCCCTTTTTATCTATATGAGGCGGTGTTTCTCTCTTCATTTTTTTAAAAAAACGAAGCAAAAAAGCGTTATGGCTCTCGAATCGCTTCGCTTACAAGGTCGTTCGCCACAACAAGACACACTTCGTGTGATTAATGGGAAAAATGTCAATGGTGTTGGGATGTCCTCGCACCAACCTACACTTCTATTTTCATGAGTTCTTTCACAATCTCAGGAGAACGGGAACCCGTTAACCAGTAGAAGTACATGCTGAAATTATGCATCCCGCAAGCTGGAGAGAGTGTGAAAGAACACACCCCTCACAGCCTCAATCTACTTTAATATAAAGATTTTTTCTTCGTTACCACGTTGTACGTGGTAATGACTATCCCCATATTATGACACCCATAAACCTTTTAATCCACCGATCGGTGGAGTTTCAGGAGGTGTTGATAGGTCAAGTTCATGTATACACTCCCACGAAATCGTGGGAGCGAAAAAAAACCATAGCTCTCGTAACGACGGTATCCGTTGTTACGCATATACAAAATTGTGGTGTAATTGGTCTTTTTAAGTTGGTTCAAGAGATGTAGGCATTGCCACGAACACGGTGATACTTGGTATCAGGGCAATTACTATTTATTTGGCTCGTTGTTTTTATCGCTATCAGGAAAAATTGTGATTCCGAATGTATCCACATTTTCTAGCTCATCATACTGTTCACACCCCACTGCATCATTTAATTCACAAGCTTTCATATAATACTTTTTTGCTACAGAGTAATCTTGTACTAATCCACCAATACTCTTGGTATATAAGTCACCCAATTTTCTGCACCCTGTGCCATCATTCAACTCACAGGATTTAGTAAAATACCTCTTGGCCTTCATGTAATTTTGTTTAGTATGGTATAGGTCACCAAGTTGCCAGCATGCCAGACCGCTGTTCAACTCACACCCCATCCTTGCATACCTCTCGGCTTCAGATGAATTTTTTGAAGATAGCACGCTTAGATTGACACATCCGGCACTGTCATTCAAATAACATCCTCTTTTAAAATATCTTTTTGCTACAGTGGAATCTTTTTTGACACCTTTCCCTTCCATGTACAAAATACCGATATTGGTACAGCTGATATTGTACCCATCACGACAGGCTTTGCTGTAATGTTCTTTTGCTTTGGTATAGTTTTGCTTTACTCCTTCTCCATATTCGTAGAGTTCACCAAGATTATTGCATGCTACATTGGAATATGCATTTGTATTACACGCTTTGGTGTAATACTCTTTTGCTTTGGTATAGTTTTGCTTTACCCCTTCTCCGGTATGGTATAGATAGCCAAGTTTGGCGCAGCCAATACTATCATTTAAACTACAGGATCTTTCTAATTGCGTGATAGAGAGACTTGAGGGTCCGATCACCTCAGGCACGGTTGGGATCCTGAGTCTTCTCAATTCGGCACCTGAGGGAGTACGTAGCAGATATCCTGATGGTGTTGGCACCAATAATGGTACAGGGGTGTCGTGTCTTTCAGAGGATGGATAGGGAGCATAGAGTTCAAACGTAAAGAGTAACAGTAATAATATTTTTTTCATCTTCTCTACCTTTTTAATGGTATCCCTTATATTATATCAAGTTGGAAGGGGCGGAGTGTGTAACACTTTATGCTATGTGCTATGCAGTATGGGTTTCAACATGTAAGGTGTGAAGCAAAAAAAGTCATCACTTTCAGTGCGGTACTTTGATCTGTGCCTATTTTGGTGCGTGGTTACGCACCCTGCGCGAAAGACCACCTCGACCCTTACGTTTCAAGTTCTATCTTTAACGTAAAGAACTCCAGGAGGTCTTTCAGTGTAATGATACCTACGATCTTATGATCCTGACGTACAAGCATTCTGCTGATCCCGCTCTCATTCATTGCAAACATGGCATCCTGTACCGCACTCGCTGCGGAGAGGGTATTCTCTTCTGTGGCGTTTTGCATCACTTGAACGACTTGCATCGCTGTCCACTTTTCAGGGGGTACTGATTTGAGTGCCTGCAGTGTGATGAGTCCTGAAATCGTACCGTTTTCTGTCACAGGGAACATTTTATGGTGGTAGGGGTAGAGATACTGCTCAACGAACTCCTGCAGTGTGATGTGAGAGGGGACAGTCACAGGGGCCGGATTCATATACTCTTCTACTTTCTTACCTGCAAACGACTGTTTGATCAGGAGTGACTGGTAGGATGAGTTTGCCGCACTGAAAAGAAAGGAACCGATAAGTATCCACCAGATTCCTCCTATGACACTTCCCTGTATGAGATGCATAAAACCGACAAAGATGATAAACATGGCAAAGACCACACTGATACGCGATGCCGTTCGGGTTGCCCAACGGATATCCTCTTTGATCCACCATAGGATAGAACGGAGTATACGTCCGCCATCTGTAGGGAATGCCGGTACCATATTGAAGATAGCCAGGAGGAGGTTGATCGCACTGAGGTAGCCCAGTGTACCGGTAACAGGTATAGATAGTTCGATAGCCACTGCGGCTTGATAGAGTACTCCAAAGAGCAGGGAGAGAAGCAGACTGGCTACCGGCCCGGCGATCGCCATAAGAAATTCTATTTTGGGAGTCTCGGGTTCATCTTTCATCTCCGCCACACCCCCAAAGATAAAGAGCGTGATCCCCTTGATATCCAGTCCGTACTTCCTTGCTACCAGAGAGTGGGAGAACTCATGAATGATAATGGAGATAAAAAGTCCAAGGGCGCCAACGATCCCCATGAGCCAGTAGGTCTGCATAGTGAGGTTCGGATAATAGGCGGGGAAAGCCCCTTTGGCAAGTGACCATACGACCAGGAAGAGAATGATCCCCCAGCTTATATCCACAGATACGGTAAAACCCAACAGTTTGAAGAGCTCTGTTTTTCTTTTTAACATCTAAAACCACCTTTTATGATTTATTATAACAATTTTTATGCTGATACGCTAACGCGATATTAGGGAGCATGGCTTTTACGCTTAAGAGAAGATTACCTACTATGAATTACCAAACGAACCTAGGAGTTCACTGTGTAGTTCTCTTGACACTGATTTGTTTTCTTCGTTATTATGGTTCAATAGATTTATCTACAGAATAAAAAGAGAACCTATGCATATTCCGGAGTTTCCACATAATCACCCTATAGCGTCTTTGTTTGAAGCGCTGGATACAACAAAAGAGGGTCTGTCTGTGGGGAAGGCAGCTCATAGACTTGCTGAGTATGGTCCCAATGAGATCGAAGAGAAAAAACAAAACTTACTCATACTTTTAGTTGCACAGTTTAAAAGTCCTCTGGTCTACATCCTAGTGATCGCAGCAATGCTCTCTTTCTTTTTGGACAATCTACATGAAGGATTTTTGATACTGCTTATTATCTGTATCAATGCAACGATCGGGTTTTGGCAGGAAGTAAAAGCCTTGGCATCTATCAAAGCACTTCAGAAGTTTACTCAAAGCAAAACAGAGGTAAAACGCGATAATAGGATAACTGCTATTGCTTCCTCGGATCTTGTGCCCGGTGATGTAGTGATGTTAAGTGAAGGAGACATTGTACCTGCCGATATACGACTCCTTCATACAGAGGGACTTCTTATCGATGAGTCCGTACTTACGGGAGAGTCTGCACCTGTACAAAAAGGTGCTGATTTTATTTTACCGGAGAATACGCTTCCCTATGAACTGGATAATATGGCACTTTCAGGCAGTACGGTCACCAAAGGGAGTGCAGAAGGGTTGGTGGTATTTACCGGAGGAAAAAGTTATCTTGCCTCCATTGCGGAGAAAGCCAAAGAAGAATCCCCCGATACACCATTGAGCAAAGCACTGGATGTTTTTAGCAAAAAGCATATGTTTTTAGTAATGATGATCATTGTGCTTACAGCGGTACTGGCTTTTTGGCAAGGTAGAGCGATCATCGAGATCATCTATCTTGTCATAGCCGAACTGGTATCAGCTGTTCCTGAAGGATTGCCGATCGTTGTGACCCTGGTACTTACTATCGGAGCCATGGCCATGGCTGCCAAAAAGGTTTATATACGTCACTTGCCGTCTGTAGAGACATTGGGAAGTACTACGGTGATCGCGTCAGATAAAACGGGGACGATCACACAAGGAAAGCTTAAAGTAGAGAAGGTTTTTTCTCTGCATGACACATTTGCCCAAACAGTTTCTGCACTTGCAAACGAATCTGTAGAAGGTAAGGGAGATCCAGTGGACACGGCTTTGGCACTTTGGGTAGGGGAGGATTATAAGCGTATCAGAGAGAAGTATCCCCGTGTCAATCTCTATCCTTTTGATACCAAGCACCGCTTGATGGCTAGTTCCAATATGGTACAAAAAGCGCATAAGATCTTTGTCAAAGGGGCTTTTACATCATTGAAAGAGTTTGCACTGAATCGTGATGAGTTTGAACTGCTGTGGGAGGAACATGACAGGATGGCCTCCGAAGGGTTAAGGGTCATAGCCCTGGGGATGGGGGAGTATACCACTGAAGATATGGAGAAGTGGGAGATAGAGATCGTCGGGCTTGTCGGGTTTCTGGATCCTCCCAAAGAGGGGGTATCGGAATCAGTCAAACTGGCACAGAAAGCCGGTGTCAAAGTTATGATGATCACGGGGGATGACCCGCTTACCGCCAAAGCGGTTGCCAGTTCCGTAGGTATCTACAATGAGGGAGAGAGGGTCGTATCCGGGAAAGAGCTAAACCAGATGGATGATGCCACACTTAATGAGATTTTGTCAGAAGTATCCGTCTGGGCGAGGGTACTTCCTGAGCACAAGTACCGTATCGTGAAGGCGCTTCAAAAACAGGGAGAGACCGTAGCGGTTACCGGAGATGGGGCCAATGATGTCCCCGCACTCAAAGCGGCAGATCTTGGCATAGGGATGGGGAGCGGTACGGACGCAGCCAAATCAACTGCAAAGATGGTACTGGCAGACAATAATCTCTCTGTGATCGTCGATGCGATCAAACAGGGGCGCATCATTGCGGGGAATATACGCAAAACGATCTATTTCCTTGTTTCTACAAGCCTTGATGAAGTCATTCTTATTACCGGCGCGATATTGATGGCTCTGCCTTTGCCTCTCTACCCTGTACAGATACTGTGGATCAATCTGGTTGCCGACAGTGCACTGGATAAGACCTTTCCCTTTCTGAAAGAAGAGGATGATGTGATGAGCAGGGCTCCCACAAAGCTCACCGAGCAGTTTTTGAACAGAGTACAACTGATACGGGTACTCTATGCTGCACTGACGATCAGTCTGGGAGCACTTTTCCTCTATGTCTGGATGATAGAGCATTCTGGTCAAGAGAGTGCTGTCTCGACACTCTTTACCGGGCTGGTCATTTCTACATGGATCAACGGACTGCAGTCGCTCAAGGAGAATGAGCCTTTTTTGAAAAATATCAAACGCTCACTGCATATCAATCCCTATATCTTTTACGGTATCGGTATAGGTCTGATATTTCAGCTGATGGCCATCTATCTGCTCCCTGGCGTGTTTCATACACAACCTCTGGATGCAGGCTCCCTTTTGATGATCGGGATGCTTTCGTTGTGGGTATTCGGGATGATAGAGATGAGAAAATGGTGCGAGTACTGGTGGAGAAAGTACCAAAATAGATAGATGCGTACAGGATTATGATAGAATTAAAAATAAAGTAAAAGAGGAAGGAACTATGCCGGCAAAAAAAAACTCCAAAGATGTCCCAAAACTTCAAAAGTCAAAGATCAGTTTTGAAGATGTCGTAGGACATACCCATATCAAAGAGCGTCTCAAATCGATCATTCAGATACTTAAAAATCCGAAAAAACTTGAAACGTTTGAGATCCCTGCACCGAAAGGTTTACTCCTTTACGGGCCTGTCAGTGTGGGGAAAGGCATGCTGGCAAAGGCATTTGCGTATGAGTCAGGGCTCTCCTATATCGAGATAGCAGGTTCCAAACTCTTTGATCTGGAGTATATCAAGCAGGTGTATGAGACCGCAGCCAAAAAAGCCCCCTCCATTGTCATCCTGGAAGATATCGATATCAAGGGGTTGATGCAGGGTGCGATCACCAATGTCTCTTTTTCAGATATCGCGAAAGTCCTGGAGTCTGTCGATGAGATGGTGTTTACGATCGCTACTTCTGAGACGCTGGAGGGTGTAGACCCGGTACTCACCGCACCGCAAAAACTCGACTTTTTGATCGAGGTGGCAAAGCTTGATAAAGATGCAAGAAAGTTTTTTATAGAGAAGATACTGCAAAAGCCGCATGACCCGAAGATCGATACGGAAAGGATCGTACGTTACATCGCGGGAATGAGTGCGATGGAGTTGGAGAGACTGGGGCGTATGGCGGCACTGAGTGTGATCGAACAGGGCGGCAGTAAGATCACGGAAGAGATCTTGATAGAGCAGATAAATATTATTAAATATGGACACAAAGTAGAGACCAAAATGGTGAAGAACCTGGAGGAGGAGATGGAGATGACGGCCTATCATGAGGCTGCACATGCCATCCTCTCTGCACTGCTTCTGCCGGACATTAAGATCGAACAGGTTACGATCAGCCGAAGAAGCAAGATGCTCGGGTTTGTCTCTTATAATGCTGAGGATGATATGACCAATATCACCAAAGAGGAGCTTTTCAATGATGTGTGTGTATTGTTGTCGGGACGTTTGGCAAAGATGAAAAAAGCAGGTGAAAGCAAGATGGACAGTGGAGCGATCGAAGACCTCTCTCAAGCCTCGATCAATGTCTACGCTGCGATCACAAGTCTGGGGATGGACAAAGCGCTTGGGTTTATCAATATCGAATCGATCGCTCTGATGGACAACTACTTTCTCTCACAGCAGATAGAGAAGCGTTTTCTCCACTGGATAAATGTCGCGCAGGAGCACACCCAAAAGCTTGTAGAGAAACACTGGAAACTGATAGATAAGCTGGCAAAGAAACTGATCGAAAAAGAGATCGTAGAGAGTAGTGAACTTGAAAAGATCATAGGAAAAACCAAGATATCCAACGAAATACCTGAGAGCCTATGAGAGAGATGAGTAACCAAAAGCGTATATCACGTATTGAAGAGATACTCCGTCATAAGCAACCTGATCTACAAATTATGCTGGATGACGTGCAAAGTTCTCAAAACCTTTCTGCGATCATACGGAGCTGTGATGCGGTCGGTCTGCTCTATCTCTATTATGCTGCAGATCGCAATGATACCCTGAAGATACATAAAACGATCACCCAGGGGGCACACAGGTGGCTCAGAAGAAAACATATCGCCACAGAAGAGAAGGTCACATTTATAGAAGAGAAAAAAGCAGAAGGGTATCAGGTCGTTGTCACCCATCTGGATGAAAATGCACACTCCTTTAGAGAGATAGACTATACCAAATCGACACTGCTGGTAATGGGGAATGAAAAAGAGGGGGTTTCAGAAGCACTCTTGGCAACAGCAGACCATAAAGTCATCATCCCTATGCAGGGAATGGTACAGAGTCTCAATGTCTCGGTGGCTGCTGCACTCATCCTCTATGAAGCGCAAAGACAGCGTGAAGAAAAAGGGATGTATCAAACACCACAGTTGGATGCTAAAGCACAGGAAGAGATCAAAGAGGAGTGGTTATATCGTGATATTATTGCACGCAGGTCAAAAGGAAGGATGGCATTGCCTGAAGGGTAGAGTTGCTGTCATTTCCGACGATGGTCGAAAATGACAAAAGGAAGGGATTATTTGAGTTTCCCGTTCCCGTACTGTTCAAAAAAGTAGTCTACGATGATCTTTTGATCTTCTTTGCTGATCAAATCAGCTTTAAAGTGAACGATCATTTTTTCAACTTTCTTTTTCCAGAACTCTCTGGACTGTTTCCCTTGGTTGATCATATACCCAAAAGAGTGGCACATAAGACACTGTGCCTGTACAGTATCAAACCCTTTTCCCATTTTGACAGGGAATGCAACATACGGCACAGCCACATCTTCATTGACCTTTGCACTGAGCGGTGTAGCGACAATCGCAGCAGCCAATAGTAGTTTTTTCATTATGTTTATCATCTTCATCTTTAACTCCTTATACTACTTCGACCGTTACTTCGTCGATACCGTTGTATTTGTACCCGCCGTGGTTCCATTTGATATCTTTTGCAAACGGCTGCTCTTCACCGAGCTTGTTGATCGCTTTTGACATGATCTTCACTTTACCGTATTTGGTCGGCTTGAAGCTGTATCTAAAGGATCTAAATCCATAACGTCCCTGAGAACCGTCATCGAGGATTGCCTGATCCCAGGTTTTCCCTTCGTCAAGGGAGATCAGTACCTCTCTGATACCCTGGCCGCTGTCAAATGCCACTCCTCTTACTACAAGATGGGAGTTGTGCGTCACTATGGAGTTCTTGGTCGGATAACCGATCACGGATTTGACGTTCATCTTAGTGATAGGTTTTGTCTTTTTTGCTCTCTTTTCCGGTGTTTCGCACTCGCACTCATTGTCCGGTACACGGTAGGCAACATCCATAAAGAAAAGACTTTTGTATTTGTCGGTCACGGTAATGTTGCTCAGCATTTTAACCCAGCTGTCCGAGTAGTATCCCGGTATGACCAGTCTTATCGGATATCCGTTCAGATACGGCAGGTCCTCACCGTTCATCTCATACGCTACGATCACATGGTCATCCAGCTCATCGAGGTGGAGTTCGCGTACGAAGTTCGGTGTTTTGTAGTAGGCCGCATTGTCCTGGCCGTTAAATCCGATCCAGGCAGCTTCTCTTTTCAATCCTGCCTTATGAAGCAGATCGCTTAGGCGTACACCTTTCCACTTGGCACAACCCATTGCACCGTTACCCCACTGAATACCGCCTGCGATCGGCTGGAATGCAGAACGGCTGTTACCGCCACACTGCAGTACCGCAGTGACCTCTACCTGTTCAAAATCATTTTTAAGCTGGTCAAGGGTAATATGCAGCTCTTTTTCTACAAGACCGTTGATATGGATCGTATAGCTCTTAGGGTCAATTCTTGTAGGAATATCCGGCATATGCCATCGTACAAAGAACTGATCGTTCGGAGTGATAGGGTAGGCAAATACATCTCTAGGAGACTCAAGCAATGGCGGTCTGTCAGAATAGGTGATCATCGGTCTTTTTTCCGGGAATGCAACTTCTGATATTTTTCTGTTATCGATAGGTTGACGTGTAGTCGCAGCATTAAGACCCGTACTACCGAGTGCGGCAGCGCCGGCAGCAGAGAGCGCTGTTTTAATAAACGATCTTCGTTCCATAAAAGTTCCTTCATAAAAAAAATTTATTAAATATTTAAAATATATCAATTATATAAATTAATATCTCATCATACATCATTAATGCTGAAATAAAGCATATTAGAATAATTATTTATGATAATATTTATAATAATGTCTATTTTCTAAGCAAAAAGGTTTAATTATTAATTTTTTTTATATAAATAGATACACAAAACCTACACAATTTTTATACTATAATAAAAAAGAGTAAAGGAGCAGATATGATGACCATTACCAAAAAATTAGGACTAATTGCGGCACTCTCTTCAACAATGTTGTTCAATACCGGATGTACACCTCAGGAAGAGGCATTTGTCACAGGTGCGGCTACCGGTGTAGTGGTTGGAAGTATCATAAGCTCCGACCGTCCACGCTATTATAACAGACCTTACTACTACTATCATGGCAGATACTATTACGGTGGTAGGTATACGAACGGGTATTACTATTATAAAGGGCGGAAATACTATGGAGGCCACTACTATCACCGCGGTTACCGATACCATAATGGGAAACGTTACAGAGCTGTACGGGGTAAGTATGGATACTATAAATCACGTAGAGATTATGAAAGAAGACACCGTAGATAAATAACAGTGTGATTAAAAGGATAAGAGATGATAGCGAGAACAAAAAAACTAGGTGCCATAGTGGCAATGTCTTCAATGATGTTGTTCAATACAGGATGTACGCCTCAGGAGGAGGCATTTGTCGCGGGTACAGCGACGGGTGTTGTAGTAGGGACGATGTTCTCTTATGACCGTCCATACTATTATGACAGACCTTACTACTACTATGGTGGCAGATATTATTACGGTGGTCGATACTATAACGGTTACTACTACTATAAAGGACGTAAATTCTATCGAGGTCACTACTATTACCGCGGTTACAGATACTATAATGGAAAACGTTACAGAGCCGTAAGCGGACGCTACGGATACTATAAATCACGTAGAGACTACGAAAGAAGACATCCACGTAGTAGAACGGTAAGAGAGCGAAGTATTATAAGAGAAAGAACCCGAACGTATGATACGCAAAGAAGAAGAGAGACACCTAGAATATATGATAGGCAAAGAACGAGAACAGAAGATACAAATAGAAGAGCGGTGAAAAAAACAAATACCGTAACGAGAGAAAGAAGAGGAACACGTGATGTGAAAAGGACCAACGTTAGGACCAGAGAGTATCAACGGAATCGCGATACGAAACGTACTATCGATAAGAAACGCACGCACGATAAAACACGTACGAAAGTAAGGGCACGGGCAGCAGAAAATCCTGATACTGTGGAAGAGAGACGTAGAAGAGAGAGGTAGATCTCCCCGTCCCCAAGCTCTCCACAGAATAGCTGCAGTTCTCTGTTAGCACAGTTGGGTGAGAATATATGGGACCGTTCCTTGTTCTATGTCAGTATCTGATAATCCTACAATTGTATTATAAGTCTAAAGCATCAGTTTCCTCTTTACATTACATAAGTGATTCACAATATTTATACTATATAATAGAAGAGGAAAGGAGTAAATATATGACTATTACCAAAAAATTAGGGTTAATTACGGCATTTTCATCAGCGGTATTGCTCAATACAGGGTGTACGTCTCATGAAGAGGCATTTGTCGCGGGGCCGATGTATTCTTATGATCATCCATACTACTATGACAGGCCTTACTACTACTATCATGGCAGATACTATTACGGTGGTAGGTACTCTAACGGGTACTACTATTATAAAGGGGATCGATATTATGGAGGCCATTACTATCACCGCGGATACCGATACCATAAAGGAAGACGCTATATAGCTGTAAGCGGAAGGTATGGTTACTACCGTAGCAGAAAAGACTATAGGCGTTCTCACAGTTCCAGAAGCAGTATTGAGGTGCGAGGAGATACCGAAATAAGAGCAGAACGAAGAGAGCATATAAGAGGAGATATAGAAAGAAGGAACAATCTACATATAAAACAGGATATAAAGTTGGATCGTGGTCTCTCTATAGGACTTTAGGAGAGTCCTGTACTACGGATTAGCGCTTCACTCATCTCCACGCTCTGCATGTGAGATACCTATGATTTCCCGTATTACGATTTTCAGAGGGAGTGCGTAGCTCTTTGATGTGTGGTTACACCCCCGCCCTACACGAAAGAGTGGCCTTACATCAGCGCACACCCGAACCTCCTTATATAGCGGATTCTTCCATACTCTCTATGTAGGTAACAGATGAAACAGTGATGCCCATACCTATATCATTCTCAGGATACTTATTTGAAAAATGAGAGCAGATCTTTGGTATGTGCATCTATTAGGTTCTTCCCAATACTTTTTCCAAGCGTTTTTTTTGTGTTCATATCGATCATATCAATGAGCCTGTTCAGATGTTCTTTTGGGAAAGCGAGATGCCATTTTTTGGGTTTTGCATCAGAAATCAGTTGTGTGATATCATCGGCGAGCAGCTGCATACCTTGACGTTCTGACTCTAAAGCACGATTGTGTGGCTCTCCGCTGCTTGTTGAAAGCTGTATGCCACGACGCTCTCCCTGTGAAGCATTATTATTCGGTTCTCCGCTACGGTGTCCATGTCGTCCCAATTGATCGCTCATATCATCGGATGTGCGGGTATGCGGCTCTATATAGTCTGCTTTTTTGATTGAGGTTACATTGGTTCTCTCTTTCTGGGTACCTGCGGCTATGTTGCGTGTCTCCTGCGGATCAATTCCCTGAACAGTTTCAACTCTATAGGCTTCAAGCCCACCTAAATTTGCAATAATAATGATATCTCCATTCATCATGATACTACCTCCTTTTTTTTATTATAACGATTTTATTAACCGGAGACAAGTTTCTTATAGAATATTATTTGTAAAAATTATTGATAAAATAAAATGACGATTCAGTTTTTATTTAAAAGCCTTTTTAAGCTGTTAAGGTCTAGCGTATTGATCACATCGTCAGCTTCCAGCCATCCCCGTCTGGCCTGCTGTATACCAAAAGAGAGATTGTTTAACCCCTCGATAGCATGTGCATCGCTGTTTATTGCCACTTTCATCCCCATCTCTTTGGCCATCTTGCAGTAGTTGTCGTTTATGTCCAGCCGGTAGGGATAGCTGTTAAGCTCTAAAAAAGCGTTGTTTGCTTTTGCGGCCTTGATGACCGCCTTCATATCTATCCGGTAGGGCTCTCGTTCGCCTATCAATCGTCCTGTAGGATGCGCCAATAGATTGACGAAGGGATTTTCCAGTGCTTTGAGTATACGTCTTGTCTGTCTCTCTTCGGGAAGATCAAAGAGGTAGTGTACTGCACAGATGACGACATCAAGCGCTTTCAATATCTCATCGGGCAGATCAAGTGAACCATCTTCCAAAATATCTACTTCGACCCCTTTGAGTATCTCGATCCCCTCGACCTGTTGGTTGACGGTTTCAATCTCTTTGATATGTTTTTCCAGTGCTTTGGCATCAAGCCCCCTGGCGATCCTGAGATGCTGAGAGTGTTCGGTGATGGCGATATACTCATATCCTTTTTCCAGTGCCGCCTGTGCCATCTGAGTTATGGAGTGGTGACCGTCACTTCTCTTTGTATGCATATGGAGGTCTCCGCGTATCTCTTCCGGGGTGATCAGTCTGGGAAGTTCACCTTCGGCCGCAGCTTTGATCTCACCTCTGTTTTCCCGCAGTTCCGGGACGATATACGGCAAATCTACCTGGGCATACATCTCCTCCTCACTCTTTCCTGCAATCCGTTTATCATTTTTGAATACCCCGTACTCATTGACCTTCAAACCCTTTTTGAGTGCCAGTTTCCTGATAGCGATATTGTGTGCTTTGGAGCCGGTAAAGTAAAAGAGGCCTGCTCCCCAGCTGACGGCCGGGATAACCCTCAGGTCTACCTGCAGTCCGGATTTCAGTATCACGGTTGATCTGGTTTTCCCCTGCGATATGACATCATCCACATCCTCATATTTGACAAAATGGGTGATGAGATCTGTACCTCTTTTGCAACTGGCCAGGATATCCAGGTCTCCCACTGTCTCTTTTCTGCGTCGAAAACTCCCGGCTATCTTCATCTGTTTCACTCCGCTTTTTTGTTTGAGGTACGTCATCAGAGGTTCGGCAAGCTGTTGGGCGACAGGGTAGGGGATTCTGCCGCTTCGCTCCCTGAGGCGTTCGAGCGCTTTGAGGATATTGGCTTCACTCTTTTCCCCAAAGCCTTCCACCTTGCGGATCCTACCCTCCTGGGCTGCTTGTGCCAGCTCCTGCACTGTATCTATCCCAAGGGCTTGATGGAGTCTCTTGACCTTTTTGGGACCGAGCCCCGGTATCTCCATCAATTTATGCAGAGAGCCTCCCTCCCGGCTTTCGAGTTTTTTCAAAAACTTCAGCGTGCCGGTGCTGCAGATCTCTTTGATCTTATCTGCAAGGTCTTCTCCAATGCCGGGGAGTTCGGTAAGATCTTTATGGTTTTCAATAAGCGCAGCGACACTCTCTGGAAGTGATCCTATGGTTCTTGCAGCATTGCGGTAGGCACGGACCCTGAAGGGGTTGGCATCCTGGAGCTCAAGCAGATCGGCCACTTCTTTGAAGATCTCTTCTATATCGGTATTGTGCACAGGCATGATCTGCTCCTTAGCGTTTTTTGGCGATATCCGTTCTTATCATCAGGTATGAGTGATTTGATCTTCAGCAGGCAGGAGGTGCTGAAACGTCTTCTTGTAGATAGTTAAGATCGTATCCAGAAGCGCCGCTATCACCGGGCCGATAATGATACCCAGTGGACCAAAGGAGATAATTCCTCCCAAAATAGATATAAGGATCACGAGATCCGGCAATTTGGAATCGCTTCCGACGATCCAGGGACGTATGATATAGTCAACCAGACTTACTACGAGCAGACCCCATACAAGAAGACCGATACCATATCCGGTACTGTCTGTAAACAGCAGATAGAGCGCTGCAGGCAGCCAGATCAGGGATGCTCCCAATCCGGGGATAGCAGCAAGCAGAAAAACAATACTTCCCCAAAATGCGGAACCTTCGATCCCTGTAATCCATAATGCCACCCCGACCAGTATCCCCTCAATGAGCCCTATCACCATGATACCTTTCAAAGATGCCCTGGTCACCATCAACCCGCGCCTCATTACTTCCCTTCTGTCCGCTTCAGAAAGGGGCAGGAAAGAGACAAATGAATGCAGCAGGTGCGGTCCGTGTATCAGAAAGTGAAACATTGCATAAAACATCACGAAGAGGCCGATAAAGAAGCCAACCGTTCCTTTGGTAGCGCTGGAGAGACTTGAAACAAGCCAGCTCCCCGCTGCATTGATCGCTTCAGAGGCTTTCTTGACGATCGTTTCATTAAAAGGTTCAAGCTTCTCTTTCAGAGGCAGCCAGTCTGGTACACTTTCGCTCAAGGAGAGGTTGTTGTCCAGGGCTTCCTGTACGATAGGGCGTGCTTTTTTGCTGATCTCTATGGCTTCACTTGTGACCATACCTGCAAGTCCTGTCAACGGCAGACCAAAAGCAAAAGCAATGATGATGAGTGTAGTGCCGGCCGCCAAAGCAGATCGATCTTTGTAGTAGCAAAGTATTTTACGGTAAAAAGGGTAGAGCAGCCCCGCAAAGATCGCAGCAAGTAGAAGTGCGATCAGAAATTCACGGATCATCCCGATAAAGCCTGTCAGAGCTATCAACAGAAACAACAGTACAAACCCTTGCTGAAATCTATTGGGTATCTCTTTTGTCATCGTTTATCCTTTAGAAAAATATTGGGTAAGGTCTATTTCCTGGTCCACTCACCGTCTCTTTTTTCATAACTGTGCTTCACTGCTGCCCAGGCTACTTTATGTGCTGTCTCTTCCCGGCTTGCATCACCATATCTATCTTCAGCCTTTGCATACTCATCCCAAGCACTGTTAAAGGCTTCTTTATAGATCTCTTGTGCATGTTTTGGGAGGTTCCCTCTTACCGAATCAGGCAGGTCGCCTAGTGTATCGTATGGCATTTTTCCTCCTTAGGACAATATGATTTTTTACTATTGAAATTTGGAGATAACAGATTTAAGTGTACCTTCCAAAGCACTGGTTAGTTTTTCGATATCTGATTTTCTCTTTTCCCAGCTACTGCTTCCGGCCTCTTTAAGTGCTGTGAGCTTTTGACTGAAATCCTCTTTTATGATACTCAGTTTTTCAATCTCTTCTTTGTACTTTATTTTTGCATCCGCTTCTACCTTGTCAGCTTTTGCCTTTAATTTTTCAATCTCTGCATTTAACTCGTTTAGTTTTGCTTCTGTTTTTTGTTCATACTCTTCTTTTATATTCATCGATCATCCTTTTTTTAGTTTCTCTCTATACTAACTATAATCCATTTTTCTTAAATAATTATAATTACAGATAAAAAATATTTATATTAATGGGGTTCAGTATCATCAAACCGTTACTGAATAACCACAGAGCCTGTTTTCACTTCTCCAGACGAACAATATAAGTATTACATGGATCCACAACAGGTACAAACATATAGCGTCTCTTTTTTCACAGGAGAAACTCCTGAATAGTGAGCACTGCAATGATCACTGTCACGGGGATACCAAAGGCAATAGAGAGATAATTCCCTAACCTTTTGCTGCCTATTGTATAAGCGATGATCAGTTTTGTCATAGAGTTGGAGAAGGTTGCGATAATGATTCCCGTGAGTGCAGTTTGCAGTATGAGCTTTTTATCTGTATAGAGTGTGGTGAGGGAGAGGGTGATGGCATCAACATCGCTGAGCCCAGAGAAAAGTGAAGAGAGATAGACCCCCACATTTCCAGCCCATCCTTCCAGAAGTGCAGTTGCACCAAACACGATACCAAACAGCAGGCCAAACTTCAATGCCTCTTTCAGCTCCAGGGGATTTTGATATATAACATCCACATCGATCGGGTTTTTGTGTGAGTGTCGGTAGAGGTAGTAGACATAGATGTATCCCGATACTGTAGCCAAAAGATAAGCCGGAAGAATTTTCAGAGCGATATCAGTATCTATCAATGCTGAAACAATAACGATCCTCATATACATCGTTGTACAGGCAAGTGCAATAGCTGCGGCCAAATGACGGGTTGAATGCTCTTCTTGATCAACTTTTTTTGAAAAGGTGACTGTCGTAGCCGTGGAAGAGAGGAAACCTCCAAAAAATCCAGCCACCATAATGCCCCGGGATACTCCTATGAAACGGGCTGCGATATAGCCGGCGAATGAGAGACCGGAGATAATCACAACCATCAACCAGATGAAATAGGGGTTGATGATCCCAAGCGGGTCAATGGTTGTATCCGGCAGTATGGGAAGGATAATAAAGGTAATCAGTAGAAACAGGACCATCGAATGCAGGTCTTTCTTTTTTGTATTGTCTGTGAACTGCAATACATTGCTGCGTATATCCAGAAGAAAAATTACCGCAACGGTGGTAAAGGTAGCAAACATATAGAGACCATCGTAAACAAGCATCCCGATCAAGAATGCGGCAATGGCCGCAAACTCTGTGGTACTTCCACTCTTTTCATGACGCATTACCCGAATGATGAAAGAGCTGATAAGCAGCGCACCGAAGAGGAAGGTGATGATGATTGTGATCCAGATAAATTCTGCTTTAAAATATGCTGCCAACACGCCAAGCAGAGAGATGATAGCAAAGCTTCTTGCTCCGGTAAAGACAACCTTCTTCCCTCTAAGCGCAAAACTGATCTCTCTTTGAATACCGATAGAGAAGCCCAACAGTATACCGAGTAATACGGATTTTGCTATCGTGAGATCTAGTTCCATATCTGCTTCTTCTCCTCTCTATGACTATATTAGTAAACCGGCCATTCCAGGATCACTCCTTGTTGATGCTATCTACCACAATAGCACCCATTGAGGCAGGCATCGTAATCAAGATTAATCGTTTTAAAGCGATAACGGGCTCAATGATCACAGGCAACTTATCTAAAGCGAGTAGGACTAAAGCAACGACCATAGCAGAGATAAAGTAGGCGATAAAAATACGTAAGATGAATATATCATAACGTTTGGATACCTGACCCTGAAATACACTATAGTAGGCATACATCCCCAAGAAGGTTACAGAGAGCATAAAAACCAACAGTAGATTGTAAAACGGTAAAGTCACACTCATCTTCCAGGCCTCTTCTGAAAAAGAGATGGGAACAGCAAGCGCAAACGCTCCTATTGCTATTTGAATGATATCCTCGGTTTTGATACGAAGTTTCATTGTCCTTCACCCACCTTCTTTTAATCTGTCAATTCATTATAGCACAACTCACTCTTCTTATGAAGGCTGAATGGAAGAAGGCCGTGTGTGAATCGTGCGGAGGAGAAAGAGAGTCTACAGCTCTCCTGCAAAAAAGTGTTGATCTTTATGATTTTTAAAAACTATACTCATAGGATCTCACCTTGGTGGTAAGTGCTGCTGCGATCATGTCGCAAAAGGCTTTGAAGTCAGGTAGGTCAAGATCAGCTTCCCTCTGTTTCGTTCCCCACATCGGTTCGGGAAAGTAGCTGTCCCCTTTGAAACGAGCCATGATATGCCAATGGACATGCGGGACATAATTTCCAAAGCTTGCAATATTGATCTTATCGGGGTGATAGTATCTGATCATCTCTTTCTCGATGATATCCAGGAGCTCAAAGATCTCCAATTTGAGAGTGTGGGGAAGTTCGCTCATCTCTCTGTAGGGTTCCTGTGTAAAGATCTTCAGCCAGGGGATCTCACGCTCTTCTGTCTCTATTCTGATCAGTTCATTTTGGTATATTATAGACATTAGCGTATCCTTTTCAGTGTGGTTTTTCCCAGTTTGTATATGGTAGAAGCTTTCTTGGTCGCCTGTAGCGGTGTGACGATCACATCGGCAGATTTCTTGGCAAAATCCTCATCGTACTTGCTTCCGCTGATATTGGCAGAGGTGGTATAGGCCCACTTCAGACGATTGAGCAGTAGGAGGTGATGTCTGTCCCGTATCAGACGATAAGAGTGCCCGTCAGGCATAATGAAGGTCGTTTTTTGGCTTCTTCTGACCCTGTTGCGGTGCTGGGAAGGGATGCGCGTAAAACGCTGAAGTGTTTTTTGTGAATTGACAGCAGTGATATAGTGCTTATAGGGCGGACGCTGTTTGATCTGTGTGAGCCTCTCTGCATCTTGTGAGATAAATCCGATGGTAGTATCTGTTTGTGTCAGGAAAACGTTATTGCTTTGCACTATGGGTACTCCGTTGATTGATACTGTAATTATATCGTAACAGAAAATAGGATAAAGATTTCTTGAGTTATATGTGAAGTGGAGTGTGATGAACATATAATAGACGTAACTATGGATTCTCTTTTTACAGAGAACCCATCTAAAGTAAGCATTAGAAACTGATTACTTTATCATTGGAGAGTATCCCGTCGAATGTTTTATCTGCATCACTGATAACAGCCCCGGGAATAAGATCACTCTTGTCATACCCCTGAGACTTGAGGCACATCGGACATACGAGTAGTTTCCCTCCGTTTTTGACAAACATGGCTAACATATCATGGGTATTTTTACCATTGTGGGCATTGGCAGGAGGGTTGAACCCTTTGACTGCCAGACGGACCCCTTCGGTATTTAAAAATATCGTCATATCCAGGTCGCGTTGCAACCCTTTGTTGGCAAACATGATCGCCATAGGTGCTTTGATATTATCACTTGATGTGACATTGACAAAGATGCTTTTTTTATCAGCAGCCACTGCAGCAGTAGTCATTAATCCTAAACCTATCAGTAGTGTGAAAAGTAATTTTTTCATAGATACTCCTTTTATTTGATCTAGTTATAAGTATATCATAATACTTTTGAGTCATTTATCCGGTGATTATCTTCAGGGTCCCGAGAGAAGTATCGTGGAGGCTTATTCGCTTATGCTATAATTCGGAAATTTTTTATCATATCAGATAAAGTAGGGGGATCAGATGAACAACATATTAAGCGGATTGACGGCATCGATTATCGCGCTTCCTTTGGCGATCGCTTTCGGGATATCCAGTGGACTTGGAGCAAGTGCGGGGATCTACGGCGCGATATTTTTAGGTTTTTTTGCCTCTCTGTTCGGTGGTACGAAAACGCAGATCTCCGGTCCTACCGGTCCTATGACCGTGATCTCAGCTTCGGTTGTCGCTGCTTTTAGTGCTAACATTGCATTGGTATTTACCACATTTTTGCTTGCCGGAGTATTTCAGGTCCTGCTGGGGCTTTTCAGGGTAGGTAAATTTGTGAGGTTCATTCCCTATCCTGTGATTTCAGGATTTATGAACGGTATCGGTATGATCATTATTTTACTACAGATCAATGTGGCGTTGGGATCTGAAGCGCAATCATCGATCATCAAAGCGATCACAGATATACCCCATGCGATTGCGGCGATCAACCCACAGGCACTCCTGTTGACTTTTGCAACACTTGCGATCATCTATCTTGTACCCAAAAAGATCACGAGCAAACTGCCTTCTCCGCTTATTGCGCTGGTACTGCTCTCCGTTGTCGCATACCTGTTTCACCTGGATGTATCGTATGTCAGCGATATCCCTACAGGGTTACCGACGATTGTAGCGTTTGACTTTGATCCCTCTGCGATCTCGTTTATCATGATCTCGGCATTCACCTTGGCGATACTGGGAACGATAGATTCCCTCCTGACCTCGCTTGTGGCTGATTCATTGACGAAAGAGAAACATGACTCCAATAAAGAGCTTATCGGGCAGGGGATAGGGAATGCACTTGCATCGCTGTTTGGAGGGTTACCTGGAGCCGGTGCTACGATGAGAACCGTGACCAATATCAAAAGCGGTGCCACCAGCAAAATCTCGGGGATGTTCCACTCTGTCTTTTTACTGCTGATACTCTTGGTATTTGCTCCTCTGGCAAGCAATATCCCGATGCCGGTACTAGCAGGTATTCTCATAAAGGTGGGGCTGGATATCTTTGATTATAAAATGTTGAACCAGATGAAGATCCTTCCTAAATATGATGTTTCTGTGATGATGATCGTATTCGTCCTTACGGTATTTGTCGATCTTATCGTGGCTGTGGGGGTAGGTGTCGTACTCTCATCGTTCCTGATCATCCATAGGTTGATCCAGGAGAGTCAAGTGGATATCTCAGGCGGGGAGACAGAAGCGAATAAAGAGGACAGGATGGTCAAAGACGGTATTGTCAGGATCGTCAATATCAAAGGTCCTTTTTTCTTCGGTTCTACCTCCTATATTCTGGAAAAAGTAGACAAGATGTATGATGTAAAAAATGTGGTTCTGGATTGTAGTTCTGTTTCGTTCATGGACCTCTCCGCGATCTATGCGCTGAGTGAGAGTATCGAAAAACTGAAAAGCAGCGGGATAGAAGTCTATATCGTCGCAGACGAGAAGAGAAGAGAGAAGTTGATAAAACTCGGAATCGGAGAGGTCATAGATACGCAGGAGATCGTCGAGTCACAGTTAAGGGCTTTGAGACGTATCAAAGAGAAGGATAAAAAATTTCCGCTTTAATTTGGAGTTAATAGTAGATAGCTCTTTTAAGTGATAAGGTCCAAAAAGGTTAACCTTTTCGACCTATGATCTGCACGACAGAACATAATCCTTCATGATGATCTCCTTCAGAGAGTTCTCTCTCTGTCTCTTGCGCAACCACAAATTCCAAACCGTAAAGCTCTTCCTTCAGTGATGCAAGAGACATGAAAAGCTCTTTCTGGGAAGGGGGAGGGCCACCCATTCCGCTCATTTGGGGTTGACGAGGGGTAAATCCTTCAAGAAGTATCACCCCACCTTTTTTCAGTGCACTTTGTGCCACTTTGTGAAGCTTGGTCCTTATGGAGGGCGGAACATGGGCAAAGATAGAGACAATCCCGTCCCAAACATTTTCTCCCAGGTCAAAATGCTCAAGATCTGAAACAATGGTCTCTATCTCCACACCATTTTTCTCGGCGAATGCTTTCGCTTTCTGAAGACCTACTTTGGATTGGTCCACGGCCGTGACCCGGTAGCCCTGCATGGCAAGAAAAACGGCATTTCTTCCTTCCCCCTCAGCAAGGCAGAGTACTTTTCCTCCTTTGGGAATGGTGTGATAATTCTCTTCTAAAAAATCATTCGGATTGGTCCCATAGACAAACGCATCTTGATCGTATCGTTGATTCCACATAAAAGTTCCTTATTATAATAGTTGATAAATAATTGTATTTTTGTGTTGGAAGTATAGTAGAAAAGTGTAAATATTATAAGAGTAATGAGGCTGATACGTTCCTACGTAGAACGTAGGAAGAAAAAGAGAGTGGAGGATTAAGCCAGATAATCCTGGATCGCTTTAGGTTCGATCTCTCCACTCTGACCTTTCAGCTCTTTGATCGCAAGTGCAGTTGCACGCGCTGCAGCGATCGTCGTAAAGTAAGCGACGTTGTTCGCAAGGACCGATTGTCTGATCGTCTTTGCATCATCTTTACTCGACTTGTTGTCGCTTGTATTGATCGCAAGTGCGATCTCTCCGTTTTTGATCATATCGTCAACATTCGGACGTCCTTCAGAGATCTTCAGTACCTTTGTAGATGGTACACCTGCTGCTTCAAGTGCTGCATGTGTCCCTGAAGTTGCAACGATCTCAAAACCGAGATCAACAAACATCCTACCGACTTCACCTGCTTGTGGTTTGTCTATCTCAGTAAGAGAGAGGAAGAGTTTCCCCTCTAGCGGAATGTTGTTCTTACTTGCAAACTGGCTTTTTGCAAATGACATACCGAAGTTATCAGAGATACCCATGACCTCACCGGTAGATTTCATCTCAGGCCCGAGGATCAGGTCTGATCCAGGAAGCTTGTTGAACGGGAAGACTGCCTCTTTGACCGCAACGTGGTTCTTGAGGTTCGGCTCCATGATCTTCTTGTCGAAGTTTACTACGTTAAACGTATCGTAATACTCGAGTGCTTCTTTAAGGTTACCTTGAAGCATCACTCTTGTTGCCACTTTTGCCAAAGGAACACCGGTTGCTTTCGAGACGAACGGTACGGTTCTGGATGCTCTCGGGTTTACCTCGATCAGGTAGATCTCACCTTTATGGATCGCATACTGGATGTTCATCAGACCCACTACCCCCAAACCAAGTGCGATCTCAGCTGTCTGCTTTTTCACTTTCTCCTGAAGCTCCTCAGGGATACCTACAGGAGGGAGAGAACATGCTGAGTCACCTGAGTGGATACCCGCCTCTTCGATATGCTGCATAATTGATCCGATATAGACATCGTTACCATCAGATATGGCATCCACATCAAGCTCTACCGCATTGTCAAGGAATTTGTCGATCAGTACCGGAGCATCATTGGAGACACTTACCGCTTCATCCATATATTGTCTCAGCTCTTTATCGGAGTAGACGGTACGCATACCACGACCGCCAAGAACGAAGCTGGGGCGTACCAGTACCGGGTAACCGATACGGTTGGCGATCGTCATCGCCTCATCTTTTGCAAATGCCGTACCGTTGTCCGGTTGTCTGAGGCCAAGCTCGTTGATAAAGGTAGAGAACTGCTCTCTATCTTCTGCCAGGTCGATCACTTTTGCAGGTGTACCTGAGATATTTGCACCGATCGCCGTAAGGTTTTTCGCCAGTTTCAACGGGGTCTGACCACCGAAGTGTACGATCACTCCATCAGGTTTTTCTGTCTCTATCACATTTCTTACGTGTTCAAAGTCAATCGGTTCGAAGTAGAGGATATCAGAAGTATCGTAGTCGGTTGATACTGTCTCAGGGTTACAGTTATACATGATCGATTTCATACCCATATCTTCGATGGCAAATGCCGCGTGCACACAACAGTAGTCAAACTCGATACCTTGACCGATACGGTTCGGCCCACCACCGATCACAAGTACCTTTTTATTATCCTCTTCTGTTTTTTCAGCTTCAGGAATTTTTGTGATATTTGTCGTTGAGTAGAGGTACGGTGTCAGGGCCTTGAACTCTGCCCCACAGGTATCTACTTCATTATATTCCAGTGCTACATGCTGTTTCTCTCTGGCATTGTAGACATCATTTTCAGTAAGATTCATACCCTCTTTTTTGTTAATGATCTCAGAGATCATTGCATCAGAGAAGCCTTCTGCCTTGGCAGCTCTTAGTCTTTCTGGATCACTAAGCATCGCGATATCCATCGCTTTTTCGGTTGCGACCATCTCTTCAAACTGATAGAGGAACCATCTGTCGATCTGACACAGATCAAAGATATCATCCACACTCATACCTCGTCTGAGACCTTCATAGACATAAAGCATACGCTCTGCATTCGGTCTTCTGATCTCACGTACCAGTGTTTCATCGTCACAGTCGATCGCTTTAAATCCTGTCAGGCCCGTTTCCAGTGAACAGAGTGCCTTTTGGAAAGACTCTTTGAAGGTTCTACCAATAGACATCACTTCACCTACAGATTTCATACCTGTCGTCAGTGTAGAGTTGGCATTAGGGAACTTTTCGAAAGTAAATCTCGGCACTTTGGTGACGACGTAGTCAATAACCGGCTCAAAACTTGCAGGAGTCCCGGTAATATCGTTGGTGATCTCATCCAGGGTAAATCCTACTGCAAGCAGGGTAGCTACTTTTGCGATAGGGTAACCTGTCGCTTTCGATGCCAGTGCAGAAGATCTGGAAACTCTCGGGTTCATTTCGATAACGATCATACGTCCTGTATCAGGGTTGATGGAGAACTGTACGTTTGATCCCCCGGTATCGACCCCGATCTCACGAAGGATCTTGAATGAGGCATCCCTCATGTTTTGATACTCTTTGTCTGTCAAAGTAAGTGCCGGTGCAACGGTGATACTGTCTCCGGTGTGTACGCCCATCGGATCAAAGTTTTCGATAGAACATACGATGATACAGTTATCCTCTTTGTCACGGATAACCTCCATCTCGTACTCTTTCCATCCAAGCATCGACTCCATGATCTCGATCTCATTGATCGGACTCGCCTCGATACCTGTTTTGGCAAGCTCTTTGAACTCTTCCATATTGTAGGCTACACCTGAACCGCCCCCTGCAAGTGTAAAAGAGGCTCTACTGATAACCGGGAACCCGATCTCTTTTGCCACTTTGATCGCTTCATCGACACTGTAGGCATTGGCACTTTTTGGTAGGTCCATACCGATCTTGATCATCGCTTCATTAAAGAGGTGTCTATCCTCACCCTTTTTGATCGCTTCCGGGTTGGCACCCAGGAAC
Organism: Candidatus Sulfurovum kebritense; assembly: GCA_047689535.1. Lineage (GTDB taxonomy): Bacteria > Campylobacterota > Campylobacteria > Campylobacterales > Sulfurovaceae > Sulfurovum > Sulfurovum kebritense. Next base: position 10,088 of record JBEWPZ010000014.1, on the reverse strand, counting down.
TCTACATTATCCAGCATACCTTTTTCATACATACTCATAGCAACATTCAGTGCTGTCTGTCCACCCATTGTTGGAAGTACGGCATCTACATTCTCTTGCTCGATGATCTTTGCGACAACATCTTCAGTGATGGGTTCGATATAGGTTCGATCCGCAAATTCGGGATCAGTCATGATCGTAGCGGGGTTAGAGTTGATCAGAACAACCCTGTATCCTAATTCTTTAAGCGTTTTAGCCGCTTGTGTACCGGAGTAGTCAAACTCACATGCTTGACCAATTACGATTGGTCCTGAACCGATAAGTAAAATAGTATTGATATCATTGCGTTTTGGCATGGGAAGATCACCTTATTGGCGGGGTTTTAAGACCCCATTTTTTAGGATAATATTATATCCAAAGAGCCAAAATAAGGGCTTAAGGAAACCCCACTATAAGTAACTTTTACAACATCTCCGGCATTTTCTTAGGGTGGGCAGATGCTTGTAGAACCGGCCGCAGCCAATTATAGAGTATGTAACGATGTAGAGGGGAAGCCCGTGGTGCCAAAAGGGACTTATAAAAGCATACAATTTTATCAGTTGTCTGTTTCAACTTGGCGAAGGATCAGAGTTGAAAGTTTCTTGAATGACTGTTCACGTAGATGCATCTTATTTATCCTTGAAGATCCCTTTAGAAAAGGTCGAGTTGATCACCGGTCTCTTCCGGAATATAACGTGCTTTCTGTTTTTTGATCTTTTTCTCTATCTCTTTCTCTTCGCTCGGTGTTTCCGGTACTACGACATCATCCTGGGTTTGATCGATACGTTTAGGTATACTGGAGATCACTTTTTTCGTCTCATTGAGTTCTTTGCTCAATACGTTTGAGCCATTGCTTTCAATCGTCTGCGGCACAGTATAGTAGGTAGGGCTCAAACGTGTTTCATTACTCTCAAAGCCTTCGACAAGTGCTGCTTTTGCATCATTGATCAGAAAAAATGTTTTGGGATGGAAAATATCGCTATAGGTTTTGATATAAGCCACTTTATAAGAGCTGTGAAGCTCTGTTTTTGTGACGATCCCTACAGGAATATTCTCAAAAAAGATGGCATCCAGTCCGGAGGTTACAACTTTATCTCCCTCATTGATCTCATACCACTTGGGGATAAACTTGACCTGCATCTCATTTTGCTGCACGCCTTCGGCAATTCCCGGTGCATTATTTGGTCCCACAAAGACGGAAAAACGGCATTTTTTATCTGAAGTAAGGTATCCGAAAAGTTGATTATTCTTCAGCTGAGCGATACCTGCTACTACATTTTTTTGTATCAAACCATAGAGTTTTTTTTCTCTGAGATTTTTGGGTCTTGTAAGCAATATCTGGGAAAAACTGTTGAGTTTTACATAAGAGATGGTATCTGTGATCGAAATATTGTGTACCGGATAGCGCTCTAGCTGGGGAAGTACACTATAGATATCTTTGACCTGTTTGATATAGTGTGTCTGTTCCAGGAGACGTTGTCTGAGTACTCTGTTTTCTCTGGCCAGTTTTTCAATCGACTCTTTTTGAAAAATATAGCTCTCGCTTTTATCTTCTATATCCTGTGTGAAGTTCTTATAGTGCTGTTTTAACGGATTGATAATGGTGAGAAGCGTATTGGTGATACGCTCATCATTTCTGGTAAGAAGTACTGTCAGGATCAGTAACAGTATAGCAATGATAACAAGTCTAGTCTTCATAAGATGTTTGCTGGAGAAGGTCGATCTCTTCGAGTGCTTTTCCTGTTCCTTTTGCGACAGCCAGCAGCGGCTCTTCTGCGATAAATACAGGGAGTTTAACTACATCAGAGAGGTATTTGTCCAGTCCTCTGATCAGTGCACCACCTCCGGTCAGTACGATACCGTTCTCTACGATATCTCCTGCAAGTTCCGGCGGCGTTTCTTCAAGGACAGACTTGAGTGCATCAGCAACTTCCTCAAGAGATGGTTTGATCGCAGCCCTAATATGTTCAGAGGTGATTTCGATAGAGGTGAGGCTGCCGTCCACCTGGTCTCTACCCCTGACTGTCGTCGTGAGCTCTTCATCCAGAGGAATCGCTGTACCGATCTTGATCTTAAGTTCTTCCGCCACACGGTCACCGATAAGCAGGTTGAAGTTCTTTTTGATGTAATCTACGATCGCCTGATCAAGGTTGTCACCCGCGACACGGATAGACTTACTGAGAACCAGACCACCAAGAGAAGTAACACCGATCTCAGTCGTACCACCCCCGATATCGACAACGAGGTTACCGTTCGGATCTTTTACCGGAAGTCCTGCTCCGATCGCTGCTGCCATCGGCTCTTCGATCAGGTAGACATAGCGCGCACCTGCATTCTCTGCAGAGTCCTTGACCGCACGTCTCTCAACCTGGGTCAATCCATACGGTACACAGATGATAATACGAGGGGAGAAGAACCCTTTTCTCTTATGTGCCTTTTCAATGAAGTAACGGATCATCATCTCAGTGACTTCAAAGTCTGCGATCACCCCATCTTTCATAGGACGGATCGCTTTGATGTTTCCCGGTGTTTTACCCACCATATCTTTCGCTTCCTGTCCTACCGCAAGGATACGCTCCTGTCCATGTTTATCGTACTGGATCGCTACAACAGAAGGCTCATTGATCGCTATCCCCTGTCCTTTGACCAGTACAAGTGTATTTGCTGTTCCCAGGTCTATCGCCAGGTCATTGGAAAACATACCTAATAATTTTTTAAACATCTATTCTTCCCTTCCGGTTTTCTTTATGCAGTTTTTTTATTTTTGATATAGACAGGCTTTGCCCCTTCATTGACCACATCTTCCGTGATCACAACCTCGTATCCTTCCAGTTCCGGTAGCTCATACATGATATCAAGCAGTATCTCTTCCATGATAGAGCGAAGTCCGCGTGCACCGGTTCTTCTGTCGATCGCTTTTTGTGCGATATGCTCCAGGGCCTCTTCTTCAAATGTGAGTTTTACATCATCAATGGCAAAGAGTTTTTGATACTGGTTGACCAGTGAGTTTTTCGGTTCTATCAGGATACGTACCATCGCCTCTTTGGTGATTTTCCCCAGTGTAGCCAGGATATGCAGACGACCGATAAGTTCGGGGATAAGCCCGTAGGATACCAGATCATCAGACTCTACAAGGTGTAAAATATCTTCACTCTCCACCTTGGAACGTTTCTCCTGGCCAAACCCCAAGGTGTTCCCACCCATTCTTCTTTTGATGATATCACCCAATCCATCAAATGCACCGCCACAGACAAAGAGGATATTGGAGGTATCTATCTGGATGAAGTCTTGGTTCGGATGTTTGCGGCCGCCTTTTGGCGGGATATTGACGACAGAACCTTCGATCAGCTTTAGCAGTGCCTGTTGTACCCCTTCACCCGACACGTCACGGGTAATGGAACGGTTCTCTCCCATACGTGCGATCTTGTCGACTTCGTCGATAAAGACGATTCCCTGCTCAGCACGTTCGACATCACCGTCTGCTGCCATCAGAAGCTTCGTGAGGATATTTTCTACGTCCTCTCCGACATATCCTGCTTCTGTGAGGTTCGTCGCATCGGCGATCGCGATAGGTACATTCAGGAACTTTGCAATCGTTTGTGCCAAAAGCGTTTTCCCTGATCCTGTCGGTCCGATAAGGAGTACATTGGACTTTGAGATCTGTGTATCATCCTCTTCCTCTATATCTCTAAAGATACGTTTATAGTGGTTGTAGACCGCTACGGAGAGTGTTTTTTTCGCCTCTTCCTGACCGATGACATAATCACTGAGCATCTCATACATCTCTCTGGGTGTATAGAGCGTATGGGCGATCTCGGCACTGCTTGCTTCTTCCTGTTCCTCTTCACCGAAAAGGATCTTATAGGCTGAAACCACACAGTTTGAACAGATATAGACCCCTTCACCTGCGATCAAGGGGTTCTCCATACTTTCTGTAGCGTGACAGAAACTACATTCTTGTTTATTTGACATTTTCATTCCTTGCAAAAGGGATACCTCTTTTAGAGGTCTGGATAAACTCACAAAGTTGTTTGACTTGTGCTGAGTCGGTATTTTCTAGCAGTGATACTGCTGTTGCTTGAAGCGGTTTTCCCTGTTCAAAGAGTTCCCTATAGGCTGTTTTGAGGGCATTGATATCTTTACGAGCCATAGCACGTCTCAAGCCTGTCAGGTTCAGTCCGCGCAGCGTGGCACGGTTACCTTCTGCCAGACAGAACGGCGGGATATCCTGCGAAAGCGCAGAAGCTCCGCCGATCATAGCAAAATCGCCGATATGAACAAATTGATGTATCGGTGTAAGTCCACCGATCACGACATGATTTCCCAGTTCTACATGTCCTGCCAGCGTTGCACCGTTGGCAAGGATACAGTTATCACCGACGATCACATCATGTCCCAAGTGTACATATCCCATAAAGAGGTTGCCGTTGCCCACTTTTGTGACAGAACCGCCGCCTTCCGTTCCCGGGTTAAAAAGGGTGAACTCACGGATCGTATTGTTGTCACCGATAACGAGTTGAACCTCTTCACCGTTGAATTTCAGGTCTTGCGGGATCGTCCCGATCGCTGCATGCGAGAAGATACGGTTACCTTTTCCTATCGTCGTATCTCCCTCGATCACAGCATGTGATGCGACGGATGTGCCGTCACCGATCTTTACTTTCGGTCCGATGTATGCAAAAGGGCCGACGGTAACATCTTCTCCAAGTTGTGCACCATCTTCGATAATGGCTGATGGATGGATATTTGACATCTAAATCGGTCCTACTTGTCCACGATCATAGCTTTAAGCTCAGCTTGAGCCACCAACTTGTCATCGACATAAGCTTTCCCGTCCAGGTTCCAGATCGCTCCTTTGTTTTTGATGACGTCAAGCTTGTATACGAGTTGATCTCCCGGTGTTACCGGCGCACGGAATTTTGCTTTGTCGATGCTCATAAAGTAGACCACTTTTTCAGTACTGTCTGCTTGCTCTTCATCGCTCATACTTTCAAATGCAAGTACACCACCGGCTTGCGCCATACCTTCGATGATCATCACACCAGGGAAGATAGGGTGATCAGGAAAGTGCCCTTGAAATACAGGCTCAGCGATAGTGATATTTTTATATCCCACGATAGATTTCCCCGCTTCAAGCTCCGTGATTCTGTCAACGAGCAAGAAAGGGTATCTGTGTGGTAAAATTTTTTGAATTTCTGTTACATTATATTGCAAAATAAACCTCAGGATATTAAATTTTGTAATATTTTATCCAACTAATGCTAAAAGGTCTATTAGGCTGGCAGAGGCTCTGAACAGCTGTGCTTCAGCTGTTCTTATGTGTGGCAAGCCAGGTATCCAGAGAGGGGAGTCTGTTCAGCGGCTTCGGGTCACTTTTGATCACTTCGGCGAAGCTTTTCACTCCCATAGAGAGAAGGTATTGAAGGTTGTCATCAAAGGTTGCCTCTTCGATCACAAAGATCTGCTCTTTATGGACTTCGAACATATACCCGCCGTTGGGGATAGGGGACATAGAGAGCGTTACGGTGTAGTGGTCTTTGATGATACTCTCTTTTTGCGAATACATCAGTCCGATATTGTACCCCTCATTGGCAAATCCTCTGATCGCTACGACGAGAACACGGTTCTCTCCCTCCTTGGAAGAGTTGAAGATATTGATCAAATCTTTGATCGTTTTGTAGCCGGGCAGTCTGGTCATCAGACCCTCAAAGTACCCGACCAGCCTGCTCTTCATCAGGTGCCCCATGAAGTAGAGTAGAAGCAGAAAAATCCCTAAAGCCAGCAAAAACCATAAGAATTTGTGGTGTTCAGGCGTAAACCCGACCGTTTTGAACATCCAGCCCACAAGTGTGTTGACCTTCCCGTACATCCAGAGGATCAGGACAACAAAGATAGTGATGGGCAGCAGTCCGAAAAGTCCCTGGAGTACGGTATGGGTGAAGTGTTTGAGCGGTTTGTAGTTTTTCATTTTCCTCTTCCTTTATATATAGAATCCTATCATACTTCTATAAGCTTGCAAACAGCCAGCAGTAGATTTGTAAACATTAAAATTGAAAGGTTATTTCTCCAATTTGTTTACCCACGCCTCAAAGTCCGCATCACTCGGCATCCGCCAGTCCGCCCTCGGCGAGAGGCTGATCGTACCGACTTTGGGGCCGTCTGGGATGCAGGAACGTTTGAACTGCTGGGTGAAGAATCGTCTGAGGAATATGATAAGCCACTCTTTGATATGTCCTTCATCGTATTTCGTATCAAATGCTTTTTTCGCCAGGTAGAGGATCTTCTCAGGCTTCGCCCCGTACTTGATGAAATGGTAGAGGAAGAAGTCGTGCAGTTCGTAGGGCCCGACGATAGACTCAGTGTGCTGTACGATCTCATCCTCTTTGTGCGGGAGCAGTTCCGGGCTGATAGGGGTAGCGAGGATATCATCGATGATCGCTGCGATCTTCTCTTCTGCTTTGAAGTACTCGATGACATACTGCACCAGTGTTTTGGGGATACTGGCGTTGAGTGAGTACATACTCATATGGTCTCCGTTGTAGGTCGACCATCCCAGCGCCACTTCACTCAGGTCACCCGTACCTATGACCAGTCCACCGAGTTTATTGGCTGTATTCATCAGGATGGAGGTTCTTATACGTGCCTGTACATTCTCATAGGTCACAGTATGTTCATCGGGATCATGATCGATCGCTTCAAACTCATTGAGAGAGAGATCGGTAATATTTACGGTTTTGAGTGTCACACCTAGTGCTTCACAAAGTTTTTCTGCATTGCTCTTGGTGCGTGTGGTGGTACCGAAGCCGGGCATCGTGATCGCTATGATATCTTTGTGATCCCAGCCCATGATCGCAAAGGCCCTATGGGTAGAGAGCAGGGCAAGTGTAGAGTCCAGTCCCCCGGAGATACCGATGACGGCTTTATTGATGCGGGCATGGCTCATACGCTTGATCAATCCGTGTGCCTGTATCTGTACGATCTCATCACACCTTGCCTGTTTGTCTGCATATTGGGAAGGGACGAACGGCATCGGGTTGATATCCCTCTGCAGATCGCTGATCGCAGGCGTAGGGGCTACCTTGATCATACGTACCGGTTCTCGTCCGGTGTCGCTGAAACTGGTCTCATTGAGCCTGAGCCATCTGAGACGTTCCAGGTCGATATCGGCAGTGATGAGATGACTCTCCATCTTGAAACGTTCATTTTGTTTAACGGTTGTACCGTATTCACTGATGATCGCATGTCCGCCAAAGACGGTGTCGGTGGTAGATTCTCCCACGCCGGAGGAGCTATAGACATAGGCAGCCATACAGCGTGCACTCTGTGTTCGGACCAACTCTTCACGGTACTCGTGTTTCCCTATCAGTTCGTTGCTTGCCGAAAGGTTGAAGATCAGGTTGGCTCCGTTACTGGCCATCTGGTTGCTTGGAGGGGTAACGGCCCAGAGATCCTCGCAGATCTCTACACCGAAGGTCATCTCTTTGCCGTCACTGAAGAGAAGATCGACACCGAACGGCACCTCTTCATCCATCACTGCAGTGGTAGAGCGTACGATATCCCTACCGCTTACAAACTGGCGTTTTTCATAGAACTCTTTTTTGTTCGGCAGATAGCTTTTGGGTATGACCCCGAGGATCTTACCCCTTTGCAGTACCAGAGCACAGTTGTAGAGTCTGTCGGTTTCACGGAGTGCATATCCCAAAATGACGATCGCATCGATCTCTTTTATATTTTTTAATATCTCATCCAGTGCATCCTCCTGGGAGTGCAGCAGTGTCTGGTTGAGGAAAAGATCACTGGCAGTGTATCCTGTAAGCGTCAGCTCTGGAAATACAATGGCAGAAACCTTTTTTTGATGCGCTTCGTTAATGAGTGAGATCACTTCGTCAGCATTTTTAGCAGGATTTGCTACAGTAGTTTGATTGACTGCAGATGCAACACGGTAGTATCCGAACATATAAATACTCCAATTTATAAAATTGTGTCGTGGCGAACGCCCTTGTAAGCGAAGCGATTCGAGAGCCACGACGATTTTTTGCTTCTTCCTACATGGCTTCGCTTTGCTACGACCATTTCGGTTCCGAAGCTATAAATGACAAACTATTGTCATTTAATTAACGCTTCTCATCTAAAAAAATGAAGAGAGTAACAACGCCTCACGCAAAATAACAGGGGAATTAATTAAACTCGATCTACAAGTCTATCTAAATTTTCAATAGATGTTCCATATCTCTTGATATGGAACGAGATAGTCACGCACCAAATATTATGAAAAGGTGCGTGACTACGCACCCTACGCGTGTTAATTACGCCTTCTCAGCAAAGATCTCGATCGATTCGATCGCATCGTTCTGTTCGATCTTGTCAAGCACCATAAAGCTCTCTGTATCATCTTCTTCGATACCGCCAAATACCGTGTGAACACCGTCAAGGTGCGGTGTCGGTACGAATGTGATGAAGAACTGGCTTCCACCTGTGTTCGGGCCTGCATGTGCCATAGAGAGGGTACCGCGTCTGTGAGGATGTGTACTTGTGTCGGTCTCACAGTCGATACACCAGTCCGGACCACCTGTTCCGGCCATTGCAGGATTACCGCCAGGTCCTGAGTGCGGACATCCGCCCTGAGCCATAAATCCCGGGATCACTCTGTGGAATTTAAGGTTGTTGTAGAAACCTTCATTTGCTAGGTGTGCAAAGTTTGCTACGGTATTTGGTGCATCTTCACCGTATAGTTTTACCCAGATGTCACCCTTGCTTGTTGTGATCTTCGCATAGTTATATGTCTCCATTACATCTTGAGGGATATCATATCTCTTTGTTTCGCTTCTTCTTCCAAACATAGTCGTTTAGTCCTTAGTTATGAATTTTAAAGTATAATTATAGCACTAATTATTTAACCCCTTAAAGTCTTGTTCCCGATGTCTGGCGTTGGGAACAAGAGTAAGCGTAAGAGGGTAGAAAAGGAAATCAATGGAACTATGTGTGGCACTTGACCTCCCCTCAGCGGAGGAGAACCTGGCTCTGGCAGAATCTCTCAAATCGTATAATATCTGGATGAAAGTAGGTTTCCGATCCTACATCCGTGACGGAAAGCCGTTTATCGAAGCGCTTAAAGCGATCAATCCGAACTTCAAGATCTTTTTGGACCTTAAACTCTATGATATCCCCAATACGATGGCGGATGCAGCCGAGGAGATCGCGAAGATCGGTGTAGATATGTTCAATATCCATGCAAGTGCAGGGCCTGTAGCGATGAAGACGGTGATGGAGAGACTCTCACCGTATGAGAACCGTCCTTTGGTTCTGGCGGTCACGGCACTCACTTCATTTGATGAAGAGAATTTCCAGGCGATCTATGAAAAGAGCATCGATGAGAAGGCGGAACAGTTTGCAAAGATGAGCTATGAGAACGGGCTTGACGGGGTGGTCTGCAGCACATTTGAGAGCAGGGCGATCAAAGAGGCGACCTCGGAGAAGTTCCTGACGCTCTGTCCGGGGATCAGACCGTTTGGCGAAGATGCGGGAGATCAGCAGCGTGTTGCGACACTGGAACTGGCAAATGAGGAGGGGGTAGACTATCCTGTTGTAGGGCGTCCTATCTATAGAGAGAGTAACCCTCAGGCAAAAGTAGAGCAGATACTTGAGCTGATCTCAGGTTTTTAATCTGCATTTTGCACATGATATTTTCAGAAGTCCTACTCAGACTTCTGAACCTTCTGTGGATTTGCCATATCGACGGCCTGGTCCATACCCAATTTCATAAAATACGCACCGATAGCAAAGAGTGCCAAGATAATCAGCGGAATAAATTTTTTTAACATTGTTACACCTGAATTGATAAATTTTTCTCTGCAATCATACTATATAAAAGATTATATAAATACTGCTTTTGAAGTATAGAGAAAAAAAGTTCTAAAAAAGACTTTATTAAGCTTTACTTTAAGTTTCATGGTCTATAATCTCACCCACAAAACGCATGGACAGTTGGGTGAGCTGGCTGAAACCACACCCCTGCTAAGGGTGCGTACCTTTACGGGTACCGAGGGTTCGAATCCCTCACTGTCCGCCAT
>JBEWPZ010000081.1:0-2197 GCA_047689535.1 Candidatus Sulfurovum kebritense | reverse complement strand
TCTTTATCCCACCATTCGGTCATTCCAGCATTCCAGCATTCCAGCATTCCAGCATTCCAGCATTCCAGCATTCCAGCATCCCAGCATATTTTTCCAGCATTCCAGCATTCCAGCATCCCAGAATTCCAGGTCGTAGTGGAGATTAACTGCATGCTTTTTCTATGGCCATTTTTTGGCATTTCAAATAAGAAATATAAACAAAAACAGGGCCTTACGGCAAAAGAGTTTAATGAGATGAGTCGGCTTTGTGTCAACTATATATGACGTTTTAAAAGGGAGTATGCCGTTATATTTAAGTTTTTGGCTATATTTTTGACAAAAAACGCCAAAAGTGGTTGACATTTGATCGGCGTCATGGTATGTCTCCCCGTGATAGATATGCATCCTTTATCAGCAGGGGGATACCATGAAAGAATCCAAAAGACTGTTTCTAGAAAAAGAGGGACTGTTAAACCCAAAACCAGAACGTATTTCGTACAGGGCCTTTGAAACTTTTGATTTTTTCGATCCCTTCGATTTGCCCCAGGTTCGATACGAGATGATCCGTACCGCCAGAGTTGAAGAGATGTCGGTTGCAGATGCATGTAAATCATTCGGCTTCTCACGAGAGTACTTCTATAAACTCGAACGCGCTTTTATGGCACGAGGCTATGTTGCTATGTTGGGGTCAACAATGGGCCGACGACCCATCATTGCACTGAATCAAGAGATCATAAACTTTATCGTTCATCAAAAGGTTGAAGACTCCCAACTTTCTGGAGAAAAGCTTCGTCAACAGATTCAAAGTCTCTTCAATGTGGATTGCTCACGGCGAACCGTTGAAAGAATTGTAGAGAAGCTTGGATTGTCAAAAAAAGGGGCTCGGTCCGGTTAACTCTGAAGGTTGATCCCAAAGCATATAGACACCTGTCCTTTTTTGAAGATAACGATATCCCCCAGCTCCTTTATGAAAGGATTCGAAGGGCATCCATGGACCATCGTTTCAACATCGACGAGCAAATTGTAAGCACAATGGAATCTCATGGTGTAGCCGGTTTGTTTATAGATCCCGAGAATAGCCTCTGCACTTTATCGCCAAATCAAGATAGGACTTCTCCCAGACATAGCACCGCTTTTCATCATTCCCACCTCTCTGAAGAGGCCTTTGAGACCATTGCCAGATCCCTTGCCGAAGGTGTGGGTATATGTGCGACGGCTCGCATTCAGAATGTAGACAAGAAGACGGTTCTCCTGGTTTTGAGCAAAGCTGGTGAACATGCTATGAAAGTAAACAGCAGTCTTCTTACGAACCTGGAAGTTACAGAATGCCAACTGGACGAAATGTGGTCTTTCATTGGAAAGAAAGAGAAAAATCTTGGTCCTGTTGAAAAACTGCACAAGATACTCGGTGATGCATGGATCTGGATCGCATTTGATGCCACAAACAAAATCACCCTTGCATACAACATTGGCAAGCGGACACTTCCCTATGCCATATCGCTGATCGAAGATGTAAAACGGGTTACGAAACATATACCGCATCTTTTTTCTTCCGATCAGTTGGATCAGTATGCCAAAGCACTTCTGCATGTTTACGGAACAACCGTCTATCCGACCCGCAAAGCAGGTCCCGGCAGACCTCCGAATCCACGAATTGTACCCTCAAAAGGCTTGAACTATGTTCAAGTAGTTAAACAGTACAAAAAATATCGAGTCGCCAAAGTGAGTCGAAAAATTATTTTTGGAGACCCCAAAGAGATCGAAAAAATTCTAGTTGATTCATCCATAAGCGAAAAGATCAATACAGCTTATGTAGAACGATATAATGGTACCATTCGTCACATGGATTCTCGATGTGTGCGTAAGACCTTCAATTTTTCAAAGAACAAGATAAACCATGAACGTCAACTTGCGTTGACTCTGGCCTACTGCCACCTCTGTAGGCCTCACAAAGCTTTAACCAAACTCCATGGGCAGCCCACAACTCCGTTTATGGCTGCAAATCTTACGGATCATGTGTGGACCATGGGCGAATTGCTGAACTTCAAGACTGCAGAAAAAGCATGCAGTTAAACTGGACCACCACCGAATTCCAGCATATTTGTTATCTATCCCAGCATATTCGTTATCTATCCCAGCATTCCAGTATGCCAGCATATTTTTCCAGCATTCCAGCATTCCAGCATTCCAGCATATTTGTTATCTATCCCAGCATTCC
>JBEWPZ010000013.1:0-45240 GCA_047689535.1 Candidatus Sulfurovum kebritense | reverse complement strand
CCACAAAATACTATGCAAGATCAATATTTGCAGAAGCTAGATGATGAATTGGTTGCACATGATTTGAATATTAAAGCCTTATTTGCACCTTTTTCATTTTTTGTGTATTCCATTTTTGTAACATACGGAATAATGATAATAGAATACGCAATCAATAAAGTTAAAAAAAATCATTCCTCTTAAAACGCTATTAAGTTCCCATTATTTAGATGGGAACCAAGAGAATATAGGCACTCTATTGATGTAATTGTGGTGTTGTAGTCAACTGAAGCTTCAGTGCATGAAGTACTTTCATTACTGTATCAAAACGTGGTTTCGCGTTGGGACGAAACGCTTTATACAGACTTTCTCTTCCCATACCTGTTTCTTCAGCTATTTGCGCCATACCTTTAGCTTTGGCGATGTGGCCTATGGCTCTTAAAAACTCTTCATTGTCTCCATCTTCAAGTACTTGTGAAAGATATTCAGCTATTGCTTCTTCGCTATCTAAATACTCGACTATGTCAAAAGGAACTAATTCTTTATGCATCATTGTACTCCTTTAGCAGTGCTTCTGCTTTTTCTATATCTTTTGATTGGGTAGATTTGTCTCCACCTATCAACAAAATGATAATCCGTTCATCTTTCTGCGTAAAATAAACTCTATACCCTGGACCTGTCGTGATCCTAAGTTCAGAGATCGATGTGCCAACGGACTTTACATCACCAAAATTTCCGTGACCCATCCTCTCAATACGACGGGCTACCGCAATACGACCTTTCATATCTTTGAGTTTACTCAACCACTTTGAAAAGGTCTTTGTCATTTTCACTTCATACATAATGCGATTGTATCCAAATGGATACAAATATGTCAAGTGTACTCAAGTACTTATGAGATAAAATATTTAAGCAATTTAATGATTTTTTGAGCGTTCTTTTTCATAGCATGGTGCAAGGTATTATGACCCTCGCACCTCAGTGTGGCAATCTCCGGATCCAATCTTAAATGAGTATATGGATGGACAAACTAATGGAGGGGTGTTTAATCCGAAGAACCTAGGTCTATTTACCTACACCTATAACAATCCGGTGAACTTTATTGATCCAAATGGGGAATTCACTTTGAAAGAGTTAAAATTTGCATTTAATTATCCTTCTCATGCTTGGAAAATAAATCCACCTATAGGAAAAGGATTGTCTAATGTGGCAGCCCAAGTAGCGGTTATGGGTCCATCGCCATCTAGAGGTCAATTTTATCAAAATGTAGATGGTGGGAAAGCAAATGCTATACGGCATGCAACATTGGCTTCACATCTTACGGCCATGTATGGAGATCAAGTAGCATCTGCTGCTTTAAATGCACATGAAGAAGGTAGTACAGAAATTACCTCGCAAACTATTTTCAAGGATTTGCCAAGTGCAGATAAAGCAATAGATTTAAGAAATAATGAAATTGGTAAAGCTATAGGAAAAAAATATAAAACATATAATGGTATAAATGCTGCCAAAAAAGTTATCGAAGAGTTTAAAGATAATGGATTGTGGACTGCTAAAAAACTTGATTCAGGCCAATATCAAATAGAAAAGACCAAAATTTCTAATGATGAATATACACAATTTAATAGGGCTTTGAATTACAAAAACTATGATGCTTCTTGGAAAAAAGGTGCAGAAGAAGCAATTAGACAAGAAGGAGGAGGAAAGTAATGAAAAAATACTTCTCTTTATTTCTTTTAGTGTTGATTGGCTATATAGTGTTTCATTTTTATCAAAAGCAAAATGATTGGAGTGAGATAAATTCCTTAATTTATGATACATGCGTGATTGATGGTCAAGCCAACAAAACATGTACTGTAGATTTTCATAAGCTGAATACAGTTTGGGACGAAATTTATTTTTTAGGTGGAGGTGAACAAGGGTATATAGATAAAATAATTGGTAGCAATACAATCCAAGCTGATCCATATTGTGAATATCTAGTACTTAAAGAAAAAAATACCTTTAAAAAAGTTTATACTCAGTGTTTTGATAGTTCATTTTCTCATTTGAAAAATATTGATGATTCGGTACGTTTACTTATAGATTTGTCAAAGTGTGATAGTCCACAGTTAAATAAAACTTTTGGAGAAGAAATGATATTGCAAAGATACGATAATTATTATAAAGATAATCAACCTGTTGTTTATGAGTTGGGTTGTGAAAAATAATTCATATGAGGAGAAAAAAGATGAAATTTTTTGAAAAATGTTTTCTATTTCTCCTTACTTTTATTGTGGTTGCACAGGCGAATATTGCACCACTCAAATCCTCGTTTGACCTAAGTTCAAGTGAGTATGGAGTCAGGTATTATGACCCCCGCACCTCTGTTTGGCAGAGTCCTGATCCAATTATTGGTGAGTATATGTCAGGGCAGACGAATGGTGGTGTGTTTAATCCGAAGAACCTTGGACTATTTACGTATACTTATAATAGTCCGGTGAATCTTGTGGATCCTGATGGGGAGGCAACAGCTGTAATATTTGGATTAGGAACGAAGAATAATCCCTTTGGACATATTGCAATAGCATTTACCGGCAAAGGAGTTCATAGTTCAGGAACTGGTACTCAAGCAAACTCTAGCTTAACAGAGTATCTAAAGAAACAGTCCAGCTATAGAGACTCTATAGTTTACATTATTAATACAACTCCAGAACAAGAAGAAAAAATGCAAACCAAAGCAATGGAGTTTGTGGATGCAAATGGTAAAACAAAAAAATTGCCGAACCCTCAAGAAAGTTTTTCGGAGTTTAAAAAATCTATAGGCGATAATTGTTCAACAAGAACAGAAAAAATCATAGAAGAAGGTATGTCACTTGGTGTAGACTTGGTTGATGGTCCTACGCCAATTGATACTGCTGCTAAGGTAGGCGAGGTTGCTGATATGGAAAAATCGATGTATCTAAAAAAAGGCGATCCTATTCCAAAAAAACTAGAGAGTTTTAATCCAAAGGAGGGCAAAACGAATGAATAGATTTGTTAAAATTATGATACAAATTGTTGCTATTCTACTTATTGTATATTTGTCAGCTCGGGCTGGGTATATTTGGTGTGAATGGGGACATGGCGAACTTGGGAGCAAGCCGGAATACTCTATACTTCAATCTAAGGATTGGCAATATAAAGATGTTGATAATAATGGAACATATAAAATATTGGACAATTTGGATAAGCCATATCCTACAGATGATAAAATCATTGGATTGCCATTAAAAAGTGGAAAAGGTTATGCGATGATGCTTGCAAAAGCAGAGGCTGATCCCTATGTAAAATGGTGTTGTAGCAATGATTTTACTCTTACAAAACAAGAGTATGATGAGATTAAAAAAGAGATTGAACTCTCTTTCGATGTTGATGCTTATTTGCTTTTATTAACAAAGTTAACCGAAGCTGAAAAACAACTTCATATAATTAAATCTACTGTTTCAAATCAAAACACTTCCTCACTAAAAAACGAGTGATGTGACTCGTTTGTATAATCAAATCACCACTCAAGAGTGCAGTATAATAAAACTGTAAGAGTCGGTTGATGTAGATTGATCATCTCGTTGAAGCCGTTGTGAAAAATGAGCCTGTATGGGAGCTAAATAACTGAACCGATAACTTGAGTGGAAACAGAGTCGGAATGATCCAGACTGCATTTACAAGCGAAAGTCAGGTTTAGTGAATATCACACAGACGCAAAGGTCTGTGCTACCGAACTCTTCACTTAATGGAGGTTCTCATGGACAATTATATCGGAATAGATGTAGCCAAATCAACCCTGCAAGTTTTCATACCTAAAAATGAAATAGATATTGAGATAGCTAATAGTCCTGAAGGACTAAACAAGCTCTATTCTAAACTAAAGAAGCGGTACAGGAAATCTATAGAAGATATTGTATTTGTCTATGAGTCAACAGGAAGCTATTCATCCATCTTGGAGTATTACTGTCAAAGCAAGTCTATCAAATGTTTTAAAGTAGGTGCCTACCAAAGTGCTTCATTTGCCAAAGTAGTCAAAAATAGAAGCAAGACAGATAAACTGGATGCCCGTATGCTCTCAAAGATGTATATACTGGCTAAAGAAGAAGATATTAGAGTTCCCTCAAGGGATGTAAAAGCCCATCAGATACGTTCACTGATCAAGTATTATCAATCACTGATCAAAGAAGAGAGACGTAAAGCCAACTACCTCGAAGCAGCCACCTATAACCTGGAAGATAGTTATGTGCTCAAAAAGGTGAAAGGCAAGATCACCCAACTGCAAAAGGAACAATCAGAGGTGATTGAAAAGATCATGGAGATCATTCAAGGCGATCCTGAATACCTTGAAGCCTATAATAATATCATCTCTATCAAAGGAATAGGAGAAAAGAGTGCGATCATTCTGCTCTATCTTTTTTTACGATACCCCAATGCTTCCAGACAACAACTTACAGCACTCTGTGGACTTGATCCGATACAGAGAAGTTCAGGTACTTCGGTACAGCATAAAGAACGCATCTCCAAACAGGGACTCTCACTTATCAGAGATATCCTTTTTATGCCGACGATGGTATCCGTCAGATATAACGAAGAGATGAAAATGATCTA
This sequence comes from Candidatus Sulfurovum kebritense, assembly GCA_047689535.1. GTDB lineage: Bacteria > Campylobacterota > Campylobacteria > Campylobacterales > Sulfurovaceae > Sulfurovum > Sulfurovum kebritense. The sequence continues at coordinate 40,647 of JBEWPZ010000013.1, read as the reverse complement.
TGAGAGACTGGTTGATCGCGGTAAACCAAAAATGGTAGCACAAATAGCTGTGATGAGAAAAATCATTTTACTGGCTCATTCTCTTTATAAGAACAAACAGAAATATGACCCTGAGAGATATTTGATGTTTCATCAACCCAAAGAGGAGAATAGCATGAAATAGTCTATTTTTTATCTTTTTTAAAGGTGGAAACTCCTATCCTATCGAGAGAGTATAGGGGTCTATCATTCCCTTAGGAGTATAGAGGTGATAATGATAAGCCAATCTTTCATAATATCTGGCCCCATGCCATGAAAAAAATATAGGTTCCAGGTGATAATGACAACCCTCCGGCAAATAGTATTTTAAAGCAGAAACAAGCTAAAATAATTAAAGCCAATAAACAGAGTAAAACATGAAACAAAGAGCAGAGACAGAGTACCAATACCCTTTATCTGCTTACGCTTCTTTACTCCAAACCCTGCAACTCAAACAATACCAGGAGTTCTGTTACAACCTTTACTTCCTGGCACTAAGCGAACCAGCCCCCACCTCCAACAAAGCCGACAGAGACGGCGTGACGCGTTTCCATACCCTCAGCACCGATGCCAACGGGAACCAGGCTGAGAGTTTCAAGGATGTCAGAGAGCGTATCACTGCGGTACTCCAGCACAATCCAGTAGCAGGGCAGGATGATATCTGGACAAGCTACAGCTACAATGCCGTGAATGAACTGCTTCAGGTCAAGGATGACAAAGGCAACCTTACGCAAGCGATCTATGACCTTGCGGGAAGACGTACGCATATCAACAACCCTGATACGGGATGGATCGAAAGCGTCTATGATGATGCAGGCAATGTCATTGCCAAGATCACCGATAACCTGAGAGCCCAAGGCAAACAGATCAGTTATGTCTATGACTATAACCGTCTGACAAACATCAACTATCCGAACACCACTTCTAACAACGTGATCTACACGTACGGTAACTCTCCGTCAGAGCTCAACGCAGGACGTATCACCAAGATCGTTGATGCCAGCGGTGAGAGGCTCTTTGAGTACGGCAAGCTGAGCGAGACGACCAAGGAGACCAGAACCCTCTTTACCTATACGGCTACCGAGCCGAAGACCTATGTGACGCAGTACCGTTATGATACATGGAACCGTCTAAGAGAACTGACCTATCCGGACGGAGAGGTAGTGACACACAGCTATGACAGCGGTGGTAAGCTAAGCGCACTTCAGGGTGTGAAGGGCGAGTATAGTTACGACTATCTCAAGGCGATGACCTATGATAAGTTCGGTCAGCGTGTCTTTACGAAGTATGCCAACGATACGACGGCTACCTACAGCTACGAGCCTGAGAGAAGAAGACTCAGCCACCTTAGCACGTCCAATGAAGAGCGTACCTTTATAGACAACACTTACCAGTATGACCGTATGCAAAATATCCTCGGTGTCTCCAACGCTGCAGCCGTGCCTGTAGACTCACCTCACTTCGGCGGTGAAACAGCACAAAGCTACAGCTATGACAACCTCTATCAGCTGACAAACGCTGAGGGAAGCTGGACGACAAGACAGGGGCATCAGCACCGTTATACCTTGGCGATGAGCTACGATACGATCGGTAATATCAAAGCCAAGAATCAAAACCATGAGAGACTGCCGTATGAGGGTGACAAGTGGATCGAACAGAAAAGTACGACCTATGACTGGACCTATGATCATGAAGGCAAACAGCCTCATGCACCGACCAAGATCGGTAACCGTACTTTCACCTATGACCTGAACGGTAACCAGACAGGATGGGAAAATACACAAAATGCTACCAACAGGGTGATCAAGTGGGATGAAGAGAACCGTATCTCTACCATCACTGATAACGGTCATACGAGCTACTATGTCTATGATGCGGGAGGAGAGAGATCACTCAAGCGTACGGCTCAGGGTGAGACTTTCTATGTCAATGCCTACTTTGTGATCAGAGAAGGTGAAGTAGCAAGCAAACACTTCTTTGCAGGAAGCCAGAGGATCGCTACTAAAATGACCAAGCAGGAGTCTCAGACGGTTCAAGGGAAAGGGAATAATGACAAGCCGGTTAACATCATCTACGAAAAAGAGCAGTACTTCTACCATCCTGACCATCTGGGAAGCTCAAGCTTCGTAACAGATGAGAAGGGTAAAGTCTATGAACACCTTGAGTACTTCCCTTACGGTGAAACGTTCGCACACGAGCATTCCAATACGCAGGTAACTCCGTACAGGTTTACAGGTAAAGAACTTGATGAAGAAACCGGGCTATACTATTATGGGGCCAGGTATTATGATCCAAGGACTTCTGTGTGGCAGAGTCCAGATCCGATTTTAGATCAATATATGAATGGGAAAACGAATAAAGGAGTGTTTAATCCTAAGAATATTGGTTTATTTGCATATACTCATAACAATCCTGTTAATTACAATGATCCAGATGGTATGGCCGTGGAGTATGAGCCTACGGCTTTGCTAGGGATAGATGTGCATACTGCTGCTGCTGCAAGAACGTTTAGATCTATGGGATACAACGCGGAAGTAACATTAAAAAATGATATGCTAGGTATGCATGGAAGGGCAGATATGATTATCCCAAATAATCAAGATCGTCATGTATGGGAACTTAAACCTGTAAGCTACAGAAAGATAGATTCTGCTAAACATGCTTCAGCAATTAAACAAGTTCAAGGATATACAAATATGGGACAAGAAATATCAGATATTCTTGGGAAAAATGAAAAATGGAGCGTAGGAACACAAAATGGGGGGAAGGTCCCTTTTAAAGGTACATTAAGTATATTGTTTGTAAGTGGCGTGAAAAAATATAAGGCTAATTTATTTATTCCAAAAGGAGAAGAATCTAAAGGGCTGATATATTATACTATTGAATCTATGGGGGATGCAGAGTTTGAAGAGGTAGCCGAAAAGTATGGAGAAGCAGCTTTGGAAATTGGTTTAAATGTAGCTAAAAAGTTAATAAAATCAAGATTGGGGTTACCTGAAATACCCGGTAAAAGTAAAATACCAGAACCAGCACGGTAAAAATAGGTCATATAGGATTTAAAATGTATTTTGATAAAACATTTAGAATAAATTTTTCTCAACAATCTATTTTAGGTCGTCGACAAGTTATCGATGACCTTATGTTGTTAGTTAATAATAAAACAAATCATTTAGCACTAAGTAACTTTTTAGAAAGAGTTGATAGTACATATTCTTTAGATAAAGTTAAGTTCAAAAACTATCTTGAAGATTTATATGCGATTAGATTGGTTTCTGTATTTGATCGTCATACATTTAGGGATGAACTAGAACATGACTTTAAGGGAAAATATTTTACATCAAATGTTAGTGACACTGATTTAAAACAATACTATTATCAAATTAAAAATAATTTTTGGAATACTTTAGATACAGCAGAAAGAAAGTTTTTTGATGATGTTTCTTCGTTTAATGCTTTTGTTGACAAAGATCCAAAAAGTCATCGAGAAAAGTTTATGATAGAAAACTTTAGTGACTTCAAAATATTTAATCAGAGAGAATGGATAAAATACTTTGAAAAATTAATGCAATATTTTTTCCCTAATTATTCATATGATAGTAAAATTTCAAATCAAAATAAAAGAAGATATGTACATTTAGATATTGAAAAGAAGAGTTATGCAAGTACTTTATTTTTTGATAAAGGATTTTTTGTATCCGAACTAAAGCGTGGATACCTGGAATTTCCTAATATAAGTATGGAATTAATAAATATCAATATTGATAAACACTATGATGTAGATAAATATGCTGTTTATAATTCTGATATTCCTATTGTTACACTCTGGGGTCCAAACTTTTTTATAGGAAGTTGTATAGGTAGAATCGGGAGTTATGAAGACAAAGAAGAAATGCTTAAAAAAGAATTCTTTTTACGTTTTAAAGTTTATGCAAATTTTTTAAATGTTTTTTTAAAACATATTGAATGCATAACGGATAATTTAGTAGATAAGAAGGGGGAAATATGAATCTAAATATGAACAAAACATTGAACTTGATCATAACAGTTGGAACAATATCGCTAATCACAGGATGCGGGAATGGGGAAAGTAGTATAATTACTTCAAACGAAACAAATAGTTTATCCCAAGTAAAGATAGATAGCACCAATCAAGATAAGGTCTCTGCAGCACTTTTTGACTCTGTAGATATTACTACGCCACAGTTGCCTACTATTACGACTGACGCAAGCAGTGCATCTACAAAACTATCTACTATGATGACGACACTGACAGCTCAATCATCAGTGAAAACTGTTTCAACTGTAGAACCGTATAGTTGTAGTGATGGGGGAAGTATCAACTCTAGCTATGCTGACGGTATTTCTACTATCACCTATGATCAGTGTCAGGAAAAAGGTACCACAATTAACGGACAAGTAGAAATGTCATATAACGACTCAACAGGTGTGATCAGCTATATGATGAGCGAATACAGTATCAGCAGTGACGGTACAGAGTACACTACGCCTGCAACGACCTATACGATCTCTTCTGATACGATTAGCTATACCGCTACAGGAGAAGCGACGATCGACGGACAAAGCATAGCATTTGATCACTACAGTTACAGCCTTACCCTGGTAGAGAATAAAGTGAATGTCTCAATAGACGGTTCGATCAAAACGGCTTGTCTTGGAAACTGGGTAACGGTTAAAACCAATGAAGCGATGCACTTCACAGAAAGTGACTGTCCTACAGCAGGTGACTTTGAAGTACAGGGTGAGGGCTCAAAACTTAGAGTGAAGTTTGCTGCAGACAAGAGTGTGGATGTATACTTGAACGATGCTTTGGTACAAGAGTATAGTGATTGTAATGAGCTCCCTGATAGTACTTCGGTGTGTGGTGTATAGTAGGCAGTTGCTTCTCTGCAGACATCATATAAAAATGTAATAATGTACTTCATTATTTGGCTTTTATCCTTAATGAGTTTCGAGAGAGCTCCTCGGACTCGAATGAGTCTTAAACTGCACTTTTAGAAGATTAATATTGAAAACAAACCTCTAAAGTTATCCCTTAAAAAATAGGGTAGTTGTTCCTGATGACTTGAATAGGTTCCTGTATCTATCTATAGGAACCTAAAAGATCAGAGGAAGTGTGTATTACCCCTCTAATTCACTCCGAACGATCTTGACCGCCTCTACCATGTTGGTGAGACTCGGTTTGACCTCTTCCCATTTACGTGTTTTCAGACCGCAGTCGGGGTTGATCCAGAGCTGCTCTTTCGGGAGGACTTCAAGCAGTAGTTTGATCTGCGTGACGATCTCATCGACACTCGGTACTCTTGGAGAGTGGATATCGTAGACTCCTGGTCCTACCTCTTGTTTGTAGCCGACCTCTTTGAAGATCTTCAGCAGTTCATTGCCGCTTCTTGCTGTCTCGATAGAGATGACATCCGCATCCATCGCTTCAATGGTCTTGATGATATCATTGAACTCGCTGTAACACATATGGGTATGGATCTGAGTCTCTTTTCTGGCAGAGCTTACGGCGATCTTGAAGTCTCTGACCGCCCACTCCTCATAGGTCTTGATATTCTCCTCTCTTAACGGATACCCCTCTTTAAATGCCGCTTCGTCCACCTGGATGATCTTGATCCCCGCATTCTGCAGGTCATCGATCTCGTCGCTCAATGCAACCGCGATCTGTTCGGATACTTCATCTCTTGGTTTATCATCTCTGACAAATGACCAGTTGAGTATCGTCACCGGGCCTGTCAGCATCCCTTTCATAGGTTTTTCGGTTTTGCTTTGCGCATAGGTCGTCCAGCCTACGGTCATCGCTTCGGGCCTGCTGATGTCTCCATAGATAAACGGCGGTTTGACACATCGGCTTCCATAACTCTGTACCCAGCCGTTCTGACTGAAACCGTACCCTTTGAGCTGCTCCCCGAAGTACTCGACCATATCGTTTCTCTCCGGTTCACCGTGTACCAGGATCTCAAGACCGCACTCCTCCTGGAAGGCTACACACTCATCGATATAGGCTTTCATCTGAGCTTCATAGCTCTCTTCGGAGATAAGCCCGTTCTTAAACTCTCTTCTGGCCTTTCTCAGTTCAGGGGTCTGAGGGAATGACCCGATGGTGGTTGTCGCCAGCTCCTTGTAGCCCAAAATCTCTTTTTGGATTTTGATACGCTCCTCATAGGCACCTTCTCTGGTGAGTGTCTTGAAGTTGTCCACTCTCTTCTGTACGCTTTTGTCGTGGATGCGTGCAGAGGTTCTTCTGCTCTCATTGGCTTTTTTATTTGCTTCCAGTGCATGCTTCTCCCTCTCATCGAGGTTCTCTTCACCTTCAAAGAAGAGCTTAGAGATAAGAGAGACTTCATCCAGCTTCTCAACGGCATAGCTCAACCAGTTCTTGATCTCTGCATCCATCTTCTCTTCATACTTCAGTGTAAACGGTGTATGCAGAAGAGAGCACGAGGTGGAGATGAGGAGATCCTCTTCAGAGACCACCTTGGCGATATCTTCCAGCAGTGCCAATGTTGTCTGGAGATCGTTTTTCCAGATATTTCTCCCATCTACGACACCGGCGATCAGTTTTTTACCGCTTTGTGCAATGAGCTCTAGAGATTCGCTGTTTTTCGGACCGTATAAAAAGTCAAGCCCGACTCCCCAGATCGGTGTATTGACCAGTACTTTGGTTGCTTCATTGGAGTGCTCAAAGTAGGTGGTCACGATAATATCGATATTGTCCGATACAGCAGCCAGGCGGTCATAGGTCGGTTTGATGAGACTGAGTACCTTCGGTTCGTTGTCCTTGACAAAAATAGGCTCATCGATCTGCAGGGTGATCCTCTCATCCAGTGCTGCTATCTCTTTCAAGAGCTCCTCGTATACCGGCAAAATTTTAGCGTGAAGTTCATAGGTATCCCCTCTGTCCATACGCTTTGAAAGCCCCAGGAATGTGAGAGGTCCGATGAGGTTGATCTTGGTTGTGATCCCCTGGGCTTTTGCCTCTCTGTATTCATTGATGATCTTTGCAGAGTTCAGGCAGTATTCGTCTTCAAGGCTGAGTTCCGGAACGATATAGTGATAGTTGGTGTTGAACCATTTGGTCATCTCCATCGCGACACTCTCTTTGTTTCCGCGTGCCATAGCAAAGTAGAGCGTTTCATCTTTCAGTGCCTGGAATCTTTTGGGGATGGCGTTGAGCATGACCGCCGTATCCAACATCGTATCATAGAGACTGAAGTCGTTCGAACTGATCAAGTCGATCCCAGCCTCTTTTTGGTAGTTCCAGTGTCTGCTTTTCAGTTCGCCTGCCACCTCTTTGACTGCATCAAATGAGCATTTCCCTGCCCAAAAACTCTCCAGTGATTTTTTTAACTCTCTCTGTTCTCCAATTCTTGGAAATCCTACAATATAGCTTTTTGTAGACATTACTTTATCCTTTGATAGTTGTATAGTGTGTTGGTTTTGGTATAGCTGTGTGTAACGGATTAAAGTGTAATGCGGGGAGGGTGGACACCGGTTCTTCTAAATGCAAACCATGTGGTATAGTAGGGGCATCTTGGAATGAAGTGGTTGATTTTCAGTATGATCCTGGTTCTAAGTCTGTAATAACAGTTGCAGTGGCAGGGCTTGGCATTTAACGTACGCAAGCATCTAACAGGATCTAGAGGAGGATCGTTCTCATCGATCTCTTCCTCGTCTTTTGAGACTTTTGTGGCAAAGAGGGAAACAGCCTGTACGGTTTGGTTCTGCAGATGTTTTTGCACACTGTAAGCCAAGATAGAAGCCAGCGTAAAATATCGTTTTCCAAAACCTTTAGGCGGTTGCACTATTTCCCCTTTCTATAATTAGTATTTGGAATACTAGCAAAAATATCGTATAGAAATCTTTAAAACGGAACATACCATTTTGATCAGAAGGCATGAATATGAGAATTTGGCTCAGTAATCGATTTGTCTGAAGAACACTATATGAATGTGCTCTTTTCACTGCTTATAGATCACTTCGCTCTTTTTATGAACTTTTCTGTAGATTTAAAAATGATTTGTGTTGACCATTTTTCGGGAAGAGAATTTTGTAGTTTTTTCATGTTTGTTTCACTCACATAATAAAATAGCCTGGATAAGCCTGGATAAGCATACACTTTAGTGAGCTGTTCCAGTTTTTGTGGTGAATCTATGTTTTCCTCATTCAAGAAAACAATGCCATCTAGTGAGCCTTTATCTTCGATGATAAAAGGGTTGTTCTCTAGAAAATATTTTGTTGCCTCAGTATAGGATAGGACTCGTAAAGCAAAGGTATTTCCGGAGGTTATATCGACTCTGTGTCCCCATTTCTTCTTATACTGAAGTACTCCATCACGCAAGAACCCTCTAGATAAACCATAACTTACTGTTGAAAAGTTTTTCTTTTCAAGGTACTGTAATGAAAAGTGGTATAAAGCACCTATGATACCATTTTTTACATACTCTAAATTACCATCTCGAATTCCTAAAGATTTAAATAGTGGTTTGTTTTTTGTATAGAGAATTAACATTCCGGCAATATACTCATTTCCTTTTTTTATTAGAAGTAGCTCACCCTTGTCTTCCTCATAATGTTTTTTCATCTTTTCATAAGGAAGAATATAGGCACAGTCACCATGTACCTTTCTAATAAAGGGGGTGAACATATTATGGTAAAAATCATCTAATTGTTGTCTATCTCGTGATACTTCAAATTCAAATGCACTTTTTTTTATCTTCCGAAGGTCTGATTTAAGCGTTTCCTTTTTTTTAATCTCAGGTTTCAGTGGCAGATCTGTGGTTCCATCTATCCAAACAGGAATATAAAACCAATTGCCGGTTTCCAGAAATTTACGTCTTGAGTTCTTGACGGAGACAATGATCATAGAAGGTTCCTGCTTTGCTTTTTGAGCCGTTCTCCTGATATTCCACAACCAAGAGCGTCCAACGTAATACTCACGATAATCGTCCTCTAGTGTTATTTTGGCAAGATAGCTTCTATCCCAATCGTTCGCGGAACAGAGGATAGACAATGGTGTTTTGCTCTTTGGATCTACTCCTTCCAGGATCCAAAGATCCACCCTGTATCTTCTGATAAATTTTTTTAGCCAATTCATATGCAGTACTCTCTTTTTGATCAGGGGAGTATACAGAAAATCAAGGATTATATCAATCCTCTGACCGAGGTGCGATGCATACATTCTCAGCTTGCAGAGAGTGATGGAATTACCGATGCTTTTTTGCGATATATGCAGAGATAAACTGAAGAGTGTTGTCTCGTATAGTATGACAATTTGACACATTTTTACCCTCATAGTTGAAAAGTATATAAAATACAAAATCAGCAGAGTCTCTACTAAAAGTGACAAAGCAAAACTATGCTACTCTAATAGATATTAAAACGATGGAGCGTCATACTTTGGAAAGATTGGCACAGATAAAAACCGCAGGCTTTATACTGAAACCCGACTCCCCTGAGATCAAGCCGTTGTACGAACAGATCAAAGGGCAGTTTGAAGCGAAAGGGATCCGTGTACTTCTATCCCAACACTCCGCAGAGATGATCGGTTGTGAGGGGATAGTATTTGATGAGATGTGCAAGACTTCAGATTTTTTAGTTTCATTGGGAGGTGACGGTACGCTATTGTCTCTGGTAAGAAGGAGCTATGAGTATCGTAAACCGGTACTGGGGATCAATGCCGGCAATCTCGGTTTTTTGGCGGATATCACGATCGAAGAGGTGGAGGAGTTCCTGGAACAGTTGCTTGAAGGTGATTATCGTGTAGATGAACGGATGATGATCGAGGGGTATATCCTTAAAGCCTCCGGTGTAGAAAAGAAGTTTTTTGCATTCAACGATGTGGTGATCAGCCGTCCTGTGATCTCGAAAATGGCACAGATCAATGCAGCGATCGACGGAGAGATGTTCAATAGTTATAAGGGTGATGGTTTGATCGTTGCAACCCCTACGGGATCAACTGCCTATAACCTGGCTTCGGGCGGCCCGGTGATGTACCCGTTGACCGAGGCGTTTATCCTTACGCCGATCATGGCACACTCTTTAACACAGCGTCCGCTTGTGGTACCTGCTGATTTCACGCTGGAGCTCAGTTCTCCGGATGAAAAAGTGATCGCTATGATCGATGGACAGGATGCTTATGAGATATTTGAAGGTGATGTCCTGGTCATCAAAGGAGCCAAGAGAGGTGCTAGGCTGCTGCATAGAAAAGAGCGAAATTACTTCTCGGTACTCAGAGAAAAGCTCTCATGGGGAGATACACATTGATCGAACGCCTATATCTTCGTGAGCTTGTCACATTTTCCGAAGCTGAAGTGGAGTTTGAAAAAGGACTAGTGGTCTTTACCGGGCCCAGCGGTGCCGGAAAATCCGTACTGATGTCTGCCATACTCTCAAGTTTCGGGCATAGTACACCCGGTGCAGCAGCGTTGTGTGAAGTAAATATTGCGAAACCGGAAGAGATGGAAAATGAAGCATATAGCCTTGAAGAAGAGGTGACGATCAAGACACTGAAAAAAGAGAAAGTACGTCACTATATTGATGGGCAGAACATTTCCAAAAAGGCTTTAAGTACGCTGTTTTCACCCTATGTTCAGTACTTGAGCGTACGGGACAAAGGCGGTTTTGAGTCTGAAAAACTTCTGGCAATGATAGAAAATTCACTGTTGGCGAAAGACAAAACATACAAAAGACTCTCAAAAGAGTACAAGAAACGTTATGTGATCTATCAAAACCAGTTGCTTAAGCTCAATAAAATAAAAGAAGATGAAGCCCAACTGGCTGAGCTGATAGAGTTTGCCCAATATGAAGTAGAGAAGATCGAAAAGATCGATCCAAAAGTTGGAGAGGATGAGGAGCTGATGGAAGTCAAGCAGCAGCTCTCCCGTATAGACAAGATCAAGGAGGTACTCTCTCATGCAACGGCGATCTTTGATGCTGAACCAAGCGTGCAGGAGGTCTACAGGCTTCTGGATAAAGATGCTTCGGTCTTTACCGATGCAATGAACCAGATACGTGCGGATTTTGAAGAGACCGAGTCTTTGGCAGAAGAGCTTGAAGAGATGGATGTGGAGCAGATCCTTGACAGACTTTCGGATCTGACGGCACTTAAAAACCGTTACGGTTCTATCGAAGAGGCACTGTGCTATAAAGAGGAGAAGAAAAAAGAGCTTGCAGGGTATCAGAATATAGAGCAGGATAAGAGTATGCTGGAGAACTTTATCCGGATGGAAGCAGGTGAGTTGAATATCCTGGCACAGCAGCTTTCCGGCTATCGTCAAAAAGAGGCGAGAGAGATAGAGAAGAAGCTGAAGGAGTACCTATCCGCACTTAAACTTCCTGCACTCAGTTTTACCTTTGCAACAAAACCTTTCGATGCGTTCGGGAGTGATGTCGTGGATGTCCTGCTCGGCGGTTCCCGTGCAGGTACACTGAGCGGTGGTGAGTTCAACCGTGTACGTTTGGCATTGATGGCATCTACGATCGGTAAGGAGAACAGGGGAGGTGTACTGATCCTCGATGAAATCGATGCAAATGTCAGCGGGGATGAGTCTATCGCGATCGCCGAATTGATCTCTCAGCTCTCGAATGTCTATCAGATCTTTGCTATTTCCCACCAACCACATCTTTCCGCAAAAGCAGATCAACATTTTGTCGTCACTAAGGAAGCACAAAAAAGTGAGGTAAGAGGTCTCGATGATCAGGAGAGGATCGCTGAGATCGCCCGAATCATAGCAGGGGAAAATCCTACTTCCCAAGCGATAGAGTTTGCCAAAAAACTTAGAAGCTGAATTGCATCAAATCGAAGTAACTACAGCATAAAAACCTAGAGTTAGTATATAATAGTCATTATGTTCAGATTCAACCAATTAAAACTTTGGAGCTTTTTACCAATCCATTTATCTGAAGAGATCAATAGAAAACTGCTTGATCAGCTCTATCTCTATGCACAGAAAAGTATGTTGGCACTCTTGGTACTTACAGGCATAGTGACGTTTTTTATGCTGGGTTCCGTACCGTGGTATCTTCTCTATCCCTGGTTCTTTGCTTCACTTGGGATTATAGTGAGTCGGATCTATGACAGCTACTATTATCTCAAACATGACTGCAGCAGCAAGCAGTACAGAAAATGGTATAACAGGTTTGCCTACAAAGCATTGTTCACAGCCTTCCTATGGGGGAGTATGCCCCTGCTTTTTCTACCCTATGCAGAGCATCCCTCTCTCTATCTGTTGATAGCGATGCTGGTACTCGGTTTGAGCGGCGGGGCGATGAACTCCCTCTCTGCTGACAGGCGTATCGCGACACTCTATCTGATAATCCTATTGCTGCCATTGGGATTCTATTTCCTGTTTCAGGCTACGGTGATCGGTACAGTCAGTTTCTTTCTTATTTTATTGTATCTGGTGACACTCTTCAGTGTCAATCAAAATGCAAGTATCAGCCTGATAGAGACATACCTAAAAGAAGAAGAGCTGACAAATTCAAAAAAAGCGCTTTTTAGTAAACAGGACGAACTCAATAGCCTTTTTCAACAGACGCCTATCGGAGTCTTCTATTTTGATCTGGACCTATGTATCGTTGACTGTAATGCTGCACTGTTGACGATGTTGCACTCTACCAGGGAGGAGTTAATAGGCATGGACCTGAATAAAATGAGAGATAAACGCCCGCTGGAAGTGATAAAAAAATCTCTGATCCACGGTACGCAGGTATACCATGGACCCTATATTTCTCTGAAAGGTATCGAATTATGGGTGGAGGCAAAGTGTTCCCCTCTGATGAACAGGGAAGAAGAACTGATAGGAGGGATCGTACTGCTTGAAAATAAAACCCAGGAGAAAGCAGCCAATGATGAGCTACAATATATGGCGAGACATGACGAACTGACTTCACTGCACAATAGAAGAAGTTTTAAAGAGTATATGTTCTCTCTGGCGAACGGCTCTTTGCATAAGACGCACTATTCGATACTTTTCTATCTCGATCTCAACCAGTTCAAACAGATCAATGACTCTTTGGGACATGCGGTAGGCGATCGTTTGCTCGTTCTGGTATCTCAACGTCTGAAAGCACTTGCCGGCGGAGAGAATTTTCTCAGCCGTCTCGGTGGAGATGAGTTTACGATGATTATCCCATTTTGTGCGACCAGCGATGACGAGGCACATCATATTTCAGAGCGCTTTGCAGAGAGTCTGCAGGAGCTTTTTAGAGATGCATTTATCATTGATGAGTTGCACTTGTATATTAAAAGCAGTATCGGGATTGTGATCATAGAGCCCAACACTACCAATATCGAAGAGTTGATACGTTATGCGGATATTTCGATGTACCAGGCAAAAAGAGAAGGAAACAAAGGTTTTTCTTACTACAACTCTGAGCTGGATGTTCAGAGAAAAGCACTGTTCCAGTTACAACATGAACTGAACCAGGCGATATCCAATGGCGAATTTCAGTTATACTATCAGCCTATCGTTAATATCAGAGATAATACACTTAAAGCGGCTGAAGCACTGCTAAGGTGGAATCATCCGAACAAGGGACAGATGGCACCCTCTACTTTTATTGACCTGGCGATAGAGTCCGGACTGATAGATGATATCGGCTGGTGGGTGGTAGAACATGTATCTAAACAGATTTCAGAGTGGAAAAGCCACGGAAAATACCATCTGAAATATGTATCGATCAATATCAATGCGAAACAGCTTCTAAGTCACAGATTTATTGAAAGATTTTTTGATGTGCTCGATCAGTACGGTATCAAACCTTCAGAGATCAAAGTGGAGATCACAGAGAGGTCTCTGATCGATAATTTTCAACAGACAAATACCGTGATCAGAGAACTGCAGAACCGAGGTGTCAGATGTGCAATCGATGATTTCGGTACCGGGTACTCCTCTCTCTCTTACCTGCAAAAACTTTCATTTTCCGTACTCAAGATCGACAGGGAGTTTATCAAAGATATTCTGACCAATCAGGAGGATAAGTTTCTGGTAGAGAGTATTATCATGATTGCCAAAAGATTTGGATATCGGATTGTTGTTGAGGGGGTAGAGACGGAAGAACAAAAATATCTTATTGGTGAGATGGACCCAACAGTAAGCTATCAGGGATACCTTTTCTCTCCACCGGTATCGGCTGTGATATTGGAACAAAATTTTTTGAATCTTATCGAAAGATAAATACCTTAAAGGTGCATAGAGAGGGTATGGTTTGATCTGAGAGAAATGCGTTTTTATAGGTTTGATGATTGAGAGGTAAAGTACTGTTTTAAAAGCAGTGATGCATTAGGCATACTGCTCTTTGAGTTTTTGGATATAGGTCTCAAGACAGCTATAGTAGCTTTTGAGCACGTCCATATCTTTACCCTCTTTAAGATACGTATTGAAGTCAGTTAAGAGATCTGCTACGCCACCGGTACCAAGGTTTGTTGCTGATCCTTTGACAGAGTGGGTAAGCGCTTCAATCGCCTGAAAGTTCTCTGCGTCTATCTCTTTGGCAATGAGAGGGAGGTGTGTATCAAGCTGTGAGATCAGTTCCCCGATAAACTCTTTGGCATCTTCATCGGAAAGCCCCAGGCTTTCCACCGTACGAGAGTGGTCAAAAGGAGGATAGTCACAGAGTGGTAACTCTTTTGCGGGTAAGGCTTCTTCTACCTCTTCTTCTGCAACTTCAGGTTCCGGCTCCGGTTTCACTTCCACTGTGGCAACAGTTTGCTCTTCTATCGGTTTCGGCGTGGGTTTGTCTTCTTTTTTTACAGTTTTAACAGGTCCAACACTTGATGGAGCTTGTCCTTTTCTCTGTTGGCGTTTTTCTTCTCTCTCTTTTTTGTATTTCTGCGTATTTTTATATTCGATATAGATTACCCATATAATCGCTAATACGATTATAGTCAATAAAATAGTTCCTAACATCGTTAACTCCATCTATAGTATCTACTTATACTATACTTTTTTAAGATTAGTCTAAGTTTAAATAGGAAATTCTAGAGAATAAACTGATAGATATGGTCATTTTGTAGTCATTTTTGCATTTGTGACGGGGAGGGAGAAAAACCTCTACCTTAAAGCGTATGTAGTAGAAGGCTTTTTTATGTATGATGCTCCGCTTTTATTTCACAGCTGCATACCTTCTGAGCAGTCCCAACAGTCTGAAAAAGAGGTGGGTGATCACCTCTTTGGTATCCCGACCTTCGTTCAGAGTCTTGAGAGAGACGGAGCAGGGGAGGGATTTAGAGTAAACCTAAAAGTGCGACCAGTAATACAGGCGGGGTGATGATCAGTCCGACTTTCATATACTCTCCCCAGCCTATCTTGACGCCTTTTTGTGCAAGTACATGCAGCCAGAGCAGCGTGGCAAGGGAGCCGATCGGTGTCATTTTAGGACCGAGGTTCGATCCAAGGATATTGGCATAGACCAGTGCTTCATTTCCGACATATCCCACACGGTCGATCGCGATATCCATGATCATGATCGTAGGCATATTGTTCATCACGGAGCTGATAATCGCGGATAGAAACCCGGTTCCGACCACAGCGACGGCACTGCCCTGAGCATTGAGCAGTGTGATCCATGAGGCGATGATATCGGTAAGTCCCGCATTTTTCAGTCCGTAGACCACCACATAGAGCCCGATAGAGAACCAGACCACCTGCCAGGGTGCGGCTTTGATCGTCATGATCGGTTTTGTTGCTTTGTAATGTGTTGCAATGGCTAAAAAGAGCAGCGCCCCGCCCAGTGCAAAGACGGAAACCGGAAGGTGATAGAGGTCACCGATAAAATAGCCGATCATAAGCAGTGCCAAAAACCACCAGGAGAGCTTGAACATCGTCTGGTCTTTGATGACGGAAGAGGCCTCCGGCAGTGCAGATACATCCACTTTCAGGGGGATCTCTTTGCGGAAATAGATCCATAGTACTGCTATGGAAGCAACGATCGATAAGAGGTTGGGCAGGAACATATGTTTCGCATACTCTACAAAACCGATATCGAAATATCCGACCGTCACGATATTGGTCAGGTTCGAGATCACCAGCGGGTTGGATGCACTGTCACCGATAAACCCGCCTGCCATTAAAAAGGCGAAGATCGCCAGCGGGTTCATCTTGAGGTATTTCATCTTTGCAAGCAGGATAGGGGTGAGGATGAGTGCCGCACCATCATTGGCAAAAAAGGCAGCTACGACCGCACCCAGGAGCAGGATATAGACAAACATTCTGTTTCCGCTGCCGCGGCTCAGTTTCGCCATCTTTATCGCTGCCCACTCGAAAAAACCTATCTGGTCAAGCACCATCGATAAGATAATTATACCGATAAAAGCCAGTGTGGCATCCCAGACAATATCAATGACCACGATCACATCCGTATAGTTTACGACACCAGCCAGCAGAGCAATGATGGCACCTATCACTGCCGTTGTACCGATCTGAAGTCCTTTGGGCTGCCAGATCACAAAAACCAAGGTCAATAAAAAGACCGTAATTGCCAGAAACATAGTAACTCCCTATAAATAAATTTCCTAACTATAGCCAAAAAAGAGTAAATATATCAAGATATCTTGATTTATTGATTTTGTTCTGCTACAATTTTCCTAATTTCAAATAGAAGGAGAACATATGAAGCGGTTACATATACATATCTCAGTAGAGGATCTGGAAAAAAGTATTCAGTTCTATACGGCACTTTTCGGGATGGCACCGACAAAACGCAAAGAGGATTATGCCCAATGGTTGGTGGATGATCCTGCTGTCAATATGGCGATATCTTCCGGCAGAGCGAAAAAAGGCCTGAATCATTTAGGGCTGCAGGTGGATAGTGACGAAGCCGTACAGGAGCTGGAAGAGAGGCTTCAGGCTGCCGGTGTTTTGGGTGAAAAGCAACAAGAGGCTGTATGCTGTTATGCCAGATCCAACAAATACTGGGTTCAGGACCCCCAGGCGGTGATCTGGGAAAACTACCATACGATGGAGCAGGCAGAGACGTTCGGAGGCGACAGCTTTACGGGAGGGGTCGGATGCTGCGAACCCTCTTTTGGTAAAAAGGGTCAGTGGTCAGCAGAGAAATGCTGTTAAACGGATAGAAGCGTGTTTTATAGACAATAGAAAGGAGTAGAATGAAAAGAAGAGATTTTTTAGGCTTAGGTACTGTGATGGCAGGTGCAGCACTGTTTCCGAACACTGCATCTGCATCAGGTACAACCAAAAAGCCAAAGGGTGCGGTAACACTCTATTACGAGTTTCGTGTTCCGATGCCCGAAAAGGGCACAGTATTAAACAAGATCGATACACTTGACAGATATCTACAAGATAAAAAGGGGTTTTTGAGCTTCTCTTTGAAGCAGATGACCGGTGAATCGACGATGGTGAAAAACTATCCTGCGCACCTTAAAGGGGTCCTGGATAGAGGGTATGCCGACCTGAAAGGCGATCCTGCTTCTAAAGCTCTGCCGCTTTTCTACACGCTCTTTATCCGTTTTGATTCCTACGATGCGCTGCTTGCTTCCAAAGCCAAAGCGTGGTTCGGTCAAAATATTGAACCTTCCCTATTTGCATACAAGCCGACCACCCCTCCGACCAAAACAGCGATAAAGATCGATTATTACGAAGGTATCTATGTGACAGTCGCAGCGGGTGACCGTCATAAGATCTATACCACTTCGGATGAGATTCACACTTTTTTGAAAAATCAATCTGATGAAGTGGCCAATCACTATGTTACCGTGGAAAACCATGTGATGATCAAAGATGAAAATAGCAAGGCATTTAACAAAAAAGTCACTTCTTTATTGAAAACAGCCCAGCAGACATTTCGTCCGGACAGCAGTGATGCTGAGTATGACAAAGCTTTTCCCTATGGTCAGGCCGGATCAGCAGATAATACCTATTATCGCAAAGCAGTGACAACGGAAATCTTACAAAATGCTTTTCCGGATGGAGATCTAAGAAGTTATATCATGCACGGGGTATGGGAAAATATGTATGACCATGAAAATTCGCATCTCGATAAAAGGTTCCTGGCATCTGCCGGGCCGGTAGGCGCCTATGTGGTTGCAGGACCGGTCGAACCTTTCTATGATACGCTGAAACAAAATCACTGAAGAAAAAAACTGAGGAAGCGCAGTACCGAGTACAGCTCTCAGCATTAAAAACTATCACAAACAGGAGAATGTAACGTATGAAAAAACAACTATTGGTCTTATGTACGGGAAACAGCTGTCGTTCCATTATGGCCGAGGCACTGATCAATGCGAAGCTTGGTGAGTGTGTCGAAGCGCAAAGCTCGGGCGTCAAAGCGAGCGGCAGCGTCAATCCCCATGCCCAGGCTCTGCTGGAGTCAAAAGGGTACTGGAGGGAGAACTACCACTCCAAGGTGATCGAAAGAGTGCTCGATACCCCGTTTGACCTGGTAGTCACCGTATGTGACCATGCCAAAGAGACATGCCCGATGTTCCCCAAAGCGGTCAAGACAATACATCTTGGTTTTGAAGATCCGAGCGGTAAAGCGGTAGAGGCGTATGAGAAAACATTGGACCTCATAGAAGAAGCGCTGCTGCCTCTTATCAGAGAGGAGCTGTGCTAGATGTGGTATCCGATATGTATCAAGGAGAAAGCGTGTTCAAAGTAGAAAATATGAAACAGGGCCTCAAAGAGTTTTTTGCCTATGGTGTGAAGGTGCCGGGGTACGACGTAAGGGTGCTCAACGAAAGGGAGGCGCGTGCGGCAGCGGCCATTTTATTTGTCGGTGCCTTTCTCGGACTGGTGAACGGGATCATGCTGCATACGGCGGTCTTTTCCAAATATTTTGTGACATTCTTTGCGATCGACTTTACGATGCGTATCATTCAGCCACACTATTCGCCCAGTCTTATGTTGGGGCGTTTCTTTGTACAAAACCAGAAGCCTGAGTATGTAGGGGCCTCGCAGAAGCGCTTTGCCTGGATACTGGGGTTTTTGCTGGCATGGCCGATGTTCTACTATCTCGTCATTGATTTCCAGCCCAACCCGCTTAAAGTGCTGGTCTGTCTGATCTGTATGGCACTGCTCTTCTTTGAAGCGGCATTCTCTATCTGCCTGGGGTGCAAGATCTTCACCTGGTTCAAGCGAAAAGATCCGAAGTACTGTCCGGGCGGTGTGTGTGAAATGAAGATTAAAGAGCCGATCCAGACCTTTTCAAAGGCCCAGAAAGGCATTCTTGTCGCTACAGTGATGGTCATGGGGTACGGTACCTATGCCTATTTTACCAAACTGCCCGACAGAACTATTTTTGTCAAAAAGATGAAAACAGTGATGATGAGTCAGGCGGAACTTGATGCGATCCAAAGGGCGAAAGAGAAAGCTGAAGAGAAAGCTTTTTTCGACGATGATGAGTGGTAGATGACTGTGTCCTAATAGAGTCGTTGGCCTTATTAATGTCGTTTTGAAACCGTATGATTAAAGGAACAATATGAAGATCGAGGTATTGGGTACAGGGTGTGCCAAATGTGTGGCTCTGGAAAAAGTAGTACACGAAGCAGTAGCGAAAAGCGGCAGGTTTGCCCAGATAGAAAAAGTGGATGATATCATGAAGATCATGGCGTATCAAGTGATCACTACACCGGGGCTTGTGATCGATGGCGAAGTAAGAAGCAGCGGAAAACTTTTGAGTGTCGATGAAGTGGTAGCACTCATAGAGGGATAACCATGCAGGAGAGTATACTGGCACTGCTTGAATCCAATGCCATTTTGGCATTTGTCGGTGCGTTCGGTGCGGGGAGCATTACAGCGATCGCCCCTTGTTCACTGGTATCTGTCCCCTTATTGGTAGGAAGCTCCGTCGCGCTGAACAGGGATCTGGAAGGCCGAAAAAAAGTACTCTACACCTATGCGTTTGCAACACTGTTCGCCATTGGTGTGATGCTCAGCTTCTCTATCCTGGGGTTGATCGTGGCAAAATTCGGAGGATTTTTTTCCGTTGCGCCGTTCTGGGCCTATCTGCTTGCTGCACTCTTCAGTACCATGATCGGCCTCTATGCCTGGGGACTCTTCGGTGAGATCAACAAATCCTCGATCATGATGCACCTGATCAGGTATCGTCTTTTTGGAGGCTTTCTGATAGGCATAGTATTCGGTCTGGTGAGTACCCCGTGTGCTTCCGCCCCTCTGGTGACGATGATCACTGTGGCAGCCAACAGCGGCTATCTCTATGCGTATGGGCTGATCTTAACCTTTACACTGGGCCACTCACTGCTGCTTTTGATCGCTGGGATCTCTGTGGGATTTGCTCAGAGTGTCACCTCCAGCAGTGTGGTGGCGAAAGTGTCGAACACGATCAACAAGGGGTTTGCACTGATGCTGATAGGCATAGGTTTCTATTTTGCATCGCAAGCCTATCAACAGTTTTAGGAGAATAGATGAGAGTAGTTACAGTCGTTTTTTTTATGTTTTTTACTTTGAGGGGTTTTGGCGGTGAACTGATGCTTGAGGCGACCCCCTACACGCAGGTGCAACAAAAGATAGGCCAGGGGAAAGCCGTTTTCCTGGAAGTAGGTTCTGATAGCTGCCACAGTTGCAAAGTCATGGGGGAGTATGCTCTATCGGGTAACGCAAGAACATCCCGAGTACCCTCTCTATTTTATCAATGTCAAAAAAGAACGAGAGGTCGCATCCCGTCTCAACATCATGATGATCCCCACCCAGATCATCTATGATAAAGCGGGCAAAGAGGTCTATCGGCATATTGGCATGTTGAGTAAGGATGAGTTGAGTGATCTGTTTGTCAGGTTTCAGTTCTGATGGAGTGAGCCGGAAAAGGTTCTTGATTGCTTCGACAGGCTCAGCATAGGTGGTATCAACATAGCATACAATGGTTCGTCCTGAGCCTGTCGAAGGGCTTTGCAGTACAGCTCTGGAGATTACCTATACCCTATGGAGAGGGAAGTGATGATCACCCCTTGAGTACCTTGGATCTTTTCATGGCCGCTTCGATCTCCTCTTCCGTGATCTCGCCGCTGAGATCGAGGTTGACATCACCGTCTTCACCGCTTACATGCATACCGGTGATCTTCTTTTTGGTCGTATCACTCATACACTCACACTGTCCCGTCTGACAGTTCTCCACCATCGTAACGATATTCTGTTTCTCAACCTCTCCTTTGAAAGATATTTTGACACCATTGCCTGTTTTCAGTACGTTTTTTTGCATTTTTTCTCCTTTATATTGTGTATGCCGCATCCTCGGTTTTTCCCTTGGGTGCGGGATCGGGAATGACGATAAGAGCGTTTCTCCCCATCTCTCGATCAATCTGTTAGATTGTAGCATAAAAATGGTAATATATCAAGATATATTGATATATTACCCCTTGACTATTTACACGCTTTTCGTTACATTTTAAATATACTATTATAAAAAAAGGATATATCATGACAAAAGAAGAGATAGCAAAACTCGATGATGACTATGAGGTATGCCAATGTATGGCGATCACGCTCGGAGAGATAAAAGAGGCGATTAAAGGCGGGGCAAACACACTTGAAGCTGTCATGGAGAGCACGGAGGCGGGGACTGTATGTGAGTTGTGCCAGTCCCGAGAGATCGATGAGGATGAAGAGAGAGAGGTTCACCTGGATGAGATTCTCTCTTATATGCAAAGTAGTGAGTGACAGTACCCACTGAAAAGGAATGAAAAAAGGTTATTTTTGATATGATAGTGATGGACTAAAGGGTATCATTTAGCCATTCATCACAATAAGGCCTTTAGGATGTATATAAGCAGAGCTACAATACTTTATCTGTTATTCTCGTTTCTGTTTGTATACGCAAGCCCTCTTGAACAGAATGACACGATCACGTTACAACTCAAATGGAAGCATGCATTCCAGTTTGCCGGTTTTTATATGGCGAAAGAGAAAGGGTTCTATCAGGATGTCGGGCTTGAAGTAACCTTCAAGGAAAAATCACCCGATATCAATATTGCCGATGAAGTGATAAGCGGCAGGGCAGAGTACGGGGTTTCAGACTCCGCCCTTGTCCTCGACCGTATAGAGGGAAAAAAAGTGATTGCTCTGCGTGCAATCTTTCAGCACTCCCCATTGGCACTGGTCGCGCTTCGCTCATCCACTATCCATACGATCAATGATATCCCCGGTCATCGTGTCATGATCTCTCCCGAAAGTCATCAAAATGTTTCTTTGATGGCAATGCTGAAGAGTCATCATATCGATGATAAAAACATAAAGATCATCCCCATGAGCTTCGATCTCAATGACCTGATCAACGGAAGAACCGACCTCTTTACAGGCTATACGACAGATCAGCCCTATACTTTGGAGAAAAAGGGGATAGCATATCTACTGTTCTCCCCTATGACGTACGGTTTTGATTTTTACGGGGATATCCTTTTTACTTCAGAAGCAGAGTTACTGGTTCATCCTGATCGCGTTAAGAAGTTTGTAGAAGCATCCATGAAAGGGTGGTACTATGCCTTTGAACATCGTGAAGAGAGTATCGAGACGATACTCAAAAAGTATAATACCCAGCAATTTGATGAAGAAAAACTACGTTTTGAAGCGATAGAGACACGCAAAATCTCCGGTATCGATGAGGGAGATTTCGGCAAAATTGATGAGGCTAAACTGAAGGAGATAGCCAATGCATTTGCCATTTTAGGGTATGTCGGCGATAGTGAAAAGCTCAAAGGAATGATCTATCAAACTTCAAAAGATATATTCTCAACCAACCGCAGGTCTGAAAAATCCTCCGGTATACCTATCACGGAAGAAGAGCAACGCTATCTCAATGAAAAAAGCGTGATACGGTTCTGCTATCCCTCCGATCTTAAACCTTTCAGTTTTTTGAAAGAGGGGAAGTTGACAGGTATCGCAGCGGAGTATGTTGCACTCTTTGAAAACTATCTGGGGATACCGATGGAAGCTGTTCCATCTCAAAGCGTGAAGGAGAGTATTGAGAAGACCATAGAGGGAGAGTGCGATCTCCATCTTGCTATGATCAGCTCCAAACAGCTTGCCGATAAAATCGACTTTACGATACCCTATATTGATGACTCGATCGTACTTGCAACAAAATCCGATGAAGTTTTTATCCCTGATCTAACAAAACTAAAAAACAAAAGGGTGGGAGTACTCGAAAAATCCTCACTTTACTATAGTCTTAAAGATCTCTATCCTTCCATAGAGTTTGTTCCTTTTAAAACGATCCGAGACGGGCTGGATGCGCTGAATCATGGTGAGATCTTCGGTTACACCTCTTCGATGGTGATACTCAGCTATTTGATACAGCATGAGTATCCTGCACAGTTGCGTATCTCAGGCAAGTTTAACCAGCCATTCTCCTGGAGTCTTGGTATCCACAAAAATGAGCCGATACTCTTGACATTGATGAATCGTCTGGTAAGGTCAATCGAACCGGATGTGTCACAAAGAATCTTCAGCCGGTGGGTTTCAGTCAAATATGAAAAAGGCATAGATTATATCCTGATATGGAAGATCATAACGGGGGCTATCTTGCTGTTCTCAGCACTGCTTTTATGGAACCGAAGATTGATCAGACATAGAAGAGAACTGGAGAAACATAAGTCAGAGATCAAATATATCGCTTATCATGATACACTTACGGACCTACCCAACCGTATCGCACTGACGGGTATGCTTGAAGGGGCGATCGAAACAGCTCGCCAAAACCATATGATATTTGCGATACTCTTTATCGATCTGGATCGTTTTAAGATCATCAATGATACGTTGGGGCATCACATCGGGGATCAAATGATCAAGATCGTTTCAAAAAGGATCAAAGGCATACTCAGAGAGCAGGATAAGATCGCCCGCATCGGTGGAGATGAGTTTGTCGTAGTGATAGAGAAGATGAAAGAGAAGAGAGAAGCTGCCGTGATCACAGAGAAGATATTGCAAGCTATCAACCAGGTCATCGTGATCGACAACTACGACCTCAGAACGACGGCAAGTATCGGTATCGCATACTTTCCGGAGGATGGAAGCGATATCGGCACACTGATAAAAAACGCAGACAGTGCCATGTACCTGGCAAAAGAGGAGGGGAAGAACAATTATCAGTACTACACGCATGCACTTTCAGAAGAGATACGTTATCGCATGGAGATCGAACATGATCTCAAAAATGCGATAGAGAAAGAGGAGTTCTCATTGGAGTATCAGCCGCAGTATGATCTTGAGACGAAAAAGGTCATTGCTGTAGAAGCACTGCTACGCTGGAAGCATGCCAAATATGATATGATCTCTCCGATGAAATTTATCCCGATCGCTGAGGATAGCGGGTTTATCCTGCAGCTGAATAACTGGGTCTTTAAAGAAGCCTGCAGAAACTTTCAGGAGTGGAAAGCGCAGGGGATTCATCTCAAACATATCTCTATCAATATCTCTGGAACTCAGTTCAATCAGGAAAATGTAGTGGCTAAATTTCAAACCATGATCAAAGAGATAGGGATCAAAGCCAAAGAGATAGAGCTGGAGATCACCGAACACTACATTATGGAAGACATACGCAAGAGTAAGAGTATTTTTGAACAGCTTCGAAAGATCGGTTTTAAGATCGCTATTGATGATTTTGGTACGGGTTACTCCTCTATGAGTTATCTCAAAAAACTTCCGATCGATACGATAAAGATCGACAAATCATTTATCGATGAGATACCTGACAATACGAGTGATGTTGCCATTACCAAAGCGATCTTGACATTGGCAAAAAGTCTGAAGTACAAGGTGGTTGCAGAGGGGATAGAGTCTTACGAACAGGAGCAGTTTCTCATGGATCAGGCGTGTGATATCGGACAGGGGTATCTCTTCAGCGAACCTATGCGTAATGAAGAGTTTATCCGTTTTATGAAAAACCGCTACTCTATCGCATCGAGCAGTGAGACCATATTGCGGTAGTGGTCACCGTGCCAATAGATACGTTTGCAGGTAGGGCAGCGTTCAAAAAACTCAAAATTTTTTTTGACACCTTCGGGAAGCTGGTCAATGACCTCTTCTTTATCGACACGTTCCAGGGGCGTGTTGCAGATGGTACAGCGTGAGTTGTCTCTGATCTCCTTGGAGAGTCCGAATTGTTCCAGTATGGTTTTGAGCTGCGGTATCGTATCTGTCGGTCTCAATAAAAAGGCATTGGCATGTTTACGCCCTGAAAGCTCACGGTCCCGCGTAAGGATGATACGCCCCTCTTCGTTTGCCATCTGGATCAGCTCACTGTCCCCAATCTGTGTAAAATAGAGGGTGTCATATCCGAGTAGCCGTAGATATTTTGCGACCCTTCCCAGGTGACAGTCCGCGATAAACTTTGGAGGAGGTATGTTACTCATACGATCTCCAGTGGCTGATACCGTTATGATCCAGATATTTTTTAATATGTATTTGTAATGCTGGAAAGAAAGAGAGGAAATCTTTTTCCAGTGCCTTTTCTCTATCTGCCACATCATCTATATAGCTGCTTGCGGTCTCTCTGGCCAGAAGTCTCGGGGATAATCTTTTGTCGACGCTGATAAATACCTTATGGAGCTGTTCGAGGGAGTTGTACTTGTTGAGCCTGTCCTGTCTTACCATATTTTGGATGAGTCTTTGGGGATGTTCCGGCAGGGAAGGGGCACGCTTGACGGCATTGGAGTAGAAGTCTGCGATAAATCTCTCTCTGGGAAGTGAAGCAAACCTCTCCCAGTGCTTAGAGAGCAGATAGTCATAGGTCAGGTCGATGATCACGCCCCGGAGCAGGCCATGCTCCCTGAGCCTCAATTTGCTCAGGGAGACGATCTCATGGCTGTCGGTATAGCTATCGATCAGTTTGTGAACGGCTAACCCCTTTTTCAGGTCGGCACTGGCACTCTCCCAGGCTTTTCCCTTGAGGGGGTCTGCCAGGTAGTTACCCAGCTGGAAGTCCACTTTCGCTTCAGAGAGCAGTACGTGTGCCAGCCAGTTCATTTTTGATAGTGTATTGTGATAGGTGTTTCCCACTGATAGTGGGTTTCCGCTTTGAACTCATGACCGTCGATCGCGTGATAGATGATCATCTCCTGCCTGCTTTTCCACTCTATTTCCGGAGCGACCTTTTCAGGCTCACCTTTTAGTACCAATAGATTCCCGGCACTGTTTTCCAATGTTTTATCCGCCTCGATAAGAGAGACCTGGGTCGTTGCACCGGTGCTCGGTCCGCACTCTCTTTGAAACACCACCGCTTTGAGTGATCTGTCCGGAGAAGGGTACTCTTTGTAGAGTGTATTGCTGCAGAGACCTTCGGAAAGTCCGTTAGCAAAATAATAAAATAGCAGAGCGACTGCAAGAGACAAGACGATAATAGCTGAGATCGATGTTCTAATCATTGCTGCATGCCTTTGTAAATTTTGGAAGCTCTATCTCCAGGTAACTGATCTCTTTGAGTACATTCTGGCGAAACGTGTCCAGTGGCGAACGGATAGAGTAGTAGGCCCAGCGCCCCTGACGCTCCACGCGTAGGAACCCCGCATCTTTGAGTATCTTGAGGTGGCGTGAGATGCGTGATTGGATCATCCCGAATGCCGCTTCAAGTTCACAGACACAGACCGCACCATGCTCATCTATAAAGCGTAAGAGTTTGATCCTGGTCTCATCGTTTACCGCACTGATCGTTTGTAAAAATATTTCCATAAAAGAAGTATAGCAAAATATCACAATTTGAAAGATTTTGGAGCCTCTTTTTCAGCATTGGATAGACTTTCAGTATGATGTTACACCTGGATCTGGACTGCTTTTTTGCAGCTGCGCACCGTATCGACCATCCTGAACTGCATGGTATCCCCATTGCCGTAGGAGGAAGAAGCAATCTGAGTATCTTTGAACGTAAAAAATCGCGCAGGTATCTCAGTGCCGTAGAGGGGGCCTTTACCAGCTCCATACTCAGCAGCAATGAGGGGAAAAGCTTTGAGGAGTATTTTGTCGACCCTGACGGAAGAGTGCGGGGAATCATCACGACCGCTTCCTATGAAGCGCGTGCATACGGGGTAAAAACGGCGATGAGCGTCGCCGAGGCGCTCAGGCACTGTCCGCACCTCAAGGTCCTGCCGCCGGACTATCCGCTCTACCATAAGCTTTCTCATCAGCTCAGGGTGATGCTGGAGGGTGAGATACCTTCGATAGAGCAGTTCAGTATCGATGAGTTTTTCGGGGATGTTACCGGATGGGTAGATGACCGGGAGATAGAAGCGTTTGCATGTGAACTGAAAAATAGGATCTATAGGGAGATGAGACTGCCGATCTCCATCGGTGTATCCGGAAGCAAATGGACTGCGAAGCTGGCGACAGAGTTTGCCAAACCGGACGGTATCAAGGTGGTCTATCCCGATGAGGTGGATCGCTTTATCAAGGATATTCCTATAGAGAAGTTTCCGGGGATCGGCAAGGGGTATCAGGAGCGTCTCTCTGAACGCGGGATACGTACGCTGGGGGATATCAAAGGAAGAGAGGCACTCTTCTACTCCTGGGGCAAACCGGGCAAACAGCTCTATGACCGCGTCTGCGGCATGGATGAAGAGGGGATCGCTGTCTCTCAGGCCAAAAAGTCTATCGGTATAGGCAGGACCTTTGACCCCGAGTCCAATCGTGATGAAATTCGCAGACGGATCATGATCCTCTGCAGGCACCTTGCTTTTCTTGTCCATAAGGGAGGGCATCTCCCTATGACCTATGCCCTGAAGATCAGGTATGAGTACCGCAGCAAATCGAAGGATTTTATCAACTCCAACAGGCGTTTTAGCGAACAGTACTGCAAGGAGCTAATGCTGAAACTTTTTGAAGAGATCGATATCCATCCCAACCATGCGATCGTACAGCTAAACCTCACACTCTCTCATTTTGCAGAGGGGAGAGGGGTGACAATGGATCTGTTTCATCAGGGTGAGGATAAGAAGGCCTCTAGTCTGACAGATTCGATGCAGCAGTTGCGTGAGAAGTTCGGTATCGATATTATCAAAAGCGGCGGAGAGCTGTAAGCGTCTGGGGAAGCCCTTCGACAAGCTCAGAGGGTTTCGGTGGGCTTGCCAGCCCACGCTGTGATCCAGACTGTTATTTAAGCCATAAAGAAGAGGACGACACCCAGGATAAAGATAAAGAGCAGGCTTCCGTAGTCGAGTACCTTGCGCAGCCCTTCGTGTCCGGTACTCTCTTTCCGTACTTTGATAGAGAACAGGGCAGCGGTAAAGATCACGATACTCATCCCGATACTCATAAATACTGCTGAGAGAAAACCGACAAAGTAAGCCCCCAGGCTCAGTGAAAATACGAAGATCGTAATGGTCCCCGGACAGGGGACGATCCCTGCCGAGAGGATAATACCGAGGTCGGTAGAGGTACTCTGGCAGGCACTGCATCCGCAGCTGCTCTGATGCTGGTGTGGCTGGGAGGTGGACCAGATCGGCTGCTTCTTCTCTTTTTTCGGCAGTTTTTTATAGAGCAGATAGAGGGCAATGACGATAATGATCAGGGCACTGATCCTGATGGTCACGGACTCCAGGTCGGCGAAGTAGGTATTCAGGTAGGTATTGAGTACAAAATAGATCACAAAGGTAAGCAGAAAGGCAGAGAAGGTGTGTACCACACCGATCATTGAAGCGATACCGAAGGCTTTCACCACAGAGCGGTTATTTCCCAGGAAGTAGGCTGCGACCAGGCTTTTGCCATGGCCCGGCCCCAAGGCGTGGATCACACCGTAGAGCAGAGAAAAACCAAGCAGCAAAAAGTATGCGACGATGGAGCCTTCCACTTCGATCTGTTTCACCAGTCCAAAGATGTGCTCTTTTGTCTGCGCCAGTTTCTCGCCCAAGAAGCCTATCATACCTGTAGCGTTGTTGTCTCTCTCTGTCATGTCGTTCTGGAACATTTGAGCGTGTTGCGGAGCGCTCTCTGACATCCCGTTATTGAGGGGGATGAAGGAGGTGCTTCCCGCATCGATAAAGGTAGAGTTGTTCTCAGACTCCTGCAGGGTCACCTCACCGATCGCAAACCTGAAATATCCCTGTTTATCAAACATAGTAAGGTATATCGCGTGTCCCTCCTGAGGTGGCTGAGAGAGGGAGAGGTGATACTGAAAATACATCTGATCAGATGCAAAATAGGTTTTTACCCGGCTGATAGAGAAGTCGAGATAGTGTGCCGCATCATAGGCATCGACATCTTCAACATACTTGATATAGGTGAGGTAGTGGTCCTGCGAAAGGTAGTCTGAAAACGTTGTAGTGAGCTGATCAAGCTCTGCGGGACTCAGTGTGCCGTCTTTGTCTTTGTCGTGATTGAGCAGGGTTTCTGCGGAAAAATATTTTTTGAAACTCCAGGTAAAGTCCATCTCTATGCGATCCGCTGTATGATGCTCCTCGATAGAGACGGTGACATGAGGTACCTGTACTCTACACAATGCACACGCGAAGGTCATGCTGCTGAAGAGCAGGAAAAAGAGTAGCGTCCTCAAAAGGATCATGAAACACTCCTGAACCTATTAAGTAGTAAAAAGATACCAAGGCCAAGGGCTGAGATGATAATGATCGAAGCACCCGAAGTGAGGTTATAGGTATAGGATACTGCCAATCCTGTCAAGGTGAAGAGGGCAGCGATAAGCCCGGAGTAGAGCATCATTGTTGCCAGAGAGTTCGAGAGCTTTTCGGCGATATAGACCGGGATGGTCAGCATCGCGATCACCAGGATCAGTCCGACCACCTTGATCGCGATCACCACAGTCAATGCAGAGAGGATCAGGATCAGTGTATAGAAAAAACGTACATTGACACCGCGAAGTGCCGCATACTCGCTGTCATAAGAGACAGCCAGGATATCGCGGTACCAAAAGCTCATCACCAGAATGATCACTCCGAGCAGTATCCCCATAAAATAGAGATCCTGACTGCTTACAGCGAGAATAGAGCCGAAGAGGTAGCTCATCATATCGACATTATACCCCGGTGTGATATCGATAAGAATGACACCGATGGCCATACCCACCGCCCAGATCAGCCCGATAAAGGTATCGATACGTTCGCGCTTTCTGAGTGTCAGGACCGAGACAAGGAGTGCCGCACCGACCGCGAAAAGGGATGCGCCAAAGAAGATCGGCAATCCCAGAAATACCGCCAACCCGATACCCCCATAGGAAGCATGCGCGATACCGCCTGCGAGAAATACCATACGGTTCACAACAATGAGCGAGCCGATAATACCGGAGGTGAGACTTACCAGCAATCCTGCGAGCAGTGCATGCTGGATAAATCCGTAAGAGAGTGCTTCTATCATGGTTCTGTCCTCCACTTTTCTACAGGTTCACATACCTCACAACTGCTTTTCGAACCGAGCATCTGCAGGAGTTCCACCTCACAAAAGTGCCCGTCCTTCCCGTGGGTATGGAAGGTTTTTTCCTTGTTGGAGATATCGTGATAGGAGAGGGTTTTGTTGATATGGGCTACCTTGTTGGCATACTCAAGGATCACGGAGATATCATGACTGACGACGATGATCGTGACACTTTCGGAGAGTACTTTAAGCAGTTCGTAGATATCTCTCTGCCCGGCGACATCGATACTGGCGGTGGGTTCATCAAGGATCAGGATGGAGGGGCGTGCACAGAGCGCCCTTGCGATCATGACACGCTGTCTCTGTCCCCCTGAGAGCGAACCGATCTTCTTGTCTGCATAGGCTTCCATGCCAACCTGGGACAATGCTCCCATGGCGCAGGCGATCTCATCTTTCCCATAACCGAAGAGAGGCCGTTTCCCGCCCACATGGCCCATCATCACTACTTCGATCACCTTGATCGGAAAGTCGGTATTGACATTGGTGTTTTGCGGTACATATCCGATATGGGAGAGGTTTTTGCTCGGCTCTTTCCCGAGTACCTTGACTGTCCCTTTTTTGGGTCTCAGGATGCCAAGGATCACTTTGAGCAGGGTGGATTTACCGCCGCCGTTCGGGCCGATGATCGCCAGGAAATCCTCTTTTTGTACATTGAGATTGATATCTTCAAGTATCAGCTCTCTCTCATAAGCAAAGCTCACATTGGTGACATTGATCACACCCATAGCTTACTTCCCTGCGATAGCGTTGGCTAAGTTGATCAGGTTTTGTGACCAGTTGGGTGCGAGTGGTGATACTTTGATCACCTTGATACCGAGCTCTTCAGAGATAAGTTTCGCTGTCGCATCTGAAAATTCAGGCTGCGTAAAGATCGCTTTTACCTTGTTTTCTCTTGCTTCTTCGATCAGGTGCATCAGCTCTTGGGGTTTTGGTGCTTTCCCTTCGACCTCTACAGGGAGCTGCTCCAGCGCGTACGCTTTGGCAAAGTATCCCCATGCAGGGTGAAAGACCATGAATGCCGCATGTTCAGGGGTGTCTGCAAGTATCTTTTGGATCGTTGCATTCGTCTGTTTTATCTCTGCGGTGAAAGCATCCAGGTTCTTCTTGTAGTAGGCTGCATTCTTTGGATCGGCTTTGCTGAGTGCAGCATAGATGTTCTTCGCGATCGTCACTACATTCTCCGGGGCCGTCCAGATATGAGGATCAAGCGTCCCATGCTTCGCATCTGCCTCATGGCTGTCATGTTCCTTATGGTCTGCATGCTCCTCGTGATGCTCCTCTTCTTCATGCTCATCATGGTGTGCATGGGCCTGCATCGGCTGCTTTGCAATACCTTCTGAGAGATCCACGATCGTCATCTCGGCGTTAAGGTTGCTGAACTTCTCCATCCATACCTGTTCAAACTCTACACCGATGGTAAAGTAGAGATCCGCGTTGGTGATCTCTTTCATCTGTGAGGGTTTGGGTTCATAGGTGTGGGGCGAGTTCCCCGGCTTGACCATAAGGGCGATATCGACCTTCTCCCCACCGATCGTTTCGACAAAGGTTTTTTGCGGCAGGATGCTTACAACGGTTTTGATATTCGCAGAGAGATAGGTCGTTAATAGTGTGATAATAAGTAGTAATTTTTTCATAATCGGCATTATAGCGAATTGTCCCGCAGTGGCAGGTAATAGTGAGAATGATTTTTGATCAATTTTTATTTCACCCTGTAAGCTGGATTGTGGAGAGGAGGGAAATCTGATTACGGGGTTTCTTCTCGCTCCCATCGTCCCTGATGGGAGTGTCTACATCACTTTGAGTTACTATATAAACTTTTAATATTTCACTGGTTCCCAAATTGTATTTGGGAATCCATACAGAGCATTTGACACATAAGTTCAATATACAAACGAGAGAACCTATTGCTGTTTTGGTGCGTGGTTACGCACCCTACGCGAAAGATCACCTTTTTAGACATGTCAAAACAAAAAGTGTCCCTATAAGGGAAGAGGGAAGTTTAGAAGAACTTTTTGAAAAGAAGAGTAGGGCTTTAGTACTCTTCTCCGCCTTCAAAGTAAAACTCGTCCAATCCTTCCAAAAAGGCATCCAGAAGTTCATCGGAGCAGGGTTTGAAGTTTTTGTGGCTCTCTTTTCGGAAAAGGGAAGCGAGCTGCTGTTTGCTTAGCTCTACATCTACCAGCGCAAAGACCATCTGAAGTTCGTGCTCTTTGAGGTTTAGCGCTACACGGAGCTTTTTGAGGATGAGATTGTTGGTGAGTGCTACGGCTTCCTCTTCATTTTTCTTTTGGGGAGATGGGCCGCGCTTTAGCGTGACCAGTCCGTCCAGGAAGACGCCCAGCTCTTCATAGTTGCAGAGTTCAAACTCTTTGTCCTGGCGGCGTTTGAGGAGATTTTCGAGATGTTCCGGAGTCATCTCATACTCCTCTAAGCTATAGGCTTCGAGTATCTCCTCATTGGTGAGGTGGAGGGCTTTTTTTATCCTGAAGAGGATATCGTTGGTTGTGATGATCATAAGTCTACTTCTTTGCTACTTCTTCTGCGAGGTCACGCATGCCCTTCGTCAGCTCATTGATGAGCTTCAGGCAGTTCTTGTCTTTAATGTTGTGTTTTAAAGACCAGTATTCGGGGTTGGTGTATGAGATGGTCGTATCGCCTTTGTAGCTTGTGGTAAAAAGCATTTTCAGAGGGAGATCCATCCCCATGGTAGGGTTACACTGCATCAGTACCGTGCCCGTCAGAGGGTTCTCAAACAGTACTACCGTGTTCTGTTTGAGTGCCATATTGACACGCTTGGCATTTTCCGAGTGGTCAATGGTTGCAAAGTGGGTGAGGCCTCTCTCTTTGATGATCTTCTTCAGCTTGGCGATCGCGGCAGGCGCCTTGTTTTGGCTCGGTATCTCTTCGATAAATGCACCCTTTTTATTCTCACATCCTGCCAGACCAAACAGTATCAATGCTGCCAATATCAATTTTCTCATCGTATTCCTTTGCTAATTTGCTTAAAAGCAAAGCTTCTAAGCACGCACTGTCCTCAGCGGACGGCTAACAACGCTAGCGTTGTTATAGAGATTTTGCCCTATTATTCAATTATAACACGTTATGGTATCAAACCTAAACATTAAATCTGAAGTGCATCACATCGCCGTCCTGCACGATGTACTCTTTTCCTTCAAGTCTGTTCTTCCCAGCCTCTTTGGCACCTTGCTCGCCGCCAAATTCGATGAAGTCCTCATAGCTGATGACCTCTGCACGGATAAAGCCTTTTTCAAAGTCGTTATGGATCACAGCCGCGGCTTTCGGTGCGGTGGTGTTTTGACGGATCGTCCATGCACGTACCTCTTTGACACCGGCAGTGAAGTAGCTCATCAGGCCAAGCTTCTCAAACCCTTTATGGATGATCTGATCAAGCCCTGATTCGGTTACGCCGAGGGATTCAAGCATCTCCGCTTTCTCCTCCTCGTCGAACTCCACCATCTCCTCTTCGACTTTGGCACAGAGTTTGATCACCTCTCTGTTGCGCTCGGCAGCATAGGCTTTGACCGCCTGTACATACTCGTTGTCTTCTGCCAAGCCGTCTTCATCGACATTTGCGCCATACATGATCTCTTTGCTTGTAAGGAGTCTGAGGTCTCTGTTCATCACTTTGAAGATATCTTCATCGACTTTTTCAAAGCTCGATACGGGATTCCCCTCTGCGATAAACTCCATAAGCTCTTCAGCGATCGCAAGTTGCGTTACGGCATCTTTGTCCTTGCCTTTGGCTTTTTTCTTCAGGCTGTCGATACGCTTCTGCAATGAATCGATATCCGCAAAGAGAAGCTCCTGCTCAATGATCTCGATATCTCTGATCGGATCGATACTTCCTTCCGTATGGGTGATGTTCTCATCTTCAAAACATCTAACAATTTGAAGGATCACTTCTGTTTCACGGATATTGGAGAGGAATTTGTTCCCAAGCCCTTCCCCTTTGCTTGCACCTTTTACGAGCCCGGCAATATCTACGAAGTCGAGTGTAGAGTGCTGGATACGTTCCGGATTGACGATCTTTGCGAGCGCATCAAGTCTCTTGTCCGGTACGGGTACGACCGCCTTGTTCGGTTCGATCGTACAGAAAGGGTAGTTCGCACTCTCTGCATTCTGTGCTTTTGTCAGTGCGTTAAAAGTGGTGGATTTCCCGACATTCGGTAATCCTACAAGTCCTATGCCTAGTCCCATGCTATTCCTTATGTTGCTATGATTTAGTGGTTGTGATTTTAGCTAAAAATTGGTGAAGAGGGGGTTAGTCGCCGATAAGTATAGATGAGAAGAGGCTATACCGCGCATCGGATGAAGTGCTTAGAGGATCTCATCCTGAAGGTAGAGTCTCATTGCAATGATCAGCCTGTTGAGCTTCTCCGGGAAGAGCTCTTTGAACTCTTCGATACGGTGTTCGGTACCGTAGATAAAGAACTTCTTCATTCTTGTGACCGCTTCATCCAGTTCATAGGCACCAAGAGAGTGAAGTTTGGGGCCGATCTTGACACAGGTGAGCTTGACCTTCTCATACTCTTTCTCTTCGATCCATAGAGGCATCTGTTTGACAAGCCTGCCGTAGATAGCGATAAACTCTCTGAGCATCTGTTTGTAGATCAGTTCATCCCCCTCATAGGTAGCAAGACCTGCTTCTACATCCAACCCCTTCATCTTCAGTGCAGAAAGGGTGGAGACCGGCCTGAGAATATGGCCCAAGTAGGTTTGAAAGACGGTATAAAGCTGCCCGATGTTCAGGGGTTTTGTCATATACCCGTTCGCACCGGCTCCATACATACGCGCGATCTCCTTCCCCATGGCAAATGAGGTAAATGTGATGATAGGTAGCGTGTCAAAACGGTGATCTGCCCGGATCTTCTCGGTGCAGGTATAGCCATCCATCACAGGCATACTGATATCCATCACAACCAGGTCAAACTCTCTATCCGGAGTATAGAGGTGGTCCAGTGCTTCCTGACCATTGTTGGCGATGGTGATAAGTATCCCTGATTTTTGCAGTACACTCTGGAGGATCTTTTGATTGATCTTGTTGTCCTCTACGACCAGGACTTTTGCACCTTTAAAGTTATAGAAGTCATCTACGGTGATATTTTCTGTCTCTTCAAATGGCTCTTTGGTAGTAGGAGGGAGGCTTTTTTCAGTTAATTGTGGGATAGGGCGGGGATGTTCGTCTTCACTCTTTTTTTTTGGAGATGGTGTGATACGGGCTTTCTCTTCATAGCTTTTGATCTGTTCAGATGTTGCCAAGGGAGAGTCTATCTTCGGATGGCTGCGCTTGTCTCTTAGATAGAGATAGGCCGCTATACATACCAGTAACACAGAAACGATCAAAAACAGATCAACCAAAGACAATGTATTTGATGCGTCCATCAAATCCCCTTCCACAGATTATTCGGCTAGTAAATTGTTATCAAAAATATTAAGAAATATTTTCCCCGCCTCTATTATATATGAGAAGGACTTATTCCTCTCTTGAGAAAACTTGCTGTGACAGTATCCATCGTCTCTATATGTGTCAACAGCCAGCCGGGGAGTACTTCGATCAGATAGATCTTGAGCGGTTTTACTTCCCTGGTCTCTTTCCATGATTCAAGCAGCTGTTTCATCTCTCCGAGTACCCTGTCATGTTCGGCTTTATGTCTGCCATACGGTGGAAAGCCGCTCTCCCTCATCTTCACCTCTTCGCCCTCAAAGTGTACGATGGTATGCGCATACCACGCTTCAAAAGCACTGTCTACCTCGACAGCATTCTGCGGAGTGGGGTCACTCTCATAGGTCAGGAGATTCTCAAAGAGACGGTTGATAAGATGCACATCCTCCTGGTGTACTTCGTTCATAAACGCCATATCTACCAAAGGCAGTGCATCTAGCTCCAGTAGCATAACTTACGCTTTTGCCAGTTTTTCAAGGAATTTGACCATCATACGGACACCTGCACCGCTTGCACCATGCGGGTTCTCTCCCCATTCATGTTCTACAAAAGCCGGGCCTGCGATATCGATATGGGCCCACTTCTCTTTGTGGTCTTCATCGATAAACTCTGAAAGGAACTGGCCTGCGGTGATCGCACCGCCGTATCTTGTGTTCGAGATATTACAGATATCGGCGATATTGGATTTGAGCGTCTTTTTCAGGTAGCGGTTGAAGTCAAGCTTGTTCGCCAGCTCACCCGAGTTTTGTGCCGCTTCTATGACCATATCTTTCGGTTGGTCGGCATTCCCCATGATCCCTGAAGTGTAGTTCCCCACACCGACGACACAGGCACCTGTAAGGGTTGCAAAGTCAAAGATGTAGTCCGCTTTGACCTCCTGCTGTGCATAGCAGAGTGTGTCTGCAAGTACGAGTCTTCCCTCTGCATCGGTGTTACGTACTTCGATCGTTTTGCCGTTCTTTGCCGTGAGTACATCATCCGGTTTATAGGCATCTCCGCCGATCATATTCTCCACTGCTCCGACAAAACCGTGTACTTCAACATCAAGATTGAGCTCCGATACCGCTTTCATGATACCGAGTACGGCAGACCCGCCGCTTTTGTCTGATTTCATCGTGACCATAAAGTCTGCAGGCTTGAGGCTGAGACCGCCCGAATCATAGGTGAGTCCCTTTCCTACAAGCGTAATGACCGCTTTCGGTTTTTTGGGTTTATGCGAGAGGTGGATGACACGCGGTCTATGGCGGCTTGCTCTGGCTACGGCAAGGAGTGTCTCCATCTTCTCTTTTTTCATCTCTTTGGTTTTAAGGATGGTCAGATCCATCTCATTCTCTTTTGCAAGCGCGATAGCGATATCGGCCATCACCGCAGGATAACAGTCATCAGGTGTGGTGTTGACGATATCTCTGGTGAAGTTCGTCGCACTCGCAACGATCTCTGCCTCGTGTACCGCTTTGATCGCACGCTTTGCATCAAGCGTATGCTTGTTGTAGCTCTCCAGTGAGATCTCCACATTTTTGATCGCTGACTTCTCTTTTTCGCTCTTGTATCTGTTGAAAGTATAGCCTCCGAGTACGATCCCTTCGACCATTGCCTGCAGAGATGCAGTGGAAGCATCGTTCAGGTAGGTAGCGACCTTGAGCGACTTGTAGCTTTTGTTACCGATCAATGAACGTATGGCAGCGGCTACTGCCGGTCTGATAGAGTCAGGTGCAAGTGATTCTACACCTACATAGAGTCGGTCTTTCTCTACAAGCAGGCACACTTCATCTTGAGTACCTTTAAAACCGGCCTTTTTGAGTAGTTTGGCATCTGCGACGAACGCATGTTTCAGGTTCTCTTCTGCCACAATAACAAGTTCCAGATCCGCTTTGATATCTTTGATCTTCTCTGTTGTAATATTGAAATACATATACTATCCTCTCCTATATCTTATCTTTTAAAATTTCTTGGGCTTGTATCATATCTTTGTCCCCTCGTCCTGAGAGGTTAATGAGGATCGTTTTGCCTTTGATCTCTTCAGGGGTAAATTTTTTCAGGTATGCGATCGCATGGGAACTCTCAAATGCAGGGATGATCCCCTCTGTGCGTGAAAGCCATACGAATGCATCCATCGCTTCATCATCGGTAATGTGATCATACTTCACGATACCTGAATCTTTGAGATAGGCATGTTCCGGTCCAATACCCGGATAGTCCAGTCCTGCCGAGATAGAGTGCGCTTCCTGGATCTGCCCATCTTCATCCTGAAGCAGATAGCTGAGCTGACCGTGAAGGACCCCCGGACTTCCTTTCTCTAGAGAACATCCGTGCCTGCAGCCCAATCCCTCTCCACCGGCTTCGATACCGATACACTCTACATTCTCATCTTCGAGGAAATGGTTGAAGATACCCAGGGCGTTGGAGCCTCCGCCGATACAGGCGAGCACTTTATCAGGAAGTATTCCTTCTGCAGCCTGGATCTGTGATCTCGCTTCCCATCCGATCACAGACTGGATATCACGTACCATCATAGGGTAGGGGTGGGGTCCGGCTACCGTTCCTATCAGGTAGTAGGTGTCACGTGCATTGGTCACCCAGTGGCGGATCGCGTCATTCATTGCATCTTTGAGTGTGCGGCTCCCCGACTCTACGGCATGGACCTTGGCACCAAGAAGCTTCATCCTGAAGACGTTGAGTTCCTGGCGCGCCACATCTTTCGCACCCATGAAGACTTCACACTCCATACCGAAGAGCGCAGCGACAGTTGCTGTGGCAACACCGTGCTGTCCCGCTCCGGTCTCGGCAATGATCTTTCTCTTCCCGAGTCTTTTGGCAAGGACCGCCTGGGCGATACAGTGGTTGATCTTGTGGGCACCGGTGTGGTTGAGATCTTCACGTTTGAGATAGACTTTGGCGCCGACCTCTTCTGAGATATTGGCTGCAAAGTAGAGTGAAGAGGGACGCCCTACGTAGTTCTTGTAGTAGTAGTCCACCTCTTCCCAGAATCCTTTGTCAAACCGCACGGCCTCATAGTCCAGTCTAAGCTGCTCCAGAGCAGGCATAAGTGTTTCGGGTACATAGCGTCCCCCGAACTTGCCGAAGTGACCAAGCTCATCGGGATCATGCGGGCTCGGTTTTGGAATATAGATATCTGAATAGTTTTTCATTCTTATTACTCTTATGGTTTAGTTAGGTGATTATATCGAATGGGAGTTTAGGGAGGGGTAAACAATGCAGCTTACCCCAAAGAGAATATTGGATTCAGTCTATCTGGAGTACAGAGTAGACGTCACTGCTGAAGCCGTCACGTCCTTTGAGGAAGGCAAGCTCCATAATGAAGCAGGCCTCTACACAGTGGGCACCGACCTTGTCTATCAGGTTCGCGGCTGCTTTTGCCGTACCGCCTGTGGCGATCAGGTCATCGATAAGGAGGACTTTGGCCCCTTTCTCTTCACCGAATGCATCGATATGTATCTCTACTTCATCAAAACCGTACTCCAGGGAGTACTTCTCCGATACGGTAGTATAGGGGAGTTTTCCCTGCTTTCGTACCGGGACAAATCCTACCCCCAGCCTGTCTGCCAGGATCGAACCAAAGATAAATCCTCTAGCATCGATCCCCGCGATATAGTCCAGCTCATATCCGAGATAACGGTTGGTGAGGTGGTCCATAAGCGTATTGAACGCTTTAGGATCGCCAAGCAGGGTAGTGATATCTTTAAAAATGATCCCCGGTTTCGGGAAATCGGGGATATCTCTGATACTATTTAATATAATTTCTTTCTCTTCGCTTGATAGTGACATGGCAGTTCCTCTGAATGATAGTAGCAGGTATTTTATCATAGGTTATGTAAATGTTGTGAAGTGAAGCACTTTACGATAGGTCTGAATGCATCTCTTTGCATTTCTGTTGCTGCTGCTTTACCCTGACATAATTTTAACCCCAGATTTCTCTCCAATATTTTGTTAGGTGTTTACTATTTAGATAAAGTTTATATTACCAAATAAATTATCCCATAGTTTTGATTGTTCTTCTTTGTATTTAAGTCCAATACTGATATCTGTTTCAATTTTATTAAAATTTAGTTCATTAAAAAAAGTCATTATTATTTTGTATGGATTATTGATTTCTTCATAGTTTATCATGTCTTTTTCTTCAAAATAATTGAATTGTAAATCTATATATGTTAAATCCTTTGATGTTGCACTACTTGTTATAAAATTAAAGCCACCATGAGACCAATTAAAACCTTGATAATCTGATAATGAATCAATTTTACCTTTATCTGCATTTTGAAATACTATCAAATTTTGCTCTTTGTTGAAAAAAATAATATTGTATTTTAAATCATTCAAAATAGTAATTAGCATAGTTGCATTTTGAATATTAGCATTTAGATTTCTTTGTTGTTTATTTTTCCTATTTTGTTCTATCTTTTCTTTTTTTTCTTCTTTAGATAAAGATTGCCAAGAATTAGTTTTATTTTTTTTAGGAATTTTGATTCCTTGTTGGATATCTATAATATCGTTATTAATATTTTTTAAATTATTTAATAAATTAATAGTATCTTTATAGCATTTAATATCAAACCATTCAGTATATCCATCATATTGGTAATCTAGTTTAATATTAAAATCTTTAAAAATATAATGTAATGTTTTTTCTATCTTAAATATATTACTTTTATTACATTTGATTTGATAAGAATTAGTTAAGTTAAAATCGCCCCATTTGCTTTTAAGAATTTCATATCTATTTATTATATTATCTGCTTTGCCAATTTTAAATATATTATTTTTTTCTGATACTAACAGATATATATAAGAGTATTGATTTAA
>JBEWPZ010000012.1:6635-46064 GCA_047689535.1 Candidatus Sulfurovum kebritense | reverse complement strand
GAATCCCTCACTGTCCGCCATTCAAAATAACTTCCCAAAACAAACTTAATCATTAATGCAAATATAGCTGATATAGCTTTAACATTTTACTGACTATAATCTGATTTTCATATTTTTTACATTTATACCAGAGAAAGAACTCTATAGACTAATATTATATTAGCTGCAGGTTTAAAGTTATCGTATTGGCTTATGCATAAAAAGTTCTCTGCTAGTTATGATGTCCGTATGTATTCCACCTCAGGAGAGGTGGACGAGGGAAACGCTTACCTGAACTTCAATCCTCAAGCAGTTGTATTTTGATATTGCTGCGACGCATTACTTTTGAATTTCTTGTAAAAATTTTAAAGCCTATAAAGAAAACTATCACTAATGTGCTGATCAAAATGAAACTGACCAAGTATTCAGTGAACTGTTCGTGAAAACCTATCCACATTACCGCTATCGTTCCAATGAATATGAAGATGGATAATAACTTCATAGGTACCCTCCCGATACAACAGATTATAATGATTGTAGCATCTTGGCCGATCACTTTAAGATAATATCCCATATTGAGATATTATGGTTTTACGTTTGAGACTAAAACAGTTATAAGGATCATATGAATGTGACCCCTCTTTCACAATCTCTTGAGCTTGGAGATGAGGGAAAATGCTTGGGTTATCACTGTTTAAATAGAGAGGTTTTCATGGCACGCACCGTTACTGGAGAAAATATAAAGGCAAGAAGATTACCGATGATCTGGATCGGGAAAATACGAATCTGTGCTTTGCAATACCCTTCAAAGACCGCTTTCTGGAAATCTGTTTGGAGTACGGTACTTTTCCAAGGTAGCAGAAGGGGCCACAATATACCTGCAAGCATTCCTGTATCTGCAGGATCACCCAGTCCGATGCGGCAATGCAGGTTTAGCTCTTTTATCCGACAACTGTGTAAAAGGTCCGAAATCAACCGGATGAACCGCTTTATAAACTCTTTGTGCCTGAACAACGAGATAAGATGTGCTTTCCCGCTTTTTTGCTTCTTTGGCAAAACGCTTTTGTCTGCTTTCCTATCCCTTCTGTCCGTATCTATAATGATAAGTCCAAAGAGTAGAGAAAGTGTTGCATGATAATCCAATATCTCATCTTTCTCCAGAGAGAAACGCAGATCAACGGGTATAGTAAGCAGAACTAGGCAAAAGAGCAGGAGTCCGATCAAAATGGTTACAATTTCCATAGCTTTCTTTCCTGATCCATGATTTTTATGTTATTTATCTTTCTCCCGCAACGCGTTACCAACAGTTTCGCCTATATGTTCGAATGCCGAAGCCATACCGCTTTTTATAGGCTCAACCCTTACATCACCGTCTTTGTTGATGATCACAAGGGCAACCGGCCTGATGCCGCCGCCACCGCCGGTACCTGCTCCAACGCCCTCATCGTCACCTTTTTTACACTTTCCAGTACCTCCTCCGGCACCAAAACCAAATCCGATACTGATCAGTGGAATGAGCGTATTGCCTTCTATAACGATCGGCTCCCCTACAACTGTTTTAGTATCCAGTACTCTTTCCAATTCCTCCAACGAGGTTTTTAATACATCCTTCACGTGTTCCATAGTGGTATCCTTTGTGTTGTTTGGTGTACTTTGTCTGAGATGATTCCAGACTCCTTTGAGTTTTCGTAGACCTTGATAAATTATAGTGAACAGCGCTTAATAAATAATAAATATTAATTTATTATAATAAGTTTTTACGATTTAAACGTGTAGTATTTGGTCAGGTTGATCCCAAACTCTTCTTTCCACCATCAGACTGGCTTGTTCTATATAGTTTTTTTGGAGTTCTTCACGCCTTTCATACTCTCTATCTATAGATAGATTTGAGGCTATATCTTCATAAATCACTTGATGAAAACTGAAACATAGGATAGCGTCACAATGAGGGAGGTTTATGAGGTTGTTACATGTTGGTATACTTTGGTATAAACTCCCACCTGGATGATAGAAATAAGTTCAATATATTGACATATACTAATGATAATATGCTAGAATAGAGTATCACCACAAAAAAAGGGGGGGTATGTTTGGGGGTTTCATAAAAAAAGTCTTATCGGTGATCAAGGGCTTCCTTCGATCATAGTCATAGACTATTAGAATAAAAAATGAAAAGCTCAAACATCAAAAAAAAATGATACTTGAAATATTAATAGACGAACATATCAAGAAATTCGGGAAAGAGCCTGTTATTGTTGACATGCATTTGCGTGAGCCTGAAACACTGATAAACTTGATCATGAATGCCATAGAAAAAAATAAGCCATACAGTGAGTTGGAAGAACAAAGTGATGAAGAGGAGGAAGAGAAATAGAGGAGTGATAAAAAATCACTCCCCCTGTTACCACGATAACCGTGGTAACAGGCAGATCACTGTAAGCTGCGAAAAAATACCTATCATACATTATCCTGTATATGCAGTACGACGGAAACCGTCGTAACAAGAGAAGAGAAAATTACTCTTAAATCCATACATTTAACCTATTTTTCTATGCACTATTAAGTCTACTGTTACTATAATCCCGGAAAAAAACAGCATGATAAAAATTCTCCTTGACAAAAACAGCAACGCTGCCATACTTCTTGCCGGTATCCTGGCTATCGTGGTAGGTATCGGTGTAGCACGGTTCGCTTTTACTTCACTGCTTCCTCCTATGCTTGAAGAGTTCTTGACGCTCTCCTATGCAGGGGTGTTGGCCTCATTGAATTTTGCAGGCTACTTGGCCGGTGCCATCTTTTCTATCTTTATCAAAGATATCAATACGAAAGTAAAGTATTTCAGGATAGGTATGGTGCTCAGTATCGTGACGACACTGGTGCTGGCCCTGAGCACCAATGAAACACTGTGGCTGATCTCCAGGGTGATCGCAGGATTCGGCTCTGCGATGGTTCTCATCGTCGGTGGTGCGATCGTGATGGTGAAGCTGGATTTTGAGAGTAAAACAAAAGCGATGGGGATACACTTCAGCGGTATCGGTTTCTCTATCGTGATATCCGAACTCATCAGCCAGATGATTCTCAAGGAGGGCACCTGGAGGGAAGCCTGGTTTGCTTTATCTATCTTTGCCGTGATCATCACTGTTTACTCTCTCTATATCTTGTCGTTTGATAAAGCGGTCAAAAAAGAGTCCGTCAAACATCC
Source organism: Candidatus Sulfurovum kebritense (assembly GCA_047689535.1). GTDB lineage: Bacteria > Campylobacterota > Campylobacteria > Campylobacterales > Sulfurovaceae > Sulfurovum > Sulfurovum kebritense. The sequence goes on along the minus strand of JBEWPZ010000012.1, from coordinate 42,883 downwards.
TCTCTCCAGATCCATCTTTTCGACCTATGTGATACTTCTGATACTGGCCTACTTTACTGAAGGGGTGGGGTTTGTGGTCCAAGGGACATTTCTGCCCGATATCATCAACTCCCTTGAAGGCCTGGAGGGGTACGGGAACCTGGGATGGCTTATTGTCGGTATTGCCGGGATTCCCTCTTCGATACTCTGGATGAGATGGGCGCACCGTTATGGGAGTGTCAATGTGATCATTATCGCGATGGCGCTGCAGATCGTCGGTATCCTCATCCCTGCATGGAGTACGAATATCATGCTGAACCTGCTCAGCGGAGCACTCTATGGAGGTACCTTCATCGGTCTTGTGGCCCTCTTTCTAAATCTTGGCGGTCAACTCGCCGGGAAAAACCCGGTCGTCCTGATGGGAGCGATGACCGCAGCCTATGGGATAGGGCAGGTGGGTGCACCGCTCTATAGCGTCGCTTTGATCAAGTATTTCGGTGATTATAATGCTACGCTCTATGTCACGGCATCGATCGTCTTGGTCGGGATAGTGCTTCTGCTCTATGCAAAAAGGATTGAACCGGCGCAGGTGTGATCTAGCAGGGCATTGATAAGATGGAGGTGGTATAATCATTATTACATATTTGAAAAGGGGAGAAATGAAACGTTTTTTACAAGGGTTTGCTGCAGGGGGAGCTGTGGCAACGTTAGCCGGATTGATCGGCCTGGGTGGAGCAGAATTCAGGCTGCCGATACTCAAAGGTCTCTTCAGGCTCGATACACTGAAGGCGGTCATACTCAATAAGGCGACCTCTCTCATCGTGGTATTTTTTGCACTGCTTTTTCGCTCCTATGAAGTGCCTTTTGAGCAGATATGGGAATATAAAAGTATCGTGATCAACCTCCTTCTTGGCTCACTGGCAGGGGCATGGGTCGCAGCAGGCTATGCGATGAAGATAGATGAAGTGTTGCTGGACCGCATTATTTTTGTTCTGTTGTTATTTCTTGCTGCTGTACTGTTGCTTGAACAGTGGCTGTTACAGGATCAGCAGGGGGCGCTTTTTGATTCGTTGTTTTTTGAAGTGATTGCCGGGATTCTGGCGGGGTTCGGCATCGGTGTTGTTGCTTCAATGCTGGGGGTTGCCGGCGGTGAACTGCTCATCCCCGTCATAGTGCTTCTTTACGGTGTCGATGTGAAACTGGCAGGAAGCTTGTCTCTGGCGATAAGCCTGCCGACAATGATCGTGGGATTTGCACGATACAGCAGAAGTCAGGCGTTTATTGTTCTGCAGGAAGAACGCAGCTTGTTTGTCTCCTTGGCTATCGGTTCCGTTGTCGGGGCAGCCATAGGATCGGCAATGCTTGGTATGGTTTCCAGTAGTATACTTGTATGGCTGTTGGCATTTGTACTGATGCTGTCGGCCTACAAGATATTTCATCACCAGAAGAGGGCAGCAACACCGACTTGATAGAACAGACTATCTCCGTAATGTATGCTTCTTTTTTATTCTCTAGAGTGGTGAAACAAGGGTGATCTTTCGCGTTGATCCCGTAACCACGCACCAGATCGGTTGCAGTGCGATTGAAACCATTTTATTTCAGACCCTCTCCGATTTTCACTGTCACTTGATCAGAAATGAAGGTGATCACAATTTTGGCATCATCTTCTTTCCACTCACAGTTACTGATGCCCAGTGTTTCGGCACACCCTTCAGGTTCACCTATCAGCTTCACTACCTCTTCGTATGACATTCCGCTCTCAATTTTGTCGTAATTTTTTTTCGTCACTTTGCTACATCCGTTTAAAAGCAGGAGGGCAGCAGCGATGATCAAATATCGTTTTTTCAAGTGATTCCTTTGTTATAGCATTGATTGATGAGATTTACGAATCCGTTCTTCCCACTTTTTGCATCAGGCTATTATAGCAAAAGTTAAAGGATCACTGACAGATGATGCCGCGTAAAAATCACAATTTGACATAAAAACGACAGGTCGTTTTTTTTCATGTCACAATGGTAAAAAAGTATTGAGGTGAATGATGGAAAGGTCATCGAAAGAGATGCTTGAGAAGATAAGTGGGCTCTTTTATGCGCGCTCAACACACTATCGCTATAGCAAGCATCCGAAATGTAGCGAAAAGTATCGAGATGGTAGGTTGGCTGCCTATGATTATATCAATGATCTCTGTTTCTATTTTCTCCAGGAAGAGAAACATATCAATGAACGCTTCAGGGAGCAGATCGTAGCGCAGATAGAGAAATACTCTACAATGAACGACAGTGAATATAAAAAAGGGTTGTATGATGCGTTGAAGAATGTGTTGGATGAACTTCAAAAAATGGATGGCCTCTAAAGCCGAAAGAAACGCTTTGGCACTGTGATCAAAAGCGTGCAAGAGTAGAGAAATCGTATCTGCTGTACCTTAGCTGTTACGAAGTGTTTATCAATGGTATACAATAGTTAATGATCGGTTGATCATTGGTTGATGCATTTGAACTATCATACAGATAGAGCTTGAGGCGTGCTTCTTCCCTTTTCCCCTTTTTCAGCGCCTCAAACTCTTTAGAGAGATCCGCTTTTAACGTTTATAGTTAGAGGTTTTTTAAGCGTATCGTTGTTCACGATCTGCTCACCCCAAACCACCTAATATAGTTCTTTATCATATCTAGAGATGATATATCTATACAGTTACGTTTTTTCAGTGTATGATATATTGACGGAGTTTACGAGCAGGAGGAGTAAGAGCGATACTCCCACTCTCTGAGATTGTGTAGTATGGAAAAGGTTGGTTTATATCATCATATTTTTCATGATAAACGTTTCAACTATTTGATAAATGGACCACGTATATATCCCCATGGATTCATATGGAGTTCCATCTCATTGCCGCTTTTATCCCTGATGACCACCCAGTACATTACCCCCATCGGTCTTCGTTCTTTTTCCATTTTGGTAATGGTGAAACCTTTGAGATGTTTGCTGATAAAAGCTCCAAACTTTTCTCTGGCCTCTTCTTCCGGTATCGCTTGGTATCCGCCGTAATGCCCGCGTTTGTGATAGGTACCACACTCTTCACAAAACTCATAGTGCCCCGGTCCCAACTTTTGATATCCAGGTCCTTTCATATGATACCCTGGCTTCATCTCTGTCGGGGACTTTTGAGTCTCCTCAGCCATTACACTCAATGGCAGAGCACAAAGTGCAAGAATCACGGATGCTTGTAGTAACTTTTTCATCTTGAATCCTTTCTCTGAATTTATCTACTCTATCCATTTTTTGTGTAGTCTATATGTACTTTGAAGGTGTGAAGGGTATCAAAGCTCTATCGTCTCATACGGTATATTTTTTACATGTTACATGCTACTTGCACAATCGTATGGTATGCTGTAAAATATAAATAAAAGGAGTGAAGATGGCTACGATTACTTCTCACGGTGCAGCAGAGGTAGTGACAGGTTCATGTCACCTGTTTGCGATAGAGAACGGACCGAAAATGCTTATAGACTGTGGTATGTTTCAGGGGCCGGAAGAGGAGCGGAACTTCGGGCCGTTCCATTTCGATCCTTCAGAGATCGATTATCTGCTGATTACCCATGCGCATCTGGATCATATCGGGCGAATACCAAAACTGGTGAAAGAGGGGTTTCGCGGTACGATCTACGCAACCCAGGCGAGTGCAGAGCTTGCAGAGATCATTTTCCTTGACAGTGCCAAGATCATGAAAGAGGATTATGAAACACGGTACAAAAAAGCGCAAAGAAGGGGAAGTGAAGAGGAAGAGAGACTTCCTCTCTATGGTGAAGAGGATATTGAGGCCACCTTTGATCTGGACTGGTACATCTGTGAGTATGACTCCCCTGTATCGATAGAGGAGGGGGTTTCTGTCACCTACCGTGATGCAGGCCATATTCTGGGATCTGCTTTTTTAGAGATTGTATATAAGGAGAGAGGTGTCGAACAGACGATTGTCTTTTCGGGAGATATCGGTCATGATGATAATATCGTCCAACACGATCTCTCAGAGTGTACGCATGCCAATACGCTTTATGTGGAATCAACCTATGGTGACCGCAACCACCAGAGTACAGAAGCTACGATCACTGAATTTAAGAAAGTAGTGATAGAGACGCTGGATGACTGGGGAAACGTACTGATCCCGTCATTTGCCATCGAGAGAACCCAGGAGATCCTCTGTATCCTCAAAGAGATGCATGATAGAAAAGAACTGCCACAGTGCAGGATCTTTTTGGATAGTCCCATGGCCACCCGTGCTACGGCGGTCTATAACAACTATGCGCACCTTCTAAGCAAAAAGTGCCAGGAGTTCAAAGAACGGGACGGTACGATATTTGATTTTGAGTGGCTGCAGTATACGCCGGATGTCGAAGCTTCAAAACAGATCAATGAGTTTGACCGTCGTACGATCATCATCGCGGGTAGCGGGATGTGTACGGGAGGAAGGATCCTGCACCACTTTAAAAACCGCCTTTGGAACAGAAAAAACAGCGTGATATTTGTCGGTTATCAGGTGGAGGGTACGATGGGAAGGCATATTGTGGATGGTGCCAGATGGGTAAAGATCTTTCGAGAAGACATTCTTGTCAAAGCATCTGTCCATACCATCAACGGATTTTCAGCACATGCAGATCAAAATGCGATCATCAAGTGGATCTCCAAGATGGAAGATCTTAACCGTATCTTTCTGATCCACGGCGAAAAGGATAAACAGATCATCCTTCGCAGTGTTTTGGAAAATGTTTTTGATCAAAAGGTGCATATCGTAGAGCCTGAAGAGGTGATCTATCTTTGAAATGAAGTTTTATGAAAGAGGGCTGGACGGCAAACATCTCCTCTAGAGGAGATCCTTAAAATAGGATATAACATAGATTAAAAGCACATAAGAAATGTCCGTCTCAGCATCTTTCTGTAATGACTTTTTTTGAGTAGGGTAGTCTCATTTTCATTTTTTTCTCTCTCTATCGTTCCATAATCATAACATGTCTTCGTGTTCTCATCCTGCGCTTTATTGAGTTCAAAAATGTGGTTTGCTTTACAGACAAACAATACACCAAAAAGGATTACCCACCCTGTGATGATTCCTGCACCCATTGTTACCTCCTTATTGAGATTTAAATGTCTACTCGTAGTTTCTTTCTATGAAATGTATGATGATTCACATGAATACCATTCACCCATTTATTCTTCACTTTAGCACGATTGTGTGCACTTCGTATGGAATGTGACGGTTTGGATAGTATAGAGAGGAGAGGGAAGGGCATCCTTGATATTCACTATTATTTAAGAGTTTAGATTAAAATGATCAATGGTTTATATCATGGCCCTGAAAGATCGGTGAATCATTTTGAAAGGTCAATAAGATACAAGCAGCTGGCAAATACTCAGAAAGTACGGTAGGACGGATAGGAAAGAGTGATGTAAAAATGCTCAGGAATTCCGGAGGATAAATTAAGCGCTATGTTTCATATATATTGAAGTAAAAATAGTTTATTCTTATATTTACAGGTATATTTTTTTGATGTAATTAACTGGATAAAATTCAAGAAGGAGAAGGGATGAAAAAGTTTACGCTTTCAGCAGTGAGTCTCATGGCGATAAGCACACTGGCAATGGCCGGCGGCGACGTCCAAAACGTGGAACCAGCTGTAGCACCGGCGGCAACGGTAGATAAGAACAATGTGTATGTCGGCCTGGGATACTCCTATATGAATATCAATATTGAAGGTTCTCAGGAGATCAATGCGGTGGCCTATCCCCCTCTTCTTGGAGAAACAGATATCAACGGACACTCATTCACACTGCTTGCAGGGTACAATTTCCATCAATATCTAGCAGTAGAAGGAAGATATACTTTTTCAGTAGGCGATCTGGATATAGGCAACGAGGGTGGCGACAGGGACCTGGATGCGGATCTGTCAAATCTTGCGCTTTATCTCAAGCCTATGTACCCTGTCGGAGGAGTGACACTCTATGGTCTGCTTGGGTACGGTCAGGTCATATTGGATGACGGCACGGAATACAGTGAAAACGGTTTTCAGTGGGGACTTGGTGCCGGCTACAGTATCAATGATACTGTCGGATTTTTTGTAGACTATACAAGACTCTATGACGATCAGGGTTTTGATACGATCTGGATAGATCAGGATGTTGTCGTTGATTCCGTGAATGTGGGTGTCACGTACGAGTTTTAATTTTTCTACCAAGCATTTGGCTTGGTAGATTTTGCCCTATTGTTGCACTATGTTTAACAATGCTCATCAGTCATGCTCTTTCAGACTGTATACATCCTTTTCTTCCTTACCATCCACACAGAGTATGCGATATTGGTCTTGTATGTTGTTGCCATACTCCAGGATAAAGTTTTGTAGTCGGTCCCTATTTGTCCGTGTATTGTCAGAGCTATAGATCTCTTTCATGATATCAAGTAGTTTTTTGTAGTGTTTGACATCACAACACAGTTTACCACAGCTCACAATGCATTGCAGTTGTGTGTAGAGATTTGTACCTCTGGCAAACAGTACTGACACTGCTAAAATATTCATAGATTCTTCCCCTTTCCCCTTCTTTCTTGTGTTATTATAATCAATCTATTCTTAGGTATTCTATATAAATTTTATAAGTTCTATTTATCTGTTAAGATTTGATGATCCTATCCAGGTTTCCTGGATCTATGATTCCGATATTATTGTATGAACCGGATGCGTATCTGCTTTTCCGCTTCAATGATCACAAACATCAGGATTGAAATTCCCAGGATGATGAGCATATCAAACAGTTCTACTGCTTCAGTTTCAAAAACAGTCTGCAGCCAGGGTAGATAGGTAATGGCAAATTGCCCGATAACCACTGCAGTGATAGATATCCAAACCGTAGTGGTTGCACGTATCGCTTTCCATCCCCATAGGGTATTGTGCATATTACGGATGAAGAGGAGGTGAAAGATCTCCATACTGACGAGTGTATTCATCGCGATAGTACGTGCAAGATTTTCGCTATAGTCCTGGGAAAGGGCATACTCATAGCTACCGAACACTCCAGCAAGAAAGAGGCTTGAGACCAATATGATATGCCATATGAGTCCGCCGCTGAGCAGCGATTCATCACGGGGAAGAGGAGACCTTTGCATCGTATGATCTTCTGTGGGTTCAAAAGCCAGAGCGATACCGAGGGTGACCGCGGTGATCATATTGACCCACAGTATCTGGATCGGCGTGATGGGGAGACTGAGTCCAAGAAGGATCGCAGCGATGATCGTCATCGCTTCACCTGCATTGGTCGGGAGTGTCCAGCTGATCACTTTTTTGAGATTATCATAGACGGTACGTCCTTCACGTACGGCAGCGACAATAGATGCAAAATTATCATCGGTCAGTACGATCTCTGCAGCCTCTTTTGCCGCTTCCGTACCTGTTTTCCCCATGGCGATACCTACACCTGCACGTTTCAGGGCAGGGGCATCGTTGACCCCGTCACCTGTCATGGCGACAGTCATACCGGAGGATTGCATTGCCATCACAAGACGCAGTTTATCTTCGGGGCTTGTACGTGCAAAAACCCCGGTTTCTCTGATAGCAGAGGGGAGGGCATCATCATCCAGCTTTTCCAGCTCCAACCCGGTCAGTACTTTTTCACTCTGGTGCAGCCCCAGCTGTTGTCCGATCGCTGCTGCAGTCAGGGCATGGTCACCGGTGATCATTTTGACCTCGATACCTGCACGGTGGCACTCTGCAATCGCTTCGATCGCTTCTTCCCGGGGAGGATCGATAAGGCCTGCTACCCCAAGAAAGATCAGTGAGTCGGTGATATCATCATGCTCTAGTACCGTATGGTCAGGTTTCACCGGTTTGAGAGCAAAAGCCAGCAGTCGTTGTCCCTGCGCTGCAATAGTGTCGGCCTGTTCCCGCCAAAACGCTTTATCGATAGGTTCCGTATCCTGGCCGCTGCAGCGCTGCATTGTACACAGATCGAGGAGCGTCTCCGGTGCCCCTTTGACGAAGATGAAAGCATGCTTCTTATGATTATGGTTTAGGGTGGCCATATATTTGTGCTTGGTATCAAAGGGGATCACATCCGTACGCTGCCATGCTTCCCTTGTCTTTTTGGTATCAAGCCCTGTTTTGCCGGAAAATGCAAGCAGCGCCCCCTCCATAGGATCACCCTGTACGCTCCAGCGGTCATTCTCATGGAGCAGTTGAGAGTTGTTACACAATGCTGCTGCCCGTCCGATCTCTTCAAGGATCGGATAGGCTGTGAGATCTGCACGCTGTTCATTGGCTTCTATCTCTCCGGAAGGTTCATAGCCGGTGCCGCTGATCTCAAATCGATCCTGGCAGGTCACGATAGAGACGACATTCATCTCATTGCGTGTCAATGTCCCTGTCTTGTCTGAACAGATCACAGAGACAGACCCGAGTGTTTCTATCGCCGGCAGGCGTCGTACAATGGCATTTCGCCGTGCCATGGCCTGCACACCTACAGCCAGTGTGATCGTCAGTACCGCGGGCAAACCTTCAGGTATGGCAGCGACAGAGAGTCCCACGACAGCCATAAAGATCGTCGTAAAATCCTGGTGCAATACCGTATAGCTAAAGAGTAGAATCAACGTTGCAACAGCAAGAATAAAGAGTGTAAGCAGTTTTGCAAAACGTTCCATCTGAATGACCAGGGGTGTCTGAAGGGTCTCTACGGTTGAGAGCAAGCCGCTGATACGTCCGATCTGAGTTTGGGCTCCTGTGGCGACGACCACACCAGTTCCCTCACCGCTTGCCACGGAGGTTCCGCTGAATGCCATACTGAAACGGTCTCCCAGAGAAGATTCCGCTTCGACAGCTTCTGGATGCTTCTCTACCGTGGTGGACTCACCGGTAAGTGCCGCTTCCTGGATCTGCAGACCATGGGTACTGAGCAAACGCAGATCAGCCGGTACTTTGTCTCCGGCTTCAAGCAGTACGATATCGCCGGGAACCAATGCTTCGGCCATGATATTCTCGCGTACATTTTCACGGATGATATTGGCGTGCAGTGCCAGCATATCTCTGATCGCATCCATGGCCTTTTCGGCTTTTCCCTCCTGTATAAATCCGATCAGCGCATTGATGATGACGACTGCTACGATGACAGCGGTATCGACAAAGTGTCCAAGCAGTGCAGTGATGAGTGCTGCTCCCAGAAGTACATAGATCAGGATATTGTGAAAATGGGAGAAAAAACGAAGCAGGATATGGGGACGTGCCGGTTTGGGAAGTTCATTGGGTCCGAACTTGAGTGCCCTCTCTTCGGCACGCTTCCGATTCAATCCCTCTGTGGTTGTCTCGAGCAAAGAGAGTGTCTCTTCGGCCGATCTTTGATGCCAGTCATCCACCGACTGAATAAAGTTTTTGTCTATCATAGGGAGATCCTCATATGTTCTCATAAACTTCTTATAGATTACTATCTGAACCTCAATTCTCTGAGTATACAATAAATCACGTTTCAAGACAAGCAATCATTCGTCTACCTATTTCGTTTAAAGTGGTGTGATGACGCCGTCCCTGTTGAGTAGATACATGTCAAAATCATTGGCGATGAAGACCCTGCCTTTATAGTACCTCTCCAGTTCATGTGCGACCGCTTCGACCCCGATCTTGCCGTTTGCATTATAGCGGGGATTGATATGTGTGGCGATCAGGTTTCTGACACAGTAGTCCTGTGCACACTGACCCAGCGCTTTCGCCGTGGTATGCTGTACTTTGACAGGGAGGTGATTATAGGTCTCCTGCAGATAGGTACACTCATGTACCAAAAGGTCTATCTCCTCAAGGTGATCTTTCAATACTTCCGGAACTGCATTGTCTCCGGCAATGATCACTCTCCTCCCGATACGCGGTGCAAGCATAAAGGATTCCGGAGAGATGGTCTCTCCATTGCGTGTAACCTTCTTACCTCTTTTCAGGTCTCCGTAAAGCGGAGAGGGCGGCAGGCCGATCGCTTTGAGTTTGGCCTCATCGAGGCGGTTGCAGGTATCATGCTCTTTGATATAGAAGGCATGGCTTTCTACAGAGTGCACAAGCGGCAGGACCTTTAGTGTAAATTTATCAAAGGTAAATTCATCCTGGGGTGTATACTCAATGATCGTCAGCTTGTAGCCGAGTTTCTCTTCACTGATATCATGCATCACACACTCGATGAACTCTCTGATCCCTTTGGGTCCATAAACGCTCAAAGGGTTGAGGGCCTTGTCCAGTTTTTTGGAGGAGAGGAGCCCAGGCAACCCGTAGTAGTGGTCTCCATGCATATGGGTGATAAAGATCGTACTCAGCTTACCGATGGAGAGTCTGCTGTGTAGGAGTTGGTGCTGTGTGCCTTCCCCGCAGTCGAAAAGATACCATTGGGTGTCCTGATCAAACTCCAGACCCAGTGCAGAGACGTTTCTCTCTCTGGTAGGTTTGCCCGCACTGGTTCCCAAAAATGTAAACTGCATCTTATCTCCTTCTCTTCAACGCATGCCAAATAGAGTGAATGTCGGTCTCTGGTTTTTTCAGCAGCAGTGTGATCGCAATGTTCTCTACCGTTTCTATCAGTAAAAGCCAGACAGCCCAATGAAATACCATCGGTTCTTTAAAGAAGAGGAGTATCACTACCCCCGCACCCAGTATCACTGCAGAGATCTTTGTGATCCATGTATGGTAGGAGGCGAGTTTGCCGAACTTGATCAGTGAAAAGAGAGCAGGTATGGCATAGATCACTGCTGCAGCGATAATATAGTGAAGTTTTTGCTGGATGAGTGCAGGCCAGAGCCACCAGGCAGCCCCCAGTGTCGCAAGATAGGTAAGGATATCTCCATAGGTATCCAAACGTGCCCCAAGACTGCTGGTCTGATGGAGTGCACGGGCGATAAAACCATCCAACGCATCAGAGAGCAGCATCGCCACAAAAATGATATAGAAGAGTGTCGGCATCTCCAGCCAGCCGCTAAGTAGCAGGAACGGTGCCGCGATGATACGAAAGAGGCTTAAGAGGTTGGGGATATTCCACTTCATCACAGCGCTTTACCTCAGATACTTTCCGAAAAGATAAAAAAGAAGGGATAGAACCACACTGATAATGATAGAGGTCGTGATAGGAAAATAAAAGGTAAACCCCTCTCTTTTGATCAGGATATCACCAGGCAGTTTCCCCAAGTTATAGGGGAGTTTACCACTGAAAGTGAGTAAAAAACCGATAATGATAGTGATCACACCGATGATCATTAAGACTCTTCCGAACTCTGCCATATTTTCTCCTTGCCACTATTATAACAAAGTGGGGGCAATATTGTGAGTTTTAGTGTAGAGAAGGGATAGATATGTCATTTAAAAAAATACACTTTTGCTACGTTATAATGTCAGCTTTAAATTGCTATTTTATCATCACACGGCACGCTCTGATCAAGAGAAGTGTTGAAAGCTGCAAGGAGAAAAGATGAAAAAACTCATGATCTGGACAGGTGCGCTTCTGTCACTGTTTGCCTCAGAGGGGGCGGAACTCTTTGAGAGACACTGTGCTTCCTGCCACACTCATTATCTACCCATGAGCCGGGTGATCGCAAATGCCGAGCAGAACAATACGCTGCTTCACCTGAAAGCCCCGACCCTGAATCAGCTCTCATTTGGAGTGAGACTCAATGTTGGTGACAGAAAAGCCGATGAAGAGTCCCAAAGGATGGAGGTGGAGGAGTTCATCGCATCCTATATCGCTTCACCGCAAAGAGAAAAGAGTGTACTGCCCCGTGAACTGACACATTTCTATCCGGAGATGCCCCCGATGAAAAACCTGCTGGATGAGGATGAGATAGAGGCGCTGAGCAGCTATATCTTCGAGTATGGAGAAGAGATGATCAAAGCGCACAGTGCAAAGGTCTATAGCTTTGAAGAGGCCGTGAAGAGAGCCAAAGAGCAAAACAAGATCATTATGATACGCGGTGTGCTGCCGTACTGTAAATGGTGTATCAAAATGGATAGAGAGGTAATGGTAGAACCGGAGGTGCGTGAAGTGCTGGATAACGCATTTGTTGTGGTTAAGACCAATGTGGTGACAGAAAAACTTCCTCTGGGAATGACGTCTCTTGGTACACCCTCTTTCTATTTTATCAAGAGTGATGGCGAGACGATCATTGACCAGTTGAACGGGTATGGCAATAAAGAGGAGTTTTTAGCACTCCTTGAGGAGATAAAGAGAGCAGCCAAAAAGTAGCGTTTTCTACTTGAGGTACTTTGTGACTAGTAGGGTTCTCTCTTCTCTTTTCTTCTCTCTTCACCTTTGTAGGTTTTATTGTTGATTTCCGTGAGATCCCTGAAGTCATTTTTGAGGCTGACGCCTGCCATCTTTTCAAACTCTTGAAAGTTAGACGCTTTGACGCAGAAGGAGACCTCTGTGACATGGACCATATTCCACTTTTCATCAAAGACCTCTTTTTGAAAGACCACATAAGCAGCAGTAGCTTCTAGACTTTCTCTGTTTTGGAACTTGTAGCGTAGAAACTTCGGGAGCAGTTCCAGTGACTTGATCTGGTCGATCTTGTTCTGTTTTGCTTTAGCGATCTTCTCTGTCTCTTCCGGAGGATACTCTCCTTCAAAATATTTACTGGTAGGTACGCGTTTGAACGTTCTGCCCGGCGGATCAGGGATAAACTCTTTCTCTTCTTTTTTCCCAAAGAGTTTTTTGATCAGTTCTATCATTCCTATTACACCTCTATATTGATATTTAAAAATCTTCCATTTTGAATACTTCGTAGGCCACCTCTTCATAGGGGTGGGCCTCCTTGAGTCTCTTGACAGCAAGGGTGATGATCTCATCTTGACAGATCATCTCTATCTTGTACTCTTCGACCCTTTCGACTTCTCCGATCATGCCGATATACGGATCCGCCTTGTCGATCGGTCTGAACTGTCCCGTACCCAAAGTCTCAAAGCTGCAGTGTTCATAGTTGTCATACTTTCCCACTCCGATCTCAAAGAGCGCCTCTTTCACCGCCTCTTTCTCTTCTGTGGGTACAAAAAAATTCAGTTTATACATGATACTTCCTCTGCTGGCTTCTCTCTTTTACGTATTTTGAGTATTCTGCCATAGTGTTTATAGAAAAAGAAATTGATCAGTGCACCTATGGTTGCAACCAGTGTATCTTTATGTGCATCCCATATATCCCCCTGTGTACCTAAAAATGCCATACCAAGTTCGGGATGAAAGGTGACAGCAGCGAGCCACTCAAGCATCTCATATACTGTGGAGATAGAGATCACCGTAGTGAGTGTAAAGAAAAGTGCTGTTTTGAGCGAACTGATCCCCTGTGTAATCATCTCAAAAAGGATCCTGAAAATCAGCAGACCGAACAAAAAATGTACGATTCTGTCAAAATGGTTGCGCTCAAACCCAAAGAAGTGTGTGATGGCATCAAAGTGCTCCATCTCGGCATAGGTATAGTGTGAACCAAGAGAGTGGAGTGAAGCAAAGATAAGCAGCAATACGATACTGAAAACGGAGTAGTGGTGTCTGTTGTCCATCCATACAATAAATGGGAAAAAGATAAAGACCAGAATGTTCTCAAGCAACCAGTCTGCACGGTATTTTGGATTAATAGCCATGATGATCCACACCAAAACATAAATACTATAGACAATCTTATGCGATTTCGGCACGCTTTCACTCCTTGTTACGGTATTATACCACTAATCATAGATATTTGTTATAATGAATTATATAAAGGGTGACTAAAGGTACCTTAAAAGCAAGGAAATTATGCAAACACTTTTGTTTATAGGGATTATTTTTTTATTGGGTGCAGTGATGCAGTGGATAAGTCCTAAGATCGGTCTTCCTAAAGTCGTGGGGTATCTTCTTTTGGGGGTACTGATAGGTCCTGAAGTATTGGGAGTGATACCTCACAGTTTTGTAGAGGGGTCGCATATTGTAATAGACCTTTCGCTCTCTTTGATCGCTGTACTGGTCGGGGCCAACCTAAAGTACCAAAGGGTGAAAGGGCTTGGGAAACAGATCCTGACGATCACACTTTTTGAGGGGTTTTTTGCATTTCTGGCAGTCAGTATCGGGTTTTATCTCTTTTTTGGGTTAGGGGCAGCTTCTCCGGAGTTTTCGATACTTTTAGGCGGGTTGGCTGCGGCAACGGCTCCGGCTGCCACGATCGCCATTACGCATGAGTTGAGAGCCAAAGGGAAGTTCACCTCCACGCTGTTAGGGGTAGTTGCCCTGGATGATGCATTGGCACTGATACTCTTTACTTTCGCTGTCATACTCGGCGGGGTATTTATCAATGGAGGAGATCCCTCTTTGGGATATCTCTGGGACGCGGTATGGGTGATCCTTTTAAGTGCCTTGATCGGAGGAGCCGGTGCAGTTATTTCAGTCCTGATCGATAAGCTTTTTGCGCACCATAAAGGGATGGAGACTATCTCTACACTAGGAATGGTCTTTATCGTCTATGCATTGAGCGCACAGTGGGAACTGGAACCGCTCTTCAGTGCGCTTGTGATGGGGGTGGTCATGAGCAATATCTCTGATGACTTTGATCTGGTGGAAGAGGAGATAGACAACCATCTTGAAGAGATCATCTTTATGCTCTTCTTTATACTCTCAGCGATGCACCTTGATCTCACTACAGTGATGAAGATGCCCCTGGTGGTACTGGCATACGTGCTTTTCAGGCTTATGGGAAAAGTGAGCGGTGTCTGGGTCGGGGCAGGACTTTCCGGTGCCGATAAAGAGGTGAAAAGATACCTGGGATTGGGGCTAATGCCTCAGGCCGGGGTGGCGATAGGACTGGCACTTTCGCTGCAGAATGAACCCGATTTTGCTACGATCGCACCTACACTGCTTCATGTAGTGATCGCTACCACGGTGATCCATGAGTTTTTGGGACCGATCGTGACGCGTTATGTCTTGAAAAAATCAGGAGAAACAGATGAAAAAATATATTAGGATAAAAACCGGTGATATCACCAAAGAGAAGGTCTGTGCTATCGTCAATGCAGCAAACGGTTCACTTATGGGAGGCGGCGGTGTGGATGGTGCGATACACCGGGCAGGCGGTCGTACGATCCTGGAGGCGTGCAAAGAGATCAGAGAGCGTCGTTATCCGGACGGGCTGCCTACCGGAGAAGCTGTGGCGACGACAGCGGGAGAGATGGATGCCTCCTATGTCATCCATACAGTAGGACCGGTTTACCGAAGCTGCGGAAGTGCGTGCGAAATACTGCTGGCATCCTGCTACAGCAATGCGCTTAGGGTTGCAGAGGAGCTTGGGTGCAAAGATATCGCATTTCCGGCGATCTCTACAGGTATCTATGGATACCCGAAAGAGAGTGCGGCACGTATCGCCTACCGGAGTGTCAAACAGTTTTTAGAAGAGGGAGACAAGCTCACGGTCTATTTTGTCTTCCACAATGATAAGGATAGGAGAGTCTTTGAGGAGAGCATCCGGGGGATTTAAGGGCGGTAGCGTTTATCCCTGATACTCATCTGTTTACTGTTCTCATCGACATAGAGATCAAAAAGATCGATCTGGTCGATCAGTTGGCTCAGCTTTTTATACCCGTAGTTGATCGGAGAGAAGGAGGAGTTGTTGTTGATATACTGCCCGATATCGGCAAGATTTGCCCAGCCGTCATCCTCCATCGTCTGTTCGACGGCGTTTTGAAGCAGGTTCACCAGCCAGCTGTCCTGACGCATCTCGGCACCGCTTTTGCGCTTGGCAACCTGGACTTTCTCTTCAGGCGTAGGGCTTTTTGTGTACTCATTGCTCATCAGGTTCTCTGTAAAGATGAACTGTGAACATGCTGCCATAAAGGGTTTGGGGGTTTTCTTCTCACCAAAACCGTAGACCTTGATCCCTTCAGCTTGTACGCGCATGACTACGGGTGTAAAGTCCGAGTCGCTCGTCGCGAAGGCAAACGCATCGATCTCCTTGGTGTGCAGCAGATCGATCGCATCAATGGTCATCAGGATATCCGTGGCATTTTTATGTTTGGAGTAGTCAAACTGCTGGATCGGTTTGATCGCAAGTTCCAGAAGCTTATCCTCCCAGTTCTTGAGATTGTCCTTGGTCCAGTTCCCATAGGCTTGACGGATGTTCACCACACCGTATTTACTCAGTTCATTGATGATACCGTCTAAAGCACGGTGTGAGATATTGTCGCTGTCTATAAAGAGCGCGATATGTGCGTTTTTGTTTGCAGTAGACACGGTTAGTTACTCTCCATCTTAAAATAGCCTATATAGTTTTTGATCATTTGACCCGACGCTGCCCAACTCTCGATACCGCCCTCCAGGTTGTAGACATTGTTAAAGCCAAGATCTTTCAGCGTCTTTGCTCCCAGTATCCCTCTGGCTCCCTTAAGGCAATAACATACGATCTGGTGGTCACTCAGGTTAACGAGTTTGTCATCGATGGCAAACTCAAGTTTTCCTCTTGGGATCGTGAAGATGGTCTTCGCAGGGATGACACCGGAAGCGAATTCATCTGCTTCACGTACATCGATCAGTACCATTTTTTCCAGATCGATCTCATCTGCGGTGATCTGCGGGATCTCCTCTTTCGCTTTCTCGAGAAACTCTTTGAGATGCCCTTTGATCTGACTCATGTCACAACGTGCGTAGTACTGCTCCAGCTTCACATTTTTTTCCATTGTTTCTTCTCCTTGCTCTGATAGAGATAGTATAGCGACAAAGCGGGTGATTTGTAAAGTAAAAACAGATGTAAAAGGTATTGTTGGGGATTTATAGGTTTGCGGATATCAGCGTGCCTCTTGGACACGTACTGAAGGGTTATACGGTTGGCTGATAATAGGTGAGCGTACTGCGTCCGAATTTTTTACGTTTGGTCTGTGTGAGTGCACCGATCTTTTCGGGCATATCCAGGTTGCTCATATGCTCTACGATCACCATCTCACAGGCTTCAGGTTCGATCGTTTCGATCAAGGCGATCGTCTTGTCGTAGACCTCATCCATCCCATCACGGGTAGAGAATGGCGGATCGAAGTAGAAGTAGGTCTTCACCCCTGATCGTTTGACCATATCGTAGATGGTTGCAAACTTCTCGAAACTGTCCCCCAGGAAGAGGTGTGTATGCGCTGCATCGATAGTTCGGCAATTGTTTTCAAGTATACGAAAAGCGGTTTTGTTGTACTCGCTGAAGTAGGCATCACTTGCTCCGCGGCTGAGTGCTTCCAGGCCTACGGAGCCTGACCCGCCGAATACCTCAACAAAATTTTTGTCTATGATATCAAACTGCAGTGTGTTAAAGAGAGACTCTTTGAGGATACCTTTTGAGCTTCTGGTTGTGTTGATCGCAGGGATCTCAAGTCTTTTGCCTTTATGTTTCCCTGCACTGATCGTAGTTGTAAATATTTTGATGCGTTCTTTTTTCATAACGGGATTTTAGCGTAACTCCGTTAAAACGTTACAATATTCTGCAGTGTATTGACCAGTTTGCTCTCTTCTCGTATATCTGCACGCTCTTTTCCCGGTTCCAAGGAGGTGATAATGGTACGTCCTGTGATGAGCTTGGTTCTGTCTTTTTTGCGGATTCCCCAGTAGGTATGCATTACCACCGGTTCCCCTTTGTATTGCCCAAGATAGAGTACGATATGTCCGGGGACATGGAGCAGCGAACGGAAAGGCTCCGCTTTTTGAATGATCTTGCGTTTTTTGAAAGGCTTATCCAGCCCCTTGATAGAGATTCTGTTTCCATCTTCTGCCTGTTTCCCCGAGTTCCTGCGGAGAAATATCCCAAAGACCCCCATAAAGTCGCGTGTGGTTGCCGAACAGTCCCTACACTCATAGCTTCCGCCCCAGCCGTAGGGTTCACCGTAAAACTCCTTGGCAAGCCTTGTGACATTTTCAGGGGTAAAGGCGAGAGGCTTTTTGGCGATGATATCCGCTTTTTCCACCTTGAGGTATTCGATATGCGCATGGCCTTTATGGTCACGCGAAGCGATCAGGCAGCTCTTTTTATCTTTTGAGATAGGGAAGAGGGCACCCAGTTTCACCAGCGAGTAAGGGCTTTTGTCTTTAAAGATACGCAGGTTGTCTTTGATACTCATCGCATAGCGGCCGTTTTTAAAGGCCCTGACAAAATGGTTTCCTACCAGTGCGATATCTTTTACCTTCACCCATCCGAATGCGTAAGCCCCCCGGACAAATGCCCACCGGTTATCCCTGGAGAAGTGCGAGACATAGAGGGGTACATTGATGTGATAGGCGGAGTTCTGGTTATAGTCAAAAGGGAAGCCTTCCCCGGTCTTTTTTGGGTCACGATAAAAAGCGGATGATGTCGGCAGTGCCTTCACATCGGTACGACGGACCGTGATCGCCTTATACCCTTTGGAGTCGATCTGATCGTAATTTGCATTATGGATCCATTTTTTATAGACAGAGGGAGAGATCATTTTCCCGTTCTCTCTGTAGATAGGTTTTTTGGTGATAAAGCGTATCTCCCAGCCAAAATCCTGCTCGGGGATATCGATCTTTTTCAGCTCCCACGGCTTGAAATATTTCTCATTGAAGCGTCTGTCTAGCTTTTTTTGCTCCTGTGTGCTAAATGGTTTGATCTGCTTGGCATAGTATTTCGGATCTTGCGGGATACGCTTCATGTCGGCTACGCTATTTTTGGGCATCTTGTCTATACGTGATTTTTCACGATGACTCTCTTTAAGTAGATAGTCCGCTTGCAGGGTAGTGATAAGAAAGAGGCAAATCAGTATCGGGTTTTTCATTAGAGTACTTTTTCTTTTATTGTAATGAAGATTGATTAATCAATGGTATATAGGGGAAAAAGCATATTCCCAATCGGTCTGATCTATTACTTTACGAGATAGCATCTATCCCCAGGCCGATCTCCTCGGACAACTTGAGGCTGCTCTCATCAAACAGGACAGTGCCGCGTGCAGGGTTGTCTGCGAGCAGTGCTACACCGTCAAGGTCTATCATGGTGATGGTATCGGCCCTTGCAGAAGCCACATGCAGTGCCCCCGCAATGGCGATAGGCCCCTCCAGCATACATCCGAGCATACACTTCACTCCGTATCTATCGCACAGGTCTGCCAGTTCGATGGCTTTGGAGATCCCGCCGCACTTATCGAGCTTGATATTGATATAGTCCACAGCATCCAGCTCCAGGAGTCTTTTGGCATCATTCAGCGAGAAGACCGATTCATCGGCAAGTACGGGAGTTTTGACACGCTCTTTGATCTGCTTGAGTCCCTCTATGTCATCTGCTCTGACGGGCTGTTCGATGAACTCTGCGATGATACCGTGCGATTCGACCTTCTGAAGCAGGGCGACTGCTTCATGCGCCTCCCACCCCTGGTTGGCATCCAGTCTCAGTGTGATATCCTTTGGCAGAGCCTCAGAGATGGCGAGGATACGTTCACTGTCTTTGAGGGGATCCTCGCCGATCTTGACCTTGAGCGTGTCGTAGCCGATGCTCACCGCATACAGCGCATCCGAGATCATCTTCTCCGTGCTCTCCATACTGATGGTGATATCGGTCTTAAACGCTCTTTGTGTTCCCCCAAGCAGGCGATAGAGCGGAAGGTTTTCTGCTTTTGCTTTCAGGTCAAAGAGTGCGATCTCAAGGGCGGATTTTGCCGTCGTATTGTGTAAAAGTCTAGAGTGTATATTTTTTAATATATCATCAAGTTCGGAGATCTTTTTCCCAATGATAAACGGTTTGAGATAGTCGATAGCCGCCTGCATCGTACCGATAGTCTCTCCGGTGATCACAGGGGTAGGGGCTCCCTCCCCATAGCCTACTGTACCGTCATCACATATGATGGTGACGACGAGGTCTTCAAGTGCATCAACACGGCGCAGTGAAGTGATAAATGGGGTCTTGAGCGGAGCAGTGAGAAGGGCGGTTCTGATATCGACGATTTTCATAGAGTGATGATACATTAGTGTGACTTAATTCTAGTAAGGCTACAATGACTATTATGCAACTTAAAAAACTCTCATATATGACACTACTGGCCTCATCTTTAGTTGTAGCAGAGTCTCCCGATAGCTCTCCCTCTCTTGTTACTCTGCCTTATGGGTTCAGTTCCGAGTCTATGGGGACGGTAGGCGGAGTCGCTACGATCATACAGGGTGTGATCCAGCCTCAGAGCACACTGATCCTCAGTGCATTTGGCGGATTGAAAGAGGATGTGGTGGTCAATGGTGAGACGAAGAGTGAGTATACCCGGGGCGTATTCTATCTGCTGGATAATGTGAAAATTTCCGGCAGCGATCGTCTCTTTTTCAGCTCCTACGGGTTTACCTCCAAGATGCCCAAACAGAACTTCTACTTTGACAGCAGCCATCACTCCAGTGACAAGGATGTGCTGATAAGCCCGGCGACCAACAACATGATCACCGGAACAGTGAGCTACGTACTTCCGTGGGGCGAGGGGATAGAGAATCCCGAAGGAGTGTATAGGGTTAAGGAGGGCTTTGTCGTGGGACGTGAGGGTGCAGGCGACGGTACTCCTTTTTTGAGCGGGAGAACCACTGTAGGGCTCATGGCATTCTATCAGCATCAGCAGATCGACAACTATATCGATGCACTGGGTGTAGGTATCAATGTACCCAAAGAGTGGAACAGTACAGGGCTGAGGCTCTTTTTGTCCCATGATAACACTGATTATAAAGATAATCCTTCAAGAGGTTACAGCTTTTTTCTTCAGTACACCAAAGACTTTGGTGAGTATGAGAGTCTGCAGAGCTGGGACTTCCTGTTGTTCAAGGCCAGCAACTATTTTGATCTCGATACCTTCTCCTTCACGCGCCGAAATGTACTGGCACTGAATTTCTGGACGGCATACTCCTTCAGCTGGGAGAATGATAGCGAATACCTTCCCGGTATAGACGCGCACCGGCCGCCTATGTGGGACGGGCCGAGACTGGGAGGCTTTATGCGTATGAGAGGGTATGACTCCGACAGGTTTGCAGACAAGGCTGCGATCTATGGTACGGCAGAGTACCGTATGGTACTGGACTACAACCCCATCAAAGACGGTACATTCGGTGAGTTGGCTGCCGAGAATATCCCGATCGACTGGCTTCAGGTCGTCGGCTTCGTAGAAGTAGGGCGTGTCCATGACCGATACAACACCGAACTGCTGAGTGATATGAAGGTTGATGTAGGGATCTCACTGCGTGCCATGGTCTCCGAGCTTCCTGTACGTGTAGATGTGGCGTACGGAGATGAAGGGGTAGAGGCATGGCTGATGGTCCGGCATCCGTTCGATTTTTAGGAAATAAATAAAAATATTTCAAACTGACATTTTTGCCTCGTTACCACGGTGTCCGTGGTAATGCATATAGCAGATAAATCCAGCTGTAATCTATGAATCCATCGCTAGATGGCAGGATAATATTCAGTGGTTATTCCCACGCGAAGCATGGGAACGAAACTTCTACTATGCCATGATATTGTATAGGCACCTAAGGGCACTTTCTCCCTTTGGTCAGGGTGCATTACGACGGATACCATCATAACGAGAGAAGGGAGGAGTGTATACCGATAGATAAGTTATCAGTGTTTTTTAAGTCTAGCGATAGCTGGTACATTTGCCTTTACGTTACCATGTAGCATCTGCACCCCAAGGGCACTTTTTCCCTTACGGTCAGGGCGCATTCCCGATCAGGAGATCGGGAACAAGTCAAGGTGATAGTAATAGTACTTCTCCTCATCCCGATATAGAGATGAGACGATAATACAATGTCGGGGTAGGGATACCCCGACCTACCTAGACTGTTGGCTCCTTCATTCCCGAAAGTTTTATGATATGATAATAGTTGAAGATGCATGACCACGTGAAACGTGGTAACGAAGAAAGGTTCCCTTCATAGACAGATGCAATTGGAGATCCAATGAATGATTCAACGTATAAGCTTTTTTTGTCGTGCTTGATAACACTATTCTCATTCTCCTCTGTATTTGCCCAAGAGCCCAATCTATCTAATTTTGAGTGTGCTTTTGAGAGGCACTATGTGGCTTATCTTGATAAGGATAAAACCGAGCTGTATAACAAAGTACCTACGCAACTCTCTTTTATCGGTGAGAAAACCACTTCTGCTACGCTGAGCTTGGATGGTACTGCACGCGCTACAAACTCAACAACGTGGATGCTGGTCGTATCTGATGCTACCGGTGCAAAATACATAGGCAACAGTGGTGACCTCTTAACCATTTTTTATAAACCTGGAGCGGGTTTTGGTGAGTATGAAGCTTCCCTGCAGTGGGCGATCTCGGGATATGCTTTTTCATCCATAGGAAGCTGTATAGGCAGGCCGTAAGTAGTAAAAGATTTTATAGATACAAACCCCCTTTAAAAACGCAATATTTATCTATTTCGGTTATAATCTTTATCATGAAAATATTGATCTCGCTGCTCTGTTTTACCTTAACGCTTTTTGCCCACCCACATGTGTTTGTCGATGTCTATCCCAAGGTAGAAAAAGATACGGTCCAGCTGCGTTGGGTCTTTGACGAGATGACCTCCAATATGCTGATCATGGACTATGACGTCGACCATGACAACGTTTTCTCTCCCGCCGAGAGCGAGGTACTGGGCAGTGATATCTTTTCTTCCTTAAAAGAACATGACTACTACACCTACTTTTTCAAAGGAGAAGAGCAGCTCTCCACCGGCGAAGCACGGGATTTCGGCGCTTCTATCCAGGGGACGCAGCTCGTCTTGACCTTTACGCTGCCGCGTCCTGCCGAGGCAGAGACGATCCGCTTTTTTGATGTGGACAATATGACCGCCTACCAGGTCACTGAAGCCTTTGTCAAAGAGGCAAACCCGGGGCGTTCCTTTAAGGTCTATGATCATGAGTATGAGTACTACTATGCCTATGTATTGGAGTTGAAATGAGTGAACTTTATGCCTCGCTGCTGCACACGATCACCCTTTGGCAGTATGAGCTCAACAAACTGGTCTCGGGTAACCTGAAGGGGCTTGATTCGCCCGAAGCGCTAACCGCCGCGTTGAGCGTGATCGGTATCGCATTTGTCTACGGTATCATCCATGCAGTCGGACCGGGGCACGGCAAGGCACTGGTGGGACTCTACTTTCTGCGCAAAGGCGGAAGCTACAAAGAGGCCTTGAAAATGGGGTACATTATTGCCACTGTCCATGCACTCTCTGCACTGACGCTGACCCTGGTGATCTACTATCTGATCGAGAGACTTTTTTCCAAGAGTTTCCGCGAGTTCAGCGGCTACTCCATGATCGCCTCTGGGGTACTGATCATCCTGGTGGGGTGCTACCTCGTTTACGAGAGCTGGAAAGAGCGAAATGAAAAAGAGAAGACGAAGCTCTCAAACCGTAGCAGCTATGCCGTAGCGTTTTCGGCAGGGATCGTACCCTGTCCGGGGGTCATGACGATCACGCTCTTCGCCATCTCGATGGGGCATGTCGCATTGGGTGTGGTGAGTGCACTGGTGATGAGTATCGGTATGGGACTGACGATCTCACTGGCAGGTATCGCTTCAGTTGCAGTGCAGAACAAAGGAAAACGGTTTCTCGGGGGATACGGCTGGCTGCTTCAGCTTGCCTCGGCACTGCTCGTGATCGCCCTGGGAGCGCTGCTGCTTTTGGCAAACCTTCAGCCGGCAAGCCCTTTCGGAGGGTAGAAGCCGGTCAGCTTCCTAACCCCCGATCATCTCCGCCACCTTTCCCGCCACCTTGTTTTATTAACTTTTTTTCTTTGCTTTTAGAATATAACATTAATGTCACATTAGATTGATATAATCCTTTTTCAATTTTAATCTTTACAAAAAGGGGAGACAATGAAAAAAAATTGGATAAGTACGTCAGCATTGGCTGCAGGTATTTTATTTGCAATGAATGGCTGTGGCGGAGGAAGCGGCAGTGATCCTATAGAAGAAGAGACACCATCAAAAGTAAGTGGTGTAGCAGTGGATGATCTGATACTGAATGGGATCGTGACAGCTACGGATGCTGAGTTAAATGTTTTGGCTGAAGGCAGAACAAGTGCAACGGACGGTACATATACTCTCAATGTAAATCATGATGGTGTAGTATTGTTAAATGTGCGTTGTGATGAGAACTCTACCATGTGGAACCCGGCATTGGATATTTCGACAGCAGTAGCATGTGATGAGAGCATATCTCTAAATTCAGTATTAGATGCATCTCCTGGTGTAGATCAAATAGTCAATATCTCTCCACTCACAGAGATAGTGTACCAAAGAGCTTCAGCACTCGCAGGTGGCGGAAATATGGATGAAACAGGTTTCCAGGAAGCAAGAAGCGAGATAGGACTTATGTTCGGGATCGATCCTGTTGCAGATAATCCGGTGGGTGATGATACCTATGCGGCGATTATCGAAGCGATCCATACAGTTGCAGAAGAGACAAATAGCACTGTGATGGAGGTCACAGAGGGATTAAGAACTGCACTTGAAGATGGTGTCGCTGAAGGTGAAGAGGTGATCATGGCGCTGGTAGCTGCATTAAAAAATACAAATACTACTATTCCATTAACAGTCAATGAAGGGAATATGACGGTACCTGAAAATCCTTCTACCTTAAGTGATATTGATTCTGCCAAAGCATTATTTGACGAACTGAGAACGCAGGCGATGAGTGTCGTAGACTATCAAAACAGTGGTACACCCGGTTTCCTTGACAGTGAAGCAGAAGAGATGAATAGTGCGGTAAACAATATCACTATGGATGTAGAGGCTATCGAAGAGCTATTGACCTATATGTCTTGGGATATTGAATACATGTTGGAGAATAATCTTACTGAGTATCAGATATACAAAATGACTGCTCCGGGTACACTTACATATCATTTTACAGATGAAAATGAGATGTATACATATAGTGGTACTGTTTCCATTCCAGCATTTTTACTTGATGATACAAACGAAACAATGGTATACGATGATTTCGGTACATTAAGAGCTGAGATCGACGGTACGCTTCCACTTGATCTTTACAGCATTGGTGAGGAAATGGAAGAGGGTGTAGAGAATATCCAAAGTTTTACAGGTGCAATTGAAGTGACCAAAACCACAGCCGGTGCAGATGTATCTATCAATGGAACTATCGCGAGCAACGGTACAACATTTATAGTGAAAGAAGCGAATGCTGAAGTCGCCTACAGTGAAGGTGAACCGAATAGAGAGGGGACTTTTGAACCTAAGTTTGACTATTTCAAGCTTCAGAATGCATCTGTACAGGGTGTTGTCGGTGTTTATACGATCGATGGGGATATCATAGTCAACAGTTACGTTCAAAATAGTATTCTTGCAGAAAATGGCGGTATCGTTGAAGAAGCAACAACATATTTTGCTGGTGATGTAATCTGTTATGATGCGCATGATAGTTCTGAACCATATGGGAATGGAACCATTCAGATCACTATGGCTGATGGTGGTTCGACGCAGGTCACAACAAATGGTAGTGGTTACTTCCATGGAGAGCTAAGCGGTTACTATGAATATAGCGATTTTGAAACTGCATATGATAGTCTTGTCTATGAAAACGGTATTTGTCCTGACGGTTATACTCCAGTTACTTCTCTAAATTATACTGAGACTCACTCTGATAGTACTCTTACAAACAGTGGATGGCTTCCTTCCGATGTCACATTTACAGGAGCTATTTCGAGAGAAGGTGCTGCTATCGATGGTACGATCCATGCTGAGTGGATAAACGCTGAGACGTTCAACCCGGATGTTGATGAAGTTTATATGCCACTAGTTAAAGTGAGTGTTGGCGGAACATTACAGATGCCGGAGCGTCCTGAAATGGCAATAGCGCTCTCATTTGAAAATAATGCGACAAATAATATGCTTACAGCTTCCTACAGCTATGATGCAACATTGATCAATATGAGTGCAGTCTCTGATACAGAGATGAATAACGTTGATGTAGAGATCACGACGCCGATGGGACTACGTGCAGATATTACTGTAGAGAAAGATGCACCTGTTACAGGAACACTTACAAAAGATGGTGGATTGGTTGGTACCTTTGAGGAGAGAGAAGGGATGCCGATAATCAAATATATCGATGGTACCTTTGAATCACTTCCATAGTAGAATAAAAATGCCTGCAATTATTGCAGGTGTTTTTACAGGTAGTATATTACTCCATGGTGGTATACTCAGTATCTATGATCCTTTCTTAGCGAAAAAGGATCAAAAAACTCTCACTCTTGACTCACAAATTCTTTTAAGTAACGATGCCTTTTCACTCGAAGCGTTGTTTGATGATTTTCATGGCAAATATATTCCTGGTGATTCTGACAATACCGCGATCGGAGATATACGCGTAGATGCAGGAAGTATTATCGAAGGATGGGGCTATATAGGGTATAGTTACCGTAAAGAAGCGGTGATAAAATCGACTCCCGACAGTATGAAATTTCTGTATCAGGTTTCCAATGATCTTGATCTTTTTACGGGTGAGCACTATGATGCTTTTATCTTACTAAAAGGGTTTGAGACACACGGTATTGAGTTTTCAAATACCTATCCGCTGTACAGTAATGGAACCTTTGATATACGGATAGGATATGGAGTTGAACTGATGATAGGTACTGAAGGGCAAAACGGGTATGTCACTGGGGATGCATCTGCTGTAAGTACAACAGATTATGATTTTAATCTGAACTCTCGTTATTACTATACACAGAATTATCTCTATGACTATGATGTGGACTACACTTCAGCATATGGTTTCAGTACGCAGCTGGCAATGTTGTTTACCTATGATAACTTTGCATTAAAAATCATAGGGAATGATGTGTTGGGAAAACTATATTGGAAAAATATACCTTACAGTGAAGTTAATCTGGTGTCTGAAAACAAAAGTTACGATGAAAATGGATATGCAGAGTATTCCCCTACAATTTCAGGGCTTGAAAGACAACAAAGATATATTCAGAGACTGATGCCAAAATGGCGTTTTGAGACTTCGTATGAGATAGAGGGGGACCTGGTCCAGGTGGGATTTGATTATATAGAAGATATGACGCTGCCTTATGTTTCATATCGATATGAGATCAATGATCGTTTCATGGCAAAACTGAGCTATGAGCATTTTTTTGGAATGTTTGGTCTGGATCTGACTTATGAAGACTATAGGATAGAGATCTGTACAAATAAATTGATTGAGCCTTCTGCTGCAAAACTCAGTTTTGGATATTTATACCGATACTAAATACTGTATCAGATCATATTTTGATGGTTTATCTAAACCTTTAACCCCCGATCATCTCCAACACTTTCCCGACCATCAGACCTCCGAATGTCCCCAGGATATACCCCATCATCGCCATCAGGATACCGATAGGGATCAGGGCTTTGGAGTAGGCTGAGGCGAGTATGGGTGCCGAGGCGACGCCTCCGATGTTTGCCAGGGAGGCGACTCCGAGGCTGAAGAGGTCCAGTCGGAAGAGTTTGGCAAAGAGTACCATGACCAGTGCATGGACTGTGATAATGAAAAATCCTGCCATGATATAGAGCGGGGCCTCGGTGAGTTCGGCGAAATTGGCCCGGCTTGCGATGAGTGCCACAAGCAGATAGAGCATCATGTTTCCCAGTCTCATCGAACCTGACATCCGTGCCAGCGGCGTCATCGCCAGCCCGATCCCCGCAAGTGTCGCGATGATCACGACCCAGGTGGTCTGGGTCAGGAAGTCTGTGGTCGGAAGCAGGGCAGAGAGCCACTGTGACGTCACAGAGATGAGCCCTGCGGCACTGATCAAGGTAAAGAGTAAGAGGGGAGTGGCATGTTGTGAGCGCTGATCGAGCGCGAGTTTCTCACCGACTTCATCGATGACCGAGGTATCCGATCTGCTCCAGTGGTTGAACCTCTTTGCAAAGGGTACGAGCGCAAGGAGTATCATCACCCATATTGCATAGTCGATAGAGTCGATCAACAGGGCATACCCCATTTTGCTGTCAGGCACAGCCAGTGCCCCCTGAACTGCAACCATATTGCCCGTACCACCCATCCAAGAACCGCTGAGTGCTGCAAATGCCCTCCATGCGTCAGGCTCAAAGTAGGTATGCAGTAGGGCGAACATAGAGATAAACCCGATAGCGATACTGGTAGAGGCCAGCAGGAAGGTGAGTATCATCTTTTTGCCGAGCTTGGCGATATGACGGATATCGGCTGAAAGGAGCAGCAGAAAGATCATCGCGGGAAGGAGATTGGCTTTGAGCGTCTTATAGGTAGCGGTGATCTCAGCCGTCTTCTGCCAGACCCCCAGTGTCGAGAGCAGCATCACCGTAAAGTAGAGGAGCACGATAGGAGGGAGATACTCAAAGAGCCTGGCCTGCGTCTTTTTTGCTACGAGGACAATCGCAGATGCGACTACCACCAGCAGTACGATATACTCCAAACCACTCTCTATCACGCTATCCCTTTTGACGTTTTAAGGCTATTATAGCGTGTGTCGTGTCATTTAAAAAAGATTAACCAAAATTTTTTATAATTTTTAAAACGATAGTAAGGAGTATCAGATGTTCAAAAACAAAATTTCACTCTTACTTGTGCCGATGTTGAGTGCAATGACTCTGCAGGCGAGTGACCCTTTCCATAATGAGCCTTTTTTTGATGACCCGTTCGGTGATGATCTCTTTAAAGAGATGTATGAGATGCAAAAAGAGATGGACAAGGTCTTTGAACGTATGCATCAGCGGATGGAGAAGCGTTCACAACAGCTCAATCAGCCCAATACGCAGTTTCATATGCCTTCCATGACACCTTCAAACGGGAGTATGTTTATCGATAAAGGGACACACTATCTCTACAACACCGGGATAGAGGCCAACAAAGAGAATGAGATCAACCTCTCTGTCAGAGAAGGGGTACTCACATTCCGGGCCAAGGTAACGCACAGGTCACAGACGCAGAAGCAGGGAGTACAGTCACAACAAAGCTATACATCAGTGATGCAGCGTTCACAGACACTTCCTGAAGATGCCGATACGCAGAGTATCAAAATGGAGGAAGAGAAGGGGATGATCGTCGTAAAGATCCGGAAGAAAAAACCTTCCCAGAAAGCGATGCCGGCATCTCAAAAATCACCCAAACCCGTAGAGGAGAAGAGGGCAACCGATCCGAATAAACCCACTTTGATACCTTCAGATAAAAATAAAACCTATCATAAAGTTCCCCATTCGGTCACTGAAGCCTAAGCACTACATACGATCCGGTTTCCCGAGGGCAGATACGGCTATCTGCCTTCTATCCCTCCAGAAGGCCCATTCCAAGGGCCCTTATCTCAGAAGTCTTATGGAAATGATATGTCTTATATTTTTTAGTATCAGGCTCAAGAAGGAGTAGGTTTTTCTTCAGGTTTCTCAGGTGTGCCTGTGTCTGGTTGTAGATCAGCAGTCTCATGGACTTTTCAAACATCTCCAAGACATTGTTCGTTTTAAAAAAGTTATCCGGAAGGTGATGGCCAAAGGAGTTCTTCCCCAGTACATCCACCGCAAGGATCGTCTCATGACTTACTTCATTGACCCCGAGATTTTCGCATAAAAATCCATCGGCATAGGCGGTACCATCGATGACGTGCTCATCAAATATCCCCGGTATTGCCATCGTACAGAGCAGGGCATCCCTGATCAGAACATCCTCACTGCTCTCAAAGACTCTCTTGTCGCCGGTATGAAGATTGGTAGCGATCAGTTTGAGCGGTATATCTGTCTCACGCATCTTTTTGTCACCAAAGATATCGGTAAAGATACGTTCTATCTTCTCATTGGAAACGACAGCATTGCCGTTCCATGAAAACTTGACCCAGTTGAGAAGCCCGGAAAAATTAAGAATGTGTGCATGGATCTCTGCTTCACTGAGGCCTATGGCGGCACATGCACCGATGATCCCTCCCATACTTGTCCCGATGATCTCATGAGGCGTGATCCCTTTTGCCTCCAGATCATACAGTACACCCAGGTGTGCGATACCCAGTGCACCGCCGCCGGCAAGTACTAGAGTGAAGGGGGTCTCCGTCAGGGCTTTCTCCATGGTGCTATGCCTGGTTTTCGAGGTTCTCTATCTCTCTGATCTGCTGACCAAGGGCTTTGATCTGCGTTGCCAGTTTTGTTCTTTTGTTTTCGATGACTCCCTGTTCAAAGTCATCCTGGGCAAACTCCAGATCATTCTGATAGCTTTTATACTCTTTGAGAAGTTTCACCTTCTCTGCGATAAAGTGCTCTTTTTGTCCGATCAGTTCCTGCTGTTCTTCGGTAAGCGGTGTCTGCAATCTTTACTCCTTGTTTCTTCAAAATATGCTGAGCGGAGCGCTCAAAACGGCTTGTCGTTTTATCTTCTGCGGCGGCTACGGTAACTCCCGCGTTTGGATGAACCGTAGCCACCTCTGCCGCCTTTTCTGTGGCACTCGTCGCAGATGGAAAATCGGTAGGAGAAGTCTAGCACTTTTCCACACTTTCTACAAGTTTTGGTGAAGCTCCCTTTTTGCAGGGATTTTTCTATAAACTGGTTGAGTCTTACCCTTGCATCGATCGCTTTTTGAGTATCTTCGAAGAGGTCAGGGAACTTGAAACTCAACCATAGATAGAGTGATATCTCACGTACACGATCTTCCGCATTCAGCAGCATATCATTGGTCTGTGCAAAGGCAGGCAGGTCTCGCGGCGGGATATAGAGTACCTTTTTCCCCGCTTCTATCTGCCTGATATAGCGGTGGAAAACCGACTCTATATAGGGCGAGGAGATACTTGCCGGTGCACAGGAGAGATAAAAACGTGTTTTCAGGTCCAGTTCATATTCACTCACAATGGAAGCGATCTCCAGCATCGAGTCGATGTTGGCAGCGACAAACGGTCCTTCAAACTCCATATTGTCTGCAAAGAAGCCCAGGATCTCGAGGATGTTGTCAGTCTCCAGTATCTCGCCGATCAACATGACATGATCCAGGCTTGCCATCACGGTAAACGGAAGCTTCAGGTCGGGCAGGGGAGCGTGAAATGCCTCATCTATCGTATAGAGGATCGAGTCATCGAGTGCCCCCACATATCCTTTCTCTTCGATACCGTAGCGTCCTGCACGTCCGGAGATCTGCTTGACCTCTGTGGGGAGCAGTTCACGTCTCCGCAGTCCGTCAAACTTATTGTCTTTGGCAAAAAGGATCGTTTTGATAGGGAGGTTTAGCCCCATAGCGATCGCGTCCGTTGAGACGAGGATATCGCTCTCTCCCTCTCTGAAACGCCTCGCCTCTTCGCGTCTGACTTCCGGGGAGAGGTTCCCGTATACGACAGAGACACGGTAGCGTTCACTGAGTCTCTGCTTGAGCGAGAGCACCTCTTTCCTGGAGAAGGCGATAATGGCGGTTTTTGGTTCTATCTGCTTGATGGAAGTAGGCTGTTTCATCACGACCAGTTCGTTTTTGCGTTCAAAATGCTTTACTTCCAGCTCCTCTTCCAGGTATTCGCATATCTCTGTCACAGCCTCCAGTGCATCGGAAGAGCCGGTGAGGATCACTGTTTTTGCCGGGGCACCGATCAGTGCATTGGCCCAGGCCCATCCCCGGTCACGGTCTGCGATCATCTGGATCTCATCGATCACACAGACATCGACATCGACGCTGCTGTTCATCATCTCTATCGTAGAAGAGATATGGGTGGAGGCCTCATCGATGATCTCTTCTTCTCCTGTAATGAGAGAAGTGTGTACCCCTTCGGCTTTGAGACTCTCATACCCCTCCAGTGCCAGAAGACGTAGCGGAGCGAGGTAGTAGCCGGTTGTTGTCTCTTTGAGTGCCTGAAGCGCACTGTAGGTTTTCCCCGAGTTGGTAGGTCCAACATGGAAGATGATCTTTCGTTTTAGTTCACGTGCTAGAGGGAAGAGTCTCTTGAAGTCACGGATCGTTTTTGCCAGCAGCTCTTCGCGCTTTTGTCTGGCAAGCAGGGGCTTGAGATACTCTCCGAAATGAAAAAGTATACGGCGTTTGGACTTCTCTTTGAACTTCAGGGTCCGTGAGGAGAGTATCTGTGCTTCGATATAGCGAACGATGAACCCCTCGATCACCTCCTCTTCGACTTTGAGGGTACCGCACATATCACGCATCTCTTCGTAGAC
Source organism: Candidatus Sulfurovum kebritense (assembly GCA_047689535.1). Classification (GTDB taxonomy): domain Bacteria; phylum Campylobacterota; class Campylobacteria; order Campylobacterales; family Sulfurovaceae; genus Sulfurovum; species Sulfurovum kebritense. Next base: position 10,778 of record JBEWPZ010000012.1, on the reverse strand, counting down.
CTCTTCGACTGCGAGTTTGAAGTGTGCAAGGAGTCTGTCGTTGACATCATTGAGCTCATCTTTTACCGGAAGCTCCTCACCACGCCAGATAAAGCTATAAAGCAGGGTCTTTTCATAAGAGACAGAAGTGGTATAGTAGAGCGTCGTACCAAAGAGCGCATAGTTCTTTTCTTTTTCTATAATAATATGATCGATACTCTCATTGACATGATACTTTTCGCTTATATTATTTAATATCTTTTCAATGGTTTTGAACTCCAAAGGTGCATGGTAGAGGTTCTCTTCGGGCGCCAGACGTTTTAATGATCTGCTCATCTGCTCTTCAGTAAGGTAGGGGTGGTGATACGTTTTGAGGTGTGACAAAAAGATGTCAAGCGAGGTTTTTTTCTCCTGGTAGACCTTCTCTTTTATCTCACTGAATATCTTTATGATCTCCTCATCACTCTTTTCCCATAGTGTTTCCATAGGGAGAGGGTCAGAGACACAGAGCAGCTTTTTTGTAAAGTCATGCTCCTTCAGGCAGAATGTAAAGCTCTCATAGAATGTCATCTCATTGAGGCTGTTGAACTGCACATCCAGTGCTTTTTCCAAAGTCTGCAAACGTGTTTTGAGACGCAGGTAACCAAGCTTTGCTATGATCTTATCCCGTGTGATCTTCGCAGGACGCAGATCGATAAAGGCATCCAGTATCCTGTTCTCTTCCTCTTTCGTATGTTCAACGCCCTCCAGAAGTTGGAGTATCTTCTCCACCTTGTCTATATGGGTAGGTGCATTGTCCCCCTTTGGAACAGCTCTGTGGGGCTGGGTCAGGTAGGAGACGATTTGCTCCCTTGTCTTGTATCCTTCTTCACTCCAGACACGTCTCAGTGCCCTGATCATCTCGTCCCGTTCAAGTTTGACTAAGGGTATTTCAAGGAGCATCACCAGCTCGACCAGTTTGTCATCATCCAGCGTGGAGACCCCCTCGTCAAAAGGGAGGCCCTGAAAATAGTTTCTGATCTTATTGTTGAGTTTTATAAAGTGTTTTTTCTTTTTTTTGGACATCTAATATCTTCATATATAGTTTTGTTAAGTATAACATAGATGCGTTAGTCTAAGGTAACGATATCTACCAGTTCCACCCCTTCACACTCTTTTTTGATGCGTTTGTGTTTGCGTGCATCCTCTTCGGCAAGGACAAGAATATCGGCAAAGTCATTTTTGCTTACGGTGAACTCATAGACCTCTTTCTGCGTTTTGAGATAGAGTGAAGCTTCATCATTTGAGGAGAGAGTGAGGTTTCGCATCCCTTTGGCAAATTCACTTTTTATCGCTTTGGCTACTTTTTCATTCGAGAGAATCTCCGAGAGGGTTACCTCGAGGTTGACATCGTTCTTGCACATGACGGTATAGCTGACTTTCATACTTCCTTCCACCTTAGACTCCTTGATGTACGTTTATTGGATATGCGATCATATCGTATATTTTACGGTGAGTTGTAAAATATGTCAAATCGTCATCTTTTAGTATCGTTGTACTTACAATAATATATAGGTCTTATGATGCCCAAGGGAGAGCAGCGCCAAGAGAGTTGAAAACTTATGCTATAATCGCGTCATTATATGGGCAATGCCCAACAAAGGCGACACTGAATGTCATTTACTACTTTGGGACTCTCCCAACCACTACTTAAAGCCATCAAAGAGACAGGATATACAAAACCTACTCCGATACAGGCACAGGCTATTCCGATGATCCTCCAGAAGAGGGATCTGTTGGCTGCAGCACAGACCGGTACGGGAAAGACCGCCGGATTTACACTGCCGCTGCTCGAAAGGCTGAGTCAAACCCAGCCTAATATGAACAAATATCAAATACGGGCTCTGATTTTGACTCCGACACGTGAGCTTGCTGCACAGGTACATGAGTCCGTCAAAACCTACGGGAAGCATCTGCCGTATCGATCGACAGTGATCTACGGAGGCGTGGGGATCAATCCTCAGCTTGCTACGATAAAGAAAGGGGTGGATATCGTCATCGCCACACCGGGAAGACTGCTGGATATCGCAGGGAAAAAAGGGATAGACTTCTCCAGACTGGAGTGTCTGATACTGGATGAAGCAGACCGTATGCTTGATATGGGGTTTATCCACGATATCAAACGCCTGATCAAGATGATGCCGGAGAAGAGACAGACGCTTCTCTTCTCTGCCACATTTTCTCCCGAGATCAAAAAGCTTGCTTCCGGACTGCTTCAAGACCCGGCAGTCGTGGAAGTGGCACGCCAAAACAGTACCGGAGAGCAGATATCGCAAGTGGTACACTATGTCGATAAACACCGTAAAAGAGAACTGCTTTCTCAGCTGATAAAGACAAAAAAGTGGGAGCAGGTACTGGTGTTTACCCGTACCAAGCACGGTGCGAACAGGCTGGCCAAACAGCTTGGAGAGTCCGGTATCAAGGCTGCTGCCATCCACGGTAACAAAAGTCAGGGTGCCAGAACCAAGGCATTGGCAAGCTTCAAAGCAAAAGAGATCAGGGTACTTGTCGCAACAGACATTGCAGCGCGCGGGCTTGATATAGATCAACTCCCGCATGTTGTCAATTTCGAACTGCCGAATGTACCCGAGGACTATGTCCACCGTATCGGAAGAACAGGACGGGCAGGAAATGTGGGAGAGGCAGTCTCACTGGTCTGTGTCGATGAATTGGACCTTTTGAAAAATATAGAGAAGCTGATAAAAAAAGCGATCAAAAAGGTGGATATCCCCGCTTTTACCCCGGATCCGAATATCAAAGCGGAACCGATACAAAAAGGCAGGACACAAAAATCAAAATCAGGCCAGAGTAAAAATCGGTCCCGTTCCAACCGCTCTGATAAAAACAGGAAGAGTGAGAGTGGCGAGGGACGGAGAGGCAACAGCCGCAATAGAAACAGTAAGAGAAACAGAGGAGAGAAATCATGAAAAAAACATTTAAACTGCAGGATGAGAAACGACATCCGGACCGTATCGTTGAAGCGGTCAAACATGAGATAAGAAAATATGCAAAAAGAGAGCGCAGAAAAAAACTTCCGGATGCAGAGAAGATGTTCTGGAACTTTGATTGCAGGTTTGGAGAAGATGCTGCGAGTGCAGAGGTCGTGACCTTCGACGACATCATTACAGGTCTTGACAGTGCTGCCAAAGCAGGGTGGTCGGAGTGTTATATCGAGATTCTGAGCAGAGCGGAAGTAAAACCTCCGAGAGCCGATAGAGCGGCTGTAAAAGAAGCATCAGATTCGGTATAATACGGCCAAAAATCAAGCGGAGAGCGATAGTGAATAAACTTATGTTAACCATTTTGGCACTTCTAATAGTTGGCGTATTCAGCGGTTGTTCAAAAAGATGGTCTGGTATCAAAAGTGACAGCAGATCAGCATGGAAGAGTACAAAGTCGACCATTCATGAAGCAACAGCAGACTAGGGTGTAAAAGTGCAAGACAGATATGTAGCGGATGTCGGGGACTTCGGAAAGTTCCAGCTCTTTCGTTACCTCTTCAACCATCAGGAGAGTCCGCTTGATGGTAAAGCTCTGGCTCAGATCTGGTTTATGCATCGAGGGGAAGATGAAATAAACAATGACGGAAGGCACATCGACTACTTTGAACGTATGATGGGTACGGATGAGTATCTGGAGTACTCGTTGATGGATATCCTGATGCGCGACAAGCGTGAAGTGACCGAACTCGAAGAGATGAAGCTGCTGAAAAATGCGATCTTCTACTATGAGGAAGTCCCTAAAGCTTTGGAGGACAGGTACCTCTGGCTCAATGATGCACTGACCTTTGCCTCAAGATCACAGATCGTTGCGGTCGCACCCGATAACGGCATGGCGCTCAAGTGTAATAGGGCAGAGCGTTGTTTCGAATATCTTACACTCAGTGATCACTACCGGCAGAAAGTCTATCCTCATAAGTATATCTTCGCCGATGAAGTGAGCTACTTCTACAGGCTGCCGCACCTGGAGATCTGTATCGTCTATCAACACCTGAGCCGCTGTTTCTCTCATGATGAACAGATCGGGAGTCTGCTTGGTTCACTGAAACGTGAGTATAGAGATGTGATCGCGATCAAACAAAAACCGATCGATGATCATACCCGTAAAAAATTGCGTGAACTGGCA
>JBEWPZ010000012.1:0-6535 GCA_047689535.1 Candidatus Sulfurovum kebritense | reverse complement strand
GATCAAACAAAAACCGATCGATGATCATACCCGTAAAAAATTGCGTGAACTGGCAAACGTGAATCAACAGTTATTTGTGTAAAGATACACAGGTAACTGGGTAATTTGCCCTGTAATTATCCATTGATTAACATAATATAAAATATATTAAAAAAATAGATACACTCTTTTAAGTTATGATCATAAGGTAAAAACTGATTTTGAGATGATCGAAGATGACGTATATGAGGAAGTTGTGGTTTTAATGTAGAGAATAAAATAATAACGAAGCTTTCGCAGGCTCCCAAAAAGGAACCTACTTTTTAAATACCTCATAGGTGTATTGCACCATTGGAGTATCTTCAAGATTTCCCCACTCTTTCATGGAGGCATCATAGAGTCTTACCTGTTTGTATCCAAGCAGACCGTTCAAAACAAAGTAGTTAAATGAAGTCTCAAGTCCACCTGTACAATAGACAATGACCTCACTCTCCTTATCAAGCTGATATCCTTGTCTAAACAGTCTCTCCAACTTTTTGATATTTTTTAATTTGTATTCATTGTCTACAGAGTAGTTCCATGAATAACTCATGGCTCCTTTGATGTGTCCATCCCTTGCTACGGTTGCAGTTGGTGTAATTCCCAAGTATTTATCTCCCGGTCTGGCATCGATCATAGGAACTTTTCCAATATGGTTTTCTATATACGCTCTGTCTGCGATGCGTTCCGGATCGATCTTGACCTTATAGTGACTGGTTGATACCTCGTCTTTATCTCTATCAAGTACGGCCCCCTCTTTTACCCATGCCTGTTTTCCCCCATCCAGCAGTGCGACATCTTGGATTCCATGGTAATGCAATGCCCAGAAAATATAACTGGTCTTGAGAAAATCTTTAGGTGTCTGGATATCTGCATAAAGTATGACATCTGAAGCGCTATCAATACCTAGTCTTTGGATCTCTTTTTCGATCTCCTGCGGCGTTTTGACAGTAATAAACGTACCATTATTTATTCTCCATCTGTCTATCGTGGTATGAAGTGCATGCTTGATATGACCGGATTTATAACTTGATTCACTGGAGACCTCTACAATTTTGAGATCTTTGTCATCGATATGCTGCTGGAGCCATGTTGTGTTGACCAGTGGTTCGATTGCAAATAGAGCAACCGAACCGAGAAGTGTGATAAGAAACGTCTTCATTCGTAACCTTTGTAATCTATTTTATATATTCTAGGAAAGTCATACTTAAAGTATAGATATTATCAAATAATAATAATTATCTTTAATGAAATGTGGGAAGAATAGAGATAGGTAAGTAATTAATATTTTTAAATATCAAACCGGTAGAGCCGTCTATTATATTTCAAAATATTAAACAAATTACACCTCTTCACGGTAGATATCGGTACATTGCAGATCAAGTGGCCGATATTGACGAGAATAAGGGAGATAGGAGTACGGAGAATATAGCGTTATTCTATAAAGAGAAAAGCAATTCTCCTCAAAGCCCATGAAATAGGCGGTTAAGAGGGAAATAGTGAACGTTTGTTCTTTTTCACGAGATGCTAAATAATCAAAAGTGAACAGTTGTTCATAAAAGAAACAGATGATAATTTTAAATATGAACAATTGTTCATATAGTAGAATCTCCCTACTCTTGACAAATGAACAATTGTTCACTATAATGGCATTCAAAGGAGCCGCAATGTCCGAACAGAACGTCAATACAGCCCTATCTAGAGGTAGCAAAACCAAGAGTAAAATACTCAAAATATCACTAAAACTCTTCTCCTCCAAGGGATACAAAGCAACCACGGTAAGAGATATAGCCGGAGCTATGGGGGTAAAGCAAAGTGCCCTCTATAACCACTTTAAAAACAAGGATGAGATACTCGAAACACTGGTCTCAGAGCTTACCTCCTCTGCCATCGTACAGATATTTGCCGATAAAGAGGCCCAGGAGCTTCATAAACAGGGAAAATCGCTTTTAATGAGTATTGCCACTACTTTCAAGCTTATAGGCTTTGACGGGCAAAATGAGGCGCTTTTCAAGCTTTTGATGCAGGAGATATACCGCAATGAGCGTATCAGAGAGATCTATAATGAACATTTTTACCAGGAAAACGTCAAAAAGCTCTCGGGACTCTTCTTCACTATGATGCAGGAGGAGATGATCAAGTCGGGAGACCCCCTATTATTGGCAAATGAGTTTTTTTCACCTCTCTTTTTCTATCAAATGCAGGTTTCTTTGCTAAAATTAGACAAAAAATCGACCTCTTCGGTCGTGTCAATGTTTGAAAAGCACGTGGATCTCTTCTGGGAGAACATAAAAATAGAGAAAAATACACTATTTTAGGTATATACTAATTAATATTAAGGAATAATTATGGAAAATAAAGATCTTTTTGCTCATAAATCCAAATCATGGGATATGAGCAGCAGGCGCGTGCAGAACGCAAAGGCGATCAGTGACCTGATAGTAAAAAATATTAAGCTCAATAAGTCAATGTCTGTTATGGATTTGGGAGCAGGAACCGGACTATTGAGCTATTTGATTGCTCCTTTTGTCGATAAGATCGTAGCTGTGGACAGCTCCCCTTCTATGTTGAAGGAGTTTGAGAGTAAATGCGATGAGTTTGCCTGTAAAACGGAGGTGAAACATGTTGATATTGTTAAATATGATACTCAGGAGCAGTATGACGGTATCATCTCATCCATGACGATCCACCATATTGAGGATATTCCCGCCCTTCTCAAAAAACTTTACAGTATGGTAAACGATGGTGGATTTATCGCTTTGGCAGACCTGGATATAGAGGATGGAAGTTTTCATAGTGATAATACGGGAGTATTTCATTATGGATTTGACAGACATACGCTGGCTGAGTATGCATCGGAGGCAGGATTTAAAGAGGTAACTTTCTCAACATCGAGTACGATCGAAAAACCGCATGGAGACTTCACGGTCTTTTTAATGACCGCAATAAAATAATATTTTAAAATATAAAATAAGGGGTTCTCCCTTATTTTTCAGCAGTTTTTGTGATCTCTGCGACAACTACACCTCTAAGGTCTCCCTCTTTAAAGCCCATTGCCTGATCTTTGGGATAGCTGATAGCGATCATATCTCTGATCTCTTTACTTACATTTTGACCATGACATTTGAGACAGACACCGTTGGTGATCAGTGCTTTATAGACTCTGGTCGTATTGCCCTCTTCTACAACCTTGATATCTTTAGGCGTAAATGTCTTCGCTTCGATCGCTTTGATATACTCCTCCATCACTTTGATATCCGTTGCATCAGGTGCATTCTTTTCGTTACGTGTTTTGAGTGCTGTTCTTCTTACTTTTGCATTCGCAGGAAGCTCTTTGTTCACCTCTTCAGTGATCTCCATTGCCTTTGCTGTACAGAAACCGAATGCGGCTACAGCCGTAGGATCCACTTTCATATGTTTTTGAAGTTCACTCTTCAGTGTACCTCCGAGTTTTTTGATATAGCTGACGCCTTCCATCGTAACATTTGTTGGCTTTTTTGAAGCATTTTGGTCTGCTGCATAAATAGAGGTAGTAAGCATTGCTGAGAGTAGTAGCGTTGGTAATTTCATCTGTAATCCTTGGTTGTATAAATTAAAATTATTTGAATTATAAGTTTAATTTCTTAAAATAAAATTTATCCTTTAGTTTTTGGGACAATTTTTGTCGCTGTTAAGAAAATATACTCCTTACCTGTTAATGTCACCCGAAACTTGTGCTGTTGCAGATACTTTTTGGCAAAGATCACATCATTGAAAAGCAGTGAGAGTTCACTCATCGCATAGTTGGGTGCTTTTGCACCATAGAGCATCTCTCCTCCGATCCATCGACAGTTCGGAAAGCCAAGAATCAATGCACCCTCTTTTCTGTCCAGGTAGTTTTGAACAAGATCCATCAAAAAAGGCTTGAAGTTAATCGATGGGCTTTGAAGGGTACCGATAGAGATGATCAGGTCAAAAGTTCCAAGATCTAGGGTATCCAGTGCATTGATATCTTCGGCGTAGAGTGTTACATTCTCTTCAGGCAGCAAAGTTTTGGCGTAGTTGACGGCACTTTGAGAATGGTCGACCCCTATCAAGTTTATTTTTTTGTAGGTTGTGCTGTCCAGATGTGATTTGATAGTAAGAAACTCATCCCCTCGGTTGACCCCGAGATTCAGGATACGCTTTTTCTGTTCCAGTTTCACATTGTTTAACGCTTGGAGATAGTAGTAGAGAAATGCGGGCTCCTCCATTTTGTTGATATTGAAAAACAGAGAATCAGTCCCGTACTTCTCCCTCTTATCCTCTTCCTTGCTTTCATGAAATGTATCTCTCTGGAGTTTTTCAAAATGCAGCGTGATAAAAGGATAGCTGCTGCTATGCGGTGTCAGCATCTTGCACTCTAACAGCTGCGCAAGATCTGTCCAACTCTTATATCCGAGATAGAGGTATTCACCCTCTTCTCTCAGAACCTTCTCTCCGGCGTACCTGCCACCTTCATCAGGATCAAGTACATCAAAAGAGATCACATCACCAGGCTGCAGTGATGCGACCTTCTGCTTTAACTCCGACAGGATCTCTTGCAGAGTCTCTTTGGTAAATTTCAAATATATACCTTATAGAATGTATTTGCTTACATTATATAATAAATTCCTGAAGAGATCATCAACCGCATTTGCCCATCTTCCGTTTTTGTCCGCTGCCGCACTTCTGGTTCTGCATTTTCTGTTGATGTGCTTTAAACTCTTCTGTATCGATTTTTCCGTCCTTATTGGTATCGATATCCGCAAAAGAGGGTGCATCTCCTGCATTTCTGAGCATTCTGCCTTCCTCGGCACGTTTCTCCATACGTTTTGTACGCGCTTCGTTGAACTCTTCTTCGGTGATCGCTCCATCATTGTTGAGATCGCAATCCTCGAACTTAGGCATCTGCATCATTCTCCTAGAGCTCATTTTGCCCATCCTACCGTCTCCGCATTTGCCCATCTTCCGTTTTTGTCCGCTGCCGCACTTCTGGTTTTTCATTTCCTGTTGATGCGCCTTAAACTCTTCTGCATCAAGCTTTCCGTCTTTATTGGTATCGATATCAGAGAAAGCCGGTGCCTTACCTGCATTTCTTAGCATTCTGCCCTCTTCAGCAAGTTTACTCATCCGTTTTGTATGTGCTTCGTTGAACTCTTCTTCGGTGATCGCTCCATCCTGATTGAGATCATAATCGGAAAATTCAGGCATCTGCATCATTCTCCTAGAGCCCATTCCCCTCATCCTGCCGTCTCCGCATTTACCCATCTGGCCCATGCCCATCATACCAGACCCTCTATATTGTTGACGCTCCTGGGGCGTCATGGTCTGCATACGCTTTTGCATTTCGTTTGCGAGCTCTTCTGTCGAAACCTGGGAGAGGTCAGCTCCAAAGCTGCTTGAAACCAACATCGAGGTGATCAAAATATACTTTCTCATAGGGTGCTCCTTTATTATTAAAATGAGATTCTAACTATTATAATTTCTTATTCTTTAAAAACAATTAAGATAAAAATCATATACAGAACTTTACGGTATCATTCCGGTAATATTTTTGAAGGATCTTTATCGTGTCACTCTCTTATGATCTTATCGTTATCGGTTCCGGTGCAGCAGGGATGATCGCCGCGATCACTGCGGCACGCGAGGGGAAAAAGGTAGTACTTCTTGAAAAGCTCTCCCAGGTTGGCGCCAAGCTCAAAGCCACAGGCGGCGGACGCTGTAATCTGACCAATACCCTGGACAACGAAACCTTTATGCAGCGTTTTGGACGTGAGGGACGTTTCATGATGCCGGCACTGGAGCGCTTTGATCACCATGCACTGATCGACTTTTTTAAAGAGATCGGCGTAGAGAGCCATGCCCCCGATGGTTTCAGGGTATTCCCTGTGACGCACAGCTCTAGCACGATCATCAATGCACTGAAGAGTGAAATGGAGAGCCTTGGCGTAGAAGTCAGATGTTCTCAAAAGGTGGAAACACTCGAGCATGACGGTATGAAGGTCATCGGAGTGCATACAGGGGATAGACAGTATCTCGCACCGCATGTGATCGTAGCGACAGGCGGTATGGGGTACCCGATGCTGGGTGCGGAAGGAGATGGCTACCTGCTGGCAGAGTCAACAGGACATCAAGTGACAGCGCTCTATCCGGCGATGATGCCGCTGAAGACCAAAGAGCGCTGGGTTTCGAACTGCAGGGCGGATACCATCGCCAAGGTGACAATGCATGTAGATATGAAAAAGTATAAAAAGCTCAAAGCCAAAGGTGATCTTATCTTTACCAAAAACGGGATACGCGGTCCTGTGGTACTGGACTTCTCCCGTGAGATCACTCCGCTTTTGAAAAAGTTTGAAGAGGTACCGCTTCTGATGAACCTTACCAAAGGGATGAACGAAGAAGAGATACGCGCCCACTTCAAAAAAGCGCTGGAGAAGAATCCCCATCAAAAGACACTGGATCTCGTGAAGACGTTGCTTCCCGAGTCTGTCGGCCTGGAACTATGCAAAATGGCTGA
>JBEWPZ010000080.1:0-2304 GCA_047689535.1 Candidatus Sulfurovum kebritense | reverse complement strand
GCAGTTGTTCCGGGGCCGGTACAAGGCGATTGTGGTTGAGGAAGACAGGTATCTCTTGCAGCTTATGCGGTACATTCACAAGAACCCGGTAAAGGCCGGGATCGTGGAATCACCGGGTGATTATCCGTGGAGTAGCTATAACGCATATATGTCAGGGCAAAAAAATGGCCGTCATTTTTAGGGTCTGAGGGAGACGCAGTTGTAGGGTCAGAAAAATGTGGAATACAGCGGTTGGCTCATGATTATTTCAGCAGCGCCAGAATCTCCGAGATGTCATCTGCAATTTTTATTGTTTCTTTGATTTCTTTCAGCGTATCCAGATCATCAATTTTCTTCACTCCGGCCATTACTGTGTCGATGTCCCCAGGGAACTTGAGGGTTATTCCCAATTCGATGGTTTCTCTGAGGCCTTCCAGCTTGGCTCTCTCCTCACCCTCTTTCCGTAACTTCTCTGCCAGTGTCATAACATATTCTCCTGTCTCTTTAGAAATAGCCTGTTCCGCTATATCCTTTATTTGTTTCACCGATAATTCATCATCTTCCAGGGCCGATGCCAGGTACCTGACCACCACCTCAATCCATTGCAACCCGGTTTCTTTTTCCATCAATGTCCGCATCAGTGCCAATATACCCGGCAGCTTCTGTCGTAAATCCGAATCTCTGATGTGTTTGAGCAGCAGCAATATCACCCGGCTTGCGATGGTCCCTTTTATCTGATCATCCGAGTATCGGTGCAGATCATAAAGCTCGAACCCAAAATCCGGGATGTACCAGGCAAGTTCACCCACAGGACCTGACAACAGCGATGCCAGGCGCTCTGTATTTTCCGGCCATTCTTTCCCTGTGTGGCAGACCAGCAGTGGAATTACAATGGGCAGCTTGTCCGGCTGCTCTTTATGCTGCTTGATATACAAACGCCAGATTTTAACAATGTATTCCAGCAGCTGGAGATGCACAAACTTTTCATAGTAGCTTTTATGCTCAAACAACACATAGATAAAGCCCTGGCTGCCGTCCTTGAACATAACCTGATACAGGATGTCGGAATAATAATCGGCCAGGTCTTTTTCTATGAAACTGTCCTTGCTGATCTCCAGGCTGTCCAGGTCCACCAGCCTCAACACTCTGTCCGGCAGATTGTTGGCTAAAAGGCTGCGGGCATTTTCCTTATTGCTGTAGGTCTCCCTGAACACCTTGTCATGAGGATTGACCACCTTGCTGTTATTTTTCTTTTTCTCGTCTGCCATGATGGAATTTTACCCTTCGGGAGGGGATTCAGTCAAGGGATATATTTTTTATATTCTTTCCGGAATATCCAGTCCAGCAGGCCGGGAAACAGAAGGACACGCCTTGAAAAAAGATTTGGAAACAGCCATTAAAGGGGTCAAGTCTGCTCTTGACTCTTTATTTTTTAAGAATAGTGCAACTCTTTATTTTTTACTTGACAATTTAATTTGGTTCTGATTGGTGTTAGGTACGTAGAAAAAATAAATTGTCCCAATAATTTGGAAGATGTTTCTCAATGGATTTTCGACCACGTCCGGAAAAATTATCAATGCAGTATATGCCACTCTGCAATTCATGCATTCCCTTGCGTATCGTACCTCTATTCCATCTCAGTATCTCTTCGGCCATTCGAAGGCATTGCCCAGAAAAAGCTGGACATGATCCGTGAAGCCTGGATCGAGCACAAGGCGATTCGGGACGTGATGATATTTTTGCAGGGCCACGGAATCAGCACGCTTTTTTCGGTGAGAATATACAAAAAATACGGAGACGATGCCATCCGCCTTGTAACAGAAGACCCATACCGCCTGGCAAACGATTTTTTCGGGATAGGGTTTTTCTCCGCAGACAAGGTTGCATTAAGCATCGGCCTTACCTCCGACAGCCGGCAAAGAATAACCGCAGGTATCCGGCATGTTCTGGCAGCAAGCAGGGATTTGGGACACTGCTATCTTACACTCACACAAATCAACGAGCAGGTAAAAGAGCTTCTGCAGCTGGACCTTTCTGATAAACTCTCCGAGATTTTGAATCAGATTAAAGAAGAAAACCTCCTCATGGTCCGTGAGCTTGAAATGGAGAGCGGCAAAACTGAGGCATGCTATTATTCAAAATCCTTGTACTTTGACGAACTGTATGTTGCCAAAAGGCTTTCTGAACCAGTCACCCCGCCCAATGTAGATAAAGAAAGAGTGGAAAAATGTAAAGGGGTCAAGTCTGCTCTTGACTCTTTATAGTTTTTGTAGTTTTTGAGCTAAGCTTGAAAGCCATGTCAAGAGCATTACGCATAGAATATCC
>JBEWPZ010000048.1:0-13495 GCA_047689535.1 Candidatus Sulfurovum kebritense | reverse complement strand
TATTTCGGGGAGTAGCTGAATCCTGGCGACTCCCCTACTCACCCCCTTCAATCTGATCAAGATATTTTATGATCTTGGTTTTTCTGCAAAAGCGGCAGTTCCTGTGTGACAAACTGCACAAAAGCCTCTTCGTTTCGTATCTTGTCAAAACTCTTTTCTGTATCGATATCAGTCACCAACACCGGGGAGAGCTCAACGGCTTTTCTGATATCCCTTATGGCACTGTTACTATGGTGCAGTTCTGCATTGACACAACTTCGCTGCCAATAGGAGTAAGCATATTTGTCATCAAGCTCCAAGGCCTGGTTACAGAGATTGAGTGCCCACTCTTTTTCTCCAAGATCCAGCACTGCATCCGCTTTATAGGTGAGTGCTTCAACATTATTTTTATCCAGGCTCAGGATCTGATCGTAGATATCCACCTTCGCCTGGATATTATCCTCAAGCGTACTTCTTCTCCAAAGTGCATGTATCTCATTGGAGCGGGCGATATTTTCCTGATTGTGGATAATATCTTCTGAACGCTGCTGCATCTGCATCTCTATCTGAGTCAGCTTGTGGGTATACTCCTCAGTGATCTCCTCCAAACGCTGCTTTACGATAAGTTTCGTCTGTTCTCTTGCATCCTTCAGACTTTTCCATCCGAAAATTGCTATCAGTGATGCCACAGCCGTTAAGATCAGGAAAATGATATTGACCGTGTTTGTCATATAGTTCATTGCACGGTCGGAGAAATCTACTCTCGCCTGGGCAATTTTTTCGTTTGTCTCTACCCGCAAATTCTGCTGTTCGATACGTAGGTTTTTTACCTCATCGATCAAATAGCGTTCAATTAACGGCTTATACATTGGTTCTTTCAATGATTCGATATGGTTTTCTACCTCTATCTCCGAACTTTTATGGTTTTCTGCGAAGAGGGCTAAGGTGATCACTAAAAAGAGTGGAATAAACTTCATAGACAATACTTTCTTTTTTTGTTCATTTTATCATAGTTTTAGCGTAGAAACAACCAAGATTTTGCATGGGAAATCAGTGTAAAACAGGAGGGGTAAAGTAGACTCAAAATATATAAATGTATGGGCTGAAAGATCCATGCAACCGGAATTTGGCGATAAACGGTTTAATTAAAGGGAACAACAGCATGGATCTTTCAACCCACCTCATTTATATATCTCAGACTCTTGGCGCTTTATGCATCACAATAGTGGTGCTTTAAACCTTTCTTATAGACTTCATAGACTTTTTGCGGCGGAATATCGTTGTCATAGATCTGCAGGATCTGGCGTATAAAGTTGATGGGATACTCCACATAGTGACCGCAATCCTCACTGTAGTACTGCTCCAACGTCTCATACATCCCTTCATAGATCTCAGGATCTTCTTTTTTCAGTCTCTGAAGATAGGCTTCGGCTTTCAACAGCGTTTGGTTATCAAACTCACCACGCGTATTGAAGTTTTTTCTCTCTTCAACATAGGTTTTCAAACTTTTTTTGTTTCTTACATAGTCGCTAAACAATTCAATCAGTGTCATCATTTCTCCTTTCAGAGCTGTTAGACCCGTACTGCACGATAGCTATCGTTTGCAACATGAACAGAAGGGATATTGGTCCTGCTCAATATAAACAGCTCCATCATGCTCACTACGATATCAAGAGGCTTCTCTCCGTCAATCACTTTAAGCACCTTTTTTTCTCTGTAAAATGTCCGTATCTCTTCCAAAGGCCCGGTATAGATCTTCATACGCTCATTGAAGACCTCTTCTTTGTCATCAGCGCGTAACTGACCCGGTGCAGCTTCCGAAGCTCTTCCCAGTATACGCGCTTTGGCGACTTCTTCGCTGACGCTTACTTCAATGACAGAAACAAGTTCGATACCCTCCTCCTTGGAGAGTAGTGCATCAAAGACTTTCATCTGTTCCACACTGCGCGGGAAGCCGTCGATCATCACGACATCTGTCTCTGCATATTTAATGGCAGTGATCACTGTGTCCATAATGATATCGAGGGGAACCAACTCACCTTTTTTAATATAACTGCTGATCGTCTCTCCCCGCTTACTTCCGCTGGCTATCTCATCGCGGAGCATATCACCGGTCGAGTAGTGTACGATGTGCTCTTTATGCTTTTTGGCAATGAGACTTGCGTCCGTTGTTTTACCGGAACCCGGTGCCCCGATAACAAGAAATAATTTTTTTGCCATGAATGCTCCTTTTAGAAGTCAACTTCCATATTATTTCATGTCAAAATAGCATTAAGATAGCATGAGGAAAATTTTTAAAATTTTCTGAGGAAATGGGAGGAAGCGCATATTCTCAGCCTCCTCCGAGGACCATTTCATAGAACATAAAGAAGCAGAGAAGAGACTATATCTTACTCAGTACCTCCATAGTGAATGCAACCCTTTCATCCACACTGCGCTCATGTCTCTCCTCATCGATACGCTTGACCCTATGATACTCCCCTTTGTTATTGGCGATCTGTATCGCCAATCCCGGACGTGCATTGAGCTCAAGCAGCAGTGGACCGACATTTTTATCGAAAACGATATCGGTCCCCAGGTAACCAAGGCCTGTCATCTCATAACACTTGGCACCGATCCTCAATAACTCCTCCCAGTGCGGTATCTTCAGGTCAGAAAAATCATGCCCGGTGTTAGGGTGGATCGTAACGGGCTGATTGTGCTGAACGGCATTGATCGCCTCACCTGTTGCGATATCAATACCTACACCGATGGCCCCCTGATGCAGGTTTGCTTTACCGTTACTCTCATGTGTCGGACAACGCATCATTGCCATCATGGGATATCCTTTATAGACGATCAAACGCACATCAGGCACCCCTTCATAGCTGTACTTGAAAAAAGTGGGGTCAAACTCCACCATCTTCTCAATGATCGCTATGTCATAACGTCCTCCCAGCGAATAGAGCCCGCTCAGGATATTGGTGATATGGGTATGGATCTCCGTAAGTGTCATAGAGGTACCATTCGCCCGGATAAAGAGGTCATCCTCCCTGTGGGTGATCACCATGATTCCCTTCCCGCCGCTTCCATGCACAGGCTTGATCACAAAGCTCTCATAAGGGGTCAGGGTCTCATGAAGGTGTACCAATTGAGATTGCCACTCAATCTTTCCATAGAGTTCCGTCACGGCAATTCCCGCTTTTTTAGCGATCTTCTTGGTGATCAGTTTATTATCTACAAGCGGATATTTACTTCTCTGGTTGTAGCGTCCGATCAACTCGATATTTCTATAGTTCATACCGATCACCCCTCTGGCACGAAGCGTTTTGATCCGATCGAGAAGTATCATGAGTGCCCCAAAGGTGCGAACCTAAAGAGTTCGCTCAGACGGTACCCGGTATAACGACCTATCAGGATGATCACAGCCAATACAACCAACAGGAGTTCTGGAAAACTGAAAAAGAGATAGGCCGCATACTCATTCATCATGGCGAAATAGGCCAATACCGCAACAAGCAGTGAGCCGCTCCCCTGGACCCATACCTCTCTTCCTCCCTCTTCTTCCCAAAGGATGGACATACGTTCGATCGTCCAGGAGAGGATGATCATAGGGAAGAAGGTCACACTGAGCACCTGGGTCAGACCCAACTTATAACTGATGATACTCATCAGCGACATGATCGCGATCACTACGATGATCACAGCAGAAATTCTGGCTACCAGCAAGAGCCTGAGCCGGGAGAGATAAAAACGGATAAAGAGTCCTGAAAAAACGATCACAAAGAACATAATCAGTCCGTTAAGCAGAGAGGTCTGTATAAATGCCAAGGCAAAGAGTACAGGCATAAATGTTCCCATCGTTCGTATTCCCACAAGGATACGTAAGATCACTACGATCAATACACCCATAGGCACCAATAGGATCTGCTTAAATGCATTCTGTTGAGAAACGGGCAGCGTAAAGAGGGAAAAGTTCAAAAATTCACTTTTACTGCCATAGAGGTTTTGCTGTATCGTTGAGATCACAGGTACCTGTGTCTGTGTAATAGAGAAGCGCAGTTTCGGGTTACTCACTCCTTTGGTCTTGAAAAGCGCCTCATTGCCTCTCTGCCATACAAAAAAATTGTCCGGTTGATAGACATGCCCTTTATTGTAGTCAAAGAGTTTCCACCCCTCATCTGTCAGGACCTCGAACATCTCGGTGAGTTTACGCCCTTTTTGTCTATCTTTCAGCGTAATCCCCCGTACCTTTCTCATCACAATTTTTTCATGCATCAGGACTTTTGCAATCAGCGATACTCTGTCCTCTCTTTTCATTTTTAAAAGTATTTTCACTGAATCACTTGGCGCTTCGCGGTTTAACTGATCGATCAAAAGCGCGGTAAAGGTGAGCGGGCCGGAGGAGTGTTGACGAACCGTTTCGATCAAGCTCAACACGGCAGAGCGTTCGACATCACCCCAGAGTGCGAACACCTCTTCCCTCTCAATATATTCCATATTTTCTGGAAGTTCCAAAGTTGGTTCAGGCTCCGGGAAGGGTCGATAGAACGGCTCGGGAGAAATCGTAATTTTATAAAATATCTTCTCTTTTCCCTCCATATGTCTTTTAGACCATACCGCACGTTCACCTTCTCTCGTTTCCGAGATCGTAAAACCAAAATCCCCTGATTCACTCTCCTGGGAGATGATCTTCATTCTCCCCTGGGAAGACGGCAGTGCCATAGATACCTCGGCAGGGCTGTTCTGCCCGCTGAAACTGACTTCTGCACTGAGTGTATAATACTCTTTTTTCTCATGGGGTGTTAGTGGGATATTTAAATATGCTGCTTTATACCATACAATGAACAGTCCAATAGTTGCCAGCATAAATGCGATCACTATGACCTGAAACTTCGAAGACATTATTTCTCCTCATATAATTCAGGCATCTGGGTATACTTTAAACTCACATCTACGATAAAACGTTCATAGAGAAAATTTCGTCCAATCAACATTTTATATTTAAAGTTACTCCGGTCTGCCAACGTCACATCTACACTTTCCGATACATCGCCCAATATCATCCTGAGACGTATCACAGGACGCCGTATAGACGCTTTACGGTGCTGTTTGATCTTGATGAACTTCACGACCTTGTGTTTACTGGTATGACCGTTTATGGAGACCTGAACCCACTCCTCTCCATCTTCATGCAGTACTTCCATCTCATCGACACCCAAAGAGCTTGTCTTGGCACCTGTATCGATACGGGCATCCAAAAGAATATTCCCGGGGATGATCCGTACCTGTTCGACTGCGCCGATCACCGGTTTAATCACCTCCTGGTTCACCTGCTCTGATATCGTGATATTCTGTTCTTCTGCAGTTTGGTTCTGTTCTATACTCTCTTGTGCCGCTGCCTGAGAGAGCAACATACTGCCAACTACCAACACTTTAACAATATTTTTCATCTTCCACCTTTACCCAAAATGTAACGGTTATTATACTTCATTATCACATTCTTTACAATAGGTAATATAACTGCCACTACACTTATAAGAGTGACACATAAAAAATATCTTCTGCACTCTATCTCTCCAATGCTCTTTCCGTCATCATCCCAGGCACCTTTCACTTCTGCATACCTTGAACCCTTTCCTCTCATTATACACCATTTTTTAAGTATATTACATCCTTATTACATTAATGATGTGTTAAACTCATCCCACATAAGAAGGAGAGATGATGGAACTACTGCTAAAACTGCTTGAAAATATAGTCGTACTTGCCAATGCCATGAGTTTCTATATTCTGCTGGGACTGCTCATTGCCGGTATCCTGAAGCAGCTGATCCCCGATGATTTTATCTCATCATACTTGGGAGAGAGCAAAAGCAGCTCAGTGATCAAAGCGACACTCTTGGGCATACCTATGCCGGTCTGTTCCTGTTCAGTCATCCCCCTGGCAAAATCCCTGCAAAAAGAGGGGGCCAGCAAGGGTGCAGTACAGAGTTTTCTGATCTCTACACCTATCACAGGTGCAGACTCTATCCTGGCTACCTACAGTTTCTTCGGATGGTTTTTTACGCTCTATCGTGTCGTCACTTCGGTCTTCATTGCGATCACTACGGGCATACTGCAAAACGTTATGGAGAGTAAAGAGAGCACAACCTCGGAAACATCCGGTTGCTGCAACAGTTGCTGCTGTGAGAGCAGCACTTCCGCAAAGAAAAAAGAATTCAGTACGAAAGAGGCTTTGAGGTATGCCTATGTAACTCTCTTTGGAGATATCTACAAAGCACTTTTTATCGGGTTGATCTTTGGGGGTCTCTTTACGACCCTACTTCCCAAAGAGATACTGGAACCCCTCTTTAAGTATCAACTCCTCACCTACTTTGCCGTACTAGTCATTGCCATGCCTCTCTATGTCTGTGCAACTGCATCACTGCCTATCGCAGCCGCATTTATGCTCAGCGGCATGAGCGGCGGTGCAGCCTTTGTCTTTCTCTCCGCCGGTCCGGCGACCAACACCGTCACCATGGGTGTCGTGAGCCAGATGTTCGGCAAAAAAGCACTGATACTCTATCTGGGTACGATTGCATCACTCAGTATCCTTTTTGGATATCTTTTTGATACCTTTTTTGATAAGCTGGAGATACTGAGTATCACCACAGAAGTGGAAAATTTCGGCACGATCGATACCTTAAGCACACTGATCATGTTCGTTCTTATCGGATATTACTTTGTAAAGAATAGATCATGAGAAACCTTACACTGCGTATCCAGGCCTATCCCAGCGACCTCAACCCTATAGGCACGGTATTCGGCGGATGGATTATGTCCATGATGGACAGGGCTGCTTCCATCGCTGTAGATGACCTCATCGACTCTCCCGCTGTGACCGTAGGGGTGACAGATCTCCGTTTTATCAAACCGGTAAGAAGCGGCGATATCGTAACGATCTACACCACGGTAGAAAAGATAGGAAACACCTCCGTCTCAGTCTTTGTAGAGGTAGTAGTAGAGTGCCATAAGCAGCACTGTGATGCACGATGCGAAATGGCCGTAACAGATGCCACCTTTACATTCGTGGCGATTAGCAAAGAGGGAGAACCTGTCGCCGTGCGATCAGTCTTGCGCAGTAATCTTGACCATGACGTTTTAGGACTGCTTCAGTAAAAAAAGATCAAGACCTACTCCTCCTCTTTGATCTCACACCTTCCGATAATCGTCTTATAGAAATATGCCAGCCCCACGATCATGCCTGTCGTTCCGATAAGGAGGTAAAAAGCCGCCTGCATCTCATTATAGTCCCCCAGAGCGATCTTAAAGACCACCATCAGGGTCTCGATCAACAGTGCGATAATGATAGAGACCAAAAACCTGCCCAGCACCTTATACTCTCTTGTCTCATCATGCCTAAAGGTATGAAAGATCACCTCATGTTCTATGATCTGTTTGGCCAGGTCAAATATCGCTATCCCCAGGGTCGCAGAGATGATCGCTTTAAAAATATCATGGAAAAAATCTACATTTTCACCAAAAAAGACCATCACAAATTTATATCCGCCATAAAAAAGGAGTGCCAGTGATATCGCGACCAAGAGCCCCGAACCAAGCATATAGACTGCCTGTTTGAACTTGTGGTGCGTGCTGTTGTATTCGATCAGGCGCAGCTCTTCAAGTACCGTAATGAGATTACAGTCAAAGACATAATAGACCCCTTCTATCTTGCGTACGATCGTAATGCTCGCTTTACCGGTACGATAATGGATATAGGGATTGGAGATATAAAAACCGTCCTCGTCAAGCTCGAGCTTGGTGAAGTAGTGACGTTTATCACTGCCGACATTGAAAGACTCCTTTTTTTGACGGCAGATCACAGGGCTCACCTGGTGATACGACTCATCCACACTATAGACCAGCTGCAGAAACGTATACTTTTTAAGTATCTCATCAGCGTGTTCGATATAGTTACGAGGTGCATTCTTGATCGCAGTAGTGATATAGTTGTCTACTGTCCTCTTGTGTCTCTTATAGAGGTTGATGACTACTTTCATTTTCTTACTCCCAATTGGTTATCACAATAAAATATCATATCAGAATAAAGGTTATAAAGGCGTGGTAGCATTGGCAATAGACCACTTAATAGCTTACCTGTATCTCTTTATCATAGATAATTTCAAAAAGCACCTCTATATTTTTCTCTTCACCCGGGGTCAAGACTACATCCATCTCGACTTTACCCTCCTTGAGGAGTCGATAGTCCACCTTTTTCTCAGAACTTATCTTTAGGAGTTTGACCTCTATCGCTTCGGTCGTAGAGGTAGGGATACGTTCGGTCACTTTGACTGCCTTACGTTTATCGGACTTATTGGTCAGTGTAAGAGTATATCCATCTTTTTTACGCACCCTGCTCCCGAAAAAACCGGTATCTTTCTCCGTCCGTACGATAGGTTTGCGCATCACTTTGATATCCTCATCTACTTTGGTATAAAGCTGATAGGTTTTTTCTCGATACTCTCCGAAGGCACGCTGTGCGATGAGTGCTTCTCCCTCTTTGATCTTCCATGTATGGTTTTCTATCTGTGTTTGGGGAGTAAAACTGCACTGCTCATAGACCGAAAGATTGGCATAGGGAGAGAGTTGAAGGCCGCATTCCATAGCCGTACTCCAGCTGTCGGCCATCACATGAACCGGTTCACCCGTCGAGGGGAGATCAAGTTGGGCTACCTGATACTCTCGAGCATCGATATACTTTGCTCTGGGGAGTGGAGCACTCTCCGCCACTCCTGCAACCGCTCTGTCCATCATCCTGGCGCTCTTTTTTGAGAGACTTTGCGTGCGTGGCTGCGGTGGCTGGTATTCACGAATGATCCACGGATGAAAATAGACAGGACGAACGGTACGCTGCGCCCTGCGATAGTAAAAAGTCGCATCATCCGCGATGATATCCACCCCTGTACGATTGGTGACAGCCAGATAGTGTGTGACCTTTACTTTCCCCTCTTTTGAGAGGTCCGCTTCATAATAGGCGCGGAAGTTGATCGATCCCTGCGGAAACTTCAATGTGGTCGGGAGATCACATAGTTGCCTGTAGTACAAAGGCAGCCTGGCTCTGGTCTGTTTGGAAAAGGCTTTTTTCTGAAGCTCAAGTATGCGCTTTTCCCTTTGATGTTCGGCAACAAGCCTCGCCCGCTCATTGCTGATCTTTCGTGCGGCATCGATCGTCCTCTCTGCATCCAGTGTGGTAGGCTGATAGAGTGCTGTGATCTTGTCGAGGAGTGCGATATTGCTTTTCAGTCCATCGAGTTCTTCCTGGGCCGTCTCTAAAGCATAAAATGTACGGCAGAGTCTGTCGCCGTTTTCACATACAGCCTTCTGCTCCAGAACCAAAGGCTGCCCTTGACAGGTGGCAGACACCCCTTCTGACATACCAAGATAATGGCTTTGAGGAGTGTAGGTATACGCTGCGGTGTCCTGGTAGACCTGCAGTGATGAAGCGTGGGAAAGTGTCGTTGCAAGCACCAACGAGAGAGAAGAGAGTATCTGTTTCATAGTAGCCCCTTTATAGATATGCATGAGACTATTATAACACAAGAGACTACCGGGTGACACCTTCCGTTCTTTTTGATTTCTCTTTTAGAAAATCATAGATCGCCTTGATCTCTTCATCTGTAAGATAGTAACGCGGCATGATATCATCATAGGTATTGAGTGCCAGTATCATCTCCTCCAGTGTTTTATTACGGATATCAGGCCCTTTGATCTGCTCTTTACTGTGGATATCCCGAAACTCAGCGATCACTTTTCCTTCACCGGCTTCTCCATGACACTCCACACAGCTCACCCCCCGCGGATTGGTATAGAGCATCTGACCATATTCATAATGGGAAATGAAATCCTCATCACCACTCGCCAAAGATGCACCACACAATGACAACATACTCAGCAATATAAGACGTTTCAAGATCATACCGACGTTAACTCCCCTAAACTATTTTTGATATAATACCCAAAAATCAATTAGGTAGGATAGTTTCAATGCAACTGATCGATGGTAAAGCCTTAGCCAACAAAGTACAAGCTACAATCTCTGATGAAGTCATACAGCTCAAACAGGAAAAGAATATTGTTCCCGGACTGGCAGTCGTAATCGTAGGTGATGACCCTGCAAGCCATGCCTATGTAAAGATGAAAGCAAAAGCGTGTGAAAAGGTAGGCTTCTACTCTATCGTGCATAAAATGCCTGAAACCATCTCCCAGGGGGAGATCATCGAGATCATCAATATGATGAACAAAAACCCCCATATTCACGGTATTCTAGTACAACTTCCGCTTCCCAAACATATCGATACGGACCAGATCCTCGAAGTGATCGACCCGAAAAAAGACGTCGATGGATTCCATGCCTACAATGTAGGACGTATGGTCACAGGGCTGGACAGCTTTGTTGCCTGTACGCCGCTTGGTGTGATGAAGATGTTCGAAGCCTATGATATCGATCTGCAGGGTAAAGATGTCTGTGTGGTAGGTGCGAGTAATATCGTAGGAAAACCGATGGCTTCCCTACTGCTCAATGCCAACGCTACCGTTACGGTCACCCATATCTATACCAAAGACCTTAAAGCCCATACGAGTCAAGCCGATATCGTGGTCGTAGGGGTCGGTGTACCGGGCCTGATCAAAGAGGATATGGTCAAAGAGGGAGCGGTCGTGATCGATATCGGTATCAACCGTATCGAAGACGGTTCCCTGGTAGGTGATGTAGATTTTGAGCCTGTAAGCAAAAAGTGTAGTTATATCACACCGGTACCGGGTGGTGTAGGTCCTATGACGATCGCTATGCTTCTGGAAAATACGCTCAAATCAGCAAAGCAAGGCCTCTAAGTGAAAAAAGTTCTCTCTTCTGCCTATAAGTTCTCCAGTTCATGGACGGGAACGATCATTATCGTTCTCTTTTTGATCTTCTTTGTCGCACAGTCTTTTGTGATCCCGAGCGGTTCGATGAAACGTACACAGCTTATCGGGGATTTTCTTTTTGCCAAAAAATTCAGTTACGGTATCCCTACCCCTCACCTGCCTTGGCTTGAGGTACCCGTACTTCCTGACTTTAACGAAAATGGACACCTGATAGAGGGACCTCGTCCCCAACGAGAAGATATCGTCATCTTCCGCAAGCCACAGACGCCGAAAGTGCATTTTGTCAAGCGTTGTGTGGCTGTAGGCGGGGACGAACTCCTCTATATGGATAAAAGACTGCTGATCCATTTTCATGATCTCACCACTGAAGCAGCGATCAAAGAGAAGTATCCCGAGGCCAAGATCCTTACGCTCAGAAACAAACTCTGGGTAGAGAACCCGTATATGGACAAGTATCCGGGGATCCAGTATGCACCGGAAAACTTCACCGCCTTTGAGTACCTTGCGATGCTCTACAATAACAACAAACCGATGGATATGTACCCGATCTATCTGGATGAGCTGGGAGAGAATGCATTCTATAAAAAGGTAGAGGAGGATCACTACTACATGGTCGGTGATAACCGGGACAACTCAAACGACAGCCGTATGTGGGGTTCTGTAGCGTACAAATATATCGTAGGGAAACCCTGGCTGATCTATATGAGTCTTGAGTTCAGATCTTATGAGGAAGTGCTCAACGGTGACACCTACGGCAACGGAAAAGACAATGCCAGACTGGGCCGCGTCTGCGGGGAACACGCACTGGAGTCACCTGAGTGTGAAACACTATGGAACAACCAGCGTTATACGGTCAGATGGGGACGTGTCGGAAGACAGATCGATACGCTCCAGCTGGAAGAACCTATTGAATAATCATTTAGAACAAACAAAGGAAAACTCATGTTGATAAGAATTACAAGCATTAAAATGCAGTGCAACAAATCACTAAATGATTTGTGTAAAATTCAATGCAGGGAGGCACTAAATGCCGAGTCGTAAAAAATTCTATATCGCAACGGACCACGCAGGATTCGCTATCAAAGATTTCGTCAAAGAGGTCGTCAGAAACCTGGGATGTGAGATCATCGATCTCGGTCCGGATTCTGATGACAGAGTGGACTATCCCGACTTTGCCAAGAAGTGTGCACGCAAGGTCGTTGAAGATGAAGGAAGCTTCGGTATCCTGATCTGCGGTACAGGTATCGGTATCTCCATCGCAGCCAACAAAGTACCGGGTGTGCGTGCAGGGCTCTGCCATGATACCTATACGGCAAAACTCACACGTATGCACAATGATGCCAATATCCTCTGCTTCGGAGAGCGTGTCGTCGGTAAAGGGGTGATCGAGGATATGATCGAAGCCTTTATCAACACGGATTTCGAAGGCGGAAGACATGCCGGACGTGTCGGAAAGATCGAAAGCTGCCAATTCGGTGCAGACCTCGGATAATCAGGAATTGAACCCTCCGAAAATATCGTCATTCCGGACATGATCCGGAATCCATAAGTAAGACTACACCTATCCTCGTTCCCATCGTCCCCGATGGGAATGCAGACCCAAGGTTGATCGCACATAACAACATAAACAAAAACAAGATACAATAATCTAATGGGAAGAAGTCGCTATTTTGTGCTTGCACTCTCTGTGAGAAAATCTATGAACCAACCCATCCACATTTTGTAACATGCACGATCTTACATTGGCTACCTATATTTACAAGAAAAGAGAGTGTAGAGATCGTACTGAATTGCCTGAAGTTTTTACAAAAACAAGATGCTCTAAAGCTACACGCTTACGTGATACTCGAAAACCACTTGCATATGGTTGTGCAAAGTAATGACTTACAAAAAAGTATAGCATCTTTTAAAAAGTTCACAGCTGTAGAGCTACTGAAACTTTTACATAAAGAAAATGTTACGACCTTATTGGATCAGTTGGCATTTTATAAAAAGGCTCACAGAAAAGAGAAAACCTATCAGGTATGGGAAGAAGGTTATCAACCTAAATTGATGCAGAATGACCTTATGCTAAAAAGCAAGATCGAATATATCCATCAAAACCCTGTAAAAAGAGGATACGTGGATGAGCCTGAACATTGGAGATATTCAAGTGCAAGAGACTATAATGGGATAAGCGGATTGATAAAGGTTGATAGGTTCTGGTAGACTGTCATAGTTTAATGACTTTCAGCTTTCCTATGCATCCCACCTACGGAGAGGTGGGACGAGAATAAAAATATGTTCATGGTTTTTTTGCACAACGATTGGTGTAGTACCATAACAAATCAGAGGAGACCAATCAAAAACCCGCACGCGGCTTTTTAATTGCTCATTTTAAACGTTAGAGCATATAAACATGAACAATAGGATTTTTAATGGATGAAATTGTAGACGCAATAACTTCTCGATTCAAGTCACCATACTTCGGATATGCTTTACTAGCATTTTTTGCATTGAATTGGCGCGGTATATTCTTATTAGCAGTAACTGATGGCAGCCCACAAGATAGATTAGCAGCGTTTGATAGCGTAACTGATACTTACACATTGATTCTATTCCCATTACTTACTGGGGCATTAGTTGCCGCTACT
>JBEWPZ010000047.1:3111-13615 GCA_047689535.1 Candidatus Sulfurovum kebritense | reverse complement strand
AGAGGGATCCCCTGTCCCAGGAAAAGCTCGATATGCATGATCTCCTCTTCTCTCTTCAAGTAGTCGATCACACAGGAGCTGACGCTTTTTGTCTCTTCTATCGAAGAGCCTGTAGGCGTATCGATATAGATAGAGAAGGTATTATCGCTTTTTCCCGGTAGCATCTTCGCCAGGACCATTTTCGTCGGGAACATCAGCAGCGAACCGAAAAATGCCACTGCAGTCAATATCACTACAAGTTTTTTCTTTTTCTTTTCATTGAGGATGCCAAAGATAAAGTTTTCCAATTTTTTCATTAGTGTGCCTCCCCGTTATGATGATGTTTATGCTTTGGTTTTTTCAGTAGCTTTAAGCTTAAGTACGGTGTAAAGATATATGCCACAAACAGTGAAGCGATCAGTGCTACAGGAACGTTATAAGGAATAGGCTGCATAAATGATCCCATCATCCCCCCTACAAATGCCATCGGTACCATGGTCATAATGATCGCCAATGTCGCTACGTTGGTCGGTGCTCCGATCTCATCGGTTGCTTCAACAAGCAGTTCATCCATCTCTTTACTGTCCACATCATGTGCATGCAGGTGTCGGTGAATATTTTCTATCACAATGATCGCAGCATCGACCAATAGTCCCAGTGAAAGCAGGAATGCAAAAAGTGTGATCCGGTTGATCGTCTGTCCCGACAGATAGGCAACAAAGAGTGTGATCGCCAGGATTGCCGGTACGGTAAAGGTTACGATGATAGACTCTTTCCATCCTAACGCAAAAACAAGCATTACCGCGATGATAATAATCGTAATGATCAAGTGGTGCATCAGTTCATTGACCGCTTCATTGGCTCTGGTACCATAGTTTCTTGTCACAAGATAGCTGATACCCTCTTTTTCAAATTTTGCCTCATAGCTTTTGAGTACATCCATCACATCATTGGCCACAAATACCGCATTGGTACCTGCGAGTTTGGCAACGGTGAGTGTTACCTGGTTCTTCGCCTCACTTAACTTCTCCTCTTTTGCAGTTTTATGCAGGATCTCAGCAGTTTGGAAGTTTTGGATATCGATCCCTTCCGTGACCTTTGCCACATCTTTGAGATAGATCGGTGATCCCATATATTGAGCCACCATCACATTGCCCACATCAGTGACATTCTCAATGGCATTTTTTACCCCGAAGATCACAAGTTTGTCAGACGCTGTTCTCCCTTTGACTTCAGGTACATCGACTGCGACTGACTGTACGGCTTTCATGATCTGTCCGAGAGAGAGATGGTATGCCGAAAGCTTCCCCATATCCACTTCGATATTGTACTGTGCCTTGCGTTCACCTTTCAGCGTGGTTTTTGCCACATTGTTGACTGCATTGAGCTTCTGCTGTACCTCTCTGACCATTTTGAAGAGTGCCACTTCCGAGACATCACTGTTCGGTTTTGCATAAAAGGCAAGCGTAACGATCGGAATATCGATATCGATATCAAACGGCTTGACAATCGGCTGCATCACCCCTTTTGGCATCTGATCCATATTCTGCATCACTTTGTCATAGAGCTTAAGGTTTGAATCTTCCCTGTTCTCTCCAATATAGTACATGACATTCACCACACCGACATTATCCATTGCCATACCGTGGATATGTTCTATACCACTTACCTCTCTAAGCTTACGTTCCAAGGGATTGATAATCACATTTTCGATCTCTTTGGGAGATGCCCCCGGCATCGCCACAATCACAGATCCACCTGAAATCGCAATTTGAGGATCCTCTTCACGCGGCATAACACTCAATGCCAGATATCCCATCAGGATCAAAAACGCACCCAGCACAGCTGTCAAAGGGTTTTTTAAAAATCCTTTGGCTAATTTACCTGCAACATCGGTTACTTCATAGTCATTCTTATTTGTGGTTTTCATCACAATCACACTTTATGATAATTTTTGTATACATTCCAGGATAAACAGCACTGCTGTCTTTATCAAACTCGATCTTGATCTTAAACTTGTGTGTCATAGGGTTGGAGCTCGGGATTATCGAAGAGATTTTGCCTTTCGTTGTAAACTCGATCGATGGAATGGTCAGATCAACCTCTTTACCCACCTGAATATGCACCAACTGTGTTTCAGAGATCTCTGCGATCACTTTCAAACGGCTGAGATCAGTAAGGACTACTGCCGGCATTCCAGGGATTGCCATCTCACCTTCATTGAGTTTCTTCGCAACGATCACTCCGTCATTTGGTGCCGTGACTTTCAGATACTTGTACTGGTTCAGTACCTCATCTTTTTTTGCTTCAGCCTGCTTCACCTGTTGTTCTGCGATCTCCACCATATCTTTGAGGTTAGCCGCAGCGAGTTCCAACGTCTCCAGCTCATACTTGGAGACCATTTTTTTCTCAAAAAGTCTTTGATGTCTTGCAAGGTTGGTAAGGACGTTGTTGTATTGGCTCTTGTTCATCTGAAGCGCAAGTCTTGCCTGTGATATCGCAAGATCTACCTGTCTCTCTGCTGCTTCGATCTCCTTCGAGTCGATCTCATACAGAAGCTGATCTTTTTTTACGATCTCCCCTTCACTTACTGCCATATTTTTTACATATCCCATATAACGGCTTGTGATCATTTTTTGGTTATCAGAGATCACAGAACCGCTTAACTCGATATCGATCGCATTGGCGCTGACCGTTAAACATAATAGTGTGATTAATGTGACTAGTTTTTTCATAGATTCTCCTTGCTTCTTAGATATTACAACTGTTCAACAGACTGTTGAGTTCAAATACTTTGGTATTTCTGTCATTTTTTACAGTTAAAAGCTTCAGTAACATCTCAAGCTCTTTTGACTGTTTGATCAGGACATCGGAGATAGAGACCATCCCCTCACGGTAGCGTCCCTGATAGTTCTCATACACTTTGCGTGCAAACTGCAGCTGTTTTTGATAGCTTTTGACATCTGCATCTTTGCTTCTGATCTCGGTTTCAAGTTTTTTTGCTTTCAGACTGATTCCGCTCTTGGCCAATGCTACCTGACTTTGTACTTTCAGTCGGTTGACCTTTGCTTTTTCAAGGTTGGCATAGTCTGTTCCGCCGGAGAAGAGGTTCCATTTGACCTGTACTCCCACCGTGTAGGCGTCTTTCTGCTTGAACTCATTGAGAAATTTGTCATCTGCACTTCCATACTCGGCAAAAGCACCGACCGTCGGTAAAAAGTTTGCCTCTTCTACCCCTACTGCCATATCTGCGATCTTCTCACCCAGCAGTGCCTTTTGGATATCGATATTCTTTGTCTCAAGCTTTTTTTGATCTACCGTAGGAATGGGAGCGATATCGCTGATCCTCTTGATCGATGAGACCTCGGTATCGAGTAGAAAAGAGAGGAACTGATACGCCAGGTCCCTGTTCAGCTTTGCCTGATTATACATACTGAGTGCCTCGGCTTTGCGCGCCTCAACTTCAAGCAGATCGATATTCTGCGCATACCCTTCTGTCTTCATCGTATCAACGATATTCTCAAGGCGTCTGATATTGTTCAGGATTTTGGATAGATTGCCGATATAGTCTTCAACCAGTGAGATATCATAGAAGGCTTTTTTGGTCTGAAAGATCTTTTCGTTCAAGAGCTGCTTCGTATCATAAAGGCTCATCTGGTGCATCGCCTCTGTGATTCGTCCATACTCGGTCAGTTTGCCTCCCGTATAGAGCGGAAGCATATAGGAGAACTTTGTCTGGTAGTGGTTTCTCGCCTCCGGATAGTTCAAGTCACCTGGTTGATATGCTAATATATTTGAACAATATGCTGGTGGAGTTGCACTTTGACAAGCTAAAAAATCACTAAAACCGAAGTCGCCAAAGGTAGCTTCCCGGCTGGCCAATTTAAACCCGAAGACATTCCCGGCATCGTTGGAACGCATCCCTGAAACCGTGGCATCCAGCTTACCGAAGTGGTGCCCCTTGGCAGCCATCGCCTCATACGCTTTCATCTGCGCTTCAAAGCGAGAGACTTTCAGTTCAAGGTTCTTCTCTTTGAGTAGTTCCAGTGCCTGCTGCAGCTGAAGATTTTCCAAGCCGGCAAAAAGCGGCAGTGTGAAAAGAAGGATCAGATACTTTTTCATGCTAAATACTCCCAATAAATATACTATTATAGCCTAACAAACAGAGAGAATGCTAAGATTAATTTATAATAAGGGGGGATTATATCATATATTACTTATGATAATATTAACGGGGAAATGACGAATTAAAACAGCCAAAAGGCTGTTCAATTTATAGCGACGCGTGACTTACGCTGATACATGCATCCAGTGATGAGAGTTCATCAAGGATCGCTTTGGTGACCTGGCCGTCTACTTTTACCACAGCAAGCGCCTGCTGCTTCGTATCACGTCCCAGTCTGAAGTCTGAGATATTCAGGTTATGGCTCTCCATGATTCTGCCTACCTCACCGATCACGCCCGGAGTATCGGTATTTCTGAAGAAGACCATCGTCCCTTTTGGTTCAACATCCAGGATATAGTCATCGATCTCAACGATACGCTGTTCCGTACCGTCAAATACCGTACCGCCGATTGTGATCGTACCCTCCTGAGTGGTCAGTTTCACTTCTACCTTATTGGTAAATCCGCTTGTATTCGGTTTTTTATCCTTGATGATCTCGATGCCGCGCTCCTGAGCAACAAACTCGGCATTGACATAGTTCACCTGATCAGAGAGAGACTCGGTCAATACACCTACTGTTGCAAAGGTACCGAGTGACTCTACGTATTCACCGATCTCACCTTTTGCAGTGACTTTGATCGATTTGATGGCTGATTTTGTCACCTGTGCAGAGATATGCCCGATCTTCTGAATCAATTCGAGATATGGACGTACATAGTCAGGAAGTTCATTCTCTTTGATCGGAAGGTTCAATGCATTAGGATAAGCGATACCTTTTGCTGCAGCGATTGCATTTTCAGCAGCTTGAGTAGCGATATTTCTTTGCGACTCTTTTGTATTTGCACCGAGGTGCGGTGTTACCGTTACATTGTCAAGATCAAGAAGCGGATGATCTGTTGCAGGTTCTTTATTAAATACATCGATCCCTGCCATCGCGATCTTACCTGATTTGAGTCCCTCCAGAAGTGCCTCTTCATTGTAGAGTCCACCTCTGGCACAGTTGATCAGGATCACTCCGTCTTTCATCTTCGCGATCTCTTCAGTTCCGATCATACCGATCGTCTCTTCGGTTTTTGGTGTATGGATCGTAATGATATCACAAGCCAAAATATCCTCGAAGTTCTTTGTATACTTGATGTCAAGATCTGTAGCCTTCGATGAGTCAATGTATGGGTCATATGTCACTACTTCCATCTCAAAGGCTTTTGCTCTTTTACCTACACGTGATCCGATGTTACCGAAACCGATGATCCCGAGTTTCTTGTCTTTAAGCTCAGTACCATACCAGTCCTGTCTTCTCCAGATACGATCCTGTTTTAGATTATTGTGTGCATAAGGGAATGTTCTGACACAAGAAAGCATGTGTGTCATCGTAAGTTCTACCGCTGCAATGGTATTGGCAGTAGGAACGTTCATCACTACGATACCCTGTTTGCTACAACCGGGGATATCTACGTTATCTACACCGACACCTGCACGTACGACAGCAGAGATCTGTTTTGCATTTGCCAAAAAGGCGTCATCGACATCTGTAGAGGAACGAGTGATCGCTACATCAGCATTGGGAATGATCTCTGCGATCAATTTGTCTTTAGGCTCATCTGCAGCATTGATCAGTTCTATATCACTATCATTTGCAAGAATATCTAAACCACTTTGATGAATATGGTCACAAACAACAATAGTCTTCTTTGACATATAATAACCTTTGTATTATGCTATTTTACTCAGAAGCAAAGCTTCCAAGTATGCGGGCAGTCCTTAGCAGACGGCTCGCAACGCTAGCGTTTTTTTTATAAGAGTTCGATAGAGGCAAAGGCCTCTTATCTTTTTATCGAAGTATAGAGTTTGAAGCTTTAATTTATCTAATAAGGTGATTATTTTTTAAATGCATCACCAAATGCATCACCCAGCGTCATGCTGTCATCTTGCTCAAGATTGAGTTTTTCCATCGCTTCTCTCTCTTCTTGGCGTTCAAGTCTTCTTACTGAGACTCTGATACGATCGTTGTTCGCATCGATAAAGCTGATCACACCCTTGATCTCTTGACCTTTTTCGATCTCATCAAATTTAAGCGGGTGAAGATCTTCAGTTCTGATCAATGCATCAACATTGTCATCCAGTGAGATGAACACACCGAAATCTTTTTTGTCTTTGACTGAACCGGTTACGATAGAACCGTTTTTATGATTTTGAGCAAATGCTTTTACCGGTGAATCTTCAAGTGCTTTTTTAGAAAGAGATACTTTCTCTGCATCTCTATCGATCTTGATGATCTTCACTTCAACTTCATCACCTACTTTAAGCTCTGACTTGGCATTTTTACTCTTATCCCAAGATACTTCCTGGTTGTGAAGCAGACCTTCAACCGGTCCTACTTTTACAAATGCACCAAAGTCAGTGATCGAAGTGACTGCACCTTTTACTGTATCACCTACTTTATACTGAGAAACAAATGCATCCATTGGTTTTGGAAGAAGGTTTTTAAGGCTTACTCTCAGTCTTCTACCCTCTTTATCTACCTCTATCACCTCTACATTGATCTCTTGACCATTCTCTAGGTAATCTTTTGGGTGCTTAACATTCTTGTCCCAAGAGATCTCAGATACGTGAAGGAATGCTTCAAGATCTTCTCCAAGATCTACAAATACACCATATGGCTCGATATTTGATACCGTAGCTGTTACAGTATCACCAACACCGATGATAGCGTCGATGTCTGCCCATGGATCCGGATTTGCATCTTTGATAGAGAGAGAAAGGTGTCTCTTCTTCTTATCATAGTCAAGTGCAACAACGTTTACTTCATCACCTTCGCTGAAGTATTTTGCAGGGTTTACCGGACCCTTGTGAGAGATCTGAGAGTAGTGAACAAGACCATCCATTCCACCTACATCTACAAACATACCGTATGATGTGATCTTTTTCACGGTACCGACTACAGGTTCTTTACTCTCAAGTAACGTATTTACGATCTCTTCTGTTTTTGCTTTATCTCTTTCGATAAGTTCTTTTCTTGATACAACGACAGAACCTTTGTCCTTATCTACTTTTACGATAATCGCTTTGACTTTCTTACCGATAGGGTCTATCTTGGATGAAAGGTAAGAGAGGGTACGTGGCATGAAGAACTCAAGACCGTCTACTTCTACTACATATCCACCTTTGTTTTTCTTAGTGACGACACCTTCAATGATATACTCTTGCTCAGGATCATACTCAGAGATGAACTCATTGATCGCTGCTCTGCTTTGCGCTGCTTTGTAGGATACTCTACCTCTACCGAGTGTGACCACTTCGATCTCATCATCAACGTTGAAAAGGTTGTTCCCCTCTTCATCTTTGATCTCATTCAAATTAAGGTTTGCATCTCTACCGCCACCGATATCGACAACTGCAAGGTTATCCTTCTCATCGATCTTTACAATTGTACCTTTTACTAAATCACTTTTTGACTCTGCTTTTTTAAACGATTCCTCTAGCATCGCTTCAAAATCTACATCTTCTACTTCGATATCTTCGAACTTCATACCTATCTATCCTTATGTGTACACAAATTTTGTGTTATTATACCTGTTTTTTTAAAAATAACGCTTACTATTAAATCACTTATAAAGCAGCGTAAACGTTTATTATCTCCAAATATAAACTTATCTTGATAGGGTAATTTTAAGGATAGTAACTTAATTTGAGTAGATTTAGGCGGTACTTAAGAGGAGATACTCTCAAGTACTTCAAAATAGGTCGGGAAGGTTTTTGCCGTACATTCAGGTTCATTGATCGTCACGGATACGGGATCAAGTGCCAGCAGAGAGAAGCACATTGCCATCCTATGGTCATCATAGGTATCTATGGCTGCATGTTTGAGCAGCGCTGGTGGTGTCACCTTCAGATAGTCCTCCCCCTCTTCCACTTCAGCCCCTACTTTACGTAGTTCCGTTGCCATCGCGGAGAGTCTGTCCGTCTCTTTGACACGCCAGTTGTAGATATTGCGGAGGGTAGTCGTCCCCTCAGCAAAGAGTGCCGTGGTAGCGATCGTCATTGCTGCATCGGGGATATGGTTGAAGTCCATATCTACCGCATGGAGTTCTCCCCTGCTTACAGCAATATAGGTATCACCCCACTCCACCTTTGCACCCATCTTCTCCAGCACATCCGCAAAGCGTATATCTCCCTGGATACTCTTTTTACCGATACCCGTCACTTTTACCCTGCCGCCTTTGATCGCTGCTGCAGCGAGGAAATAGGAAGCTGAAGAGGCATCCCCCTCTACCATAAAGCTCTCTACGGCACGATAGCTCTGTCCACCCTTCACTTTGAAGGTTTGATAGTCATTGTTCTCTACCCTGACACCGAAATCTTTCATAATATCGAGTGTAATATCGATATAGGGCTTAGAGACGAGTTCCCCTTTGATCTTGATCGTAGTATCGTTCTCGATCAGTGGGGCAGCCATCAATAAAGCGGTCAAAAATTGACTGGAGATCGCCCCGTCTATTTCCACCTCTCCTCCCTCTAAACCGTCAGTATCAATATAGAGCGGGGGATAACCCTCATTTTTTTCATACGTGATCTTCGCACCGGCCTCTCTCAATGCATCCACGAGGTGTCCGATAGGCCGCTCTTCCATCCTCGGCTCTCCGGTCATACGGTAACGTCCTTTACCGAGACAGAGGGCTGCTGTCAATGGTCTCATCGCAGTACCTGCATTCCCTAAGAAAAGTTCGATCTCTCCGCTATGCTCGAATGGCCCGCCGTTCCCCTCTATCACACATTCGGTTTTATCTTCAGAGAGCTGATAGTTCACCCCCAGGATTTTCAGAGCATTGAGCATATGTCTCGTATCATCACTCTCCAAAAGGTTGGTGATCTTTGACGTCCCTTTTGCCAATGCCGCAAGCAGAAGTGCTCTGTTCGAGAGGCTTTTTGAACCGGGGAGGTTTACCTCTCCATCAATTTTTGAGATAGGTTTTAATGTAATTGAGTTCATCTCTATCCCTATTTTTTCATACGTTCAATTTGGTCGATCACGTTCTGTACGATCCAGTCAGGCGTAGAAGCACCTGCAGAGATACCGCAGAGTGCTTTCCCTTCAAACCAGCTCGGTTCAAGTTCCTGTTCATTCTC
The DNA here is from genome assembly GCA_047689535.1 of Candidatus Sulfurovum kebritense. Taxonomy (GTDB): domain Bacteria; phylum Campylobacterota; class Campylobacteria; order Campylobacterales; family Sulfurovaceae; genus Sulfurovum; species Sulfurovum kebritense. The sequence goes on along the minus strand of JBEWPZ010000047.1, from coordinate 4,344 downwards.
AATCAGGTAGCTATCCTCACAGTCTCGTTTACAGATACTGTGGAGCTGCTTGGTATTGGAGGAGTGTTTTCCGCCGATGACGATCATCACATCTGCACGTTTTGCAAGCTCCGCTGCCGCATCCTGATTCTCAAATGTCGCATTGCAGATCGTATTGAAAACGCGTACCTCTTTGCGTGTCAGGATCAGCGCATTGACAATCTTCAAAAAATCTTCCGGTTTCCTGGTGGTTTGTGAAACCAGCGCCACTTTGCTGCGAAGGGGTAGACTCTCAAGTTCCTCTGCATCCAATACGATAAAAGCATCTTCAGGGTTCACCGCATAACTGACAACCCCTTTGATCTCAGGATGGTTCTTATCCCCGAAGATCACGATTGAGTATCCCTCTTCACTCATCTCTTCAACGATCTGCTGAGGCGTGGTTACATAGGGACAGGTTGCATCGATCACTTCATTTTTCTGTGCTTTTAGAACAGAGAGTTCATGTTTGGGTATACCGTGGGTACGGATCACCACAGAGTCATCAGCATCTATATCCTCAAGTTTCTCCGCCAGACCGATACTGAACCCCTCTTTAAGACGGTTGATCTCATCTTTGTTATGGATCAGAGGACCATAGGTTTTACTTCCTTTATGCTCTTCTGCGATACGTATCGCACGCTTTACTCCAAAACAAAAACCGTAAGAGGAAGCCAACTCAATTTTCATCTCTACCTACCTGATCTGAGCATCACAGGCTTCTTCAAGCGCACCCATGACACTCTCCATGACCGATTCGATATCACTCTCTTTGAGTGTATCTTCCATCGACTGGATAAAGAAGCGGATCGTCAAACTCTTCTTGTCGCCCAGTTTTTCATCCTCATAGATATCTACCGGGTAAGCATCCTTTAACATCGCTAGATCAAGGCCTTTGATCACCTTTGCCACCTCATAGTAAGAGACTGTTTTTTCTATCACTACCGAGAGATCTTTATAGACCCCCTGGAATTTAGAGATGCTTTCAGCATTGATATGTTTGGGCAGGAGTGGGTCCATGTCAAGTTCTGCGATAAAGGTCACAGGGATCCCATACTCTTCCTGTACGGTCGGGTGAAGTTTGGAGAGATATCCGCATACCTTACCCTCTACTACTATATCAGCCGACTGGTAGGGGTGGATCAGCCCGTTCTTGCTGCTGCACGGTACCAGTTCAAACGCACCGATGATCGCACTCATTTTATCTACAAAAGT
>JBEWPZ010000047.1:0-3011 GCA_047689535.1 Candidatus Sulfurovum kebritense | reverse complement strand
TGCACGGTACCAGTTCAAACGCACCGATGATCGCACTCATTTTATCTACAAAAGTGCCGAAGTCGATCATCTGAGGCTTACCGGCATTCTGAACGTTTTCACTCTCAGCCTGTCCGGAGAAGAGAAAAGAGATCACCTCTTTTTGTTGTCGCTGCGCATCAAACACCGCACCGATCTCAAAAAGAGGGATCGATTTTTTCGTGTAATTGACATTTCTTTTTGCTGCCTGCAAGAGATTGGTCAGGATCGTACTTCTCAGCGTATTGAGCTCCTCCGCGATCGGATTTGAAAGTTCAAGCTTCTCATCGAGTGTGGCAAAGTCGTATTTCTCCAGTACGGACTTCTGGGTAAAGACATAACTGACATTCTCATAGAAGCCGCATCCGACAGCACGGTTTTTAAAGGTTTTTTTCACTTTGAATCTATCTGATGTGGCATTCAGGCGGTTTGCTTCTGTAAATACCAGAGGTTGTGCCTCGATATTATTGATCCCGATGATCCTTACGATCTCTTCAGCCACATCCTGAACATTTTTAATATCGTGCCTGAAGAGCGGAATCGTTGCAGAGATCACGGTCTCATCGACAGAATTGATACTAAACTCCAAATGCTGCAGGATATTCACGATCTTACTTTTATCGATCTCCATACCTATGATTGCTGAGATCTCTGCCGCATCCACAGCGATCGCATCTTTTTCTCTGTTGACCTCTACACGCAGTGAGCCCTCATAACAGGAGAACTCAAAATAGGTATCAAGCAGCATCGAAAGAAAGCTGAGACCGAAAACCAGATCAGGACTGCTTCCTCTTGAGGTATTGTAGTAGATATCATCAGTGGTATAGGTCTCCTCCGCACTCCAGATCGCTTCGACCATCAGATCAGGGTTGATATAACTTGCTTCGATAAGGAACTGTTCGCTCTGATCATTTGCCTTTGATGCTTCATCCTGGTTCACACCGACCGTTGAGAGTACTTTTCCGTTCCCCACTACCTCAACGATCCCTTTGTCTGTTGAACGAGCGATCACCTTGACTTTGTCTTCTTCGGTACGGAAACAGCGGCTTTCGTAGGCTCTGAGCGCGATACCCGTCGTATGCATCGCATACTTCAACATCGCATCAAGTTTTCCCTCGGCACTCTCTTCTACCATTGCGAGTCTAAGATCGATCAGGAAACTGCTGTGTGCCTGGTCAAGATTTGCCAGTTTATAGTAAAGGTCGGCATCTATCTCACCCTCTTGGTGGATCTCCGCTTCTCTGGCAATACCAAGCTTCATCTTCTCCTCTTGCTTATACTCAAAAGGCTTCATCTCTTTATCCAGCGCAACACTCAGGTCTCTGGCCACACCATAGATACTCAGACAGTCACCTCTGTTTGCAGTCAGTTCAAGCTCAATGATGGTATCGGCTACTGCCGGATACGCTCCAAACTCTTTACCGACCTCAAGTGCACCGATACTCTCATCAAGGATCATAATCCCGTCACCCATTGCGGGGAGTCCAAGCTCGGAAGAAGAACAGACCATCCCTTCACTCTCAACGCCGCGCAGTTTGGCATGTTTGATCTTAAAGTCGCCCGGCAATACTGCACCGATCGTCGCGACTGCCACATACTCTGCATGGACGACATTGGCTGCACCACATACGATCTGTCTGGTTCCCGATCCCACATCGATCTGACAGACATTGAGTTTATCCGCATCGGGATGTTTTTCACAAGAGAGTATCTTACCGACAACCACCTTCTCCGGTATCGTGATCTCTTTGATACTGTCTACTTCCAAGCCTATGGCATTAAAGGTCTTGTAGAGAGTATCATTGGATACATCACTGAGATCTATAAATTCATCTAACCAACTTCTTGTTACTATCATCTAAACTGCTCCAACAAACGAATATCTCCTTCAAATAGCGATCTCAAATCAGGGATCTTATGCATCAACATCGCAAAACGCTCTACACCCAGACCGAATGCGTAACCGCTTACATCTTCATAGCCGACCGCTTTAAATACGTTAGGGTCCACGATCCCACATCCAAGTACTTCAAGCCAACCGGTATGAGAACAGACCCTACACCCTTCTCCTTCACAGAAGATACAGGAGATATCTACCTCAGCTGATGGTTCGGTAAACGGGAAGAAACTTGGTCTGAAACGGACCTCAACATCCCCGAACATATAACGGAGAAAATCGGTCAGGATCGCTTTGAGGTTTGCAAAATTTATCTTGCCTTTTTCATCGACGACCAACCCCTCTACCTGATGGAACATCGGTGTATGTGTCAAGTCATAATCACGTCTAAATACAGATCCCGGTGCGATCATACGAATCGGCGGTTTCGTCTCCATCATCGTACGGATCTGTACCGGTGAAGTATGGGTACGGAGCAGAGAACCGTCACCGAAATAGAAGGTATCCTGCATATCACGTGCCGGGTGGTACTTCGGCAGGTTAAGCGCTTCAAAATTATGGAAGTCGTCTTCAACCATCGGGCCTGTCTCCACGGCAAAGTTGAGTGCCACAAAGTAGTCGATGATCTTATCCATCGTCTCCATGACCGGGTGCAATGCTCCCTTCTCTACTCTGTTGCCGTAGAGAGAAACATCGATCGCTTCAGCTTTGAGAAGCTTCTCTATCTCCTCAGCTTTCAGTGTCTCATAACGTGCATCAAAGCTTGCCTGAAGCTCCGCTTTCGTTTTGTTTAAACCTTCAGCAAATGCTTTTTTCTCAGGTCCGGGGATATCTTTCATCTTTGCAAACTCTGCAGCGATCACACCCTTTTTTCCGAAAAGTTCCACACGTACTTTCTCAAGTGCTTCAAGCGACTCAGCCTGAACTATCTTCTCTTCTAATTCTTTCATACAATCCTCTGTAGATGACTTCTATGTATATTGCCGTGATTTTATCAAAAAGTTACTAACAGTGGGATTTATTATGCTTTATCTGTGTTATAATTGCCCATGAAAAGCGTATAAAGGACAAGTAGTATGTGTATATTTTGTAAAAT
>JBEWPZ010000079.1:0-2426 GCA_047689535.1 Candidatus Sulfurovum kebritense | reverse complement strand
AGCGCTCTAACCAGCTGAGCTACCTTGACATCTTGTTGGAGGTCGAAATTATAGCCATGGTTTCCTTAATAAAACTTAAAAAAATTTAAAAACTAAAGATTTAACAGTTTTTCCACTTTTTCATAATCGAATCCGCAAATCCATTGTGCCCCTATCAGATAGACCGGTACACCACGGCACCCGTGTTTTTGACAATCTTTGGCTGCTTTTTGATCTTTGGTAATATCAATGGTCTTAAATCTGATCCCGTTATCTTTCAGGTGTCTTTTTGCTGTGGTACACCATTTGCAGCTTGGTGTGGTAAACAGTACAACCTTCTTTTGCTTTTTAGAGTGTGGTTGCATCATCTACTCCTTTCTTATGATCAATAGTTAAGAGAAATATACCCACTGAACACTTAAACTACTATAAGAGTATCAATTAATTTTAGTCAAGTTGACTAAACTTATTGACAATCAAAGATTTTTAATGTAAAATCGCACAAAATCAAATCTATATAAAGGAGCAATAATGAACTTTAAACCACTTGGTGACAGACTGCTCGTAGAGCGTATTGAAGAAGTTTCTACAACTGCATCAGGGATCATTATTCCTGACAATGCAAAAGATAAACCCTCACAGGGGAAAGTCATCGCTATCGGTAGCGAGGTAGAAGATGTCAATGTAGGAGATACCATCGTATTCGGTAAGTATGCCGGCAGTGAGATAACGATCGATAACACTGAGTATCTGATCATGGAACAATCAGATGCACTGGGTATATTGTCATAATTCGGGCTAGATCAATACAATAAAATTTCTTATATATAAAGGATAATCACAATGGCAAAAGAGATATTTTTTTCAGATAAAGCAAGAAATGGACTTTATGAAGGCGTAAGTAAACTTGCAGATGCAGTAAAAGTAACCATGGGACCGAGAGGTCGTAATGTTTTGATCCAAAAAAGTTATGGCGCACCGCATATCACGAAAGACGGTGTATCCGTAGCAAGAGAGATCGAACTGAGTGAAAACCTGGAAAACATGGGTGCACAACTGGTAAAAGAGGTAGCAAGCAACACCGCAGATGAGGCGGGTGACGGTACAACGACAGCTACTGTACTGGCGCACTCTATCTTTAAAGAGGGGTTACGCAATATCACTGCCGGGGCTAACCCTATCGAAGTAAAAAGAGGTATGGACAAAGCCAGTGCATCGATCATCGAAGAGTTGCAAAAGATCTCTAAGGAGGTGAAAGATAAAAAAGAGATCGCACAAGTTGCAACCATCTCTGCCAATTCTGACCAAAGTATCGGTGATTTGATCGCTGAAGCAATGGATAGAGTAGGAAAAGACGGAGTCATCACAGTGGAAGAGGCGAAAGGGATCGAAGATGAACTCGAAGTGGTAGAAGGTATGCAGTTTGACAGAGGATACCTCTCTCCATACTTTGTGACAGATTCTGAAAAAATGACATGTGAGATGGAAAACCCGGTGATCCTGCTTACAGATATGAAGATCACATCACTGAAGGACCTTGTCCCTGTATTGGAGCAAGTACAACAAAGTGGTAGACCACTTCTTATCATCGCTGATGATCTTGAGGGAGAAGCACTTGCGACATTAGTACTCAACAGACTGAAAGGTGTACTCAACATTGCTGCGGTAAAAGCACCTGGATTCGGTGATAGAAAAAAGGCAATGCTCCAGGATATCGCGATTCTGACAGGCGCTACAGTGATCACAGAAGAGCTTGGCCTAACCTTGGAAAAAGCAACACTTCAAGACCTTGGTCAGTGTGGCAGAGTGGTGATCGATAAAGATGATACGGTGATTGTAGATGGTAAAGGTGCTGCTGATGCGGTACAAGCGAGAACAAATGAGATCAAGGTTCAGCTTGAGTCTACAACCAGTGAGTATGATAAAGAGAAACTCCAGGAAAGACTTGCAAAACTCTCCGGTGGGGTCGCTGTGATCAAAGTAGGTGCCGCAACCGAAACTGAAATGAAAGAGAAAAAAGACAGAGTAGACGATGCACTCTCTGCAACCAAAGCTGCCGTTGATGAAGGGATCGTTATCGGTGGTGGAGCTGCACTTATCAAGGCGGCTCAGGCAGTCAACCTCAATCTTGAAGGTGATGAAGAGGTGGGTGCACAGATCATCCTTAGAGCGGTATACGCACCGATCAAACAGATCGCAAGCAATGCAGGTTTTGATGCGGGTGTGGTTGCAGACAAGATTGCCAATGCTGAAAATGCTAATACCGGGTTTAATGCTGCAACAGGAGAATATGTTGATATGCTTCAAGCAGGGATCATCGATCCACTGAAAGTAGAGCGTGTAGCACTTCAAAATGCTACATCCGTTGCTAGTCTTCTACTGACAACTGAAGCGACTGTCTCGGATATAAAAGAAGAACCTACACCGGCACCTGAAATGCCGCAGGT
>JBEWPZ010000078.1:0-2449 GCA_047689535.1 Candidatus Sulfurovum kebritense | reverse complement strand
ATCACTAATCACTAATCACTAATCACTAATCACTAATCACTAATCACTAATCACTTATCACAAACTCCATTCTTTAAGTTTCCCCTCGCTATAATTCGGGTTCTTATTTAATGTGATCGCGTAGCTCAGTTGGTAGAGCACTACCTTGACATGGTAGTGGTCGTTGGTTCAAGTCCAATCGTGATCACCACTTTCCAAAACTAAAAAATCCAAAATTAAAATGATACACGTAATACGTAACAAGTAAAATGTAAAACGAATGCCCGGAGGAAATGCCCCTGGGGTACACGTATGACGAATCACGTTTCACGTATCACCAATAACGAATCACTAATCTCATTTTCGATAAAATACGCTTCCTGTCCTCATCGCTTAACTGGATAAAGCAGGGCCCTCCTAAGGCCTAGCTCGAGGTTCGAGTCCTCGTGGGGACACCACTTTATAATTAATAATTAACAATTAAAATCCTTTACAAATCACATTTCACGAATGCCCGGAGGAAATGCCCTTGGGGTGCACGAATCACGTATCACCAATTACCAATTTCTAATTCCTCACTCCTAGTTCCTCACTAGCAGCCCAAGCTGCACTTGCTCCTCACTACATTTTGTATCCAAGTCTAATTGACACTTTTATTATTTTGTACTACAATACAAAATAAAGTATATTAAATGAGTATCGGAATAAAGATGATTGCACAACTACAACTCCTTTCAAATCAGATCCTGGCTCAAAAGACACCTGAATACAGGCGATTCCTCTTTGATAAAATTGATTTTAACGAACGGCTTATCGGAATATTGGGTGCGCGCGGAGTGGGTAAAACAACGATTTTGCTGCAATACCTGCATCAGATCCACCAGGAGAAAAAGACGCTCTATATCATGGCGGATCATCCGGCTGTGGTTGAATTGGGTCTTTTTGCCATCGCGGATGAGTTTCAGAAAAAAGGCGGCGAAGTGCTGATCATTGATGAGATCCATAAGATTAAAAATTTTGAGATCGATCTGAAGCTGATCTATGACAGTTTTTTCTCTCTGCATCTTCTCTTCACCGGATCAAACGCAGTGGCTATCGATAATGCAAAAGCAGACCTGAGCCGGCGTGCGGTGATCCACAGGCTGCCTGTACTCTCTTTCAGGGAGTTTTTGGAGCTGGAAACCCGGGAGCGGTTTGATGCGCTTTCTCTGGAGGAGATACTGCATGACCATACGGCACGGGCAACGTCTATTGTCTCCAGGGTGAAACCCTTCGCATACTTTGATGCATACCTGAAACATGGTGCGTATCCTTTTTATACTGCCGGTAAAAACAGTTATCTCCAAAAACTACTGAGTGCCTCGATGCAGATCCTGGAGACGGATCTTCCGATGATCTACGCGATAGACCATGAGAAGATCAATGCATTGAAAAAAATGATGGTCATGCTCTGCCAGAGTGAACCCTACGATATCAATATTTCAAAATTGTGCGGTGCCGTGGAGTTGAACCAGAGAACACTCTATAAATACCTGGGGATACTGCAGGCCGCAGGCCTTATCCGGATACTGGGCGCCAGATCAAGCGGGGTAAGCATCATCTCAAAGCCTGAAAAGCTCTACCTGGACAATACAAACTTGTTTTCGATATTTTGTGACACGCCTAAGTCAGGGACGATTAGAGAGACCTTTTTTGCCTCGTCCGTTGCCTATGAACACACGATCAGCTATCCCAAGAGCGGCGATTTTATACTGGATGAGACCTATACTTTCGAGATAGGGGGCAGAGACAAAAGCTTCAGGCAGTTGAAGGATGCGAAGCACGGATATGTGGCGGCTGATGATATAGAGATCGGAACCGATCACAAGATCCCTTTATGGCTCTTCGGCTTTCTCTACTAGTGTCACGATCGTTCATAGTGAACGTCGAAAAGCAAAAATCCTCGTCATTCCGGACCTGCACCCCAAGGGCATTTCCTACGGGCATCCGGAATCTACAAGCCGGGACAACCGGACAACCCTGGTCACTATTCATTCCTCACTCCTAATTCCTCACTGCTGCTTCGCCCACCCTACAAATCCACGTCATTCCGGACTACGACTGGGTATCCATCATTGATGTCGGGATGGGGACACGACTTTACAATTAAAAAGTAAAAAGTAAAACTCTGACCCTGTAAAATTCGAATGCCCGGAACGAAAAAGTAGCCTGTCCCCTTTTTCTTTAACAATTAATAATTAAAACGTAAAAATTACCGCCAAAATATCGCGTAGGGTGGGCTTTTTAAGCCCACCGGAACCCAGAAAATGGTTGCGACGATCACAGGTTGGTCCCGGTGAACGAATTTGGTCACAGCGTGGGTTGGCAAACCCACCCTACAAAACACTTGCCAACCCCGGGCGGACACGACGATCCACCCCTACAAATCACGAATGCCCGGAACGAAAAAGTAGCCTGTCCCCTTTTTCTC
>JBEWPZ010000011.1:0-49466 GCA_047689535.1 Candidatus Sulfurovum kebritense | reverse complement strand
ACCGGCGGTAAATGTCGCGGCAAAAAGGTCGAACATATCTTTATCCTCTGCGATCATTGCCTCTACATCGGAGACCAGGTGCATGACATGGGAGTACCTCTCTACACGCATCATCTCGGTCACATTGACCGTACCTACCTTGGCTACACGCCCTACGTCATTACGTCCAAGATCGATCAGCATCAGGTGCTCTGCACGCTCTTTGGGGTCAGCCAGAAGTTCAGCCTCAAGCTCTTTGTCTCTTTGGTGGGTTTTCCCTCTTTTACGTGTCCCTGCGATAGGGCGCAGGAGTATTTCCCCATCCGTGAGTCTCACCATCACTTCCGGACTGGAACCGCAGATAGAGAACTCCTCATAATCAAGCAAAAAAAGATAAGGGGAAGGGTTCTTGGAACGCAGGACCCTATAGAAGCTCAGAGGATCGATTTTCCCTTTTTGTGTATATCGGTTGGCAAGCAGTATCTGGAAGATATCTCCTGCACGGATATTCTCTTTACACTCATCCACCATCTCTTTAAAACGTTCCTCTTCGATACTGAACTCACCCTGACCCTCCAGTTCTACAGGGATAAGCGGCATCGGCGTACAGATGTCATTCAGGGATTTTTCGATCTCATTGAGTTCGGGTCTCATACGTTCATCATTGAGAATCAGTGTGAGTTTCGCGTTTTTATGTGAATAGGCGATAATGATCGATGGTCGTACAAGGTCCATATCCGGTGTATTGAGAGGATCCTTTAAACCATCCATACTCTCTTCGAGTACCGGTTCGAAGACCTTGACCATGTCATAGCCGATGAAACCGATAAATCCATCCACAAAAGAGAACCCTACCTCTTCCGCTTTTCTCTGATACTCTGCCTGGTCCAGAGAGGCATAGTAGGACTTTAGAAAATTGAAAGGGTTTTCGGTAAGGTTTTGGACAGTTCCCTCTTGGTCGATGTAACGTGTTGTATGCTCTTTATAGCTGAGACGCTCTTGCGCCCCTATGGTAATAAATGAGAAGTTTCCATCCGCTGTGTTGACGACACTTTCAAAGAGCATCGTGACCTCGTTTGGAAAGAGTGTTTTGATCTTTCCGTAGAGTGCTACCGGTGTGAGTTGGTCAAATAGTATTGTCTTATGCATAATTACTTCTTCTTAAGCAGGAAAGCACGCTTATTGATAAGGTCTTTGACTCTGATAAGCGCACGTTTTGCTGAATTTTTATCTGAGTATGGTCCGATGAGGAGCTTCTTGAGCCCTCTAGGACTTCTTTGGGTGATCTTATAGGTGAACCCGCTTCTGGCGATCCTCTTCAAGAAACGTTTGCTTGGAGTCTTTTTAAAGGCACCCACCTGGATATAATAGTTGCCGCGAGGCGTATACTTTGTAGGGGTTTGTTGTGGTCTTGTGATCACATTGGCAGGTTTCTGTTTTTGTACTGTTTGTTTTCTGACAGGTGTCGATCTCTTATGTACTGTCTGCTTCGGTACTTTTGTGATCTGCGGTTTAGTGGTCGGTACTGCCGGAGTTTTAGCCGGTTCCTCAACGATCTCTAGGATATCTGTTGATTTTTCTTCTTCCGCCTTTGGCATCGGTGCAGGTGCCGGTTCACTCTCTGTTTCGACAGGTTTTGGAGCCGATACATTGGCTGGCTTTTCTATAGTTACCGGTGATGGATCGACCTTCGCTTCTTGAGGTTCTTCGGAGATCTCTTTTGTCTCTTTCACCGGTGTAGGGATCTCTTCGGTTACTTTTTCAACCGATAGCTCTTCGGGGATCTCGAGTCTGTTCTCTTCTTTCGGTCTCTCTATCGGTTCATTGCTTTGTTCCTTCGGCTCTGGAGCACTCTGTAGTGTAAGGTCAGGGCTGATCAATTCTGTCTCGTTTTGTTCAAAAAGAAGTTGTTCCTCTTCCGGGGCCTTGAGCATGACTTTTGTAAAGATAATCGAAACGATCAATACAACAATCGCCAGTGCGATAATTGTCAGAAAACTTTTTGCTTTATTGGATTGTGCAGGTTCTATTTCATCGATGATGAGGTCATCAAGATTGTGATCGTTCATGGCAGAAAAACTCTCCAAAATAAATTTAGATTGATTATATCATATTTATCTATATAGATGATTATGAATAATTTGTGTGTTTAAAAGAAACGATATTGCAATTTAATACTAATTTAACAAAATAATAATAAATTATTAATAAATATTAATATAAAATATTGATTGATAAGATCAAAAGGAGTAATGATGAAACGAGTGGGTAGGTTGATGTGTATCACTGTAGCTGTGTTTTTAATCGGCTGTGATTCAAACAACAATTTTGAGAGTAATGAACCGGCAGAAGGTGAATTGGGATATCAGACAATCCTTTCTGATGGGAACATATCCTATATCGACTATAAAGGGGAAGAGAGAGTTTCTGTCCCCACAGCTGCAGATGCAGAGTATCATACCGGGACAGGTTTTGATCATACACTGTTAGACAGTGCCGATAAAAAGTGTCAAAACTGTCACAATGAGCTCTACGATACATGGAAAGGGTCTATGCACGGTAAATCATGGACTGACCCGATTTTTCAAAGTAAATTTCAAGATTTTCTTCGGACACACTTGGCAAAAATAGGAACTAATCCAACAGGTGACAAAGAGTACACTGAGCAGGTATTTAAAGGTGCCGCACAGACATGTATCAAATGTCATGCTCCAAGTGCCTACTATTCAGGCGATGTCAAAGTATCAGTTGCACCAATAGAGGATGCAACAGATATTAATACAACAGCTTGGAGTGCAATGAAAGCAGCAAATGAAGTGAATGAACCAAATGGAGAGATTGCAGTGATTGCTGCAAATAGTCAGCAAAACAAGGTCTATAAAGCAACCTTTCAGATCGGTCATGAAGCAAACCGTGAAGGGATAAACTGTGCATTCTGTCATAGTATCGAAACACCTCGTTTGATGAGAGAAGGAGATAGTTATACTCTAGCTAATGCTGTAAGAGTAGGACCGCATGGACCTGTCAAAGCGTCTGCCGGGGATACGCTCTATTATAGTCCAGATTCGACGGATTCGGATATGAACAAGTTCTTCAGACTCTGGGGACCTGAAAAGCCAAAAGACTACTCTCTAACAGGTGATGCGACAGAGACATCAAACAGAACCAAGGATGGACGCTATGCAATGGTTAGAAAAGATATCAATGGTACAGACGGGAAGATACACTTTACGGGCGGACCGTTCTATGGACCATTTGGTGTGACAGGTGTCACCAATGAGAATGAAACAGATGACACAAACAGATCGGCATATATCAATCCACACTTTGCCGATGAGCACTTGAACCCTGCATTTGATGATGATCATGCTGCTGCATTTAACCACTTTGGTGATCATGGAAAAGCACTCTGTCTTTCGTGTCACCAAAGAAGTGCCGGTGCTGCAGTGCCAGAAGGTGAAGATGGTGAGGGAAGCTTTATGGAGCTGTGTTCTACCTGGAATGCTGTCACAACCGGCGGTGATAACAATATGGATGATACGGTCACCTCTCCAAAATGTCAAAAGTGTCATATGGAGAGAATAGAGGGCAGGGTACTGCATCAGTGGGCCAGACCGGATAAGTTATGGACAAAAGAGGCCAATCCATCGCTTACCGCACATTTTGATCCGGCAGACCCGGAAAATCTTGGGGATGAAAGTCCAGTGGTAGGTGAGTGGCTGAACTCACATGGATTCTTGGGAGCTTCCAAAACCGGAGGAGATAAAGCTGCAGCAGTGGGAAAAATAAAAAGTGGTTTTGGAGCCAGTCTGAATGCGTGGAGAGTTGGAGATACATTGGTTGTAAAAACCACACTCTCCAATAAGACAGCACATATGTTCCCCGGGGCACATCCTATGAGAAGAGTACTGACACGTCTCATCATTACTGATGGTGAAAACAATATGTTGACACCAACAGCTACAAACGGTATATCAGAATTTGCCGATACGGAAAATATTTTAGCAACATTGAGCGGAAAAAGATTGGATGATTCCCAACCAGAAACAGTCACTGTGATGGAGAATGGAAGTGGAGACCTTGAATTCCCTGGAAAAGTTGCAGACCTTGATGGTTCTGCTGTTGGTTCTCAAAAGTTCGATGGTTCACCTGTCACGGTTACGGGGACTGATTCAACCATAGCAAATCAAACTATAGAGCATGGTGTTACAACGGGTACCGTGACAAATGCGGCGATTGTAGAGTCTGGTGAAGTTGATATGTTTACTCGCATCTATGGACATGAAACAGGAAAAAAATATAATGAAGTGTTTGTGGTACGTCCGGGATTTGACTCAAATATGGTTGAAAAAGACAACCGTTTAAGTCCAAACGAGACTGAAGTTTACTATTTAACATATGATATCTCCGGCAAAACAGGAATATCAGCTACGTATAAAGTTTACTACATGCAAAAAGGTGCTAATGGTAAATTCCCTCAAGGGAGTAGTGGTTTCCTTAGTGAAACTGCAAATCCCAAGCTTATGATCACGGAGGTATTCTCAGATCAAAAAAGTGTAGAGTAATCTATACGATCCTCCCTCCCTGTAGAGGGAGGATATCTTTTAAAGTGTTTTATACGGCAATGTAACGATATTGTACGCTTCAGGAAGAGAAGCATCGGGTAGACACTTCCACTTCTTGGTTAACTTCTCTTTCAACATTTCGGAGAGCTCTTTCAGACGTTTATCGGCCTCTTGCAGACTCAAATGCTCTACCCTGATGAAGACTTGAATACGCTCTTTACTCTTCCCTTGATAGATATGATAGTGTTCTATTTGCAAAGCAGAAAAAAGATGTTTGATGAGATGATGGAATCTTTGGTACTCTTCACCTTTATACTCGATCACGAGGTAGTCGGTATATCCCTCTTTAAGTAGTGGTGCGGCAATGGTATATTCCCGTTGTAGATGCTGTTCCAGCAGCAGAGGGGTAAGCGGGTCGTCTATACGCTCAAACTTGGCATAAAAAGTACGGTTGTTGAACGGTATCTGTTCTACGATGGAGTTTCGTTTGATATAGTAGTGGCTGTCTATCAGGTCGAGGTCAAATACTTGCAACTATTTGACCCCAAGTTTTGTGTAGATTGTCATCAATGATTAATAGATCGGTTTGTCGTAGATCTTGAAGTTTGAAGCAAGTTCTTTCATCTCATCTTTGATCTTAGCATGCAGTGCTGTATCATTGATGTTATCCAGTACATCAGCGATCTTGTTTCCGATGATCTCAAACTCTGCTTCTTTCATTCCTCTACTTGTAAGTGCAGGTGAACCGATACGTACACCTGAAGTCACAAACGGGCTTCTTGTCTCACCCGGAACTGTGTTTTTATTTACTGTGATTCCTGCTGCACCGAGTGCTGCATCTGCATCTTTACCGGAGAACTCTTTGTTAAGGAAAGAGAGCAGTACTAGGTGGTTGTCTGTACCGTCAGATACGACGTCATAGCCTCTCTTCATTAATACCTCGGCAAGTACGGCTGCATTGGCTTTCACCTGTTTTGCATAAACCTTCCACGCATCGCTGAGGTTGTGTTTGAAACCGACTGCTTTTGCTGCGATTACGTGTACCAGCGGACCACCCTGTAGACCAGGGAAGATAGCTGAATTTACTTTTTTCGCGATATCCTCATCATTGGTCATGATCATACCGCCACGAGGTCCTGCAAGTGTTTTATGTGTTGTCGTTGTGACGACATCTGCATACGGGAATGGACTAGGGTGCTCACCGGCTGCCACAAGACCTGCAATGTGCGCGATATCGGCAAAGAGGATCGCGCCTACTTCATCTGCGATCTCACGGAATTTTTTGAAGTCGATCTCCCTGGCATACGCTGAAGCACCACATACGATGATCTTCGGCTGTACGATTTTCGCGATATCCATGACTCTATCATAATTGATTCGACCGTCAAGCTCTACACCGTAGGTAAAACTCTGGTAGTTTTTCCCTGAGAAGCTTGGCTTGGAACCGTGAGTAAGGTGACCGCCGTGGCTAAGGTCCATACCAAGGATCTTCTCTCCGGCTTTCAGCAGTGCTGCATAGACTGCACCGTTCGCCTGTGAACCGGAGTGCGGCTGTACATTGGCAAATTTACACTCAAAGAGTTCGCATGCTCTATCGATCGCCAGTTGTTCTACTACGTCTGCGTATTCACACCCACCATAATATCTTTTATACGGGTAACCCTCAGCATATTTGTTTGTAAATACCGAACCCATTGCTTCCATTACAGCAGGGATCGTGAAGTTCTCAGATGCGATCATCTCAAGGTGATCCGTTTGTCTCTCAAGTTCGTTGTTAATCGCCTCAAAAATTTCCGGGTCGAAAGTTTCCATTGCGTATGACATGTTGTTCCTTTTCCCGATGATATCGGTGGGTAAATTATTGAATGTATTTATATCAAATTTCGGCTAAGGATATTATGAAAATAGATATTATTCGTGAATTGAATTATTTATCTCTCTCTTTACTGTCATGCAGGATATTTTTGATCCTATCAAGCTCCTGAATGATTCTTTTGTTGGCTACACTGTTCTTATAGGCCATAATGATCAGTTTTACCGAAACCAAAAATACCCCCACTTCCAACAAAAGATCATGTGTGAAGCCCTTGGTAAAGAGCGCGAGTGTAAAAAGGATAAAGGTCACGATAATTACTATCAAAGAGGTCATGTCAAAGTGTTCACGCATGTTGTTCTCTCTTCTTGGGTTTTGTATTGTTTTATGAAAGAGTATAGTGAAAGATGACTTAAAGAGGGTATGTAGATTAATTTTCATATAAATTTAACATGGAATAATATAGATATGATAAGGTAAAATATCGTTATCAACATTAACAAAAGGGGAAGAGATGAAAAAGTATCTAATGATGGGTTTGAGTATGAGTGCCGTATGGATGATGGGGTGCGGAGGCGGAGGTTCCGGAAGCTCCGTAGATGTTGCAGAGGTCATTGAGGATAAAGACTTCTACAGATATTTCAGTGGAGATGAGCAGTACTATAAAGAGCTCTTCGACGGGAACGGGACACTCATCAAAGAGATATATGACCTGGATGATGACTTAAACGATACTGTTACCAGTGAGTATCAAATAGGTAGTCCATACGTCTATATCATTGAAAATAATGTAACGGAAAAGTGCAGGGTGAAAGAGACAAATGCGTCCGTCATATTTTTGTGTCATGAGGAGGGTACTACGAGTGCGGAGGTCGAGACGATACGCTGGAAGACATATGAGGATGCAGAAGAACATCCTGAAGATGAATAGGCATGGAGATCGTTTGATCTCCATGCGCTTCTATTTTTCTTTGGTTCCCACATTTTTGTGGGAATCTATGCATGACTTATATTTAGCGGCTCAGTATACACTCCCACGAAATCGTGGGAGTGAAGAAAACTCTTTTAAAAAGTATGAAAACTTGATTAGAAGTAAATCATTACGGAGGGTGGGAGAGCACCCACGATGGATAAAGGTGGATTTTATCCACCCTACGGTTATTTGTTCTTTGCTCTCTCTTTACAGGCATTCACATCGATACAGAACATCCCTTTGCCTTTTTTTGCAGGCTTGAGCTCCTCAGCGACATCATGACCACATTTTTTACATAGGTTCTCTACATCACACAGCGGCTGCAGCTCCGGACGCGGTACTTCCGGTTTCATTGCAGGGAAGAGGAGTACATCGCGGATAGAGTGCTGGTTGGTCAGCATCATGACAAGACGGTCGATACCGATCCCTTCACCAGCAGTCGGTGTCATACCGTAGCTGAGTGCTTTGACATAGTCGGTATCCATATGCATCGCTTCATCATCACCCGTTGTCTCTTTCGCATCTACCTGGCCTTTAAATCTCTCATACTGATCGATAGGGTCATTAAGCTCAGAGAAGCCGTTGGCGATCTCTTTTCCTGCCATAAAGAGCTCAAAACGCTCTGCGATATCAGGATTGTCATCACTTCTTCTTGCAAGCGGCGAGATATCTACAGGGAAGTCGGTGATATAGGTAGGGTTGATCAGTTTACCTTCAACAAACTCATCGAAAAGTTCCGCCTGCAGGTACCCAAGCGTAAGGTTCGGGTCTACCTCGATCTTATGCTCTTTGAGATAAGCAAGGATCTTCTCTTTATCATTTGTTATCTCTGCAGGAACACCACCGATCGTTGTGAGAGATTCGATATACGGTACTTTGGCAAACGGCGTGGAGAAGTCGATCTCCATTTCACCGTAAGGAAGTTTTCTCTCCAGCCCAAGGTTCTCAAAGAGGTAGTCGAAGAGCTCTTCTGTGATCTTCATCAGGTCATCGTATCTGTGGTATGCCCAGTAGAACTCGATCATCGTGAATTCCGGGTTGTGGGTATGGTCCATCCCTTCGTTACGGAAATTTCTGTTGATCTCAAAGACCGCTTCCATTCCGCCTACGATGAGACGTTTGAGGTAGAGTTCAGGTGCGATACGAAGGTATCTCTCCACATCCAAAGCGTTGTGATGGGTGATGAATGGTCTGGCATTTGCCCCGCCGGGGATCGGGTGCATCATCGGTGTCTCTACTTCAAGAAAGTTTTTTTCTTCAAAGAATCTTCTTACCAATGATACGATCTTACTTCGCATCACAAAGGTCTCTTTGACTTCAGCATTCATGATCATATCAAGATAGCGTTGACGGTAACGGAGTTCAGGGTCCTGTAGTCCGTGGAACTTCTCAGGCAGCGGAGAGATCGCTTTGCTGACGATATTCACCTCTCTACAGTGCAGGGTGATCTCACCGGTCTGAGTGACAAAAGGGAACCCTTTGGCTTCGATGATATCTCCGACTTCAAAAAGCTTTTTAACAATCGTGTTGTAGTAACCTTCCGGAAGGTCATCACGGTTATAGTAAAGCTGTACAAGCCCCTCACTGTCTTCTATCTTCGCAAATGCCGCCTTACCCATGATACGTACAAATTTGATACGTCCTGTCAGGGTATACTCCCTGGATTCATCTTTCTTGACCTCTGCATCCAGGGAAAGAAGGTCTTCATTTTCACTTAAAAACTGTTTGGAAGGTATACCTTTGTTGATCTGGTTTGGATAAGGGTTTATTCCCTCTTCTCTCAGTTTTTCTGTCTTTTTGATACGTTCTTGGATATATTGATTATCAAATATCAAAGTGGCTCCTATTGTAAGTTAGTTCTTTTTTTACTTTTTATTTATTTGAGAAGTATTACTCTTCTGTTGCTTCTTCTTCCTGGCAATCTTCACATATGCCTTCGATCTTCATCGTATGGCCTGTCATTTTGAAGTTAAACTTCTCAGCGATCGCTTCCTGACGTTTTTCTATCGTATCATCATAGAACTCAATGATGTCACCGCACTTGGTACAAATGAGGTGGTCGTGATGTTTTTTGAGCCCCAGCTCATACTTTTTACCCTGAATACCAAAAGAGATGGAACTGACGATCTTGGACTCTTCGAGCAGGGTCAAGGTACGATAGACTGTGGCGATACCGATATTGATCTCCGGGTGTTGCTTTTTTATCAGCATATAGATATCTTCAGGGGTATAGTGATCCTCATTTTCATACAGGAATTTTAAAATAAGCTCTCTCTGTTTCGTAAATTTCAGAGAGTTTTTTTTGAGTATATCTTTAAATTTTTCTAATAGTTCAGGATATGAGATCATTCGCAGCCTTTCTATTGTGCCGTTGCAGTGCTCTTATTGGCATCCTGTACAACCGGCATTGGTTTAGCGTCAGCTGATGAGAGGTTTGTTTCATTTGTCTCCGTCACAGGCGTTGTCTCCAAACCGAGAGACTTGGTATCAAGGTTGATCAGATAGGAACCTGTAGCATTCAGATAAGGATAGAGCTGACTGTCCTGTGTATACTTTGCAACTTTCTCTTTAATAAGCTTGACATTCGCAAGTGCTGTAACGATCAGAGCAAAGATAATAAAGTATTTCCCGCCACCGATAACAAGTCCCAAAAGACGGTTGATAAAACCAAGCCCGCTGGCAGAGGTAAGTTTTGAGAGGAGTGCACCGATCATGGTCGCCCCCAGCCATATCACGATCAAAACTGCAAGAAAGCCGATCAGTTTGAGTATCGCTGTGTTATTGAGTTGCAGGAAGTTCGTTTCGATAAAATTGGCAGCCTTTTCTGATAGACGCGAAGCGAAGTAGACACCTCCGACCAATCCGGCCAAACCAAAAAACTCTTTGATGAAACCATTCATAAAGCCTTTGATCCCAAGTATAAGGATGATCGCACCTAGCGTCACATCAAAATAGTTGAAGTCAACCATTGAAAAGTTTTCCATTGAAAAATCCATGCTGTGTCCTACACTCTCAATTTATTTTGCGTATTGTATCGAAAAAGACTTAGTACCTATCCGTTTAGCTCATTTGGTTTATTGGCAAACTGTACGGCAACATCACGGCTGATCAAACCTTCGTTAAGGTATTTTTTAAGGGCCTGTGTCTGCGTCTGCATACCTGTGTCGCCCTGACCTAGCTGCATCTGAGAGTAGATCTGGTGTACTTTATCCTCACGGATAAGGTTTGCAATGGCATGGTTGGTAATAAGTATCTCTGATGCCGCGAGACGTCCACCTCCCAGTTTCGGAAGGAGCGCCTGCGCAATGACGGCAATCAGAGAGGTAGAGATCATCGCACGGATCTGCGGCTGTTCATCTCCGGTAAATACATCGATAATACGATTGATCGTACCCGCTGCAGAAGAGGTGTGCAGTGTTCCGAAGACCAAGTGACCTGTCTCTGCCGCGGTCAGTGCTGCTTCGATCGTCTCTTTGTCCCTCATCTCCCCGATCAGGATGATATCGGGATCCTGACGCATGGCATACTTCAATGCAATAGCGAATGACTTGGTATCTTCACCCACACCTCTGTGAGAGAAGATGCATTTTTTATTCTGGTGGATAAATTCGACCGGGTCCTCTACCGTGACAATGTGTTTTTGTTCCGTTTCATTGATCTCATTCAGCATGGCTGCAAGCGTGGTAGATTTACCTGAACCTGTCGGCCCGGTAACAAGGATAAGCCCTTTTTCACGCTTTACAAGTTTTTTATAGACCTGTGGTGCTCCAAGGTCATCCAGGGATGGAATATCGATAGGAATGATCCTGAATGCTGCAGCCATGTCCCCGAGTGTTCTATAGTAGTTTGCCCTGAAACGTCCGATCCCCGGCAGTAAAAGTGCGAAGTCAAGCTCATCATGCTCTTCAAATGCCTGTTTCTGTTTTTCCGTGATCAATGAATAACACATCTCTTCGATATCATCACCGGTGAGTTTGGGAAGATTGACTGGTTTGAGTTTACCATCAAGTCTGATCTGCGGTTCTGTACGGCTTACGAGGTGAAGGTCTGATGCTCCGTGTGTTACGACACTTTGGAGTAGTTTTTTGATATCGAAGTTTGCCATCGGCTATCCTTTATAGTAATGTTTTATAGTAATTTCTCGTTATATAAACTCTCATTATACCCAACGATCACATCGTTGTCCAATGTAATGACAGGACGTTTGATCAGCATATTCTCTTTTGCCAACCACGCTTTCTTCCCCTCATCATCAAGGTTAAGTTCTTTGAGTTTAAGGGTACGGTAGGTTGTACCTCTGGTATTGAAGAGTGTTTTGATATCACTCTGTTCGAGCCATTTTGAGATCTCGGTCTCAGATACCGGCGTTTCCCTGAAGTCTATGAACTCGAACGCCAACCCGTGATTTTTAAGGTATTTGAGTGCCTTGCGCACTGAGTCACAGTTCTTGATTCCGTATACTTTGATCATCCTATTGTCCTTATTCAATGATCGCTGGTACGATAAAGAAGTCATCCTTTGCATCGGGTGCATGGCTTAGGATATCTCTTGCCACACTCTCATCGCCTTGTGGGATATCCTCTCTCATCGGTGTTCCGCCTTCCAGTGTAGAGAAGGTAGAGGATAGCTTCTCTGTGTCCAGTTCATTGAGATTCTCTACATAGGCAAGAATCTCAGTGAGTTGCTCTTTCACCTCTGTTTTTTTCGATTCATCGATACGTAAGTGTGAAAGTTTTTCCAAATTTGCCAAAACTTTGTCATCAATTTGCATAATTTACCTTGCTTCTTAAAGATTTTTGCTTATTATATATCAATTTAGTTTAGAAATGTCACCGCAGCAGGTAAATACCAGATACGGTGATATAAAGAAATAAAGACAAAAAAGGAAAATTATGTTGCAACAACTAGATATGAATTCGCAAGAGTTTAAAGACGAAATGGAAAAGACCGAGAAGTTTACCGATAAAGTATGTGAATCGAAAGGGTGGGTATATGGGCCCAATGCTGATGTGAACGAAGGGGTGATCATGGGGCTTGCCAGACACAAGATGCTTTATGGGAAAAGGTTCTGTCCATGTTTTATGGTAGAGGAGGATCCTCAAAAGCCGGGTAAGTTCAAAAGTACAGATGACCGTATCTGTCCCTGTAAACCGGCGATCGAAAAAGAGATCCCTGAGCAGGGGATCTGTCACTGTCAGATCTTCTGTACACCGGAGTATTTTGAAGCCAATAAATAGGAGTTTTAAGAAAAGTCGATAGAATACGCGCCTATTTTATCGTCACATTGAAAGAAACTATATTTATTAAAGGTATATAATGCAGTCAACACTAGATAAAAGCAATATCCATTCTGAAGAGTTGGAAAGCCTGCTTGAACAAAGAGCAGAAGGGAAAGTAGATTTTCTTCTGGTTGATGTGAGAGAGGATATGGAGTATGAAATGGGTCACATCAAGGGTGTGGACCTTCTTCTTCCAACCTCTACCTTCGCTCAGTGGGCTGAGAAGTTTGCTGAAGAGAATAAGGATAAAAACGTGATCTTTACCTGTCGTACAGGGAACAGAAGCGGACAGGTACAACATATTTTCAAACAGCATGGACTAGAAAATGTGATTAACCATGCCGGCGGTATAGTCACCTATCGCGGTGATATCGAAAAGTAATATGTCCACAATGCTCTATCTGCATGGTTTTGCTTCCTGCGGAGAGGGAAATAAGTCCAGCACACTCGCGGGATACTTCGGTAATGAAACTCTATTGAGACCCGATCTGCCGTATGCACCCCAAGAGGCGATCGAAATGCTTTCAAAACTGATCCCTGAAGAGAGACCGTCACTGCTTGTCGGCTCCTCCCTGGGTGGTTTCTATGCGACCTATTTTGCCGAAAAGTTTCATATTCCTGCTGTATTGATCAACCCTTCTTGTAAACCCTGGGAAACCTTGGCAGACTACGTAGGATGGCAAGAGCGTTTTTGTGATGGTGAACGGTTTGCGTTCAAGCAGCTTTACCTGCATCAGCTTGAGAGATTCTCAGTGTTGCCTCGACGGTCACGATACCTCGTTCTGTTGCAAAGTGAAGATGAAGTATTGGACTACCATGTAGCCAAAGAGCAGTATAAAGCGCAGAGGGTGATTGTCGAGTATGGCGGGAATCACCGTTTTGAGAATATCCACGAATATCTCTCTATGATAGAGAGTTTTATGAAATCTTAGGAGAATATATGAATGTTTTAGACCTCTTTATGAAATTGCTAAGTTATGAATCCATTACTCCCGATGATGCGGGCTCTCTCAGGTTTATTGAGGAGTACCTTGATGGGTTTGAGGCTACCTATGTCAACAAAGAGGGGGTAAAAAATCTTTTTTTGACCAAGAAGTTCGGTGAAGGATCTCATCTCTGTTTTGCAGGGCATGTTGACGTCGTACCACCGGGTGACGGATGGGAGACCAATCCCTTTGTCCCGGTTATCAAAGAGGGGAAGATCTATGCACGCGGTACACAGGATATGAAATCGGGGGTCTCCGCTTTTGTACAGGCACTAAAAGAGGTTGAAAGCTTTGAGGGACGTCTGTCACTTCTATTGACCTCAGATGAAGAGGGGGAGGCGAAGTATGGTACGGTGATCATGCTTGAGCACCTTAAAGAGATCGGGATGCTGCCTGACTACTGTATCGTGGCTGAACCGACCTGTGAAGAGACGTTTGGTGATGCGATCAAGATAGGGCGAAGAGGATCGATCAACGGGTATCTGACGATCCAAGGGAAGCAGGGCCATGCTGCCTATCCGGAAAAAGCGATCAACCCGGTACATCAGCTTGCGCCGGTCCTGGATAAGATCGCAGGGGTCAATCTTGATAGCGGTGATGAGAACTTTGCACCAAGTAAAATGGTGATCACCGATATCCGAGGCGGGATGGAAGTCACTAACGTGACTCCGGGTTCTCTTAAAATTATGTTCAATGTACGTAACTCCACAAAAACCACACAAGAAGATATTAGACTACACATTGAAAACCTCTTTCAGGACTTGGAGTATACCCTCGAGTTGACACAGGGTTCCTATCCGTTCGTGACAAAAAGAGACTCCAAGATCGTAGAAAAAATCTCTGAGGCGATTAGAGAAGTAACAGGGCTTCAGACAAAACTTTCGACAGCAGGCGGAACCAGTGATGCAAGGTTTATGGGAGCCTTCGGGATCGATGTGGTTGAGTTCGGTGTGATCAACGATACGATCCATGCCCCTAATGAGAGAACTTCGATCGATGAGGTAGAGGCGCTTTATCAGGTATTTAAAGATCTGGTCAAAAATTTTAACTAAAGGTAGGTAGATGAGAAAGATGATGAGAGTGTGGACTATTGTATTGCTTTTCAGTAGCTCACTTTTTGGTATAGAGTTGACATGGGAAAAGGATACAGCTACAGCGTTTTCCAAAGCCAAAGCAGAAAAGAAAAATGTGATGTTGATGGTTGAAGCATCCCATTGCAGATGGTGCAAGAGGATGAAGCAACAGACTTTGGCGGATGAGTCGGTGAAAGAACGTCTTCAAAACTATATATTGGTAAAGATATTAAGAAGCGACAAAGAAGCCATGAAGATACTGCCTGAGTCATACTATCCGGCACCTACGACTTTTTTTATGACCCCGGAAGGCGAGATCATTGAAAAAGCGATCGGTTTTTTTGAAGCGGCTGATTTTATCACCTACATCAATGATGTTGAGGCCATCTAATCTCCTATGTTATTTGAGCGTCCACAGTTTACTGAGTATGTAATGGCAAGGTTAGTGACACTGTCACTGACTGTTTTTGTTATATTTGCAGTGATCTTGGCCACATTTATTATTGATACAAGCATACTCGCGTTGGTCATCTTTCTACTCTGGCTGGCTTTGACGATTTTTGTCTATGCGATCTATAGAGGGGCTTCAAAAATGCAGCGTGAATTGAATAAAATCAATAAATATCTTAAGGTGTTGGATACGGTGGATAGTATCGATCTTGATAAACATTTTTTTACCAAAGAGTTTGAACAGATCAACGAAAACTTGACAAAAGTCCTTCAAAAATCCAAAAAGAGAGAAGAGATCAAACAACGCTACAATGCAAAGCTGAAGCTCAAAAACAAACAACGGGGAGATATGATCTCAGCAATCGCCCATGAATTCAGAAATCCTATCGCTTCTATTATCGGATATGCACAGACACTGCAAGAGGATAAAGATATCCCTCTATCACTGCATGATAAGTTTTTGGGAAAAATATGTAATAACGGTGATAAGATAGAAGCATTGTTGGGAAGATTGGTACTCTGGAATAAATTTGAAAGTGGTGAAGCAAAACTACATCAGAGCAGTTTTGATCTATTGACGCTCACACAGGAAGTAAAAAGTGCGCTTATCGATGAAAAATATAAAACCAGGGAAATTATCATACAGGGTGAAGGGCGTGAGATAGAAGCTGACCGTGCTCTGATGGAGATAGTTGTTAAGAATCTGATTGAAAATGCACTCAAATACTCTAAAGAGGATGTTCTGGTGACTATTACTGATGAGACGTTTTCAGTCAGTGACAAAGGTGTAGGTATCTCCGAAAAGGATATAGAGAAAGTAACCAAGAAGTTCTACCGTTCAGGCACGCACAATTGGGATAACTCGATGGGACTTGGACTTTCTATCGTGAAAAAAATCCTTGCACTGCACCATACAGAGCTGACGATTCAGAGTAAGCTGGATGAAGGCTCCACATTTTCCTTTAAGATATAGTCATTTTAATTATTTGAAATACTTATTTAATAAATACATTATTTCTTTATTTGATGAGATAAGACACTTTTATTTATCAGGTGAAGCTACCTAAAAGTTACATTTTAATAAAAAGCAATTTTCTTTCTTCACAATAACCATTTTTTTATTCAAAATTCAATAAACTCTTACCATGCACTACCCCGAAAAGCCTATTTAAGGGGTGCTTATGATAGTCATAAGTTTAGCTAAATTTTAAGGAGGAAACATGAAACTAGGTTTCTTGGTTGACCTTAACCTATGTATGGGTTGTAAGGGTTGTGAAATCGCTTGTAAAGTGGAAAATGAAGTTCCACTAAGCTCTTGGCGTTTACGTGTAAAGTATATTGATATCGGGACATTCCCGGATACATCTAGATCATTTACACCACTACGCTGTAATCACTGTGAGAACGCACCGTGTGAGCGTATCTGTCCTGTATCCGCATTGCACTATCTTGAAAATGGTATTGTCAATGTTGACAGTAATAGATGTATCGGATGTGCGGGATGTATGATGGCCTGTCCATATGGTGCGATCTACATGGATCCTGAAACAAACACCGCAGATAAATGTACTTACTGTGCACACCGTATCGAGAGTGGTATGATGCCGGCCTGTGTGGTTGTGTGTCCTGTAGAAGCGAATATCTTTGGTGATGTTGAAGACGATCACTCTCATATCTCACAGTATATTATGGCACACCAGGGTGGTGTACAAGTACGTAAGCCTGAGAAACACACAGATCCTAAGCACTACTATGTAGGTGGTGGTACCTATACGCTTGACCCTCTGGCGCATCAGAGACTTGAAGGACATAACCTCTTCAACAATATCACTCATCTTGAGCATGTCGGTGATCCAAACCACGGTGTATTGGATAGATTCTTGGCACCGTTCACATCACATGGTGAACATGATAATAAGAGTTTCATGAATTTTGACAACACTGCACATGAGTCTCATGAACAAGAGGGAGGTCACTAAGATGGTAGAACATACAATTGATGCAACACACGCAGTAGTAACACTTGATGTAGCACTTCCTGGTATTATCTGGGGATGGATGATTACACTGAACATGTGGGCAAAGAGTATCGGTACAGGTGTCGTATTTGTAGCAGCATATCTATTTTATAAACATAACAAAGATGCGATGCCTAACCTAAGATGGGCAATGCCTGTGATCTCGTTTATTGCGTTAAACGTATTCTTGCTTTTCACTCTTGTAGATCTACACCAGCCGTATAGAATGATCAATATCTTCTTGCACCCGCACTGGACATCTGCGATTACCGTAGGGGCATGGATGGCATCACTCTTTACGCTTTTGATCACGATCCTTATGGTGATCGGTTTGGCTGATCAGTTCACAGAGTACTTCAAAAGAGGATGTAAGGTAGCACCGGTCAAATCTCTTATGTCATTTGCAGGGAAAAAATCCGGGACATATGAAAAGATCTTCCCCTTTGTAGTATTCCTTGCAATTCCAGTGACAGCATATACTGCGATCATTATGGCTGAATCAAGTGCAAGAGAGTTGTGGCAGGCACCGACGGAAGTGATGCAGATGATCTGGGCAGCTTTGATGGCAGGTTCAGCAGCACTTATCCTGGTATCCGGTTCATGGAGCCAAGAGGCAAGAAAAGATTTGGCATTGATCCTTTCACTCGCCGTATTCTTCTCATTTGCAATGTATATGGGTGAGTATTTCTTCTCATTCAAATCTGCTGAGGCTGAAGCGACGTTGGCATATGTACATGCAGGCGGAGCATACAATGTAGAGTTCTGGTTTGGTATGACACTTGGCTTTATCGTACCTTTCTTCCTTGCAACTTCTACAATGAAGAGTGATAATGTAACGCTGCTTAGATTTGCAGCAATCTTGGCACTTGTGGGACTCTATATGGCAAAAGACGTATGGCTTAAAATTCCACAGATGCTACCATTGAGTTAAGGAGAGAAGATTTATGACAAAATCAATGAACAGTACGACAGATAAAAACTTTATCGAAAGTAGAAGAAGTTTCCTTAAGGGTACAGCGTACTCTGTAGCAGGTGCAACACTGGCTACAGGTGTATTTAAAACTGTAGCTGAAACTCCTGCTGCAGCTGAGAGTAAGTTCACACCTACACCTGAGTCACTCGCTTTCTACCCGCCACTGGAAGAGTGGGACAGCTTTACGGAGCTGGATGGTACCGACTGGAAAAGAGGCGGTACGGGAAGAAATGGTGTACAAAGCGAAGAGAACCCGGACGGTATCAAAGCCACTGAGTATATGCTTGTTCCGACAGCATGTTCAAACTGTGAGGCTTCATGTGGTCTGACTGCATGGGTGGACCTCTCTACCTATAAAGCGGGCGGACAACTGGCAGTACGTAAGTACATGGGTAACCCGCTTCACGCAGGTTCACGTGGTAGAAACTGTGCAAAAGGGTATGCTACACAATCACAAATGTATGATCCGGACCGTATCCCTTTCCCACTGAAAAGAGCACCAGGCTCTAAAAGGGGTGAAGGTAAGTGGATCAGAACCACTTGGGATGATGCCATGGCTGAGATCGGTAAGAAGATGCATGATACGCTGAAGAAGGGGGATGAGATCTCCAGAAAGTCCATCATGTACCACGTTGGTCGTCCAAATGAGAATGGATTTGGTCACCGTATCCCTCACTCAATGGGATGTGACGGATACGATTCTCACACGAATATCTGTTCTGCAGGTGCGAGACAGGGTACGATCCAATGGACCAATGATGACAGAAACTCTCCGGATTGGGCAAATGCGAAGTTGATCTTCCTTCAGTCTTCACACGCAGCAGATGCAGGACACTACTTCCAGCAGGCTGCGGGGCGTATCGCTGAGGCACGTAAAAAAGGTGCAAAACTTGTAGTTATGGATCCAAGGCTCTCCAACTCTGCCGGTATGGCTGACCTTTGGGTACCGGTATGGCCGGGAACAGAGACAGCACTTTACCTCTACCTAGCAAACAGAATTCTGAATGAAAAAGGGATCAACGGTGAGGATCTGGTAAACCATGAGTTTGTAAAAAACTGGGTGAACTGGGATGAGTTAATGAGCAACAGAGAGTATCTTGAACTGCTCGTTGAAAAAGGGTACATCAAATCTGTTCCTTCCGGAAACAGTTATGAAGACTTTATCGAAATGGCAAAAGAGATGTACAGTCCGTACACACTTGACTTTGTTGCTGAAGAGTGTCGTGTTGAGAAGCGTATCGTTGAGAAACTCTATGATATGTTCATCGATGCAGGTGCAAGGGTAGCAACATACATCTGGAGAGCAGGACCGATAGGCCACAAAGGCGGATGGATGATCGCTAGAGCCGGATTCCTTCCATTTGTACTGCGTGGTGCCATGGCTGGGGATAAAGGTGGCGTAGGTCTACACCACTGGCATGTTATCTCAGTCAATGGTAAGGGTGACAAAGCAACTGAAGCAGGTGAAAGACCGGAAGATGTAGATGTATGGAATGAGATCGCATGGCCGCCTGAGTATCCGCTCAGTTCGTATGAGATGTCACACATCATGCCGCACCTTCTTCTTGATGACGAGTGGAGAGCGAAGTGGAATTCAAAGGGCTTGAATGTTCCTGAGAAACTTGCTGTCTGGATCCCGCGTATGTATAACCCGGTATGGATCAACCCGGATGGCTTTAGATGGATCGAAGCACTGAAACGTGAAGACAAGATCGAAATGTCATTCAACCTTTCTCCGACATGGTCTGAGACAAACTGGTACTGTGACTATATCCTTCCTGTAGGATTGGCTGGTGAAAGACACGATCAACACTCAGAAGCAACTGAGCCAAAAAGATGGCTAAGTTTCCGTAACCCGGCTCTCAGAGTAGCTCTTGAGAAAATGGGATGGAAGCCGAAAGATCCGACACGTGCTACACTTGAAGCACACATCAAAGCTGGTCTTGGTGAGATCTGGGAAGAGGTAGAGTTCTGGGCAAACATCATGGTACATCATGTAGATCCGGACGGAAGTCTTGGTGTGAGAAAGTACTGGGCATCGAAAGAGGATCCAAGCAGAGCAGTTACGATCCCTGAGTGGTATCAAGCAGCATTTGACAAGTTGCCGAATCTTCGTGCAGCAGCAAAAGCAGCATATCCAGACTCTAAGTACCCTAACTATGAGATGATGAGAGATAGAGGTACATGGCTGGAAGAGGCAAATATCTATAAACCGCAAGAGAGACCACTGCAGAAAGAGGGTGATGCATATATCTCTCATGGACATAGATATGAAGCGGATCAAGTTGAGAAGACTGAATTCGGTACATTGGTTGTCACGGATGAGCACAGTGGTGAGAAGCATGCGATCGGTATCGAACGTGATGGTGAGATCATGCAAGGATTCCACACACTCTCCAAGAAGCTTGAGTTCTTCTCATCTTACTTTGCTGAGTGGAAGTGGCCTGAGTACGCGGTGCCGATCTATCCGACAAATAAAGAAGATAGAGTGAAGATGACGCATCTTGTTTCACAGGTACACCATGACTTTATGAACAATGAGAATGAGTTTGCGTTGAACACGGTATTCAGGTTGCCATATAACATTCATACGCGTTCAGTCAACTCTAAGCACTTGATGGAGATCTCTCAAAACCATAACCCGGTCTGGATCAATACCGAAGATGCTAAGCGATTGAATATCAAACGTGGAGACCCGATCAAGGTAACGATCTCAGATACAGTTTCTGGTCTTGAATCCGGTTACTTTATTGCGATGGCAGTACCAACTGAGGCTACGATGCCGGGTGTTCTGGCGAACTCACACCACGCAGGTAGATGGAAGCTCAAGAATGCCGTAGAGATCCCAGGATTTGAGCATAAGCTCGGAGTGATGGGTCTTGGTGCACCATTATATGATATGACAATGGATGGTAAAGTGGGAACACTGAAGCCGAAACAGGGTCTTGATCAAGGGATGCAAGAGCGTAGAGATACTTGGCAGTTCAAAGAGTACAACAAAGACCTTGACAATATCTGGTGGGATGGTCTGAGCGGTTCTTGGCAAAATGCCGTAGCAGCTTCTCACCCCGATCCGATTGCAGGTAACCATGCATGGCACCAAAAGGTATCTATCGAGCCGGCAGGTAAAGAGGATCAGATCGGTGATATCTGGGTGAACTATGAGAACAATATGAAAGTCTATCAGGCGTGGAGAGACAAACTGACACGTCCACTTCAAAAAGGTGATACGCTTAGACGTCCTAAGCATATCAAGCGTCCGGCAGTGCCTCTCTCTCACAAGGCATACTCAGTGGAGATCAAATAAGATTCCTATATATTTGTCGGGGTGAGGACACCCCGACCTACATGTATACAACTTCCCAGATAACTTTTTTTCTTAGGGTGAATTTATCTTGAAAGTGGTATAGTGCCAATTCATTAAAAACTTCGTTCCCATGCTGTGCGTGGGAATGTATACGTATGTTTGATATGCTAAATAGAGTCTTTAGTAATTTAAAGTGATATAGGCATTCCCACGGATACCGTGGGAACGAAACTGAAACAGAATAAAAGACAAGGGTAACAATGGAACAGATGAAACATGAGATAGATAACCGTATTGCTCTCTATGCACTGATCTCAAGATTGATGTTGGTTGAAGTGGATGATACGTTTTTGAAGAGTATAGAGAGTGATGAGGCGATGCTGGCACTCTTCCCGAACTACAAAGGGTGGAGCAAGCGTACAGAGCTAAGCCGCGAAGCGCTTATCGAACAATACTACAATGTAGACTTTACGAATCTTTTTTTGATGCACCTGGTACCGTATGAAAGTTTCTATACAAGAGAAGATCAGATGATCGAGAGTGGTGGAGACAACCCTGTGATCGAACTTTATAATGAACTCGATTTCCGTGTGGAGCTGGACAAAGCAAGAGTGGTGAGTGCGGATCATATCGGTGTAGAGTTAGAGTTTATGTATATGCTCTGCAGCGCACAAAATAAAGCACTGGAAGCTGGAGACAAAGAGGGTATGTGTGAACTGCTCCAGGTACAAAGAGCATTTTTGAAAGAGCATCTGCTTGAGTGGGCTCCGATGTTCCTTATCAATGCGAAACGAGAGTCCCGTACACCGCTTTACCATGACGGTACCGAATTGACATTGGAGTTTTTACTCTCTGATTTCGAGTACATTACGGAGATGCTTGCTACACACTGTAACGAGGGTACGGAGAACGAATGAACCTCCATTTAGATATCGCTTCATGTGTGCGAGCGACGAGTAAATTCTCCCAGTGTACCAAGTGTGTCGATGCCTGTCCGGAGTCGATTGAGTTGGTAGATAACCTGCCGACGTTTGCAAAAGGTACGGGTGTAGAAGCAGCTGCATGTGTCGGAGTATGCCCGACCGAAGCGTTTGCTCTGAGTGACTTTTCGACGACCGAGTTTTTCTTCACTTTCCTGGAGTCAAAAGTGAGACTGATCTCGCCTAAGATCAATGTCCCGTGTCTTTCTGTACTGAGTATAGAGCACCTGATCTCACTTGCATTGGCGAGTGAAGAGACGGTCACACTTGATCTAAGCAGTTACGATCCCGATAGTCAGCTCTTTGATCTGATCGAGGCACGTATAGAGGAGGCGAACTTTATACTTTCCAGCCTCTCATCCAAACAACTGGAGACCAATATCGATACTTCCCGTCATTCCGGGCTTGACCCGGAATCTCAAAAGAGCGAAGATGAGATCCTGAATCAAGTTCAGGATGACAGTATGTTAAGACGTTCCTTCCTCGGTAATGCATCGCTCAAAGGTGTCATGAAACATAAAAGAGAGTTCGATGAAGCGGTAGAGGCGGAAGAACTGCGTGCATTTGAACTCGACAGTTCTGTGATCTCCAAGATCAAAGAGAAACATCTGCCCGATAAAAGAAAGATACTCTTTACGACACTCAAGCGGATTGATCGTCCTGAAGCATTTGATGTACTTGCTACGGAAGACATCAGTTTTATCTCCCAAAAATATGTAGATGAGAAGTGTACGAACTGCCAGATCTGTTACCGTATCTGTCCTACGGGCGCACTCTCCAGCAACAATAAGTTTTCACTCATTCATTTTGATGCAATGTTGTGTGTCAAGTGTCACCTCTGTCATGATGTGTGTGAACCGGATGCCATCCACCTGCAGGAGGGGTTTGAACTCAAAGAGTTTTTTGAACCGCAACAACGTACATTGGCTACTTTCAATATCAAACGTTGTAATGAGTGCGGGAACTACTTTACCTATACAGGCGGGGAACAGACCTGTCCACGATGTCTGGTTGAAGAGGAGGAGGCGATGTTTCTTCATAACAACGCTAGGCAAATGAGAGGAGAATCGTAATATGCAACCGCACGAGATACAACCTGACACGAAATTGTGTACGATCCTTGGGTATAATGCACAAACAGGGTATACGAGAAAATACTTTAACAAAGTCCTGAAAAATCAAGGGATCAATGCCACTGCTATTGCACTGAACATTACTGATGAACATTTTGATTTTACTATGTCGAATGTCGCACAATCAAAAGTAGATCGCATGATGTTTGAGAAAGAGTTCCAGCAAAAAGCAGTGCACTACTGTGACAGCTTGAATGATGCCGCCCAAAGAGAGCAGCGGATAGACTTCATTGAAGTAGAAGCGGGAAAGATCAAAGGGTATTGCCTGGATGATGAGGTCAGTGCATTTTTTGCACAACCGGATCTTATGGATGATCAGATACGCTTTGTTGCAAAGATGATGCTGATCGCCAACCGCTGGTACGACGCAGAGGTCAACGTGGATGAGATACCTCTGCTGATAGGGAATTGACAACATAATTGTAGGTCGGGATACCTTATCCCGACATTTGATTTTGATTCATACCTTATAGTGTCGGGGTGAGGACACACCGACCTACAGGAATGGGGTAGAATAAGAAGAAAGGATAGATAATGAGAGATATGGAAGATTTAAGAAAAGAGTTTGAAAACTTCAGTGAACAGAATTTCAACGGTAACCCGGCATTTTGTCCGGATGGTCAATGTGCTTCTGAGGAGGAGGTAGATCTCAAAGACTACCCTTCCTATACAGAAGCACTCTATGAGAAGCTCATTGCACCTTACCAGAGCGGTATTTACATTTCTCGTTGGGATATCAAGGAGATTGCACTGGCAGCAGGCGACTCCATGGCGATACATCCGCGCAAGCGTATGTTTGAACTACTGATGAAATATGCGACCAATAAGGAAAATATGCAGAAGGTACTTGATGCACTCGAAGCACATATGGAAGATAAGATCAGTATCTACAGTGAAATGATCATGAACTTTCCTGCAAGTACAGAGGTCTTTCAGCCAAAGATCGACAAAGCCCGAAAAACGATGAGACTTTTCCCTCAGATTATTGAGGAGTATTTTGAGTAATTTTTACTCAGATACTTTCATTTTCTACTAATTTTTTATTCGCTTCCATCCCTAAACATTGATGCAGTATAATGAATCATAGAAGCTCTTAAAAGGGATAGTATGTCAGAAATCACAAAAGAAAAAGCCTTAGCGTATCATATCGACGGTAAGATCGGTATTGAAACAAAAACCCCATCCAGTACACAGTATGAGCTCTCATTGGCCTATTCACCCGGTGTTGCATACCCCTCTCTTGAGATTGCAAATGATGAAGATCTCTCTTTTAAGTATACGAACCGTGCCAATCTGGTAGCAGTGATCTCTGATGGTTCTGCTGTACTCGGGCTTGGCAATATCGGTCCATTGGCAGGGAAGCCCGTGATGGAAGGTAAGTCGATACTCTTTAAACAGTTTGCCAATGTGGATGCATTTGATATCGAACTGGATGTCCATAGTATAGAGGAGATCGTTGCAGTCTGCAAAGCGATTGCCCCGACTTTCGGAGGGATAAATCTGGAAGATATCGCTGCACCGCAATGTTTCGAGATTGAAGCAAGGCTGCAGAATACGTTGGATATCCCGGTATTTCATGATGACCAGCATGGTACGGCGATCATCACCACTGCGGGACTGATCAATGTACTTGAACTGACAGGAAAAAAGGCAGAAGAGATCAAAATCGTGGTAAACGGTGCCGGGGCAGCCGGGATATCCTGTGCCAGAATGTATAAAACATTGGGTGTCAAACATATCGTCATGTGTGACAGCAAGGGGGTCGTCTCTACACGAAGAGGAGACCTCAATCCCTATAAAGCAGAGTTTGCTGTAGATACGGATGATGAGAGCTTAGAGGATACGATAGCGGGTGCAGATATGTTCTTGGGATTAAGTGTAGCGGGCGCATTGAGCAAAGAGATGGTTGCCAAGATGGCTCCCGAACCTATCATCTTTGCCCTGGCCAACCCGACTCCTGAAATATTCCCCGAAGAGGTGAAAGAGGTAAGGGATGACGTGATTATGGGAACAGGACGTTCAGATTATCCAAACCAGATCAATAATGTATTGGGGTTCCCTTTTATTTTCAGAGGCGCACTGGATGTCCATGCCAAAAAGATCACAGAGGGGATGAAAATGGCAGCGGCTGAAGCATTGGCACAATTGGCCAAAGAGCCGATCCCCTACTATGTGAAAGCCGCGTATCAGAATGATGATCTCGTCTATGGGAAGGAGCATATCATTCCCCTGCCGTTCAATAAAGAGGCATTGATATGGGTCGCTTCGGCTGTAGCAAAAAAGGCGGTGGAAGAGGGGGTCTCACGTATCGACAACTATGACCATGAAGGCTATAAAAAGCGGTTGAGATGTATGATCTACCATACAGAGGATTGTGAAACAGAGAAGTAGTTTGGAAGGAACTCTTCCAAACTACGGTTAGATGATCTTGCCGATACCCATCAGGAGCAGGGCACTGAGTAGCCCTCCAGCTATTCCCGCCAGTACATCATCCAGCATGACGCCGTAGCCCCCTCTCCACTCTCTGTCGATCCAACCGATCGTAGAGGGTTTCCAGATATCAAAAAGACGGAATGCCGCAAAACTGAAGACGATGGCGAGGATCTCCACATAGGGGTAGTTCAGTGTGATCATCGTGGAGTAAGCGATCATGAGTGAGAGCCACATTCCTACTGCCTCATCAATGACAATATGGCTTTGGTCATGTGTGCCGGTAACACGTTCGTATTTATTTACCTCAAAGATTCCGATAATGGTCACAGCGATCGTAAGCATAAAGAGAGACTCAATCCCGAGATAGTAGAGGATCGCTATACCAACGGGAAGGGCAGCAAGTGAACCTGCCGTACCGGGCGCTTTTGGAGCAAGCCCTGTACCGAAAAATGTCAAGAAAATTTTTTGCAGTGTCATCTTTTGCCTTTATGTCAGTGAAGAGGTTTGATAGAGTTTTGTAAGCTTCAGGTAGAACTGCTCTTCACTCTGCTGTTCGAGGAGCCCCGAACCAGGCATAAGCGAGTAGTGCAGTTCCTGAAGGTTCTCGAAGCGGTCAGGAAAGAGGGATGCCAGGATGTTTGCCGAAACCTCTTTGCGTACCAGAATCGGTGGGGGTACCAGTCCTGACTGTATCAGTTTCATGATCGAATCGGAGTGGTAGTGTACATGGTGGTGCTGACCATGTGGACAGGTAGAGGTACTCACCAGTGTCTTACAGATATCACAGTAAACATACTCATCGATCGTTTTGATCTCTATATCGATATTCTTACAGGCATCAAAGATCGAACTGAGCCTGTTCTTGTCATAGTAGAGCCCCAGTCCCCCGTGGTTTTTACCGATGACCAACTGGTGACAGCCGTAATTTTTTGCCAAAATTGCATCAAGTATGAGTTCATTGAATCCGGCAAAGATATAGGTATTCTCAAACGGCAGGATCAATACTTTGTTGCGAGGCAGGAAGTTCTCAACATAGGTTGAGAGCGCATTGTATCGGATATCGTATCTAAGCCCTTCATTGTTAAACGGTTTGCGCAAGAAGATGATCAGCAGGTCATTCTCACTCACAGTTTGGCGTATCATTCGTTCATGTGCACGGTTCAGAGGATTTGCAGCGATCATCATAGAGCTTACACGTTTGGCACCGGTTTTGTTGACCATGCTCTCGATACGTTTCAGTGTGTCATCTATCAGGGGGTAGGTGACGGTGTATTCGCCACACACTGCGATCTCCCCAAGTCTTGACTTTGTATGTTTGACACCCGGATGATGGGGATCGGTCGTACCAAAAATTTTGATCAGTCTCTGTTTAGGGTCAATAGGAAATGTCTCATCTACGATCAACTCACCTACTTTTTTACCTTCATTGATGAGATCTAGCACTTCCCCTTTCTGTGTATCTTTAAGTACGACATCATTCTTTCTCCCTTTCGGTGCAAGCACAAATGAGAAAGGAAAAGGTATGCCTTTATACTCTTGTGTCTCATCTACCTCTTTGGCCTCC
Source organism: Candidatus Sulfurovum kebritense (assembly GCA_047689535.1). Lineage (GTDB taxonomy): Bacteria > Campylobacterota > Campylobacteria > Campylobacterales > Sulfurovaceae > Sulfurovum > Sulfurovum kebritense. The sequence continues at coordinate 21,940 of JBEWPZ010000011.1, read as the reverse complement.
TTGGCATTCATCAGTGTATCTACCGGAGAGATCAGCCCTGCCTGTACAAGGGCAAGAGAAGAGAGAGCTTCCGTATCAATATAGAGTGATCGGTTATTTGTTTTTGAAGAGGCCATACTTTTTCCTTTTTTCCCACAAACTTTTTCTTGAGATACCAAGTTTTTTAGAGAGTTCCGTGTCCGGGAACTTGTACTGGAAGCTGTTCACAATAAATTTAACATAATCATCAATGGTCAATATCTCATTTTGATCGTAAAGTTTGCTGTCAGTATTGAGTGTGATCGTAGGGAAATCGCTCTCGAGTGATGAGGTGCAGCTGAGTATAAAGTCATAGTCATTCAATAGGTTAAGCAGTTGCTCTCTCTCTGCTTTTTTAAGTGTATGAACTTCGGTGATATAGAGCAGAGACTTACTGTTACTGTTCTCTATCTTCTCTTTCCATTTTTTTTCTGAAAGCGGTACAAAAGTCAGTGCTTTGCTTTTCTCTTTTGCATAGTTAAAGACTACTTTATCTACAAGTCTTTGGTAATTTGTCTCGATCACCACCGGTGTAGTCAGCTCGACTTCTTCATCCAGAGTGATCTCTTTGAGGAAGTTGTCAATATACTCTTCATAGAGGTTGATACGTTGTTTGAGTTGTTGGTACTCTTGAAAGTGATCGATCTTACGTACAAGTTCTTCGATCATGAACGGTTTCACAATATAATCTTTTGCACCCAGTCTCAACGGTTCACTTACCGTATCATTGTTGATATAGCTGACCATAAGAATAATGATCTTCTCTTTAAATTTGGTGATGAGCGGTCCGGTATTTTGCCCTGGCAGGTTGGTAGAGAGCAGATAGACATCGCCATTGGTCTTCATCGCCTCTTTCACAGAGCTGAAGATTTCCGTTTCAAATCCTGCTTCATTCAGCTTGGAAGCGATACTTTGTGCCAGGTATAATTCATTTTCTACGATAATGATTTTCATAACGTTTACTTTCCTTTATAAAAGTCGTTGCCATTGATAATAGTTCAGGTTCGCCACTGCATGGACAGTGACCCCTTCTTTACGTCCGATAAATCCGAGTTTTTCAGAAGTCGTTGCTTTGATATTTACCAAATGAGGTTGAATATTCAAAAATGCTGCAAGATTTTTTCTTATTTTAGCTTTATACGCTCCTATCCTTGGAGCCTGCGCCACGATAGTGATATCGACATTTCCTATCGTGTAGCCATAGGAGGTGATACGCTTGACCGTGTCTTGCAATAGTTGTTGGGAGTCTATACCTGCATAATTCTTGTCACTGTCGGGATAGAGTTCTCCGATATCACCCATTCCTGCTGCACCCAATAGTGCATCTATCAGTGCATGGATCGCAACATCTCCATCACTATGAGCTTTGAAACCGTAATCGACTTCTATTTTGATACCTCCCAGCTTCATCTCTTTTCCTGCTTCAAAAGGATGGGTATCGATACCAAATCCTGTGAGGGTACGTGAAGATGGGGGTGTAAGACAGGGAAGTTTTCCCAAGTCCTGTACCGTTGTAAGTTTATGGGCTAAGGCCGAACCTTCTACAAATAGTATCTCTTCTCCTAGTGCAGAGATCGCTGAGCTTTCATCTGTAAAGGAGTAAGAGGTTTTAAGTGCTCTTCTCAGGGTGTCGGTATGGCTCAATTGAGGTGTTTGTATACTTCGTACGTTCTCTCGATCAATGGGTTTACCTTCATAGTAGAGTGTATCGACAGCTTTGAGTGTCGGTACGACACAGGCATATTCTCCTTTAGACTCAAGAAGGCGACTTAGCATCTTCGGGTCGATACAACACCTTGCAATGTCGGAGACAAGTACATAAGGGGTCTTCACCTCTTTTAAAGCATTGGTAAGTGATTCCTGACGAGAGTTTCCTCCAGTGACATAGGTATACTCTGCAAAGTTTTTCATCACATTGATCTCCTCATCGGTTGAGACGATAATGATCTCTGCAAAGTCGCCTATGTGTTCAAACTGCCCGGTAACGTGCAGCCATAACGGTATCTCTCCACTATAGAGCCACTGTTTCTTCACCGGTGTGTCAAAACGGGACGAACTGCCCGCTCCTAAGAGCACTAAGCTAATCTCAGACAAACTCATATCCTTTCTTGCTAGGGTACATTAGGTACATTGTGTATCAAAATGTAACGTATTATACATATAAAAGCTTGATTCATACTGTAAAAATAATAAATAGGATAAGAATTATCTTATTTGTCGGGTGGCTTTCAATAAAATTTAAGATTTGCTTGGTATAACTCTCTTATAGATTTCTCAACTATTAGGAAAAAATATGACAAAAGAAAATGTATTAGAAGCATTGAAAAACGTAACGTATCCTGGTTTTACGAAGGATATCGTCACGTTTGGATTTGTAAAGGATATTATCATCGAAGGTAATGCTGTGGCATTGACTGTAGATATCACATCCTCAGCAGATGAGGTCAAAGCACAGATCACTGAAGAGGCGACCACTGAGCTTAAAAAACTCGGTTTTGAAAATGTCAACATCAATGTGAAAGCACCCCAGGCTCCAAAACAGATGAGCAACTCCATGAGCGGTAAAAATATCGCGCCGCATGTAAAGAACTTCATTATGGTGAGTTCGGGGAAAGGAGGGGTTGGTAAATCAACCACTTCTGTGAACCTGGCTGTGGCGATGGCAATGCAGGGTAAAAAAGTGGGTCTGCTCGATGCAGATATCTACGGTCCGAACATCCCTCGTATGATGGGTATCGCAGATCAAAAACCGGAGATCCAGGGCAATAAGGTACTTCCTATGAAAGCGTATGGGGTAGAGGTTATGTCTATGGGATCGCTGATGGAGCCTGGACAGTCATTGATCTGGAGAGGTTCGATGATCATGAAAGCGATCGAGCAGTTCCTGAGAGATATCCTCTGGTCAGAGCTGGATGTACTTGTGATCGATATGCCACCGGGAACAGGTGATGCACAGCTTACTTTGGCACAATCAGTGCCTGTTACTGCAGGTATCACGGTTACCACACCACAGGAAGTATCACTCGATGACTCCAGAAGATCTCTTGATATGTTCCAGAAACTACACATCCCGACAGCAGGTGTGATCGAGAATATGAGTGGGTTTATCTGTCCTGAGTGTGATGCAGAGTCAGATATCTTTGGTATGGGTACTTCAGCACCGGTAGCACTTGAGTACGACACCGAGCTTATCGCACGTATTCCTATCGAGCCTGCGATCAGAGTGGGAGGGGATACTGGTAAACCGGTAACCTATTTCCAGGCAGATTCTGAAACGGCGAAGCGTTATCAGGAAGCTGCAAATAAAGTCCTTGCATTTATCGACAAGGTCAATGCGGAGGGTGGTGCTGATAACCAGGCGATCCAACCGACTACACCTCCGGGTGTCAGTGCATGCAGTACGGCTGCTGCACCTGAATCCTCTTCAGGCGGCTGTGGAAGCCACGGTGGAGACGGACAGGGCGGCTGCGGCTGTCAATAACCTTCTGTAAGGCACTTGGATAAAAGTGCCTTGCCCTTTTCTCTCTTTTGTAATCTCCTCGACAGCTGTTCGCGCTATTTTTCAATTCTTTAAGCCCATTCCCTATGAACAAAATGATAAAAATCATACAGATCATGTACCATTCACAATCATTCTAATTTTGATATAATCATTGAGAGTTGGAAATGGTAAAACGTATGCATTGAAAAATAACTTGGAAGAGATGAGACAGGGTAACCCTTTACTTTTATTTCGAGAGTACTGCCCTATAAATTCTCCGAAGAGACTTATCCTTAGAGTAAATACAATATGGGTGCAAGGAGCCGGATTTGGAAGAAAAATTTGGAAAGCTGCTGAAAAAGCTTGAGAGTGACGAGACGGATATTATCGGTAAGCTCGGCGATGTTATCGCCTTTATCCGACCGTCTGATCCCCGGGAGATCGGGCCTACCCTGGAGGCGATGCATCGTATTGTCAATTTTTTTCAAAAAAAAGATCCCATTGCTGTAGAGATCTCCGATGCGATCAACCGGCTCCTGATCGACTCAAGGGTATCGACCAATATCACAAGTCTCGGCATTCTCTCCCGCAACGGGTTTCGGCATGAGATCAGTGAACGTTTTTACAATAAATTCCTTCCAACTCCTCCGAAGAAAGGGGATTTCGGATATATCTTTGCCACACTCTTTCACAAAAAAGAGGATCATCTGTGGGTCAGCGCGATAGAGGATGAAGCATGGATCGCTTTTTTTGCTTCGATCCTGTCGTGTGAAACGTACCGGGAAGAGACGAAAGACCACCTCTTTTCGGAACTTCTCTACGCCGCTGAGATCCTGTCGATCTGGATAGCCTCTGAAGAGTTTGATGACAACTTCATCCGACTGGATAAAACCCTGCTCAACAGGGATTCTGCATTTATCGCATTGCAGCGGGATATGAGTGACTTTGTCCATAAGGTACAGGCAGAGCATATCGATCTGGCCTCCATAGAGCTTGATCTGCGCCATATCCATGTGCTTCTAGAACAGTGCAGGGAGCAGGTCGCTCTCTTAAATAAAAAATCTATCAACAGGGGCATCTCGATAGATCTGACCTATGAACTGGTACGACTTGGACAGATGATCCAGAGGCTTGAAGAGATCGTGAAACTTATCCAAAAGTTCGATACACCTGAATCTTATCTTCTCCTTATGAAACTTTTCAAAGAGTCGGTGAAAAAAAATGCAACCAAAAATTCACTCTATGAGATCTACCAGCAGAGTATGCGGGTGGTCGCAAAAAGTGTGACAAACAATACAAGCGAACACGGTGAACACTATATCACGGAGAATGTGCAGCAGTACATTAAAATGCTTTTCAGTGCAAGCGGTGCAGGGGTGATCATCGCTGTGATGGCACTGATCAAGATCAAGATCATGCAGGCTGGATTTTCTGAAGGAATAGAGACGATATGGTCAAGTTTAAACTATGGATTGGGATTTGTGCTGATCCATCTCTTTGGTTTCACCATCGCTACCAAGCAGCCGGCAATGACCGCTTCTACCTTCGCAAAAGCGATCGAAAAAGGGGAGAAGAGCCGGGCAAATCAGCAAAAACTTGTAGCGCTTATTATGCAGGTAAGCCGTTCTCAATTTGCCGCAGTAGCGGGGAATGTCCTCCTTGCGTTACTGGTGGCATTCGGTATCGCCTACGTTGTGATAGACCAAGGGGAGAGCATTCTCTCCCCGCAAGAGACAGCGTACTATCTGCAGGGACTGGAGCCTTATCCTGCATTGCTGTATGCAGCGATCGCGGGTATCTGGCTTTTCTGCTCAGGGCTGATCGCGGGCTATTTTGACAACCGTGCAAATCTTCTGGAACTCAAAGGGAGGTATATGCATCACCCCTTGCTGAAAAAATTCCTCAAAGAGAGCAAAAGAGAAAAGCTGGCATCCTTTTTGCATGAACATCATGGCGCAATGGCCGGAAACTTCTTTTTCGGTCTGCTTTTGGGGATCACGCCCTATCTGGGGTATCTGCTTGATCTGCCGCTTGATATCAGGCATGTTGCTTTCTCTACGGCATACCTGGGGTATAGCAGTATGCATATCGATATCTCACTGGGTGAATTCCTGCTTTTCTTTGTTTTTGTACTGCTGATCGGGCTGGTCAACCTCTCGGTGAGCTTTATGCTGGCACTCAAAGTCTCGCTCTTGTCCAGAGATTCCTATTTCGGAAACTTCTTCTCTTTTCTCAAGCTCTTTGCCAAAGAGGTAAGTAAGCGGCCGCTTGATCTCTTCTTTCCTCCTCCAAAAACAAAAGAGGAGAAAGAAAAAACAGAGAGATGATCCTCTTCATAAGATAGGTGGTCAGTCAAATCTTCCTCGTTTTTCCATCGCTATTTTATGATTTTGATAGTTTGCCATGATTATAGTAATACTCTCTGATCCCTCATACCGGAGCTTTCTGTTGTTACAATATCCCACTCGTTACTATCAGTGTTGTAGGGTGGTCTCTGCACGAAGGATGGCGTAAAAAAGATATGATATAATCCGCAAAAAATAAGGAGAGTGAGATGTCCAGCAGCGCTACACTGTTTCGTTTTATATTGATCGCACTCTTCTTGTTTGCCTATCAGACGACCACCATACACTCCAAACATCATCACCTTGAAGAGTTTGGAGGGTGTCAGGTCTGTAAAGCTTCCAAAAGCCTGGGAACCTCCCACCATGAGGTACTCTTTTCTCTGCAGAGTGAGAGTATCGCAGTGGAGGTCAGTGAGATAGCAGAGAAGCAGATCGTCAGAGCTTCTTTTGACCTGACCCAAACCCCTGAACTGAAAACTGTTTGTTTTGACGGGATGTCAGATCTTTTTGTCTATACCCTGCCGCTGGGCTTTGATGCACATGCCCCTCCCCATATTTTTTCCTAACCATTTAAATACACACATAGAAAAAAACTAAAATCATTAATAAAAAACATATATTGGAGAATAGATATGAAATTGCAAACAACATGGGCAGGGATATTGCTCTCAGGACTATTATTAGTAGGGTGTAGTGGCGGAAGCTCAAGTAGCGATAATCGTGAAAATGTACTTCCTGCTGGATTGACATTTATAATGTTTGATAATGCAACTGGAGATCAGTATAGTTATGATACTGAACATGAAGAGTTTGAAGACATGAATGTTGAAGGTGAAAACTACGACATGATTGGTAAAAATGGTAAACTGGTCGTATGGACACACCATATGGTAGATGCTGATGGCAATGAGACAGAAGAGCAAAAAGTAGTGATGCTTAATGATGTTGATTATAATATCTTAAATGATGATGACAATGTAACAAATGACAATATTCATTATCTTGGACACTTCCATGATGATGGGTTCGCCGCACACAGTGCAGATGAATTTGATCCGGCAGTGGAGACCAATGAGACAAAATTGGAAAAAAAACAAGCTGCTCTTGATTCGCTAAGTGAACATCTGTTGGAGCAAGAGGATATCAGAGAAGAGCTTGAAGAAGCACTTTCAAATGTGGATGCGACAGATAACTTATGTAACTTCCTTGTACTTGGTGAACATGAAGATCATGATGAAGAGGGACATGGTACACCACACATTGCATTGACAACAGATGGTTATGTGTATGTATTTGAAGAGAATGCTACTACACATGAGTTAGTACAAGATGGTATACACTTTTTACTTGAGGGAGTGACAAATTGTACAGAGACGGAGAGTGACATCCTACAAGTTGGAGAGCATGGTGTAGCGATCTTCTCAGCGCAAACACAAAAACTTTATTTGGTGGATAAACATGAAGATGATGAGTCATCAACATATGGTACAGACTTCCATGTGCATAGTACTGTAGAGATCAGTGAGATTATGCCGGCTGGATTTACACCGACAAGTGTGGCAGCGATTGGAGAAGGTGAGCACGACCATGATCATTAAGAGTAGACTCTCCACTGCAGCAGTCTGCTGCCTTATCGGCTCCATTGCGATAGCGGATGAGGTACAGCTTGAATCGATCGATGTGGTAGAAGAGACACAGCAAGAGAAAGAAGCGGTGATTGCCTATGAAACATCGTATGATACAGAGACCTTGGCAGAAAATGCTTCGGGCGAAACCCTGGGGGACTATCTCTCAGGGGAGCTTGGGGTAGAGAGTGCCAGTTACGGTCCTGCAGTCGGCCGGCCGACTGTACGCGGCATGGAGGGGTACCGTGTAGGGATCGCCCAGGGAGGTATCATGCTCAATGATCTCTCTGCGATGAGCCAGGACCATGCGGTGGGACTGAATGCAAAGATGGCAGAGCGTATCGAGATGGCGAAAGGTCCCGCTTCGCTGCTCTATGGTTCCTATAGTGGAGGGGTGATCCGTACGTTGGGTGAGGAGCATGAGTCTGAGTTGTATAAAAAGGGTCTCACGTTTGACGGTTCACTCTCGACGAACTCCGATACCAACAAGGGGACACTGAGTACAAAGGCAGCCTATGCGACCGACAGGTACGAGGTCTATCTGAACTACTATAAGCATGAGGCCGACAGCTATCACAGCGGAGGGGATCTCGTAGAGGATTCCGATACCTCCAGTGAGCAGCTGCACGGTGTGTTGGGATGGGCAGTTAGCCTGAACACTCTCATTAAGCTTTATGGGGATACGATGGATAAAGCGTACGGTATACCCAACAGAACAGAAGAGCGTACCGATATCCTGATGGAACAGAACCGCTACGGAGTTGTGGTGCACAATAAAACAATGGGATCACTTCGCAATGTCATGACAGAGTACCAGCTCAGCGACTATCGTCACTATGAGCGGGAAGATGGACGTTATGACGGGCTCTTTGACCAGCAGCAGCAGAGCTTGAGCAGCAGTTTTGACTTTACAGTGGATGAGATGACCGATGCGGATTTCCGTCTTGAACTGCTTCAAAACGAGCTCAAAGTATGTCACGAGCATGGACAGTGTGATAGATTCACTGTTGCATTGAGAACGGATGCCGAGGATGGTCTTTCACTTTTAAACTATTACAATGATACGGGTATTGCATATTCTCATGGCCACCCTATGCCTGATACAGAAGAGAAAAAGGTGCTGATGGCATTGAATGTTAAGCGTTACTATGAAGCAGATGAACTGAGTCTGGCATCCAATATGGTGGTGAGAAAATTGACTTCTGACAGTGCTAATGTCCAGGAGACCTGGTTGATGCATGAGAGTGTGGATGATGACTACTACAGGGATGAGACTAGGGCGGCATTCAGCCTCTCTTTAGGGTGGTGGCATAGCTGGAGTGAGTACTTCAGTACACAAACCTCCCTCTCTTATTTGGAGAGACTTCCTTCCGCACAGGAGCTCTATTGGAACGGGTTCCACCATGCCACCGAGAGTTATATCCTGGGAAACAGAGACCTGGATAAAGAGAAGTCTGTCAATCTGGATATCGATGCGCTTTTCAAACACAGTGAAGCATTGAGCTCAAAAGTAAGTCTCTACTACTATGATTTTGCAAACTACATCTATCAGGCACCAATGGCAGATAGCAATGGCACTCCAATGCATGATCCTTTTCACGGAAGCCCAGTTTGGGAGATGAAAGGTGTGGGTGCAACGATCTATGGGTTCGGTATAGAAGAACATTACCAAAGAGAGATAGCGGAGCATCTGTTTGGAGCAACACTGCAGTTTAATTTCCTGAAAGGGGAGTTGGACAAGGGTGGGTATATCCCGCGAATGGCACCCTACAATGTAACATTGACCCTCAATCATGCGTATGGCGGTTTTCAGAATGAGATCAGCTATAAGTGGGTAGATGAGAGCCGTAATGAAGCGGATAATGAAACCCATACGGAAGGATATCAGATGTTGAATCTCAGTACAAGATACCATTATGATCTATCCTACGGATCACTGGAACTCTGGTTGAAAGCACAGAACCTCACGGATGATATCGCTAAAAACCATATCTCCTTTCTCAAGGAGAGTGCACCACTGCCTGGCAGGGCAGTTATCGCCGGGATAAGGTACCAGTATTAATCTTTCAGACTACTCTATAGATCAGAATCTTATTTCTATAGAGTGTCTGTTACGTTTCTCTAACTCTTGTTTGTCTGATAAAAAGTATAAAGAGTCCCAACCCTACGACCATGAGCAGTGCATTCCCGAAAATATCATGGGCAAAGTAGAAATTGTCTCGGCCTCCTTTCTGTTCTACAAAATAAACCACAATGAGTATCCGCACTACATTTATCAGCGTAAAGATCAGATAGCCGGCTCCCAACCAGAGCGGTTTGATCCAAAGCTTTGACGGGTAGGCCAGTATTGCAGCAAAGTAGAAGAGGATAGGGACCATGCCGTTACATGCCTGTGTGATGATGATCTTGTAGTAAGGGGAAATAATGATATCGATCCCCTGAAGCTGTCCGGGCTTCAGAAAAGGTTCAAGCATCATGAGTGTCAATGAGCTCTGTGTATCATTGAGCATTCTGGAGAGCATGGATGTATCTGCATAGAAGAGGATAAAGAGCAGAGCAAGAGCCAGCAGATAGAGTAAGACGAACTTTTTCATGACCTATACTATAACACAATAATGTTGCAACTGAAGTATGAACTGGGGGAAATGTCTGGTGATAATTTGGATACAATACGTTAATTATTTTACTAGGATATAACTATGACATCAGCAGAGAAACTGAAAAATCTTTTGGAACTGGAAATACTCCCGGACCTTGAAGTAGCGATCGATGACCTTTTTGCAGAGATCGATAAGGCTAAAAATGCTTCAAAAGAGCAAAAAGCAGATCTTGAGGAGTTGCGTGAAATGCGTACAGAGTGTTTTGCTATCGTAGAAGAGCTCAATCGCAATGAACTCGACGAGGATGAGGTCGAAGAGCTTTTGGCAGAACTGATTGAGATGAAAACTGAAGAAGAATAGCATTACAAAGGTATTTTCTCCTGGACATCGGGAATTTACCAAAAATCTCGTTCCCACTCTCCTGAGGCTGTGAAAGAACCTGTAATAATTTGGAAGTGGAGGCTTTCACAGTCTCTCCTGAGTGGGAATGCACACTGACTGTAAGGGAAGAAGTGCCCTTGGGTGCATACCTACATTATAAATATCATTTAATTGATAGTCCACCGATAGGTGGCAGGTATATGTAATCAAACTCCCTCGTAGTATAGAGGATATTTTTTAAAAACACTTGACATACTGATCTAAAAACATTATCGTGCTAAACGCTAAACGCTAAACGCTAAACGCTAAACGCTAAACGCTAAACGCTAAACGCTTACTCCACTGTGACACTCTTTGCCAGGTTTCGTGGCATATCTACATCATTCCCCAGCCTTACCGAGATCTCCAGTGCAAGCAACTGTGTAACGACCATCATCTCAAAGAACTCCAGCATCGGATGGGAGTCATAGTGTGTTTTGATAAAGTCATCCGCCAGGTCGAATGGCTCCGGTGAGATCGCACAGATGGTGGCATCTCTGGCACTGAGCTCCTCGACGTTTGATTTGATCTTCTCATAGTGCATACTCTTCGGCATGAGTGCGATCGTAAAGAGTTCACTGTCGGCCAATGCGATCGGGCCATGCTTCATCTCTCCGGCCGGATACCCCTCAGCATGCAGGTAGCTGATCTCCTTGAGCTTCAGGGCCCCTTCCAGGGCGAGCGGATAGAAGATGTCACGCCCGATAAAGAAGAAGCCGTGTCCATGCAGGTAGCGCTTCGAAAGTCTATGCAGTTTTGCATGGAGGGCGTCTGTGACAGTGAGTGCTTTTGGCGTATAGAGCATCGCCTTGATCTCGCGAGCCACTATCTCATGAGGTATACTGTTCTTTTGCTGACCTGCATAGAGTGCAAGCATCCAAAGCACCATGGTCTGGGTAGCAAAGGCTTTCGTACTCGCCACCCCTTTCTCGATCCCTGCACGTGTAAGGATCGCTGCATCACTCTCCCGTACGATCGAGGAGTTGTCTACATTGCAGATGCTCAGACTCTTCAGTCCTGCACGTTTTGCCATTTTGAGCGCTTCCAGGGTATCGGCAGTTTCGCCGCTTTGGGAGATCGTGATAAAGAGGGTATCCTCTGTCAGCAGCGGCTCTTTGTACCTGAACTCTGAAGCGATCTCGACATCACAGCGTACTTTTGCAATACGTTCAAAAAGATACGCTGCCGTCAATGCTGAGTGGTAGCTGGTACCGCATGCACAGATCTTGATACTGTTGATCCCTTCAAAGAACTCACTGCTGAGCTCTTCAAATTCGATGCGGTCATCCAGTACACGCCCCATCATTGTTTCACTCATCACACGGCGCTGTTCATAGATCTCTTTCTCCATAAAAAAGCGGTAACCGTCCTTCTGTGCCCGTGCTTTATCGGATTTCAGCGGTTGTTTTGTGAAACTTTTTTCACTCTCGGCATTAAATAGTGTGAGTTTTCCCGCTTTGGCATAACCGTACTCACCATCTTCAAGATAGTAGACTTCTTTTGCTTTACCGATGATCGGTGTATCCGAAGAGGCAAAGTAGATCTCCTCCCCGTCAAACCCGATCAACATCGGTGAACCGTTTTTGGCAAAAAAGATCGTATCGGGTGCACTTTCCGAGATAAGCAGCGTCGCATACGCCCCCTCCAGGCGATTGACAGTCTCTTCAAAGGCTTTGAACGGCGCTTCGAGCTGATCATTATACGTTTCAAAAAGGTGGACAATGGTCTCGGTATCGGTCTGGCTTAAAAAACCGATCCCTTCAGAGATAAGCTCCTCTTTCAGCTCCTGGTAGTTCTCGATAATTCCGTTATGCACCACATAGCTGTATTTTCCCAAGTGTGGGTGTGCATTGAGCTCTGTCGGTTTACCGTGTGTCGCCCAGCGGGTATGGCCGATAGAGATACCAAACCCCTCAGAGTGGAACGCTTTGGTCTTCTCTCTGAGGTTCTCCAGTTTTCCTATCGCTTTGTAGCTGTCCAGTTTTTTCCCGTTGATCACCGCAATTCCTGCTGAGTCATATCCCCGGTACTCCAGTTCCTGCAGTCCATCCAGCAGTATCTCTTTCTTCTCTTTGAGACCTTGATATCCGACAATTCCGCACATTGATTAATCCCCTGTAAGTTTCTTCATAATTGTTTCGGTATTATGACAAAAGTTTCCATTCTTTTCGATGAGAAACATATCCTTGGCACGATTTTTTATCGTATGTATTTTGGCAGTAAGGATATCGATCTCCAAAGCTTCAAAAGTTTCTGTCACATAGGCAAGCAGTCCTCTTTGGTTCAGGCAGTTCAGGTAGAGTGCACCGAAATTGGGGGAGTGTTCACAATCTATCTCTATCTCTTCGGGTTTGATCAAAGGCACTTTGGTCAGCAGACTCCCTTTTTTTACAAAGGAGGCATGGATGATCTGTTCGATCGCATGAAGCTCATCCTTGTCTACTTTCTCCTCAAAGTCTATCTTGAAATATTTTGTATCATTAAAGAGCTTGTAGATATCCATATGACGTATTTCGAGATTGGAAAGCTTGGCGAGAAGGTAGCCCAGGTTGATCGGTCTCTTACGAATGATCTCTATACTCAGGTGATCATCGTTTTGCAGTGCAAAGGTATACGTCTCCAGATCAAACGCCTCCTTACTGATCTCAACGATCTTTTTAGGTGTATAGCGTAAAAAGAGCAGATCGGAGGGGATAAAGAGTATTTTATTCTGCTGGGATTTCGTAAGTGTCAGAAAATAGGGACTGCGCTTGAGCGACTCTTCTTTTTTGACACGTTTTGCCGTTTCGTCAAGCAGTTTTTCCTGGTCAAGCGTATCGATGGCTTGCAGGTAGAGTGTATGGATCAGTTTGGAGGCGAAAGAGCTGTAGATATCTTTACCTACGGCACTCATATCGGCATAGGTGAGGATATAGATCAGGTCAAGCATCTTCTTTGTCTTGAAATGTGAAGCGAACTTGAGAATCACTTTATGGCTATGCAGATCTTCCCTTTGAGCTACTTTGGACATGAGCGTATGATAGAGGATGAGGGTCTCTCCCTTCTCTATCAGTTCGCTTTTCATGCCCAGTTTGGAGGCAAATACCCTGAAGAGTGAAGCTCCGACACTGTGGTGATCCCTCTTCCGCCCTTTACCGGCATCATGAAGGAGTGTGACCAGCTTCAGTATCGCTTTTTCCTCATTATTTAGTGCGTCAAAAAGTGACTGGATAAAAGGCTCTTTGATGTTTTCGAGGTGTTTGACCGACTGCAGTGAGTGGATATCCACTGCATAGGTATGGTATCCGTCAAATTGCGGTAGATCCACTACACGTTTCAGAGGAGGGATCAGATACCTGAGCTGTCTGGCATAGGCGATCGTCTTGAGTACCGGATAAACATGCGGTTGATAAAAGAGTTTTGCAAGGGTGTGATAGAGTGTTTGATCCAGACGTTCGGGTTTTTTAGCATTGGTCAGGGCCTGAAGCAGTGTAGGGTGTGCTATGAATGTCTGGTCCGCATGGTCTACGAGCAGTTCCAGAAGCGCATCGATATCTTCATTGGCCTCTTTGGGATAGAGATAGTTCTCAACACCATCGAATGTGTGAAATTCTCTTGTTAACATCTCCAGCCAGATCATACTGTAGAGACGCAGGACTTTCAGACTCTCTGTGACTTTTCTGGAGAAACGCATAAGTTCTTTGGGGGAGTTATTATATCCAAGCAGTGATGCGACATGGGGGATAAGGTCGAGTCTGAGCCGGTCCTCCTTTTTATGTGTGACAAGGTGGAGTGCAGAACGCACCCGGAAGAGAAACTCCAGTGCGATACGGAAAGCCCGGTACTCTTTTTCTGCGATGATCTCTTCAGGAAGGTTTTTGATGCTGTCGACATTATAGAGTATCTTCCCGATCCAAAAGATCAGGTTGGCATCACGGAAACCTCCGATCCCCTCTTTGAGGTTCGGTTCCATGGTCAGGGGATATTTTTTGTGCTGTGCCTTCTGCTCTTGCAGTTTTTCCTGTATAAAACCTTCTATATTATCATGCCGTATTTTCTGAAGCGCGTTTTGTGTGGCTGTCCAGATAAAGTTCGATCCCTCGATAAAGCGTGACTCTATCAACGCGGTTTTGATGGTAATGTCTGTTTTGGAAACGTCAAAGAGCTCTTCTGTCGTATGTACACGGTGGCCGAGTTTCAGTCCCGTATCCCAGAGAATATAGAGGATCTTCTCGATGAAGGCCTGCGTATTATATCCGGGAATATCTTTGTAGACGATCATCAGGTCGATATCCGAACGGACACAGAGCTGTTCTCGACCATAACTTCCCAGGGCGATCATCGCAACAGGCAGGGAGTTTTTCATCGGCGCATAGTTCCCGAACATTGCCCGCAGCGCAACCTTATAGACAAGTTGAAGAATGCAGTCTATCTTACGGGTATGTTTGACCAAAAAGTCTTTTCCCCCTGAGGTACGGAAGGTCTCTTCAAGGTTTTCAAGATAGTGTTTGATATCCGCTTTGAGCACTTTGGCGATCTTGAAATCTTCGGCGTTATTGTACAGAAGCTCTTCTACCTGGGCTTTGAGACTATCCACTTTTCACTCCCTAATCTTTTAGTGGTATAATACCGAAAACTATTACCGCACCCAAGCAGAAGATGATGAAATATTAAGCGATTGAGGGTGTGAGAAATCTATGGATGGCCTATGACGGAATTGCAAAAAGACGCATTGATCAACAAAGTAAAGAACAGAGAGAGGTTAAGTCGTGAAGAGGGGGAAGCGCTTTATGATCTTGATCTCTATACGCTCGGTGAACTGGCAGACAGGATCAGACAGGAAAAGTACGGTAAGAAGAGTTATTTCAATATCAACCGCCACTTGAATCCTACAAATATCTGTGCAGATGTATGTAAGTTCTGTGCCTATTCCGCGACCCGTAAAAATCCAAACCCCTACACGATGAGTCACGAAGAGATGCTTGAGGTCGCCAAAAATGCGGCAGCCAATGGGGCAAAGGAGATCCATATCGTCTCTGCCCATAATCCTGATGCCGGATTGGAGTGGTACCTGGGTGCCTTCAGAAAGATCAAAGAGGCGCACCCCGAGCTTCACGTCAAAGCGATGACTGCTGCCGAGGTTGATTTCCTGCATAGAGAGTACGGATTGAGTTACGATGAGGTGTTGGATCTGATGATCGAGAGCGGGGTCGACTCTATGCCCGGCGGCGGTGCCGAGATCTTCGACGAGAAGGTACGTGAGTATCTCTGTAAAGGTAAGGTCACTTCAGATCAGTGGTTGCAGATCCATCAGAAATGGCATGAAAAAGGGAAAGAGAGTAACGCAACAATGCTCTTTGGACATGTGGAGACACGGGCACACCGTATCGACCATATGATACGCCTTCGTGATCTGCAGGATAAGACCGGGGGATTCAATGCATTTATCCCGCTGGTCTACCAACGGGAAAACAACTATCTGAAAAACTGTAACTTTCCGACAGGACAAGAGGTACTGAAAACCTATGCGATCAGTCGTATCCTATTGGATAATATCCCGCACATTAAAGCCTACTGGGTGACTGCTTCGATCAATCTTGCCCTTATTGCCCAGGAGTTTGGTGCTGATGACCTGGACGGAACGATAGAAAAAGAGTCGATCCAGTCAGCTGCCGGAGCAGACAGTGCCAAGGGAATGCAACTCGAAGAGTTTATCTCGATGATCAAAAATACAGGCTTTACGCCGGTAGAGCGTGACAGCCTCTATCATGAGTTAAAAATTTATGAGTAGGGTCTACTACCCTTATGAAACGTTCAGGAATGACCTGAAGGTGCTAGCCGGGAAGATAGATCAGCCTTTTGATGCGATACTCTGTATTGCCAGAGGTGGTATGACGATGGCTCACCTGCTGGGAGAATATTATGATATGCGTGAGGTCTACAGTGTCAATACCATTGGTTATGAAGATACAGAAAAAAATGAGAGTGTTGAGGTGTTCAATATCCCCGACCTCAGATCAGCAAAGCGTGTGTTGCTCCTGGATGATATCGTAGACAGTGGGGATACACTCATTGAAGTACTGAAGGTACTGAAGGAGAACTATCCCGATATTCATTTCTTTACTGCCTCACTCTTTTATAAAAAAAGTGCTAAAATAGCACCCGATTGGTATGTCAAAGAAGCCACATCATGGATTGATTTCTTTTGGACAGTGGACCTAAAGTGAGAGGATAGAAAATGGTACTAATGATAGATAACTACGACAGCTTTACTTATAATATTGTACAGTATTGTAAAGAGTTGGGTGCGGACCTTAAGGTGATCCGTAACGACGAACTCACCATTGAAGAGATCAAAGCACTCAATCCTGAGAAGATCATTCTTTCTCCCGGACCATCGACTCCTGATGATGCCGGAGTCACACTTGATGTGATCAAGGAGTTTGGAGATGCGACGCCGATCTTCGGTATCTGTCTGGGGCATCAAAGTATTGCACAGGCATATGGTGGTGAAGTGATCCGCTCCAAACATATGATGCACGGAAAGACCTCACAGGTACATATCGATTCTGAAACACCTATTTTCAAGACACTGCCTGAAGAGTTCAGGGCGACACGATACCACTCATTGACAGTCAAAAAAGGGAATCTTCCTGACAATATCATCGCTACGTCTCACAGTATCGATGATGATGAGATTATGTCTTTGCAGATCAAGGACAAACCGATTTATGGTGTACAGTTCCACCCTGAGTCCATTATGAGTGAACATGGGCATACAATGTTGGATAATTTCTTAAAACTGTAAAACAGCGCATGAAAAAACACTACTTTTGGATCATTGCATTTTTTTATGCAGTAGCAGTGTTTTATCTGGCCGCAACCACACCTATCAGCCCCCACGAAGCAAAGACCCTCTTTATTAAAGATACGTTTGTGGCCCTCTTTATGAGATGGGGGCAGGGGATAAGCGACAGTTTCGTGGGCTTAAGACTCTTTTTCCTTTTTGCAGGATTTCTCAGTATTACACTCTTTTATCAATTGAGCAAAAGAGCATTTACAAAACCTGCCGACAGCTACCTGGCTACCGTAATTTTTATGCTTTTACCGGGTATTTTGACGGGCAGTACACTGGCCAATATCGCTATCCTTGTTTTACCGGTTGTCCTGTTGTTTGTACTGATGTATGAAAAAGGATACTTCTGGGTACTTCCGTTCCTGATGCTGATACTCTTTTTTATCCATGAAGCATCGATCATTTTCTTTATCGCCGTATTGTTATATGCTGTGGTTCACAAAGACAAACCATTAGCGATCCTCTCTTCGACATTTCTGTTGGCATTTATCTATCTAGCAAAAGGTATTGTCATCGGCGGCCTGCCATCAGGGCACTTTGTAGAGATCTTTGGTCTTTATGCAACGCTCTTTTCACCGTTTGTGTTCCTCTACTTTTTTTATGCCCTCTACCGTATACTGCTCAGAGGTAAAAAAAACCTGCTCTGGTATATCTCATTTACTGCATTGGCAGTTTCTCTGCTTCTGTCGATACGACAGAGGATTCATATCACGGACTTCGCCCCTTATATGATGATCGCTGTTCCTTTGATGCTCTCTGTATTTCATTATAGTATGCGTGTACGGCTCCCTCAGTTTCAAACACTCTATAAAACCGGGTTTTATTTTGTCGTTTCTACACTGGTATTGACTGCCTTGGTGATTATTACACATAAAGAGAGTTATTATCTGACAGGTATGCATGATAAGCATTTTGCAAAACGCATCTATGCCCCCTATGATAAGGCCAAGGAACTCAAAGCAGCGGGTGTGGAGTGTTATGACCCCCCTAAACGAAGCGAATGGTATCAATTTCAATACTATGGTATACCACTTTGTAACAAACAGTAAAAAGTTAAGCTAAAAAACTGTTTCTAATATACACATTATTTTTTTTATTCTTATAGATATGATTAGCTAAACGAAAGTTAAAACTATCTAATGCTAGACTAATGTGAACTTAATTAAAGGAGAACTCGTATGGCTCAAAAGGCGATTAGAGAATACGACGCAAAGTCGATTTTGGCTAAGCATTGGGATAAATATTTTCCAAATTTCACTTATGCTTACGAAACAGTATTGGTTCAGAATGGATCAGAGTTAAAAGAAGCTGCAAAAGAGAATGCTTGGCTTAACGAAAAAACATTGGTTGCTAAGCCGGATATGCTATTTGGTAAAAGAGGTAAAAACGGTCTAGTACTTTTCAGAGACCAAAAACCTGGTGATGTAAAACTTGACAAAGCTGCTTCATGGATCGATGAGAAAGCAGACGGTAAGCAAGAAGTATACTTTGCATTTGACGGTGATACGCCTGTAGGTGAACCATCAGTAGACTACCTGACTCACTTTGTAGTTGAGCCGTTCACACCGCATGAACAAGCGGAAGAGTACTATATCTCTGCAACATGTGTGGGTGATGAAGATGTACTTTACATGTCAGCTGAAGGTGGTATGGAAGTAGAAGAGGGTTGGGAAGAGAAAGTGACTGAAGTTGCTTTCAAGATCACTGAGAGCGAAGAGGAGATCGCTGAGAAGATCAGAGCAAATGTTCCTGCCGATGTAGCAGAGAATGATAAAGCAAACTTTGCTGAATTTGCGATCGGTTTCTTTAGAGCATACAGAGAGCTCAACTTTGCTTACCTTGAGATCAACCCGTTTGTCATGCAAGGAAACAAGATCGAACTTCTAGATATGGTTGCGAAACTTGACGATACTGCTGGATTTATGATGGTTGATGCATGGGGTGACGTTGAGTACCCGACTGCATTCGGTATGGAAGAGAAGTCTCCTGAAGTACTCGCTGTTGAAGAAGCAGATGCAAAAACAGGTGCATCTTTGAAGCTTACACTCCTTAAGCCTGATGCGCGTATCTGGACAATGGTTGCCGGTGGTGGTGCATCAGTGGTATATGCTGATACCATTGCTGACCTTGCAGGTATCGATGATCTTGCGAACTATGGTGAGTACTCTGGTGGTCCAACAACAGGTGAGACAAAGTTCTACGCTGAAACACTACTTGACCTTATGACAAGAGAGAAAGATGCACAAGGTAGAGATAAGATTCTTATCATCGGTGGTGCGATCGCGAACTTTACAGATGTTGCAAAAACTTTTACAGGTATTATCCAAGCATTCGAAGCGTATGCTGACAAGATGAAAGAGACTGGTATCAAGATCTACGTAAGACGTGGTGGGCCAAACTACGAGAAAGGTCTTAAAGATATCAAAGAAGCTGCAGATAGACTTGGTCTATGGATCGATGTATATGGACCAGAAACACACGTGACTGACATTGTAAGAATGGCAGTAGAGGCATAAGGAGAGAAGATGGCACAATTATTTACAAGAGATACACAAGCAATTTTCTGGAACAACAACCGTTCCGCAATCCAAAGAATGCTTGACTATGATTATACGATCAAAAGAGAGAAACCTTCAGTAGCAGGTATCGTGGCTCCGACAAGCGGTAACAAGTTTGACAAGTTCTTCTGGGGTGGTGATGAGATTATGATCCCACTTTACAAAAGTACTGCTGAAGCAAAAGCTGCACAGCCGCAAGCTGACGTTCTTTTGAACTTTGCATCATTCAGAACAGCATATGATGTAACAATGGAAGCACTTGAGATCGGTGGATTCAACACGATCATGATCACTGCAGAAGGTATCCCTGAAAGACTTGCAAGAGGGATGAACCAAGCCGCACGTGACGCTGGTGTAACAGTGATCGGGCCTGCAACAGTTGGTGGTATCGCACCAGGTGCATTCAAGATTGCGAACGTTGGTGGTACGATCGAGAACATCGTAAACTCTAAGCTTCACAGAGCAGGTTCTTGTGGTCTTGTGACAAGATCTGGTGGTCTTTTCAACGAGCTTTCTAACATTATTGCTATCAATGCTGACGGTATTGCTGAAGGTGTTGCGATCGGTGGTGACAGATTCGTTGGTTCTGTATTTATCGATAACCTTCTTAGAATGCAAGACAACCCAAATGTAAAATACATGATCCTTCTTGGTGAAGTTGGTGGTACTGAAGAGTACAAAGTGATCGAAGCGGTGAAAGACGGAAGAATCACTAAGCCAATTATCGCATGGTGTATCGGTACGATCGCAAAACACTACAGCAGCGGTGTACAATTCGGTCACGCTGGTGCATCAGCAAACGCTGAGAGAGAGACTGCTGAAGCGAAAAACAAAGCGATGGCAGAAGCAGGTATCTATGTACCTGAAACATTCAATGACCTTCCTGCGAAGATCCAAGAAGTATTTGCATCTCTTAACCTTGATCCGATCCCAGAACCTGAGATCAACACGGTTCCAAAAGTGAGAAGAAGCAAGCAGTTCATCTGTACGATCTCTGATGACAGAGGTGAAGAAGCGACTTACGCTGGATTCCCTATCTCTTCAGTAGCGCTTCCAAGCACTGGAAAAGGAATCGGTGATGTTATTTCACTGCTTTGGTTCAAAAAAGAGTATCCGAAATGGGCGACAGACTTTATCGAAACTGTGATCAAAACTGTTGCTGACCATGGTCCGGCAGTATCTGGTGCACACAACGCTAAAGTAACGGCAAGAGCTGGTAAATCAGTCGTTGAGTCACTTGTAACCGGTCTACTTACAATCGGTCCAAGATTCGGTGGTGCAATTGACGGTGCGGCACAGTACTTCAAGTATGCAGATGACAACAATCTTTCACCAAAAGAGTTCTTGGGGTATATGAAGAGTGAAGGTGTGCCGATTCCAGGTATCGGTCACAGAATTAAGTCACTGAAAAACCCTGACCTGCGTGTGAAAGGTTTGATGGATTACGCGGCAGAGAACTTCCCAGCGACACCACTTCTTGACTATGCAAGAACAGTAGAAGCGTTGACTACGTCTAAGAAAGAGAACCTTATTCTTAACGTTGACGGTACGATCGGTATCTTGATGGTAGATATGTGGAGAGCACTCGGTTACTCTGAGACAGAGATTGATGAGTTCATCTCTTCAGGTACACTCAATGCATTCTTTATCGTAGGTAGATCTATCGGATTCATCGGTCACGTACTTGATGAGAAGAGACTTGCTATGCCTATGTATAGACACCCAATGGATGACATCCTTTACGATGTGCAAAAGGCAGAAGAGCTTTAATCTATCGCTTTTTTCTTTTATACTTCAGGACATGAGTGAAAACTCATGTCCATACTTTTTTTCTTTCTAACTATTCACATATTTTCCCTTATTTATTTCTTTTTACGCTCCCTGCTTGATGTATGATTTTGATTCATGTGATCATCTTGAATGACTGATGATAAAAATGGGAGTATTAGCATCAAAATTGACTTAATTTCCTTATATAGTGTAAGTAAATGAAAAAAAACGATTTTTTTTAAATTTTTTCTGCAAAAACCCTTGACACCAAAGGTATTCGGTGCTATA
>JBEWPZ010000046.1:0-14452 GCA_047689535.1 Candidatus Sulfurovum kebritense | reverse complement strand
ATGATATACCTTTTTTAAGAAATATTAATATGATAGCTTAAATGCATTATATTTAACGTAAAGATGAAATACGTTATCATTAAAAAGCTCTTTGAAGAGGGGTTAATTATATACATATTATCATAAAGGGGAAGAAATGTTTAAAAAAATCATTCTAGGTTTACTATTGTTTGCAGGTACATCGCTTATGGCGATGAGTGTCGGTGAGCTGAATAAGGCTTCAAAAGAGGATCTTATGACGATCAAAGGGATCGGTGAAGCAAAAGCAGAAGCGATCATCAGTGAACGCAAAAAAGGATCTTTCAAAAGCGTGGATGAGATGTCACGTGTCAAGGGTGTCGGTCCTGCTATTGTCGAGAATGTCAAGAACGATGTAAAGTCGGCTGGATAGATAAACGCTTCAATACCCCTTTGACAAAGAGCTTCTTTCGCTTGATGTTTCCCTCCTCTGCAACCCTCCTTTAACGACTTATTTGCTACAATTTGACAATTTCACTTCAAGGTATTACTATGGCAGTCACACGTTTTGCACCCTCTCCTACAGGGTATCTGCATATCGGCGGACTTAGAACCGCTCTTTTCTCATGGCTCTGGGCGAAAAAGACAGGTGGAGAGTTTCTGCTCCGTATCGAGGATACAGATCTTGCACGTAACTCGGAAGAGGCGCTGGAGGCGATCATCAAAGCATTTGACTGGGTCGGCATGAGCTATGACGGAGAAGTACTCTATCAATCTAAGCGTTTTGACCTCTATAAAAAGTATATCCAGCAGCTTCTCGATGAGGGGAAAGCCTATAAGTGTTATATGAGTAAAGAGGAGCTTGATGCGCTTAGAGAGTCACAGATGGCTTCAGGTGAACGTCCTCGTTATGATGGCAGATACCGTGACTTTACAGGCACACCTCCAGAGGGGATCGAGCCTGTGATCCGTATCAAGGCACCGACTGAAGGGATGATCTCTTTTACCGATGGGGTCAAAGGTGAGTTCAGTGTCTCGGCTGATGAGGTGGATGACTTCATTATCGCCCGTGCGGACGGTACACCGACCTATAACTTCGTCGTTGCGATCGATGATGCCCTGATGGGACTCAGCGATGTGATCCGTGGGGATGATCACCTCTACAATACGCCTAAGCAGATCGTTGTCTACAATGCACTGGGATTCAAGCTGCCGAAGTTCTACCATGTAGCGATGATCAACAATGAGCAGGGGAAAAAACTTTCAAAGCGTGACGGTGCTACCGATGTGATGGAGTATGAGAAGCTTGGTTTCCTGCCCGAAGCACTGCTCAACTTTCTTGTACGTCTTGGGTGGAGTTATGGGGATCAGGAGATCTTCAGTATCGAAGAGATGATCGAATTGTTCGAGCCGGACAACCTGAGTAGATCATCCTCAAACTACAACCTGGACAAACTTCTTTGGCTCAATGCCCACTATATCAAAAATACGCCAAACAGCAGGCTTGCAGACCTGCTTCACCCGTTCGGTGTGGATATCAGAGAGCATGACAAGATCGAACTCCTGCTTGACGCAACCAAAGAGAGAGGAAAGACGCTTGTTGAACTGGCAGAACAGATCAAGTTGATCCTTCACAGACCTGAGGCGTATGATGCAAAATCAGCGAAAAAAGCCTTCAAGGGTGAGGCGAAAGTGATCCTTTCCGACTTTGCGGAGATGTTACAAAACTGGGAGAGTACACTGCACCTCCCATGTGACTATCATGAAGTACTCGAGAAGATCGTTGAGACCAAGGAGATCGGATTCGGAAAGATCGGACAGCCGCTTCGTGTCAGCTTGCTTGGAAGTATGACCGGATCGGGTCTGGATGAGATTATGGCGATCCTTGGTGTGGAAGAGACTGTAGAAAGAATCAACAAGGCGATTGCTGAAATTGAGTAATCCTTTTTTTAAAGGAGGGGAAGATGAGATCCTTGCATTATATCGGATGGTTATTGTTTGTGATCACGGGTCTTATCTGTGCCTCAGACAAATATGTGGTAGCATTTGCCCAGGATACGATGGCAAATGATTTTAGAAAAGCACAGGTGATTGAGGTGGAAGAGACCCTTGCCCACCATCCGGATATAAAGTTTATCTATTCAGATGCCGAGGGTAGAATCTCTTTGATGATCAGACAGATGGAACATTTTATCGCACAAAAAGTGGATCTGCTGATCGTGGGTACCAGTGATGCTTCGGCCATAGTCCCCGTCATCGAAAAAGCCTACAGTTCAGGTATCAAGGTGGTGATCCTTGACCGGGGTGTTGATACGATGGCGTATACGACCTTTATCAACTCTGATAATAGGAAGATCGGGATGCTTGCAGCTGAGTTTATTGCCAGTCAGTTGGAGAGAAAGGGGAAAGTCCTGCTCTTTGAAGGATTGGAAAATATTGATGTCACAGAGCAACGAAGTGAAGGATTCCTGAAAGAGATCAGTAAGTATGAAAAGATCCAGGTGATCAGGCGTAGAGGTAATTACCTGAGAAGAGATGCGATTATAGAGATGGAAAAGATTATCGCTGAAGGTATCCGGCTGGATGCCATCTTCTCTGAAAGTGACAGCATGTTGAGCGGTGTGCGTGACGTGTTGCGCCGTCACGGTATTGACCCGGCCTCTATAATTATGGTAGGATGTGATTATACGGCTGAAGCAAAAGAGGCCATTAGAGAGGGGGCACAACATGCCTCCGTACTATTTCCGTTGGGCGGGAAAGAGGCTGCGGAGGTTGCAGTTTCACTACTGAAGGGGGAGCGTGTCCCCAAACATATTCAGATACCGGTGAAACTGGTGACCAGAGAGAATGTTAAAGAGGTATCCCCTATATTTTAAAATGAAAAATCTCAAACTCAGCCATAGTCTCTCACTCCTGGTATTGGTTGCCATTATTGTACTGGTGAGTTTTTTAGGTATCTATTTTGATACGGTCATGGAAAAAAACTATAGAGAAAATACCCAAAAGCGTATGCTCAACGGTTTCACAAGGCTGTACAATGAAATTAAGCAAACGGAAGAGAAATTAAAGGAGGGGGTCTCCTTTATTAAAACCGATAAGTATCTTATCAGTTCCATTGATCTGGTCAATAATTATCAAAACAAGCATGACTATAATGCAATACTGCTCGATGAAGAGAAAAAAATGCTTGCCAAGCAGTTGCTTGACAGGGTAAAGCTCTCTTTGAATGATGATATTGCACTCTATGACAAAGATGAAGAGCTCATCGCTTTTGTGCAAAAAGAGAGGGGGGCGTACAGGCTTAATTTTTTCTCTTATGAAGAAGGTAACCGTCTGCTTTACAGCAAACTTGAGAGTCAACCATCCTATCAAAAGATACCTTACCGAGAAGATCCGCTGATCAGACTTAAACATAAGTCGTACTATAGTATGGAGAAGATTTCTGAAGCGCTTGTCACGTACCATTACTTAAATGAGAATCTGATCATCAAGTCACACCAGAATCTTTATGGTAGTGACAGTCGGCGGGTCAAGGCACATATCGAGATGTCCCATATCATTAAAAAGAGCGATCTCTCTGCACTCTCCAATGCGTTTGGGATAGAACTGAAAATGAGTCTGCAGACACCTTATGCTTCCGGTGCACTTCTTCTCCATCATCCAAATGGGTTTGAGGGATTGGAGGTATTTGAGAGGGATGACAGCTACCATACAGCGGTAAAGCTCAAAACAGAAAACGGTATGGTCTATTTCCCTGCCAGACTCAATACTTCAACATTGTTAAAAACAATGTATGAGAACAGGTATCAGTTACTCTCCATTTTGGTCATTGTGACACTCTTTGTATTGCTGGCACTGCATCAGTTCGTTTTACGTAGATTGACGCAGCCGCTTAATCGGGTGATGGGACAGATAGAGAAGATAGAGCGGAGTGACTATACCACTTCCCCGCCTGTGCAGACAGGAGATGAACTGGAGATGATCTCTAATAATATCAATCAATTGGCGCAGACGATACAAAAGAGGGAACGGGAATTGAAAGCATCCAAAAAAGACCTTGAGTTTCTCTCCTTCTATGATGCTCTGACCAATTTGCCGAACAGACGTCTTTTTATGTCTAGGCTTGAGTATGCACTCCGCCAGGCTGAAGTAAAGAGTACAAAGCTTGCAATTTTGTTTTTGGATATCGATCAGTTTAAACAGATCAATGATACCTTGGGACACAATGTCGGGGACAAGCTTTTGCAGGCAGTGGCTACGCAACTCAACCATCTGATACGTTCTGTCGATACTTTGGCACGTATCGGTGGAGACGAGTTTATCCTGATGATCGAAAATGTAGAGGATGTTAAAATACTTGAAGAGACTGCAGAAAAGATTCTGGCTCTCTTTAACGAACCGTTTCTGTTGGATGAACATATTCTCAATACGACAGTGAGTATAGGCATCTCTGTCTCCCCTGAAGATGGTGAGGATACGGTTACCCTGATAAAACATGCTGATATGGCGATGTACCACTCCAAAGATCGCGGGCATAACGGATACAGCTTCTTTTCTCAACAGTTGGCATCTGAAGTGGAGAAGAGGGCAGAACGTATCAATGCCCTGAAATCAGCGATCCGTCATGGTGAAGAGTTTCATCTTCTCTATCAACCGAAGATCTCAATCAGTACCGGGAAAATCATAGGTATGGAAGCGCTTCTTCGGTGGGAAAGTGAACGTTTCGGTCTTCTTAGACCGGATGAGTTTATTTCTCTCCTTGAAGAGACCAGTTTGATCATACCATTGGGTGAATGGGTGACACAAAAAGCCTGTAGTGATTTTATGGAGTTGCACAAAGAAGGGTATACGATGCAACAGGTAAGTATCAATATCTCCACGATACAACTGTTTCAGAGTGACATTACCGAGATGGTGGAGCAGGTCATAAAAAATACAGGAATTCCTCCGAGTATGATGGAACTTGAAATCACGGAGAGCTTTTCGGCCAACTATAAAGAACAGGTCCTTCAGACACTTTACAAGTTAAGAGATATGGGGGTTGAATTGGCGATTGATGATTTCGGTACAGGGTACTCCTCGATGGCATACCTGCAAAAGCTTCCCGTAACACGCTTAAAGATCGACAAGTCATTTATTGAGGGAATCCCGGAGTCCAAAGAGAATGTGGCCATTGTCAAAGCCATTGTGGCACTGGCAAAGACCTTTGATCTGAAGATCACGGCCGAAGGGGTAGAGAAAGAAGTACAGTTAAGTTACCTCAGGGAGCTCAGGTGTGATGAGGTCCAGGGGTACTATTATGCAAAACCTATGGACCTTGGCACGCTCAAAAGACTGTGTGACAAGATCAATCGGTCTGATTAGCCTTTTTTTCGGGAACGTTTTAAAAAAAGTTTCAACGCTTTTTTCGATCGGTGGTTCATCGTGTAGTCGATATGCTCCAGGTACCATAAGAGCTCTTTTGGGGTGATCCCTCTTTTTTTCGCCTCTCTTTTGAGTATATACTGGGGTATACGTGCATGGGTATGGGCAAACTTTTTTGCCAGTGCTTCTACACTTTTTCTGTGTCGGTTGTAGCAGAGGCGGGCAAAGACAAAAGGAAGTTTCGTCTCTGCATACCAGGCCTCTGCCAGGTCGATACCCTCTCCCCCTGAGAGATAATATTTGAGTGCCTGGTCCCCGATAAGCACTTTCCCTTTGAGTCCCAGTACTTTTGCAAGTCGGTTGGACGTTGCTGAGGCTGGATCATGCGCTTCTGCACCAGGGATCACGAAGACACTATAGACCTTTTTATCTGCGATGATGCCCAGGTCGGTACATTGAGATCTTCTGGATTCTATGGATGAGATAAAGGCTGCATTGACCTCACCTCTTTTGAGTGAAGCATTGATCTGGCTCGGTACGGCACGTTTATACCCAAATGCCATCTTTGCTGCATTGGAGCGCATATGTCTTTTCAGAAACAGTTGAAAAGGAAGAAGGTTGAGGTAACTGATAGAACCAAATAACATAGACGTAGATATGCTCCAAAAATCTGTTTAAGCGTAATTATAGCAAACAACTTTTATAATCCACGTCATTTATGTAGTGTTCTTAGCTTATGTCTGGAACAGGCTACACGAAACAGATACCTGTTTCAAACAATACTCGTGCTGTAAGCTGTCCCCGAAGGGAAGATGTGTGCAGAGGAGCCTTGCTTCTGTGTAAGTCAGCAAAGGAAATATATGATAAAAGTAGAATTTTTGGGTCCCATCGGTAAAGCACCGATCGAGATAGAGGCTAAAACACTTGCAGATGTCTCTGCAAAGCTCAAAGAGGATGAGGCAGTTTCCCCATGGCTCAGTAAGTGTGCGGTAGCTGTGAATGATACGATGGTCAACGATCTCAATCTTGAACTGAAAGAGGGGGACAGGGTATCGATCCTGCCTCCGGTGTGCGGTGGATAGTGTTGAGCAGTGCTCAACAAGTGAGGAGTGAGGAGTGAGGAGTGAGGAGTGAAGGTTTGTTTTCTGTGAAAACTTTTATAAAAGTAGAGCGGAGATATGCTTACCAACACTTCTCATTTATCACTCCTGGTTCCTAATTTTTGAAAAGGAACTTTTTAATGGAACTATATAACGGGCCGTTGGATGTCAAAGAGATCTTTGGGCGCTGGCTGGATGAAGAGGCAGAGTCAAACTATGGGGCGTACATTCCCTTTGTAGGTACGATCCGTGCTGAGGGTGATATTGAAGCGTTGAGCTTTGATATCTATGAGCCGGTACTGAAATCATGGTTTGAGAGTTGGCAGCAAAAAGCAAAAGAGAGAGGCGCGATCGTAAAGATGGCACACGCTACCGGTGATGTACCGGTACATACCTCTTCCTATATCTCTGCAGTCTTTTCTCCCAAGCGTCGTGTGGCATTGGAGTTGATCGATGAGTTTGTAGAGGACTTCAAGGCTAATGCTCCGATCTGGAAGTATGATGTGATAGCAGGCAAAAGAGTCTATGCAGAAGACCGCAGTACGCCCATGGACGGGTCAGGTTTACTTGCTTCCGGCAAGTAAAAGTGAGGAATGAGGAGTGATGAGCGGTGGTTTGCATTGCGTGGCAATGCTTTTATAGGATAACAGTTTTACAGAGTAAAACAATCCAGAATTTTTAATTCTTCATTTTTAATTATTAATTTTAAAAGGAACTTTTTCACAATGTTTATGCACTTTGACGAATCGATGGAGATCATCGAAGATCAGAAAATCAACCACTATAAGACAAAAAAGCTTTATCTGATGGAGTCTCTGGGGTATGTATTGGCTGAAGATATCACGGCCGATCACAACTCTCCGGCTTTCCCGACTTCGGCCATGGACGGATATGCCTTCAGGCATGAAGATATCGGTCTGGAAAGGCTGAAGATCGCCAGTATCAACCCTGCCGGTTCTGAGTTGAAAGAGGAAGTGCGTGGCGGTACCTGTATCAAAACTTTCACCGGGTCACTGATGCCTAAAGGGGCAGATACGCTGATACCGATAGAGAATGTCGAGGTGGAGGGTGATGAGATCACCATCAAAGAGGAAGTGCCGTGTGGATTTGCTGTCAGAGAAGTAGGTGAGAACTATGCACAAGGGCAGAAACTGATCGCTAAAGGTACAACGATAGACTTTCCCCAGATCGGTGTGATGGCCAGTCTCAATGTGGTAACTCCACTGGTATATGATAAACCGACTGTCGCTATTCTCTCTACAGGTTCAGAA
Organism: Candidatus Sulfurovum kebritense; assembly: GCA_047689535.1. Taxonomy (GTDB): domain Bacteria; phylum Campylobacterota; class Campylobacteria; order Campylobacterales; family Sulfurovaceae; genus Sulfurovum; species Sulfurovum kebritense. Next base: position 6,759 of record JBEWPZ010000046.1, on the reverse strand, counting down.
CTCTTGGAGCTTGGAGAAACGCAGACCAACGATGCACAGATAAGAAGTTCAAACAACTATATCCTGGAAGCGATTACGGAAAAGTACGGTGGTAGAGCACTTCAGATGGGCTGTATCAAAGATGATAAAGAGAGTATCACCGAGGCGGTGGCTGCAGCACTCCAAAAGAGTGATATCGTTGTGACGACCGGTGGAGTGAGCGTCGGTGACTTTGACTTTGTGAAAGATGTGATCGCCGAGCTAGGTGCAGAAGTGCTTTTCAAGGGTGTACGTATCAAGCCCGGTCAGCATATTATGGTTGCGAGAAAAGACGACAAGTTCATTGTCGGACTGCCCGGTTTTGCCTACTCCTCAACCGTAACTGCGCTGCTCTATCTGCTGCCATTGATCGCAAAACTTCAGGAAGGTAAGTGTGTTTTGCGTAAGGTAAAAGCGATCCTTGATGAACCGTTTAACAAACGTGCGAAAAAAGCGGAGTTTACTGCATGTAACCTCAAACTGGTAGAGGGCAACTATTATGTTGATTTCAAAGATAAGAAGGTAGGAAGCTCTGCGATCCTGACCAATATGCTTGGAGATGTGGCACTGCTCGTTACCTCTGAGGAGGAGGGCACCAAAACAGCAGGAGAGGAGGTAACAGTACTGGTCCTGGACTAGACTGCTATCTTTGTATGTAACTTGATATAGAGTGCCAACTGGGCTACGGTTTGGCACCCCGCATTGACCGCTTCATTGATAAGGTTTCTTTCTTTTTTGTAATCCATTCTCCATCCTTTTATAGTGTTCTGCCCAGAAGCCAGGCTTTCAAGTAGATACTGTCCTAAGCAGACGTGCTCCTGTAGGTATGAGCACGCTACCATTTACCAGATTCACCTCATATATGACGTTTTCTGATTAAATAATATGTCATAAATAGATTAATAGAATAAAAATATCCCAAATTGTAATACTTTTATAAAAAATATACTATAATGTAAAAACAGATCCTCATTTGAGTGATATATTAAAGTAAGGAGATCGAAATGTTGGTGTTAAGTGAGATTATTGAGAAGCTAAAAGATGTGATTTCTGAAAGTGTACCGGGGAAAAAAGTCTTTGACAAGGATGTCGCCCAGGCACTTCATATCCCTCAAAGTACTTTTGCGACGATGAAAAAGCGTAACTCAATCCCTTATGAAGAGATTTTGGAGTTTTGTGCGCTGAGAAAAATATCGGTCAACTGGCTCTTTTTTGACCAGGCTGTCGATATGCTTAAAGAGGAGACTGAAAAGTTTTTTCAAGTACGCTACTTCTCAGATATCCGTGCAAGTGCAGGAGGCGGGGCTGAGGTCTTTGATGAAAACTTCGAGACGATTGCGATCGATGAGAAGGTGATGCACAATATGGTAGGGATGGGCAACACAGAACTGGAAGCGATCCATGTGGACGGGGAGTCAATGGAACCGACCCTTCAGGATGGATCGATCGTTTTTGTCGACCGTACCCAGACCAGTCTCAACAAAGACGGTATCTTTATCGCTTCAACCACAGCAGGGCTCTTTATCAAGCGTATCCGTCAAAGAGCAGACGGGATGATAGAGCTGATCTCTGATAACAAGAACTACTCTCCTGAAGCACTGGCTCCGGATGAAGTGAGCATTGTAGGTAAAGTAGTAGGAAACATAGAAAGCTTGTAGCTTTCTATGTTTCGGATAGTAAGTAGTAAATAGGAGATAGTAGGTGATGGGGAAGAGCATACTGGAAGAGAAATCATTTGGGTTTGCACTGCGTATTGTAAAATTGAATCAATATCTACAAAAAAGTCAAAAAGAATATATTTTGTCAAAACAGGTTCTGAGAAGTGGGACAGCAATTGGTGCGCTAATGCAGGAGGCAAAATATGCACAATCTAGAGCAGACTATTTACATAAACAGATGATCGCACTTAAAGAGGCAAATGAAACAAAATATTGGCTAAAACTGTTAAAGGAATCAGATTATATTAATCAAAAAATGTTCGACTCTATTTATCCTGAAGTAGAATCGTTAATTAAAATGTTGGTCTCTAGTACAAAAAAACTAAAAGAAACTAACTACTAATTCCTATTTCCTATCTACTATCTACTATCTACTATCTACTATCTTGATGCGTCAGCGCAGCTAACGCATCGTACAGATTCCGGGCGGATGCTCATCCGTCCGAAGCCTATCTCCTCTTCACACTCGATACAGATACCGAACATCGGTTTATCGATACGAAGCAGGGCATTTTGGAGTCTGGTCAGGCGCAGTTTTGATTCATCCAATATCTGATTGTTCACATGCTGCTCTCCCATCGCTTCCAGCCGGGTGAGTCTGCCAAGCGAGCAGTCCGGAGCGATCGGCTTGGCCTTCTCTTCCAGGGCGATGATCTGCTCTTTTAGCGTTTGAATATCAGCTTCTATTTTTTGTTTGATCTCGTTTTTTTCTTCTTGTGTCATCAGCATCTCTTTTATGGTATAGTGGAACAATTATAGCGAAAGGACCAGGATGCAAAAATCGCTTCTCTTCTTTTGGATGACACTTGTTTTAGCTGGAGAGCAGAAGTATAGCAATGCTCTGATCAATGAGGCGTCGCCTTATCTGCAGCAGCATGCAGATAATCCTGTGCACTGGTACCCGTGGGGAGAAGAGGCACTGAAGAAGGCAAAAAGAGAGGATAAGCTGATCTTTCTCTCCATAGGCTACAGTACTTGTCACTGGTGTCATGTGATGGAAGAGGAGAGTTTTGAGAGTGAATATATCGCAGCCTTATTGAATCGGAACTATATCTCTATCAAGGTGGACAGAGAGGAGTTGCCTCAGCTGGACAAAAAATATCAGAAACGATATCTGGATCTCTATAGCAAACGGGGCGGTTGGCCGCTGAGTGTTTTTCTTACTTCGGATCTTGAGGTGCTCCATCTGGCAACCTATATTCCTTTGGAAGCAGGTTATGGGTCCAAAGGGATGGATGAGATCGTACCGTCACTGGCAGATACCTATCATAAAGGCGGTAAGGGTCTCGAGGCGTTGATCAAACAGTATGGTCCAATAGAGGAAGAGTATGAAGGTAGTGTAGATACTGCGAAGATAGTACTCCACCGGTTGAGTGCACAAGTCGTCGAAGAGGCGGCGAAAACCTATGATACCAAACATGGAGGGTTTGCTACCCGGCCCAAATTCCCAGAGGCATCCAAGATAGAGCTGTTATTGATACTTTACAGCCTTACAGGGAACAAACAGGCACGTGTCATGGCGGAGACTACCCTGAGAAGGATGGCAGAGGGAGGCATCTATGATCAGATTGAAGGCGGCTTTTTTCGCTATACGACGGATGAAGCATGGCAGATACCGCACTTCGAGAAGATGCTCTATACCAATGCGGAGCTGGTGCCTCTTTATGTAAAACTCTATGAACTTACTGGTGATCGACTCTACAAAAAAATCGTAGATGGGACCATCACACATCTGGAGCACTACTATAGGAAAGAGGGACTTTACCTCTCTGCAAGTGATGCGGACAGTGAGGGGGAAGAGGGTGGATACTTTATCTATAGCTATGAAGAGGTGAGGCATACACTGATAGCGAACGGCATGGAGAGGAAAGAGGTCGAAGCCGTTCTGGCATATCTAGGTATCAAAGAGGACGGCAATATCGATGGAGAGTTCTCTCATGTGCATATCACCCAACCCGATAAGCCTGCCAAGCTCAATGAAGCCAAAGCGTATCTCCGTGCTTTACGTCAGAGACGAAGTTTCCCCTTTGTGGACGCAAAGGTCATTACTGCATGGAATGCCATGATGATCAAGGCACTCTTCAGGGCTTCCCGACTGGACCGTAAGTATCTGAACCTCGCAGAGGAACGTCTGGAAACATTGCTTGCGGTGATGGGGAACGAAGGAGGACTTTATCATCAGACACTGGCGGGAAAGAGACCGATGCAGGAGGGATTGCTGGAGGACTACGCCTTTATGATAGATGCACTGCTTGAAGCCTACCTTTGTACCTATCACAAAGCCTACCTGGAAGAGAGTGAAACACTGCTGGCCATAGCAGTAGAAAAGTTCTATCATGAAGGGACGTGGTATCTTGCCGATGACATGATCAAAGCCGAAGCCGATTTTGATGACAGGTACTATACCTCTCCGCTGGGTATTATGATGGATAACCTGGTAAGGTTGGCAAGCCTGAGAGGAGATCAGGAGTATACAAAAATTGTAGAAAAGACACTCCGTCTCCATGGATCACGTTTAGCGGATTCTCCTTCAACTGTACCAAAACTTACGCAAGCGTACCTTCGCATGAGGTTAGGGGATATTGTGATCAAAGCCCCTCACAGCAGACTGCCAGAAGTGATGCAGGGACTTGAATCTCTCTCCTATCCTTTTCTTTTAGCCAAAGCAGATAAAGAGGATGACTATCTTGCCTGCTGCACAAGCAGTTGTTTTGCCCAAGAGAAGGAGAGAGACAAATTTGTTGAAGAGGTGAAGGCGTATTTGAAACAGATTATCCGAAAAGGAGCACCCAAAAGACAAGGATGGACAAAGTAGGAAGAGTAGTTTTACTTTTGTCTGGTATAGTGCCAAAAGAGAAAGAGTCAACTTTATGATAAAGTTGAGAACCCCAAAGGAACCGTATGCCTGATGAAAGTACACTGATATGCTATTGTCATGATGTCACGTTGGGGCAACTGGCAGCGTATATCAAAGCGCATGGTATTCAGACCGTTCAGGAGATTCTTGAAGATACTGATTTTGTATGTGGTGATACCTGTGAGAACTGTTGGGAAGAGGGGTATAACAATGACGGACTCTCTATGGCAATGGCGATAGGGATGGTGAAAAGAGGATATATCTAATGTTAAAGATGAATCACGATCTTGAAGGTGCACTTAAAGCGTATATGGTACTGCTTGATGAAGAGGAGTATTTTGAAGCACATGAGGTGCTGGAGGAGGCATGGCATCCATTACGTCTCTCTGACCATCCACTGCGTAACCTTGTAAAAGGGCTGATCAATGGTGCGATCACCTTTGAACATATCAAACGCAACAGAAAGAACATGCCGGCCAAGGCACAGAAGGTCATCGCCTCCTATGAACGCTATAAGCATATGAGTAGACCGGAGATCGAACATGCGCTGCTCTTTGACCAGTCTTGTCAGAAGATCGAAGCGTTGAAGAGAAGACACCAAGAGGTCTTTGATGTTTTGGTATCATGAGCAGACGAAACACTCTTATATGTCTGTGAGGAGCAACCCCAATCAGCTTGACTGGTCCTCGCAACCCTCTACCTATAAAAACTACCCAGAGAGCTACACGAAACGAAAACTTGACCTTGATAACGAAGAAGATCATTTCCTCTACCACATTGCGGGACTGACGGCAAAGAAGAGTTATCCCGGTTTTGAGTACTATCTACGTATCAATCCCAGTGCAGGAGCACTCTATCCCAATGAACTCTATTTTCAGGCAAGAGGAGTGAAGGGAGTTGAGGATGGGATCTACCACTATGAAGTAGCCACCCACTCTATCACCTTGGTAGCATCGATCAGCGAAGGGGAGGGGCTGGAGCCATACCTGGGATATGATCATGCAATGGAGGGGTATCTTTTTCTGGTCTCGGCGATCTACTACCGCTCCAGCTGGAAGTATAAAGACCGTGCGTTTCGCTACTGCCTGCTGGATGCAGGGCATCTTCTGGGAAGTCTCGAAGCAGCTGCACTGCTGAAACCACATGCAGTACAGATCTGCTACAGGATAGAGAAAGAGAAGCTGAACCGTATGTTCGGTTTTGAGGAGCGGGAGTTTTTCCTTGCTGCAGCGACGGTAGCCATCCCCAGAAAAGAACAGAAGATCGATGCCGTGGAGTTTGCGCTGCCTTATGTCGAAGGGAGTGGAACATTTGAGTCAAATGAGAAGATCATGCGTGCCTACAGGGAGACAATGCTGCTTCAGGGATGTCAAAAAGCACTCAAGGCACCCAAGTTCGACTACAGAGACGAGAGACTCAAAGAGGTGATTTTCAATAGACGTTCGCAAAGAGGGTTTGAAGGTGAGGCGATCACCAAAGCGCAATTTTCCTATATCATGGAGATGGTCATGCAGCCTCTGCTTTCAGACTGTGACGAGGAGGTATCGGTCTATACCGTAGTCAACCGGGTAGTGGATATGCCGCTTGGGGTTCAAAAAGACGGAGCGTATATCAGGTATGGTGACTTTGCCAATAAGGCAGGGTATCTTTGCCTGGAGCAGTATAGTCTTGCTGCCAAGGGTGCGGTGACCTTTTTTCTTACTTCAAAGGCGTCCAACTATCAGGCTCTTTATCAAAAAGCGGGTATCATCGGTCACCGGCTCTACATCGCATCAAACTATCTGGGGATTGGATGCAGCGGGATCGGGGCCTATTATGACGATGAGGTGAACGTATTTTTTGAAATGGATGAGATGGTACTCTATACCCTTGCGATAGGCCGCTGAGAATTTGTCGTATTGAATCCTGCACGATGGGATCCTGAACCCTATAGTGATCCCGAAAGTCGAGATGTTCGATGAAGCGGATCTCTCAAAACTTCCGGATGATCAAAGACCGGATATAAAGTAGGGAGTAGATAGTAAGGAGCAGGTAGCAGGTTCGGTAAGCATTTTTTAAAATGCTTTTATCTTTTAAGGTTGGTCTTACCCAAACCATGAAGAATTGCTACCTGCTACCTGCTACCTGCTACCTGCTACCTGCTACCTGCTACCTGCTACCTGCTAC
>JBEWPZ010000045.1:0-14468 GCA_047689535.1 Candidatus Sulfurovum kebritense | reverse complement strand
GTAATTTAAAAAGTATTGATAGATGTGATTAGTTACAAAGTAACTATATTTCTTCCCCAGAAATAAGACTTGACAATATCTTACCATATTTTAATTGACACTCTTTTGTCAACCATACTGCACCCTATCATCCTCATCCCGATAAACCTCCAAATCCCTCATCAAATCATCCTGCAGCCACTTCGGTTCGATGATATGCACTCTCGGCAGCCAGTACTTGATCTGGGGGAGTATCTCCAGTTTGTGGGTGATCTCGCAGTGAACCTCCAGCCCTCCGTCATAGTGTTCGTCCTGGATAGTCTGAGATTTGTGCAGTTTGATATCTTTGATATACTCGGCGATCTCCGGCTTGACATACAGCACCACACGACAGGTCTCTTTCCCTGTAGAACTCCAGATACTCTTCATACTATCGGCCTGCGCTCTCATCTCCGAAGTGAGCGTCTGCTTCTCATTCACTCTTTTGAAATGTCTCATCTTCTCAAGGTTGAAGTATTTGATCCCGTCATCCTTGTAATCTCTGGCGATCAGATACCATCTGCCGTTTTCGGTATATATCTTGATGGGATCGGCTACCCTCTTTGTGCTCCCTTCGGGTTTCACATACTCAAAGCTGCACTGTTCCTCATTCAGTATCGATACCGCCAAAGCCTCTCCGAGTTTCTTGGGAAGTTTTTTATACTCTATGGCAAAAGAGATCTTCTCCGAAGAGAGGTTCGAACGCTCCAGGCATTCCACCTCTATCTCAATATTCCGGGCAAAAGAAGAGAGCAGAATATGGTTGAGATCACCTTCTCCTTTAGAAAGTACGGATCTGTCCAGACTCCAGATGCCGTTACGGTTTTGCAAAGGAATACTCTGCGCAATTTTGAGCATATCGCGATGGATCGTACGTGAGGATACACCGTACTCTACGGATACGGCTCCTGCACTGAGTCTTTCACCGGCATAGAGACGCCTGACAATATCGAGAATCCTCGGGATCGGTGTTTTCTGTTTTTGGTATGCCATAAAAAATTATAACCATTTATGATAAAATACCACCATTCCAAATTTCTTATCTCTTGCCGAAGACAAAGCTTCCTCTCTTTCCCACTCTCCTGAGAGTGTGAAAGAACCTGTAATAATTTGGAAGTGGAGGCTTTATCGTAGTGTATCCTGTGGATAGCCCCACCGAAAATTGATAAATATGACAATTTTCAAACCTCAGATAGCATAAATGGATAATTTATGAGGGAAAAATACATTAATCCGGGGCTAAAGCCTCCGGTTCCGTGTGTTCTTTCACAGCCTCATGACGTTGGGAACGAGACCAACAAGTCTCTTTTACCCATTTTTGATCTCCTCTGTAATCGCTTTGAGTACCTTCTTTTAACTTGTAGATCCCCGTGTCACGCACGCGGATGCGCGGATGACGGATACACGAAAGTCAGACTACCCTCTCACATGATATGGGAAAAAAAGGGGGGGGGAAGGTGGTGACAACAACAACCCTCCTCCCTCCCCTCTTGATGATCCCATATCCTCGGGATCAGGGTTTTCTGTTTTTGATAAGCCATAGCACATTACAGCAGAGAGTGATATCGACATCTTCATCAAACTCAGACACTCCAACCTTTTTTTACTTTCCAAAATACGCATAGAACTCGAAGAGATGCTTGGAAAACATACCGACTTGGTACAGCTTCGAGAAAAAATGAACAGCTACCTCAAAAAGCATATCGAACAAGAGGCGATCAGTGCATAACCAAGAGTTGGTCAAGGAGATACTGCTTCAGATCAGAAGCCAAAGGTGAGATGATACAAATGCTACCACCTGCTCTCTTAAAAAATTTCCATGCTTCCCCTCTCCTTCATTGAGCTAAAGAGTAAGACTACACCCTCTCCAAGCGCTCAAACATATCCGGATACATATCTGTCAACGCAAGCAGCGTCACAGCCTGTTCATTTGGCTTGCTGGTCCCAAGCTCCCACTTTTCAAGCGTACGGGTGGAGATATGCAAAAAATTGGCAAATACCGCCCGACTCATACGGTATTTTTCCCTGATGCCCCGTATCTCGTCCGGAGTAAGCACCTTACGCTCCTTGGGCGTCACTTCTGTTGTCCTGAGTGTCAGCTTAGCCTCTTCATATGCTCTTGCATCATCAAGCCCCTGTTTCAACTCTGCAAACAAATCTCTTTTACCCATTTTTGATCTCCTCTGTAATCGATTTGAGTACCTTCTTTTGACTTGGTGTAAGCTCTTCCATCTCGTTTTTTGCATAGATCGTCAAGAGATGAATATGACTTTTATCAGTCAGATAAAGATAGATCGTACGTACTTTGATTCGATAAATAACATTTATTATACCCTTAATGGGGATAGTTGTCAATCCCACTTACCCCTTTGTTTTACTTACTATTTCACATGATAAAAGAAAAAGAGTTGATAGGCAAAAAGTATCTCATTTTGTTATATTTTATATGATGTAATCAACTTTAGGGTAGAATACACCTAATTCATATCATGACTTTAGCGTATACGTTTCAGTTGTCATTCTTGGCAAATATCCCAAGAGTATTTCCTGCGGGCATCGGGAAGCTACAAATTTTTTATGCTGACTTGACTTGCGACACTGCACAGTATATTGGGTTGTGGATCCCCGGGTGCTCATAGGAAATGCCCCTGGGGTGCAAGCCCGAGGATGACGTATGAGCAAAAGTTGAGTTAATTCGTACACTAAAGAGAAACATGCGTTTAAAATCCATTTTTACCAACAGTTTCGGTATCCTCTTCTCCCGTGTCACCGGTCTGGGGCGTGATGTCTTGATGGCATCTGCACTGGGGGCTTCTGTCTGGAGCGATATGTTCTTTGTCGCGTTCAAACTGCCGAACCTCTTCCGCCGTATCTTTGCGGAGGGGGCCTTCACCCAGGCCTTTATGCCCTCTTTTGTTGCCAGCAGGCAGAAGGGTGTCTTTGCTACGGCGATCTTCCTGCGGTTTCTGCTTTTTCTGGGGTCGTTCTCCCTGCTGATCACCCTCTTCCCAGAACCTATCACCAAAGCACTTGCCTGGGGATGGGAGTGGGAGCAGATAGGACTGACCGCACCGTTGACCGCGATCAACTTCTGGTACCTTGACCTGATCTTTATCGTCACCTTCCTCGCGACACTGCTGCAGTACAGAGAGCACTTCGCCACCACAGCGATGTCCACCGCACTGCTCAATATCTCGATGATCGTAGCACTCTGGCTCTATATGAAAGCGGACCCCAAAAGCGTCGCCTATGCGCTGAGTTTTGCTGTCGTGGCAGGGGGGCTCCTTCAGGTTGCCGTACACCTCATCGGCATCAAACAGTTCAACCTTCAACGTCTCCTGATCGGCGGATGGAAATACCGCAACAAAAAAAATGTAGAAGAGGAAAAAGCGCATTTCAACAAACTCTTTTTGCCCGGTATCTGGGGGAACTCCACACCACAGATCTCCGCCTTTGTCGATACGATACTGGCAACCTTCCTCGTCACCGGATCGGTCTCCTATCTCTTCTATGCCAACCGTGTCTTCCAGCTCCCTCTCGCGATCATCGCCATCGCCACTGCCACGGCACTTTTTCCTACGGTCTCCAAGGCTATCAAAAACGGTCAGGAGACCAAAGCCTATGCCAACCTCGACAAGGCCTTCTGGCTTCTGGCCTTTCTCCTCACCTTTGCCATGCTGGGAGGGATCCTGCTGGCCGAACCGATCGTCTGGCTGCTCTTTGAGAGAGGGAAATTTACGGAACTCCAGACACTGGAAACCGTCTCTGTACTGCAGATGTATATGATAGGGCTGCTGCCGTTCGGGCTGGCAAAGCTCTTCTCCCTCTTTCTCTATGCGACCCACAGACATCTCAAAGCGGCAAAGATCTCGCTCTATTCGCTGATCACCTCTGTAACGGGCTCTCTGATCCTGATGCATCCGATGGGAGCTTCGGGTCTGGCACTGGCAGGGAGTATCGGAGGGTGGGTACTCTTCACCCTTACCGTGAAAGAGGTGGGGCTGGATCGTTTTTATGCGATCTTACGCTCAAAAAAGCTCTTCTATCTTCTTGCTGCATCGGGAGTTTTTACACTGCTGCTCCTCTATACGAACAGCTGGCTTACCGGGCTCATTAGATAAATTGGCTATAATCGCACTATTATAAATTTGATTGAAGGTAGCCTACTCTATGCAGATCTATGACAGCGTACAGAAAAAGAAAGTTCCATTCGAACCCATCAGAAAAGGGGAAGCCAGTATCTATGTCTGCGGCCCTACGGTCTATGATGATGCACACTTGGGACATGCACGAAGCGCATTGGCATTTGACCTCTTGGCACGTACGCTGAAAGTGCTGGGGTACAGAGTCACCATGGGGAAAAACTTCACCGATATCGATGACAAGATCATCAAGAAGGTTGAGGAGACAGGGAAAAGCCTGGAGAAGATCACGACCCACTATATCGGCCGTTACCTTGAAGAGATGGATGCGCTCGGTGTGGTCCGCTCAGATATAGAGCCTAAGGCGACAGAGTCTCTGGATGCGATAGTGCAGATGATACAGAACCTCATCGACAAGGATATCGCCTATGTGATCAGCAACGGCGATGTCTACTTTGATACGAGCAAAGATGCAGACTACGGCAATATCTCTCATCGGGTCGGAGAGGACGAGGAGAACCAGAGCCGTGTAGCACATACCGACGAGAAGCGAAACCCCAAAGACTTTGCGCTCTGGAAAGCCTGCAAAGGCGATGAGGATATCTGTTTTGATACCGCATTCAGCAGAGGACGCCCGGGATGGCATATCGAGTGTTCGGCAATGATCGAAAAGCACTTTGCTAAAGATCACGGTAACGAGCAATACTCTATCGATATCCACGGCGGCGGAGCAGACCTGCTCTTCCCTCACCATGAAAATGAAGCAGCCCAAAGCCGATGTGCCACAGGACACGAGCTTGCCAAGTACTGGATGCACAACGGGTTTGTGCAGATAGACGGCGAGAAGATGAGCAAAAGTCTGGGCAACAGCTTCTTTCTGAAAGATGCACTGCGTGCCTATGATGGAGAGGTGCTGCGCTACTACCTCAACTCCGTACACTACCGCAACGACTTCAACTTCAACGAAGAGGATCTGCAGATAGCCAAAAGACGGCTCGACAAGCTCTACCGGCTCAAAAAACGTGTCGTTCCGGGAAAAGGATCTGCGGTCAACAAGGAGTTCAAAAAGGCACTCCTTGATGCCATGAGCGATGATCTCAATATCTCTATCGCCCTCTCCGTGATCGATGAGATGGTTGCAAAAGCCAACGAAGAGCTTGACAGTAACCCAAAAAATAAAGCAGTTAAGAAAGAGACGATCGCCAATATCGAGTTTATCGAAACACTCCTCGGATTTGGAGGGAAGGAACCTTATGCCTACTTCCAGATCGGTATCGATGAGGCACTCAAGACTAAAATTGAAACACTGTTAAGCGAACGTAGTGAAGCGAAAAAAGCGAAAGCGTTTGAACGCTCCGACGCAATACGGGATGAACTCACAGCCATGGGAATCGCTATCATGGATACACCTGAAGGAACGGTATGGGAAAAAGCCTGACGGATAAAAGTATGGCCACGCCATACATACTCCAACTGCTCCTTGCTACCTGCTATCTGCTATCTCACACCAAAAGGTGTGCCTTATGAAAGAGCTCCTCAAACAGTATCTACCCTATCTCTCCGGCTATAAAAGAGCCTTCTTTTTTGCCATACTCGGTATGATCGGTGTAGCGGTCGGTACCGCCGGGACCGCACAACTTGTCAAACCCATACTGGATGATGTATTTATCAATAAAGATACCCAGATGCTGGCACTGATGCCCTTTCTCCTTTTTGGTGTCTTTGCACTGAAAGGGATCGGCGGCTATATCCAGACCTACTACACCTCCTATATCGGGCAGGATGTGGTAAGAAGACTCAGGGACAACCTGGTATCACACCTTACACATCTCGACATGGTATTTTTCAGGAAGATGCATAGTGGAGAGATACTCTCACGTACGACCAGTGACATCTCCCGTATCCAGGCTGTCGTCGCCAATATCATTCCCGACCTTATCAGAGAGACACTGACGATCATCGCGCTGACGGGATATGTGATCTATGAGAGTCCCAAACTGGCACTCTACTTTCTTATCATTATGCCTCTGGCGATCTTTCCCCTAAGCAGACTCTCCAAAAAGATGAGAAGATACTCCAGGTCCTCCCAGGAGAGTACTGCCAATATGACCGCAAGACTCGGAGAGATACTCGCCAACATCGAAGTGATCAAATCCAACTCCACACAAGCCTACGAACAACAACGGTTTGAGACCCAGAACCAAAATGTCTTTAAGTATATTATGAAGCAGATCAGAACCAATGCCCTTACCTCACCTGTCATGGAGATACTCGGTTCGATTGCTATCGGGCTTGTTGTCTATATCGGCGGAACAGAGGTGATAGAGGGGCGCATGAGTGTCGGGGCATTTTTCTCTTTCTCCGCAGCGCTCTTCATGCTTTATACCCCTATCAAACGCCTCTCCAAGCTTTATAACCGAGCTCAGGATGCCATCAGCGCCAATATCCGTATGAATGAACTGCTGCATACGAAGCCGACTATCATCTCAGGAGATACTGCATTGAGGGATACCGTAACAACGATCTCCCTGCAGAATGTCTCACTAAACTATGGGGATACACCGGCATTAAGAGATATCTCTTTTGAGGTACAAAGGGGAGAATCCATCGCCCTGGTAGGCGACAGCGGTGCGGGGAAAAGCTCTCTTGTCAACCTACTGGTACGCTTCTATGACCCCAGCAGCGGTCAAATCCTTATCAACGGTCAGGATTACAGAGAGTTTACACTGAAATCCCTTCATAGCAAGATCGCCTATGTAACGCAGCGTATCTATATTTTCAACGACAGTGTCGCAGCCAATGTCGCCTATGGGAAAGAGGTCGATGAAGCACGTGTCAGAGAGGCTTTGCAGAAAGCATTTGCTATGGAATTTGTCGAAAAACTCGAACACGGTATCGATACACAGCTTTCTGAAGGAGGAGGCAATCTTTCAGGTGGTCAGAGACAGCGTATCGCCCTGGCCCGAGCACTCTATAAAAGACCTGATATCCTGATCCTCGATGAAGCAACTTCTGCTCTGGATAATAAAAGTGAAGCACTGATCCAACAGGCATTGACCAAACTGAAATCAGAAATGATCACATTTACTGTTGCACACAGGCTGAGTACCGTTGAAGATGCCGACAGAATTTTAGTCTTTGAAAATGGAAGGATCATCTGTGGAGACACCCATGCAAACCTCCTGAAAAACTGTCAGGTATACCAGCGTCTCGCAAGTAAGTTATAACGCTACAGATGGTATAATCCACTCTAATCCATACAAAGGTCCGAGATGATTAGAATGCTCTTTATGCTCATGCTTTTCTTCAGTCTCTCAGAGGCACAATTCAATAAAGACTTTTCCTTTGTCGGAATCTCTGCTTCAACAGAAACGGTCAATCTCAACCAAGAAGATCCGGGCCATAAAACCGGTTTTGGACTCAAATACGGACAGCAGTCACTGGAGTGGAGAACGACATTTGCTTTGGCGTATCATCAACAAAGCTATCACAGTTTTTCTGTAGAGATCGATAAAATCCTTCTTGATGAGATGTTCGGTACGCCAAAACTCAGACCCTATCTCGGGGGGACAGTCGGCTACCTTAACTATGACGAGGATGAACTGGATGTAGCCTATGATGAGACTAAGGGCTTTTACTTCGGCGGTAACTTCGGATTTATCATCTATGCCACCGACGATATTGATGTTGATCTGGGATATCACTACTATAAAGTGCAAAACCTGGATTTTTTGGATGATCTTCACGGCCTGACTTTGGCGATCCACTACTTTTATTAATCACGGGAGTACACAGTGTCATTTTTTTCTTACCAAACCCTCAAAAAAATTCTTTTTAACTTCGATCCTGAAACCGCACACTCCATTGCGAGTATGGGGCTGAGAGCAGTAGCTCACTGCCCTGCAGTGATGCGTATGATCAAAGAGCACTATTTTGTCGATGACAAAATGCTGCACCAAACCTTTTTTGGACGCACCTTTAAGAACCCGGTAGGTTTGGGCGCGGGGTTTGACAAAAACGGTCAGTACATTACTGCAATGCCGACCCTTGGATTCGGCTTTACAGAGATCGGTACGGTAACACCGAAACCGCAGCCGGGCAACCCTAAACCAAGACTCTTCAGGCTGACAGACGATGATTCGCTTCAAAACGCAATGGGCTTCAACAACAGAGGAAGCCACTATATGATCCAGCGTCTTAAAAAGCTCTACTTCCTTGACTACCCTGTGGGGATCAATATCGGAAAGAACAAGGTGACACCTGAAGAGGAGGCGCTGGATGACTATGAGACGCTCTTTAAGGCTTTTAAGGACTATGGAGACTATATCGTGATCAATATCTCATCTCCTAATACACCGGGTCTGCGTGACCTCCAAAATGAGAACTTCATCAAAGCGATCTTTGCTATGGCAAAAGAGATCACCAATCAACCGATCTTTCTCAAGATCGCTCCTGATATGGAGCAAGAGGATGCGATCACACTCTGTAAGGTGGCGGTAGAGGCAGGTGCAGCAGGGATCATCGCTACCAATACAACGATCGACTACTCCGTGACAGACTCACCTCAGAAACGTACTTTTGGCGGTATCTCCGGTGCATTGCTGACAGAAAAATCCTACCAGCTTTTCAGAGCACTGGGGAAAGAGCTCTATGGTAAAACCATGCTGATATCGGTCGGAGGTATCGACTCTGCCGAAGAGGCCTACCGACGTATCAAGGCCGGAGCATCCCTCGTACAGGTCTACTCCATGCTCGTCTATAGAGGTCCTGAACTGATCAGAGAGATCAATGAAGGTTTAATCAGACTATTAAAGCAAGACGGGTATACTCACATCAGCGAAGCAATCGGAGCCGATTGGAAAGAGAATTAGGAACGAGGAGATAGGAATGAGAAGTGTATGTATGCTTTTTTTCAAAAAGCTTTTATCAGGTCAAAACAGAAAAAGTATTGCAACGCAATACCTACCGACACTCCTCACTCCTCACTCCTCACTCCTCACTAAGGCAGTACTCACACTACTGCTGATCACAGGAACACTTATGGCGAATTCACTCCCAAAACACTACACAAAAACACTTGAGAACGGTCTTCAGATCGTTGTCATCCCTATGGATAACGACTCAGGTGTCATCACAAGCGATATCTACTATAAGGTCGGAAGCCGCAATGAGACAATGGGGAAAAGCGGTATGGCCCATATGCTTGAACATCTCAGTTTCAAATCGACCGAAAAGCTCGAAGAGGGTGAGTTCGATATGATCGTCAAGAGTCGTGGCGGGATCAACAACGCTGCAACCGGTTTTGACAAAACGCACTACTTTATCAAAACCGCTTCGCAAAACCTCCCGATGACCCTGGAGCTCTTTGCGGAGTTGATGAGCAACCTCAAACTCACCGACGAAGAGTTCCAGACAGAACGTGATGTAGTCGCTGAAGAGCGTAGGCTTCGAACCGACAATAACCCTATGGGATACCTCTATTTCAGGGTTTTCAATACACACTACACCTACCATCCGTACCATTGGCTTCCGATAGGCTTTATGCAGGATATCCAAAGCTGGAACATCGAAGATATCCGTACTTTCTACAGACAACACTATCAGCCGAACAATGCGATCCTGGTTGTTGCCGGAGACATTGAACCGGAGCGTGTCTATAGGGAGGCTGAAAAATATTTCGGTCCTATCAAAAATCATACGCAGGTACCGGAAGTGACAGCGGTGGAACCGAAAGTAGACGGTGCAAAACGTGCAGTCCTTCATAAAGAGGGTAACCAGGTGGATACGCTTGCGATCACCTATGCGATACCGAACTTCAAAGATGAAGACCAGGTGGTACTCTCTGCGATCTCTTCTATCCTCAGCCACGGAAAGAGCAGCCGTTTCGAAAAAACACTCGTAAACGAGAAGAAGCTGGTCAACACTATCTACGGCTATAACATGGAGCTCAAAGACCCTGGGGTATTTTTGATCATGGCAATGTGTGCATCGGGAGTCAAGCCGGAAAAAGTGGAAAAAGAGATCCTGTCTGAACTCGAAAAGATCAAACAGGGCGATGTCACCCAGGCAGAGCTGGATAAAGTGAAGATCAATACCAAAGCAGAATTCATCTATTCACTGGAGAGCTCACACTCCGTTTCAGGACTCTATGGTGAGTACCTGGTGAAAGGAAATCTGGACCCTTTACTTGAATATGAAGAGAAATTGGATAAAATTACACTCAAAGATATCCAGGATGTCGCAAAAAGGTATTTTGATCATTCACGATCTACTACTGTGATACTCAAAAAAGACGAAACAAAATAAAATGCATGTCTTTCTGAACTTGATTCAGAATCTCTCAATGGTTTTGACACATTCTGTTATCCAAAGGGATCCTGAATCAAGTTCAGGATGACAAAACGAGGAATATATATGAGCAACTATATAACAGGCGTAAGCACCGCCCTTATCACACCGTTTAAAAATGGGAAACTTGATGAGGCGGGTTTTGCAAAATTGATCCAGAGACAGGTGGACAACGGTATTGATGCAGTGTGTCCGGTAGGCACAACGGGAGAGAGCGCAACACTCAGTTACGACGAGGATAA
This sequence comes from Candidatus Sulfurovum kebritense, assembly GCA_047689535.1. Taxonomy (GTDB): domain Bacteria; phylum Campylobacterota; class Campylobacteria; order Campylobacterales; family Sulfurovaceae; genus Sulfurovum; species Sulfurovum kebritense. The sequence continues at coordinate 3,718 of JBEWPZ010000045.1, read as the reverse complement.
GCGCTGTATAGAGATCTCTGTAGAGGTCTGTAAAGGTACCGATACCAAAGTACTTGCAGGTGCAGGAAGCAATGCAACGCATGAAGCGGTACAGATGGCTAAAAATGCCCAGGCTGCCGGCGCAGATGCGATATTCTCAGTGAGCCCCTACTACAACAAGCCGAGCCAGGAAGGTCTCTACCAGCACTACAAAGCAGTAGCGAGTGCGGTAGAAGTACCGTTCATGCTCTATAACGTACCGGGACGTACAGGGGTCGATATCCTGCCGGAAACAGTCAAAAGACTCTTTGATGATGTTCCGAACATCATGGGGATCAAGGAAGCTACAGGTTCATTGGAGCGTACGGTTGAGTTGATGGCAAAGATCCCTGAGCTGTACGTTTTCAGTGGAGATGATGCGATCGACTACCCTATCATTGCAAGCGGCGGGAAAGGTGTCACTTCAGTGACATCGAATCTTCTTCCAGATATGAAGAGCAAGCTGGTCCACGCAGCGCTTGAAGGTGACTACAAAACAGCAAAAGCGATCAATGAAGAGCTGATCGATATCAACAAAGTACTCTTCTGTGAAAGCAACCCTATTCCTATCAAAGCAGCAATGTATATTGCCGGACTGATCGATACTTTGGAGTACAGACTGCCGCTTGTACCGCCGAGTACAGAGAATATGAAACAGATAGAAGCGGTAATGAAAAAATACAACATTGTCGGTGCTTAAGCATAAAACAATGACAACACAAAGGAGAATATAGATGTCAGAGATGAAGGGGAAAACCGTTGTAATCACCGGTGCTACAAAGGGGATAGGAAGGGCCGTAGCTGAGAAGTTCGCACAGAATGGAGTCAATGTCGCATTTACCTATAACTCAAACAAGGAAGCGGCTGAGCAGATCGCTGATGAGCTCAACAGCAGTTACGGTATCAAAGCAAAAGCCTATCCGCTTGACATCTTGGACACCGATCAGTTCAAACCGCTTTTTGAAGCCATTGATCAGGACTTTGACCGGGTAGACTACTTTGTAAGTAATGCGATGATCTATGGCCGACCTGTTGTCGGCGGTTACGGAAAATTCATGAAACTTAGACCTAAAAAGGGATTGACGAATATCTATACTGCGACCGTCGGTGCTTTTGTAGCGGGTTCACAGGAAGCTGCAAAGCGTATGGAAAAAGTAGGCGGCGGTGCGATCGTCACACTAAGCTCGACAGGGAACCTTATCTATATCGAAAACTATGCAGGTCACGGTACCAACAAAGCAGCGGTAGAAGCAATGGCGCGTTATGCAGCAGTAGAGCTCGGTGAGATGGGGATCCGCGTCAATGCCGTATCGGGAGGGCCAATCGACACGGATGCACTGAAAGCCTTTACGAACTATGAAGAGGTAAAAGCGGAGACGATCAAACGTTCTTCACTCAACAGAATGGGAAGTCCTGAAGATATCGCCGGCTCTGTCTACTTCCTCTGTACGGATGAAGCTTCCTGGATCACAGGCCAAACGCTCGTAGTCGACGGCGGAACCACATTCAGATAATGTAGGTCGGGGTATCCCTACCCCGACACCAACATGTATGCTTGGTAAAAAGTTTAAATTGCTATATCAATATTTTGTCGGGGTGAAGACACCCCGACCTACATAAAAAAGGTCAAGATAGATGCTAACCTCACAAATTTTCAATGTTCCCAATACTTTAGCATTTATCCGACTGCTCCTCGCACCTCTTATGTTCTTTTTCCTGGTCAACCAGGATGCCTCTCTTTTTGAGGGGGTACACGCCTCATGGCTCAACTACATTGCTGCATTCATCTTTGTCCTGGCTTCAGCCACTGATTTTTTTGATGGATATATCGCCCGTACCTTCGATCAGATCACAACACTGGGAAAAATACTCGATCCGCTTGCAGACAAGATGCTCACTCTGGCAGGTTTTCTCGGACTCATAATACTTGGCAGTGCTTCCCCCTGGGCGATCTTCCTTATCCTTACCAGAGAACTTTTCATTACAGGATTACGTGTCTCTGCTGTAGCAGAGGGGATCGATATCTCTGCCTCCTGGATGGGTAAGGTCAAGACAGTGGTACAGATGATCGCTATCGGTTTTTTACTGATGGGCTGGCCGGGCGGAGAGATGATCCTCTGGTTTGCTGTGCTTCTTACACTCTACTCAGGCTACGAGTATGTACGGGACTTCTTCAGGGCGACACAGCTCAGCTAAGCGTTTTTCGTACCCCTCTACTACTTCTTTATTGTATATTTTATCACTCCCCCATTATTACACATACTCTCAGTAACATACCATCCATGTTTGCATTATGTTATTTTACTAAAATATTTTAATTGATTAAAAAATAATCAGTTAACTGTTTATAATTCATTTACTTTCGGTTTATAATACCTTACCTTCAAATTTAACACAAGGATGTAATATGAAATTCACAAAACTCAGTTTAATCGCAGCGCTGGCAATCAGCTCAGCATTTGCAGGTGGGGATATCGAACCGGTAGAACCGGCAGTAGAAGCTCCCGCAGCAGCAGAGGCATGTAACGCCAACACAACGATCAGTGGTAAAGCTACAGCTTACTACTATACATTTGAGGATGGAACAGATCTATTTGACAAAGAAACCAGTAACTTAGCTACTGCTGTTACTTTGGATGTTGCACACAAAATCACTGACAATGTAACTGCAAACTTTACCGCAGTAGGATTTACAAATGTATTCGATGATAATGCTGATCTGTTTGAAGGAACAGAGACCGGTGCTTATCTCAACGTTGCAAACTTGACTGCAACGTACGGAGATACAACGTTCGTACTTGGTCGTCAGCTTCTAGGCACGCCAATGATCAGTGGTTTTGATTGGTTGTTAGCACCAGGTAGCTTTGAAGCGTATACTGTGGTAAACAACTCAATCTCTAACCTTACTTTGGTTGGTTCATATATCAGACAATATAGAGCAAATAACGGTGGTACTGACTTTGGAGACCTTGATGGAGACAACTGGACAGTAGGTGCATCCTACAGTGATGCATTTGATGCAAGTCTTTGGTACTACAATGTAGATGCTGCCGGATATACCGAAATCTATGCAGATGCAGGTGTAGAACTTTCTGGGATCAACCTCGCTGCACAGATTGCAAGTACAGACTGGGATCTAGGTGATGATTCAATGTTATATGGTATCAAAGCATCAGGTTCAGTAGCCGGATTTGATCTCATGGCTGCTTATGTACATGTTGAAGATGCTGGTGCAGGATATGTAGATAATGACGCTGCATATACCAGTATGTGGAACAACCTGGGTTCTGATGAAGTAGGTGATGCTTTCAAAGTTGAAGCGGCAACAGAATTCAATGGACTTTCAGCATCAGCAGCATATGCATACTATGACTCTGAAATTGATGAAGGGCAAGAGTTTGACCTTATCCTAGGATACGGATTTACTGATTGTATCTCTCTTGATGTTATCTATACATATACGGATGCGGCAATTACTTCTTATACAGAGTCAAACGCTCTTGAAGTGATCGCAACTTATAAGTTTTAATCTCTTATATCTCTCTTATCTATAAGATTTCCACTCTCATAACGAGAGTGGAGTTTTCTCCCCTGTTATATACTGCGTCTCAAACTTTTTTCTTATTGACTCATCTATCTGAGAGAATTATAATGGCCTGAAAAATCAGGACAACATAATGCTCTGATTTATTTCCACCTT
>JBEWPZ010000077.1:0-2575 GCA_047689535.1 Candidatus Sulfurovum kebritense | reverse complement strand
TGATTAGTGATTAGTGATTAGTGATTAGTGATTAGTGATTAGTGATTAGTGATTAGTATCATGACAGAGCCATATAGTATGTCAAGAGTCTTGATGATTATTGGTGTGTGGTTATGGCATCCTACGCAAAGAATAACGCTCATTTTACCACAGCCCTATCCCTGACATTCACCACTGATGTTGGGATGGGGACACCCCGATCTACACTTTTTGATAAAAAACAGCTTTTCTGTCACTGAGCACTGGGCGTACAGATGCGAAGGTGTGCAATATTGCGAAGCAACACACCGAGAGCATCGTCCGTACGCTTGCGAAGTGACGCTTTTTTGCTTCGTTTTTTCTAAAAAAATGAAGAGAGAAACACCGCCTCAATAGTATAAAAAAGGAAATGAATTAAACTCATCCAACCCTCTATTTTGGTGCGTGATTACGCACCCTACGCGATACGTTACAGATAATTTTTTTCTTTTTTCCGTTCATGATGAACGGAAAAAGCTAGATATCGAAAACCTCGGCTTCGAAGGTTTTGGTGACTTTGCCCCCGAAACGGTAGACGCCCTCCTCATAACTGACATAGAGCTCATCACCGCTTCTTGGCTGGAGCCTTACCTGCCCTTCGAGATTGCCCTCTTTGTGGTTGCGGATATAGCAGGCGACCATCCCTGTGCCGCATGCCAGGGTCTCATCCTCTACCCCGCGTTCGTAGGTGCGTACATAGAGGGTGTTGTTCTCATACTTGCAGATATTGACATTGGCATTGTAGTTGTGGCGCAGGCGTCTCATCTGCTCGATATCGAAGGTTTCGATATCCTCCCTGATCGCAATAAGATGCGGCACACCCGAGTCGATCAGCCACCAGGTCTCACCGTCCTCCTCGATATGGGTATTGATGATCTTGGGCTCGACCATATCGCTCACCACATAGAAGCCGTTGATCGTCGCACGGATCACCCCTGCCCCGGTCAGGAACTCCGCTTTGCCGTCCTTGCTGATCCCCTTCTCATGGGCGAAATGCGCGACACAGCGCGACGCATTGCCGCACATGTCCGCCTCGCTCCCGTCCGCGTTGTAGAACTCCCACTCGAAATCATACTCGGAGTGCGGCAGGACCACCACCAGCCCGTCGGCCCCTACACCGTTCTGTCTATGGCAGAGCTTTCTCGCCAGTTCAGTTCTGTCGGCCCTCTCCTGGGCGATCATGATGACAAAGTCATTGCCGTTGCCCGAATATTTTGTTACTTTCATATTTAATATCTCCTTTTTTCTAAAGCAAAGCTTCAGAAAAAATTCCTCTCACTAAAGCTTTGCCTCTCGGCAAGAATAAAACACTCTTGATTTTCATTATTTGCTCTAATTTTAACTGAAAATCATGAATGTTTTATCACTATATCTCCTTTTTACTGGTTTCGCCGTCCCGGGCGGACACAACGGTCCTCCCCTACAAGATCACAAATTTCCGTTCATGGTGAGCCTGTCGAACCATGCACTCCAACCCTGCACCCTTCGACAAGCTCAGGACGAACGGAGATTACTGGTAACCATATCCAAAGCTATGGATCCCCGGATCAAGTCCGAGGATGACGGGAAAAAAGCTCTTTGGTAAAACAACCGTTTCTATTCTCCGTCACTACCTATTTTGGTGCGTGATTACACACCCTACGCGAAAATTCACCACTCCATCAAACAAAAGATGCATTCCATGCATCCCACCATAATTCCTAACTCCTAATTCCTCACTAGCAGCCGCCCCTACAGATCACAAATTTCTAATTTTTATTGCCAAGGGATCCACAGTTCAGGACAACCGGACCAAAACTGGTCATTACCTATTCTGGTGCGTGATTACGCACCCTACGCGCTGAAATCCACATCACCCTTCGACACGCTCAGGGCGGACGGGGAATTATTAGTAATCATATCGCGTAGGGTGGGCTTGCCAGCCCACCGGAAGCTGCCAAAATGTGGTCGCCGTATGATGTTTGTTATCTCCGTACAACCCTGCCCGCAGCGTGGGTTGGCAAACCCACCCTACAAAATCACAAATGCCCGGAGGGTTTCGTTTCACTCCTCTGCCTTCGGCGGTGCACTCGTGCACATCGCCTCCAGTTCCGAGCCTATAAAAGCAAAGCAGTTTGCTTTTATTTAACGACTCTCATCCTTGGGGTGCACGAATACCCGTCATCCCATAGATCAAAGTATTGCCATGCAATACATACAACAACTCCTCACTCCTCACTCCTACTTCCTCACTAGCAGCCAAGGCTGCACATGCTCCTATCGCCAATCCTCGCTGTTGATCTTCTCTATCACACGGTCACACTCGGCCTGAAGCTGTGCTTCATCACCGGTATTGTCGATCACATAGGTTGCGCGGTCGCGTTTCTCATCGATCGGAAGCTGTGCTTCGATCCGTCGGCGTGCATTTTGCATATTGTACCCATCTCTCTCCATGAGCCTCTTGAGTTGCTGCTCTTTTGTCGTATAGACAACCAGTGAACGCGCGATCGGGTAGCGGCTCCCTGTCTCGAAAAAGAGCGGGATATCGACCAGATAGGGGAGCTTGAGCGCATCCAGT
>JBEWPZ010000076.1:0-2619 GCA_047689535.1 Candidatus Sulfurovum kebritense | reverse complement strand
TCATTGAACTGGAAGAAAACGTTACGAAAGAGGCGGTTAACCGAGAGTTACGGACAGAGATAGCCTCCAACTATCAAGGGATTCTTGATACGACAGAGACACCTAATGAATCAGATTTTTATATCGGAAATCCGCACAGTGCGGTGATCAACCTTCCTTTGACGGCTGTATCGGGAGAGAATCTGTTGAGGATCTCTGCGTGGCAGGACAATGAGTATGGCTATGCGATGAGGTTGGTTGGGATGGTCAAGGCGATATCATAAAAATTTGGCATGACGATTGATCATAATCAACATTTTGGATAAAGACAGAGTTTTTTGCTGTAGATTCTGATTTGTTGACAAGGGTCAAACCATTTATTCATTACTTTAAATATAATGGTTTTTTAAATTATACGGGAGAGCAGAATATGATAAAAACAATAGTTAAAAGAGATGGATGTACACAGAAATTTGTACCATTCAAGATCGAAGATGCGATCAAAAAAGCATTTAAAAGTGAAGTAAAACCTTATGACAAGACTGTTTTCTCAGAAGTTATGGATTCGATCAAGGAGAGAGAAAAGATCAGTGTTGAAGAGATCCAGGATCTCATAGAGAAGGTATTGTATGCCCATCATCATTTTGAAGTGATGAAATCATTTATACTCTATCGGCATATGCATAAAATTCAAAGAGAGCATATTCTTGGTTTGGATGAGGACACAACCTATATCAACTCTACACAGACGATCAAGGAGTATATAGACAAGTCTGACTGGCGGGTAAATGCCAATTCTAATACCGGATATTCCAATGCCGGGCTGGTCAATAACACTGCGGGTAAGGTTATCGCCAATTTCTGGCTGAATTCTATTTATGCCAAAGAAGAGGGGTATGCGCACAGGGACGGGGATTATCACATCCATGACCTGGATTGTTTGACCGGATACTGCGCGGGTTGGAGCCTTCGAGTGCTTTTGGATGAAGGATTTAATGGTGTAAGAGGGCGTGTAGAGAGCAGGGCACCCAGCCATTTCAGAGAGGCGCTGGGGCAGATGGCAAACTTTTTGGGCATATTACAGAGCGAATGGGCAGGCGCACAGGCATTTTCGTCCTTTGATACCTATCTGGCGCCTTATGTGTTTAAAGACAAACTTTCGTTTAAAGAGATCAAAAAAGCAATACGGAGTTTTGTCTATAACCTGAATGTTCCGGCACGATGGGGGCAGAGTCCTTTTACCAATATTACCATTGACTGGACGGTGCCGGATGACTTGAAAGAGCAGACACCTACAAGAAACCAGCAACATCTTTTTTCGGAGTTGGAGGATGAGGCGTTATTAAAGGTCGCTAAGGAAAGAAACGAAAACCTCCGCTCACTGAATAGTATGACCTATAAGGAGTTTCAGCCTGAAATGAACCTTATCAACAGGGCGTACTACGAGGTAATGACAGAAGGAGACAAGAGCGGTCAACCTTTCACTTTCCCTATCCCGACGGTCAATATCACTGAAGAGTTCGACTGGTATGGAGAAAATACAGATATTTTATTTGAAAATACCGCAAAGATCGGTTCTTCTTATTTTCAAAACTTTGTCGGCAGTCAGTATGTAAGAAATGAGAAGGGAGAACTGGTCCCCAATGATGAGGCTTATAAACCGGGCCATGTGCGCAGTATGTGCTGTCGGCTGCAGCTTGATCTGAGAGAGCTACTGAAAAGAGGCGGCGGCCTGTTCGGAAGTGCAGAGATGACAGGAAGCATCGGTGTCGTAACGATCAACATGGCGCGTCTGGGCTATCTCTATACCGGAGAAGAAGAGAAACTGTATGAGAGGCTTGATACGCTCATGGAGTATGCCTATTCAACCCTGGAGAAAAAAAGAATATTTATCCAGGAGATGTACGATAGAGGGCTTTACCCTTATACTGCCCGATATCTTCCTGGCTTCAACAACCACTTCTCCACGATTGGGGTCAATGGGATGAATGAAATGGTACGAAACTTTACCAATGACACTTATTCGATCATTGATGCCTATGGAAAAGAGATAACGATGAAGATACTTGATTTCATGAGAGACAAACTCAAAGAGTTTCAGGAGAGATCAGGAAATCTTTACAACCTCGAAGCGACGCCTGCAGAAGGGACGACATATCGTTTTGCCAGAGAGGATATCAAAAGATACCCTGATATGATACAGGCGGGAACGGAAGAGAACAACTATTATACAAACTCTTCACAAATCCCTGTATTCCATACGGATGATCCTTTTGAGGCACTGATGCAGCAGGATGACCTTCAGTGTAAATATACCGGGGGTACCGTCCTGCACCTCTATATGAGAGAGAAAGTCAGTTCTGCCGAAGCGGTCAGAAAACTGGTAAAAAATGTCATTAGTAATTTTAGGCTGCCGTATATTACCGTGACACCGACATTTTCTATTTGTGAAAAACATGGATATCTCTCCGGAGAATATGAGTATTGTCCAAAATGTGATGAAGAGATCCTGGAAAGAGAGGTGTCATGATCTGTATCGGAGAAGGAAGATACAGGGTCATACTGCAATACCTTCATTTAGGTAGTGATACCCTTGTCACCATCACCGGTGGCGAAGAAGAGCATATCGGCGCTGCAACC
>JBEWPZ010000075.1:0-2672 GCA_047689535.1 Candidatus Sulfurovum kebritense | reverse complement strand
AGATTGAGGGTATACTTTTCTTAGACGAATACCCCCAGGCCAGAGAAGATATTCAGAAAGCCTCGACTCAGCTTATCCGCGACAGGCAGATGAATGATATTCCTCTATCCGAGGGTGTTTACGTCTGTGCCGCCGGTAACAGAGAAAAGGATAACTCGGGCGTTATGCCTCTGTTAGAGCATGTAAAAGACAGATACTCTGAGTTTGAGATCAAGTTTGAGAAAGAGTACTACGTCGGAGATGACCTTGCGGACGGCTTCTTTGCGGACCGCCTGTTTACACCCTTATACATCTTCCTCAAGTATGACCCTTCTTGGCTCTACAAAGTAGACAATGTACGACAGGATAAAGCATCTACTCCTCGCGGTATACTGGAGCGGGCTAATCCTCTGCTTTTAAAGCACAAAGATGAGCCTGATAAATGGTACGATGATATTGCTATCAGCGTGGGAGAAGGCTTTGCTTCCTCCTTCATGTCTTGGTATAAGATAAAATCCAAACTTGATATTGATGGCATACTTAAAGACCCCAGCAAAGTTGAATCTATTAAAGATCCGGCCGCTCTCTTTAGTCTGATCACAGTCCTTTTTCAGCGCTATAAGGATGATTACGCTCTCTTTAACAAGATTATATCAGTTGTTAACCAGCTCAATCAGAACACAAACGGTGCCTATGCTATGACTCTTTTAAAACGCATGAAGAGTTGTAATCCCACCGGCTTTCGCAAGATATTACGTCATCCTGCCTGGAAATCTGGATTGGCTAAAACCTATTCACAGTTTGTAGATCTCGATTAAGGAGAAATTATGGATCCCAGAAAGAAGATAACCGCCACCCAGATAAAGCTGTTACGCAGTAACCTCGGCTTCTTTGGTACTCTACTACTCCATCCTGTCTATGAAGAAAGTCAAGAAGTACCCCTGGCAGCTATCAGCAGTGATATGCAACATCTGCTCTATAATCCCCAGGCAGTGGAAAAGATAAATATTGAAGAGTTAAAAACAATCCTCACGCATGAAGTCTTGCACCTGGCTTTTCAACATCCGGCCCGTAGAGAGAACCGAGAGATGCAGAAATGGAATATTGCTACAGATATCGAGATCAATACCGTATTATATAAACATGGCTTTAAGCAGCCGCGTGCTTTTGGCGACCTGTTTCCTGAAAATAGCTACAAATTAACCATCCCCGCTTCAATCTTTGGCAAAGAGATAACCATAAAGCAGATAAAACTTAAAATAGCAGAGAAGATATACACAGAACTGCCTGATCTACCGACTGACTATGAAGAACCGCAAAATAGGAGCCACAACTGGCACGAGAAGCAGAAGAAGTTTGAGAAAAGACAATGGCGCAATGCTCTGCAGGACGCTACTATGGCTCAACCTGGTATAGGACAAGAAGATGGTGTACTGCGTCGCATTATGCAGAATATATTCAACCCCAAACTGCACTGGCGACACCTGCTGACACGAGAGATCAAAAGCAGCATCAGCCATCTGCAGACCTGGAAGCGACCCCACCGCCGCAGCCACAGCCTCGGCTTTTACATCCCCGCCTACAAGCGGGATGCAATAGATGTTGATATCTTTGTCGATACCAGTGGTTCGATCTCAGACAGAGAGTACAACGAATTTGTAGCAGAGATAAAGGGTATCATGAACTCCTATCCTCGCGTAGAAGGTAAGGTGCACTATTGGAATATGCAGGTTTATAAGAGTTTCGATATTGATAAGGAATTTAGCCAGATCAAGAACTTCTACCACAAGGTACAATCAGGCGGTACCAGACTAAGTTCGGTAAATGAATATCTACAAGAGCAGAACAGAGTACCTAATACTACGGTAGTTTTCACAGATGGACGGGTGGAAAAGGTTAACAATCTCATAGGTAAACACGTTATACTAGTTGTAAATAAGAAAGGCAAACCGGAGCGAGTAAAGCATCTGGGTTGCCTCATAGAGCTCGATTAGATGATAACTAATACAATACAATATAAAGGAAAAGAGGTAATTTTATGACACAAAAAATGAATGAATTAACCTGGGAGAAGCTATTCCGGGTTCAACAATTGCTAAAGTCCCCCAAACGTAATCATAATGATTTTGGTGGATATGACTACCGCAGTCTGGAAGATATCATGAGTGCGGTCAAGCCCCTGCAGAAGGAACTGAAATTTGTCCTGTTGTTTCGGGATGAACCACTCTTAATAGGCAAGAGATATTACATACAGGCCACAGCACGCTTTATTGATTTTGAAAATAAAGGCGAGATCACAGTCTCAGCCTGTGCCCGGGAGCAGCAGGAGAGAAAGAAGATGGATGCTTCGCAGTTAACTGGAGCTGCTTCCAGCTATGCCCGTAAATACGCAGCTAACGGTCTCTTTCAGATAGATGATGTTAAAGATGCAGACTCGCTGCAACCCCAGGCTTCACAGAATAATAACGATCATAGTAAAAAACCTACTGTAGAAGATGAAATATCCTGGAAGAAGAAAATAATCCTCTACCTGGGTAGTGTGGAGAAAGCCCAGGAGTTTATCAAGCAGCAGACGGGCAAAGCAAAGATCACCAAGACAGAAGCTGAAAAGCTTTATAAGAAATTAGTGAAAAAAGACAAGGAGGTAGCATGATATTTCCCACTAAGAACAGAAGAATATCAGGTTGGCAGAA
>JBEWPZ010000074.1:0-2752 GCA_047689535.1 Candidatus Sulfurovum kebritense | reverse complement strand
GGATGGTACACCACGGGGAGGCCCTTATTCTGACAACGAATCCAAGTCCCTTCAGGGTCCCATTCATCCTTTTTGTCAGTATAAACACCCCAATGGCGAGCATTACCAAATGGAGCTTCCATAAACTCTGCAATATTCTCACCCTCAAGCTGTTTGACAAACATGAAGAATGTATCAGAGGGGATATACTTTTTACGCATAACCACCCTATCTTCACCGCCAACATAATTGTTGGATGCAGCAGAATCAACAGTCAACTTGTTATTGGCTTTGTCAACTGCCGTCAAAGTAAGGTCTTCATAGGTGAAGCCTTGAGACATATCATACACACGCAAAGTTGGCGTATCTGTAGCATCAAAATCAGTAGCATCATCCACATAAAAAGTGGTAGCTCCAGCAGTATAATCCTGCTTCAAATAAGCAGCAACTTCATGGATTTCATCATAGACTTTGATAGTGCCAATGCCAAGCAAAAAACCCAAAACTTCAGCAGGCTTAGCAAACAAATCACCCTCACCAAAAGCACTCTTTTTCAACAGTGCTTGCATATCAGAATTGAAAAGCAGCATTTTCAGAACATCGCTGTTCATCACTGCAAGATCGGGCTCTTTGCCGATATTCTCTCTGAGAGTCTTCTTGACTTCAAACATATCCTTAACGGGAGTTGCAGTAGTTCCAGGAGAACCTGAACCATCATCCCACACGTCATTACCAGTCAAAGCACTCTGGTTAGCAGAGGGGATACCATAATCAACAGTAAACTTCACCCCACCTTCTACCTGATAAGTCAAACTTCCATCAAAGAAAGCTTTTGCCATCATCCACTCACGCCGTTTCATATTACGATTCTTGAGACGAGAAAAGCCCCGTGCAAGCTGTTTGGAAGCTCTCCAATAGGTGGCTTGGGTAAGCGGTTCACGAAGGTTATTCAAAAGTACTTCGTCGAAATACATTTTTTCCTTCCAATAAGCCGCCCGTGCCGAACCTTCCTGATAGAGACCCTCATCCCCAACTACTGGAGCAGGGGCACCAGGAGCCACAAAAGGGGTCATCCCTGCCGTTCCATATTCAAGTATCCATCGAATGGTATCAGAATCATATTGTTCCGAACCAAACATATTTGTAAAAAACAGATCTTGAGAGAAGGGCATTTTTTGAATAACCTTATTCAATGTCTCCAATCTCAGTGCTGGAATTCCGTTAGAACCTTTCATACAAATGTCCTCCCTTATTTCACAATATAAAATTGACCGTCTTCAGTGACATTACCAAGATCACTCTTAGCCTGACTATCCATTCCAACAATCTCACCACTGTACAGCACCGCATTGGAAAGCAGAACGGAAGTCAATCCACCCTCAGTTTCAACATTCTTATCATCACCAGTAAATATATCCTGATCAAGGATGTACTTAGCAGTAGAATACTTACTGGAAGTACCTGCTTTGTGATAAATACAAGCACTCTTTGCAGTGGTAAAGTTATTAGAAGTAGCACCAGTCAGTGTAATAACAGCTTTGTAATTATAAGTTGTACGATCAATAGAACTGACTTCGGCAGTTTCATAAGTGCCATCAGTGTCAGTCAGGACAACTGCATCCCCAGCCTCAAAACGATAAGAGTCAGCAATCAGCAAATCAACTTCATCAGAAGTAGAACAGTCCTGAATCAGCATTGCTCGACCAACATCATCTTGGTCAATTGTGTCGGGGACGTAGGGGACAAGATAATCATTCGTAGTCTCTTGGGCCATCACAGTACCAGATTCCAGGCTACCAAAGCCGCCTCTCAGCGTCTTTTGGATAAGCAGAGCAATCTCACGAAGAGAATAGAAAATCTCTTTTCTTCGAGTTCTGGTATAACCAGTGAGATTCTGCTGTGGAGCCATTCCACTCAGGCCGCCAGTCGTTTTGTTCGGTCCTACAGGCATATTACCCTCCTAAAATTATTGCTGTACAGATTCCTTAGAAGCAACCATATTCACCAAACGATCTGCTTCTTTATCTGCATCAAATTCTTCACTGTTTCCATCATGATTTTCGGTGAAGCCCAAACCGTCAATTTTCGTCTTAGTAGTGTCTTCAAGACTGGCTTCCATGTCTTTGACTTCCTGATCCACATGCTCAGAAAACTTTGCTTCATCAAAAACGTTGTTTTCATTGACAAACTGTTCATGGTTCATAAAACCACGCATTTTGTCTTTGAACCGAGCACTCCACCCAGTTTTATCAAGCCGTCTGGAAACAATAGCATCGGCAGATGCCCTAATTTCCTTTTCAGTCCGTGCGAGGTCACGTTTCTCAAGAGTCTGTACCCTATTGTTGAGTTCAGTCTTCTCTCCCTCATTCTTAGAAACAGAAGCTTTCAAATCAGTAATTTCCTGATCCTTAGCTTTGATTGTTTCTTGATGGGAAGCCTCAAGATCTTTCGAAACCTCTTGTCTGAATTCCTCCAAAAGAGTTGGATACTGTTCTTTCATTTCTTTCAGATCCATAACTTTTTGCCTCCTGTGCAATGTTGTTTCACTTTGTTCAGTAAATCTAATAATTTCTATCTCAGCTTCTTCCATCTCACTCTCAGAAAATGTTTTTACAGACGTTTTACCATCACTTCCAAAAACACAAACAGATGATTCATTATAGCGTGCTTTCCTTGCAATAGTAATTGGTCCCTTTACAGAATAGCCGTTTACCTTGGCTTTTACATCTTCAGCCACCTCTTCGATCACTTGAGGTCTGATACTGATAGAAGC
>JBEWPZ010000010.1:29576-53655 GCA_047689535.1 Candidatus Sulfurovum kebritense | reverse complement strand
GCGTTCTGTGTGTAAAAAATCCAAATTCATCTCGATATTATAGGATAAAGGGTTTGCAGAAAGCTTAGGTGTCTGATAAATCAATAACCAATCAATCTTCTCTTTAAGTGCATGCAGCATCCCTTCTCCACCTTCCACCAAAACAAATGAAGGTTTATCTAAAAAAGCCAGATCATCGGTAATCTCTACGCCTCTCTTTTCAAGCCCAAAAAGCGGTATCTCTCTATCAAAATCTCTCTTATGTGAGTAGATCTTTACCTCAGGTGCTCTTCCCCCTGTAAAACGGCAATCAAGTGTCGGTCTATCTGTTCTCACCGTGTTACCGCCGATCAAAAGTATATCACATACTTCTCTCAGCCGATGCACATGCTTCAAAGAGGCTTTTGAACTGAGATAACCGCCACCGATACGTCCATTGGAGGTCTGTGCCAACTTGAAAAGCACAAAGGCCCGTTTTTGCCATTTTTTAAATGGTTCAAGAAGTATATCAGCCTCCTCTCTCAAAACACCGAAAGTAACATTCTCAAGCATTTTCATACCACCGTCATGTCCCTTTATGGGATCACGGGTGGCGACTACTACATTCAGTAATTTCAACTGGGACAACAGAGAAGCACATGAGGGGGTTTTGCCATGATGTGAACACGGCTCCAGGGTCACATAGATCGTACATTTTGAAAAAAAGTCTGGCGGAAGTTTTAATAAAAAATTATGTGACACTTGAGAATCAGATGGATCAAAGTCAACCTTTTTTCCACTCTTGGTTTCATACGCTGCAATAAGCGCCAATACTTCAGCATGGGAAGTCCCTGCCTTGTGATGTGCAGCAATGCTAAGAAGTTTCCCCTCCTCAACAATAACCGCCCCTACTGCAGGGTTGGGATAGGTCAGCCCCTGATATTTCCATGCTTCATTGAGTGCAAGCTGCATATAGAATTCATCAAATTTCATATATGCCTATCTTTTAGCTTACCATTCGAAGTAAGTCTTAACTGTTCCTAGTTCATCGTAACGATAGGTTTCATCACCATGTTTTGTTGTGACAGTGATACCTTCATCATCCGCACTTATGAGTTCACCCTTGAGTTTATCTCCACCCAGTATCTTCACCTTTACTTTCTCACCGACGGCATTTTTGAAATGGCTCGGTTTCGTCAGTTTTCGTTCAATACCGGGAGAACTCACCTCCAAACGGTATTGACCGCTTACCGGTGGATGCACATCTAAAAAAGGAGAGAGTTCATTGGAGATATCCGCACACTGGTCAAGTGTTATCCCACCTGTTTTTGTGATCAGTACACGATAGATCGTTTCGTCAAATTCAGTCACAGTCTCTGTTCCATAGAGTGAAGCACCGTTTGCCTCAACGATCTTTGCGATCTGATCTTCTGTTTTACTCATCACTCTCACCTTTTTTTGTACTGATCTGTGCAAACAGCTCTTCCATACGCTGTTGTTTCTCCAGTTGTTCATCAAACTCAAATGTAAGGCGGGGTGCTTTGAACCAGCCTTCACTCTGTTTACAGTGGTTCTGAACATAGCTTGCTACGCTGCGAAGCTGACGTAGTGCTTCACTCTGTTCTTTTTCATTTAAAAAAGATTTGTCAAGGTAGACTTTGGCATCACTACGCCCCTTTGAACAGACCACTTCAGTCACAAGCAAGGCGTTAATACGTTCATCGTCGAGTGTAGCCAATGCCTCAGGGATGACCTCTTTCAGCACTGATTCTACACGATGGCGTTTGATCTCTTCTTGTGTCATTACAGTACTGCCTGTTCCTCAACATCTTGGAAGGTCTCGATCACATCACCCTCTTTAAGGTCATTGTAGTTTTCAAGCATGATACCACACTCATATCCGTTTTTCACCTCTTTTGCATCTTCACTGAAACGCTTGAGTGAAGAGATCGTACTTTCATAAATAACCACACCGTCACGGATCAATCTTGCTTTGCTTCCTCTTGTGATCACACCATCACTCACCTTACATCCGGCAATTGTACCCACTTTACCGACGACAAATGTTTCACGTACTTCAGCCTGTCCCGTCACCTCTTCAGAGATCACTGGACTCATCATACCGCCGAGCAGTGCTTTCACATCGTCGATAAGGTCATAGATGATGGAGTATGATTTGATCTCCACACCCAGCTCTTTGGATTTTTTCTTCACTGCACCTGTAGGACGTACATTAAAGCCTAGGATAACAGCATGTTCAGAGGCATCTGCAAGTGTTACGTCACTCTCTGTAACGCCACCCACACCTTCGTGAATGATATTGACCTTGACCTCTTCATTTTTCAGTTTATCAAGACTTCCTTTGATCGCCTCAAGAGACCCCTGGACATCGGCTTTGATCACAACCGGCAGGGTCTTGAGCTTACCTTCAGCAATAAGGTCAGAAAGGTCATCAAGCGATGCTTTCGTACTCTTTGAAAGCTCTTTCTCCCTATCGTACTCCGCTCTCTTCTCAGCTAATTCACGTGCTTCTCTTTCACTCTCCATGACGATCAATGTCTCTCCTGCACCCGGTACTTCATTGAGACCGACGATTGCAGCAGGTGTACTTGGACCGATCTCTTTGACATTTGTACCATCATCAAGCTTGATCGCTTTGATACGCCCAAACGTTTTACCGACGATGGCATTATCACCTACATGAAGCGTACCGTTTTTGATGATCACGTTTGCAACCGGTCCGAACCCTTTTTCCAATGAGCTTTCAACGACAACCGCTTTTGCTTCACGTGTTGCATCAGCTTCGAGCTCCATCACTTCAGCTTGGAGCAGGATCGTCTCGAGCAGGTCATCAATACCCATACCGCTATGCGCCGATACCGGTACAAACTCATACTCTCCGCCCCAGTCAGTTGCCATCACATCGATCTCGGCAAGTTGCGCTTTGACATTGTCAGGATTCGCTGCCTCTTTATCCATTTTATTCACAGCAATGATCATCGGAACACCGGCTGCTTTGGTATGTGAGATCGCCTCTCTGGTCTGAGGCATCACACCATCATCTGCAGCAACCACGATAATGACGATATCTGTCGCCTGAGCACCACGTGAACGCATCTCGGTAAATGCTTCGTGACCCGGTGTATCCACAAAAGTGATCTTTTTGCCATCTTTCTCTACCTGGTAAGCACCGACGTGCTGCGTGATACCACCTGCTTCTTTATCCGCCACTTTAGCCGAACGGATCTTATCAAGGAGAGAGGTTTTACCGTGGTCAACGTGACCCATGATCGTAATGACCGGTGGTCTCTCTTCAAGATGCTCATCTTCTACTGCATCATATGCTGCCACATAATCAAGCTCATCAAGCGGGTTCATAGTAGTAACTTCTACGTCGAACTCTTCTGCAAGGATCTCGATCTCATCTTTGGAGAGGAAGTCATTTTTCGTTACCATCATACCCAATGCGAAGAGTACTTTCACCACATCTCCGACTGACTTGTTCACTTTTTCAGCAAACTCGTATACCCTTACATTCTCCGGGATCTCGACTGAAGTGACGACTTCTGTATTGACCTCTTTGACATATTTCTTACGTTTTCCTCCACGTTTCAAGGAACGTTTTTTAGGACGGTACGGCTGTTTTCCTTTACCGCCTATTCCACCCATCGCTTCACGTTTTTTCGCTTCCTCTCTACGCTTCTGCTCCTGTCTCTGCATCTCTTCGTAGATATTCTTATCAGAGAAATCCAATAGGACCACTTCCTCTTCACCAAATCCTGAGCTGATATCTGAACTGATATCACCGCTCATGATATCCAGCTTCTCTCCGCTGTCTCTTGCTTCAGCGATTTTTTTAGGTTTTTTCTTTGATACAAACGGCTCTGTACTCGCATTATCAAGTGAGATCTTTTTCGCTGCTTTTACCGGTGCAGGTTTTGCCTTACGAACGATCTTGATACCACCTCTGGAGAGAGACTTTTTCTTTGGAGCCTCTTCATCTGAAGCTTTTCTGATCTGAGCTGTCGGTTCCTCTTTTGGTGTTACTACCGAAATACCTTTACGCTTTTTCACCTCTTTTTTAGGTGTCGGCTTCTCTTCGGCTGCAGGTGTTTCAGGTTTCTTCTCTTCCACAGGTGCTGTCTCTTCCTTCTCAACTGTTGTTTCAGTTTCAGGGGTCTCAGCAGCTTCCTCCTTTTCAGGTTCAGCCGGCTTGGACTCCTCTTTTTTCACCACTTTTATGTTGGGTTTCTTCTCTCCAGGTTTTTTAAATCCTTTTGGCAGTGTTCCGCTGATGGCATAGTCTACAAGTACACCTGCTTCATCCATACTGATTGCACTGTTGGCCGCTTTTACTGCGAAGCCCAACTCTTTTGCTTTTTCCAGCAGTTCGTTGTTAGATAGTCCCGCTTCTAATGCGATCTCTTGGATTCTCACTTTATCCATTCTTGATTAACTCCTCTAAAAGCTTTAAAAAACGTTCTTCATCTTGTTTGAAACGTCTGATTAAGCCTTTGATTTTTTTTTGATTTTTACTGCATACATCACAAAGATAAAAGCTACGCCCACTGCCATCATATGCTATGATATCTTTATCTGCCATTTTCAGTCGCAATAGACTGCTTTGAGGCTTTCTATCCCGACAACTAATACACATACGTATGGGCTGTGATTTATTCATTCGCGTATTATACCCAATTAGAATTAAGCTGTACTAATCTTTGGTCGTAACACCATAGTTATCGAGATCCAGGATTAACACCCTATAGTTTGGAAAACGGGAACGCAGGGACTGTGCAATTTTAGGTGCATCCTTTTCATAGGCTAACGAGAAAAAGGTCGAACCGGACCCGGAAAGCGTACTCATCAATGCACCATGCTTCAGTGCCAGCTTCTGTACATCAAAGAGTTCCGGCATCATCTTCATGCGTCTCGACTGGTGCAGTTTGTCTTTTGAGGCGATACGTAGCAGATCCCACGATTCGGACATAAAGAGCGCTGTCATATAGGCTGCTCTTGAAAGAGAATAGACCGTTTCCTCTTTTCTGTACATTTTCGGTAGCACTGTTCTTGACTTCGCTGTTGAGATCGTCCGGTTCGGTACCACAACCACTGCTTTGAGGTAATCGGGAAGCCGTCTTTTTTTACTATATACACGGCCGTTTTCTACACAGGCAACATTAAACCCGCCCATTACCGCCGGTGTGATATTATCGGGATGATTCTCATAACGCAGTGCCTGATTGAGTATCTCTCTTTTTGTATACTTGACACCTGCAGCAGTATAAGCTGCACTGAGGCTCGCTACAATTACTGCGGAAGAACTTCCCAAACCTCTTGAGATCGGTATTCTGTTATGAAACTCAAAACGGAAGTTATCTGTTCTTTTTGTCAATCGTTTATAGTTCTCATTAAAAATATTTAAAAAGAGGGTGTTTTTTTTGATCTTAGGATTATCCGCTCCCTCCCCATGAGTAGAGATGGATAAAAATTTAGATGGTTTAATGATGATCTCATTTCTTAAATCTACTGCCAGACCCAGGGTATCAAATCCCGGTCCTAAATTTGCCGAAGTGGCTGGTACGCTTACAAACATGCTCTATTCTCTATTCTAAACAGCCGGTATGACATACTCAGGCGTCGATTCTTCATCTAACGGTAGATCTTGAATACTTTGAGGCAATGCAAACGCTGCATCGACCGGCTGCTCAATTTTTTTTGTTATTATAGTCTCTTTTTCCTTGGTAAAATAAAGGTTACCCATTGCTTTGATCGGTGCACCGTTATTCAGGGTAAAAGCGCTACATCCCAAACATTTAATGCCCTTTGTAATCTCAATGGTTTTAAGCATAATATAGGTGAGCTTTATCGCCATATAGGACCCCGGTCCCCGCGTATAGATAATATTACTTAGATCATAGCGATCCATATAGCTATTTAGCAGAGGCAAGAGTATTTCTGAAGTCTTTTTCTCACTGGAACTGCTCTCTATCAAGACGTTATCTCTGTAGAGACCTACCAATAGAGGAGACGCGATAGAGATGACCAGAAGTTCGTATTTAGGCAAATGATTTGGCAAATTCCCTACTTTGTAGCTCACTAACCGTAACAAACTCATAGTTTGCTACGTCAGCCAACAGTTTTGATGTCAATTGATAATTCAGGTTATGGCTTCCGGCAAAAGACTCATACTTTCCAAGAATATTATGTCCGGAAACCATCATATCTCCCATGGCATCCAGGATCTTGTGTCTTGCGAACTCATTCTCGAAACGCAGCCCTTCAGGGTTCAGTACCTTATGGTCATCCAAGCCTATCGCATTTTGCAAAGAGGCCCCGAGTGCAAGATTTTGACTCTGTAGATACTGAATATCTTTAGCAAACCCAAATGTTCTTGCCCGGGCAATCTCATTGATAAAATTTTCTGTCGAGAAGAGAAATGAATGACTCTGATCACCGATCACCGGGTGGTCAAACTTCACACGGAAGTCAAACTCTGCACTGTGGTGAGGGGTAAGTCTGACAAACTTCTCTTCATCCGTTACCTCCACAGCTTTTTTAACCCGTATCACTTTTTTAGCGGCATCCTGTTCTACGATACCGGCTTCATCAAGCAAAAGACAAAAAGAGATTGCCGAACCATCCATCGCCGGCATCTCATTTTCATTGACAACCACTCTGAGATTATCGATCCCGTAGGCATAGACGGCGGAAAGGAAATGCTCGATCGTTGAGATAAACCCTTTGTCAGAACCGATGACCGTCGCCATCTTTGTATCTATTACGGCTGCAGGAGAGAGAGGGATGCTCATAGCCAGATCTTCACGGTAAAATACGATACCGGCATTGACATCCAACGGTTCCAGTCTCAGTTTGATCGGTTCACCTTTATGCAGTCCGATCCCTACGACCTCAACCGGTTTACGTATCGTTCGCTGTTGCATGATACTCTCTCCTTTCATAGAATTTAGGCCATTATATCAAAAAATATTTTTTTTGCAAAATAACACACTGCCTCGCTCGCTCTTCAGTAAAGTAGACAATGCTAGTTTTTTCCTATGATCTTATCAGCCTCTGCAAAGATATTGTCAATATTTTTTTTGATCCAGCTAGCATCAAACCACTCAACCGGTCTTACTTCTACCCCCTGTACCAAGATACCAAAATGCAGGTGGTCACCCAGTGCCAGACCTGATACTCCGGTCTTCGCAATCGCTTGATTTTTTTCCACACTCTCTCCCTCTTCCACCAGTACCTTAGAACAGTGTCCGTAGAGTGTGTAGAGCCCGAACCCATGGTCGATCATCGGCATATTCCCATAGATACCGTTATATCCGGCATAGACGACCTTCCCCGGGTTGGAACTTCTGATCGTTGCCATCTTGGTACTTGCCAGGTCATACCCTACATGATAAGAACGAGAAACCTCATTGGACCTATCTCCATAGTAGTAGTGTCTCTCATCTCCGTAGCTTGCAACCCTTGCTCCATTTTTCAATGGATAGAACTTCACCACTTTCCATTGAGAGAGTATCTCATCCGATACCTCTTTGCTCAATTTATGAATCTTGTCCTCGTTTTTAAGTCGCATGGTTTCATTAACAGCCCTTAACTTATCCAATCTACCGCTCACCTCTTCATAATCCGGGTCTCCAGAGGCCAAATCTGTGATCTTTCCATCAATAAAACGGTCTTTTGCACGGATCCATGAAACCTTGTAGGTATGAGGCTTAAGATAAAAAGGTACTTTGGTTGTTCGTTGATTACCAGCCTCGTCCGTAGCCACTACATTCGCCTCAAATTTCTTCTGATCGAAGGGCCAGGCCACCAGTGTTGCATAATATCCCTCCTGTTTATAGGGCTGTACTTTAAAGTGATTGCCGCCGGCTTCTACATAGACTCTCTCCAGATGATCATCACCTGCATAGAAAACCACCAAGGCAGCCCCTCCCTGCGTAATACTGTAGGAGTTTGAGAGAATATTGATCGTAGGCCTTCTCGTATCTACCTTGATATCAATGATCTTTTCACTCCGGTTTCCATTAAGGGTATTCCAGAGACTTTGATCCACAGCCGTAATTTTCATCTTCAAATGTTTCGCTTTGGGATCGAGCAGCTTACTTTTCGGATATTTTACACTCAGAAGACGTTCCGTCACCCCTTTTTTAAATTCGCCCTGTCCGACGATCACACTGGTTTTCCCATCACTCAAAACCAACTTGAAGGACTTCAGCCCCACATTATCGGTCAGCTTGATCTTGAGCGGTGTTTTTTTATTCCAGTAAAAATCACTTTGACTCGTGATCTGAGGTGCTATTCTCTCAAATTCAGGTGCAGTATAAAGATATCCTCCACCCAAGATCATCCCCAAGAAGATTAAAATAATGATCCATTTACCGCTACTACGTTTCTTTTGTCTACGAGCCATCTCTTATCCTAAATTAAGCTATTTTTCTAAAATTGTATCGATACTTTTTTTATCTATGCTTACACATTTTGCTTTTAACCCAGTAAGCCTATCTCTTCTATTCTCTTTAAAATGTTCTCGATCATCGCATCGATAGTCACTCCTTCACTGTAGGGTACCGTAAAGCCAGCTGCCACTTTATGTCCGCCTCCGCCGAATACTTTTGCCACTTTGGAGACATCAGCGTCTTTACTTCTCAATGAGATACGTAACCCCTCCTCCAATTCCATTACAAAACATGCGATCTCAACGGTAGCCAGCGACTTACCATAATCTACAATACCATCCATATCCGGCACAGTGGCTCCGGAGGCTGTGATGTCCTCTTTGGTAACATAGAGTGATGCCACCCTTGCTTCCTGATGCAGAGTTAACGACTCCAGCGCTCTTTGCAGGATACGAAATGCGCTCAGTGGTTTTCGTTGGGTAAAGTTCTTTGAGACATCAGCCGGATCTACACCCGCCTCCACAAAGGCTTTGGCAACATCCAGTACTTCTGCGGTCACACTTGAAGTGGTAAAGTACCTGGTATCGGAGAGCAGTGCGGTATAAAAACAGGTGGCTGCCTGCTGATCTATGATATAGCATTCTTTCAAAAGCATATAGGCGACCTGTGAACTCGAAGCCAGTTTGGGCAGGACAACATTGATCGTACCGTACTCTGTATTGCTGTGATGATGATCGATATTGATCAGCTCTCTGCCGCTTACATCAAATCCTAGCCTGTCAAGGCTACCACTGTCACAGGTGATCACCAACCCTTTTTCATAATCCATCTTATGTTTGATCCGTTGGAAGTGTGGCAAAAAATCCAAATACCTGGGCAACGCTTTTGAAACATTCACCACTTCGATCTTTTTTCCTCGATGATTGGTAGAGAGGAGATGATAGATACCAAGTGCTGTTCCCAGTGCATCTGCATCAGGGTTGATATGGGAAAGTATCGTGATACTTTCTGCTGCTTCGATCTTCTTTTGAACTTCTAGACAGAGCAGAGACAATGATACGTTGCTTTCCACCCTACTCTACCTTCATGGAGAGGTCTATCCAGTTGGCCTGGTGGATAATGCTTCCCGAACTGATCGCATCTACACCTGTCTCAGCGATCTGACGGATCGTCTCAAGTGTCACATTCCCACTCGCTTCCAGTAGGATATGCGGATAGTGTGCATTTCTGAAGGCCACGACTTCGCGTGTCTCCTCCAGCCCCATATTGTCACACATCACGATGTCTGCTCCCGCTTTCATCGCACGTTGAACCATCTCCAGGGTCTCACACTCGATCTCAACTTTTGAGGTAAAAGGGATCTTTTTTCGGACCTCTACCATAAAACTCTCCAGATCATCGATCGTTTTAAGATGGGTGTCTTTGAGCATCAGACAATCATCCAGACCCATTCGGTGGTTCAGTCCCCCACCGCAGCGTACCGCGTACTTTTCAAACTCACGCAGCAGAGGTCTTGTCTTTCTTGTATCAAGGAGCTTCACACCCGTTCCCTCGATTGCTTTGACATACCGGTTTGTGAGCGTTGCGATACCGCTTGCATGCAGTGCCACATCTAGCAATGAACGTTCAAGCGAAAGAATCGTCTTCGATGGCCCATAGATATCCATCAACCTGTCACCTTTGCGAAAGGCTTCACCGTCTTCGATCGCCCACTCTATATGCAGGTTATACATTTTTTCAAACGTTTCCAGATACTCACGACCCCCAAAAACACCATCACTTTTGGCAAGCACATAAGCTCTGATCGCTTTAGACTCGCTGATACGGCTGAAGAGATCTCCTCTCCCTACATCCTCTGCTACTATTGCCTCGATAAATTCTCTTTTAAGCATCATATTATTTGATCGCCAACATTCGTTCTAGTGCAAGGTTGGCATACTTTACCGTATGCGGGTCTACAACGATCTCATTAATAGGATTTCCCTCTTCGATCGACTTCAGTGTCAGATAGAGATCCTCCAGTGTCGTCTCGTTCATCGTAGGACACTCCGGTTTGGTTGAAGAGAGTACATAGGTATTCTTCTCTCGCATGCGGTTAACAAGGTTATACTCTGTACCGACAGCTACCTTCTGCTCGGGGTCAAGGTCGTTCACATACTTGATAAGCTGTGAAGTGGATCCCACAAAGTCTGATACTTTCACTACGGAAGGATCACTCTCCGGGTGAACTGCGATCTTAATCCCCGGATACTTGTTGCGATAAAACGCTACATCCTCTACCGTAAAGAGTTGGTGCACCGAACAAAAACCGTTAAAACAGATCACATCTGCCTCTTTGGGGTCACACTCCCCTTCACCGATCACACACGACTTCAGTCCCATACTGTTGGCAAAGTTCTGTCCTAGACAACGGTCTGGAACAAAGAGGATCTTCTTCCCGCTCTCCAGACCTTTTTCAATGATCTTATAGGCATTGGAGGAGGTACATACCATTCCTCCCATCTCTCCGACTTTCGCCTTTACGGATGCATCGGAGTTGATATAGGTGATCGGCAGGATATTCTCTTTGGCAACCCCGTGTTTCACCATATACTCCACACTCTCATCAAAGTAGCTTCCATCGATCATTCTAGCCATCGCACAACAGGCAATCTTTGGCATCAATACACGCTTTTCAGGAGCGATCACCTTGACACTCTGTCCCATAAACCCTACACCTGCAAAAACCACCCATGGGTTTTTGTCCGCTTTACATCTCCGTGCAAGCTCCAGTGAGTCGCCTGTAATATCTGCCATCTCAAATACTTCATCCCGCTGATAGTAGTGCGCTACTACCGTCACATCCAGCTCTTCTTTAAGCCGGTTTATCTCAGCCTTGTAATCTATACTCATGACTATCCTTCACTATCACAAAGGGTTCTTCTAAAAAACCCTAGAATTGTATGATTTTATCTAAATTCGGATAAAATTGCACTATCTTAAGAAAATGGAAACCACATATGGATCTACTAAGTAACCAAAATATACTACTCTACCTTGCCGCCTATATCCTCGCAGGCATACCATTTGGCTACCTTTTGGCAAAACAGTTTGCAGGGGTTGACATCAAACAGGCCGGGAGCGGGAACATCGGTGCTACCAATGTACTGAGAGTTGTCAAAGAAAAAGACCCGAAACTTGCAAAAAAGCTGGGAGCAATCACCCTCTTTTTGGATGCGATCAAAGGGATCATCGTCATACTCATCGCAAAATGGCTAGGTGCACCGGAGGGAGTACTCTGGACCATTGCGGTACTTGCGGTGCTGGGTCACTGTTTTTCGGTCTTTTTGTCATTCGAGGGAGGAAAAGGTGTCGCTACAGGATTTGGTGTACTCTTGGTAATGATGCCTATCCCTGCACTGATCGCCATTGTAGTATGGCTTATCGCAGCCAAAGGCCTCAAGATCTCTTCACTCTCGTCACTGATCGGGTTGGCAGCCTTTATTATTGCATCATACATTCTCTACCCCGAAGTTCCCGGGATCGCCTCACATTCCCCGATATGGATCATCGCTTTTGTGATCTTTTATAAACATATCCCAAACATCGTCAGGCTCTTCAAAAAAGAGGAAGGACAGGTCTAATGACCATCCATATCGAAGCGTTGACCTTTGAAGCGATCATAGGCCTCCTCGACTTTGAACGGGAACGACCACAAAAGGTAGTGGTTGACCTGGAAGCTGCCTATCCCTACAAAGATACTTTTCTTGACTATGCAAAAATCGTCGAAAAAATCACAACACATATCAAGCAGCAACGCTATGAACTCCTGGAAGAGGCACTGCTCGGTATCAAAGATACGTTACTTGAACACTATCCCCAAATCACGGAACTGAAAGTGAAAATCTCAAAACCGGATATTATTTCCGAATGCTTTGTAGCACTCAGTCATTCATGGGAGTTTAATTCTTAAAAAAAACTTTTATAACGACCACATATTATGTTATAATTAAGGAAAGTTTAACTTTTTTGGATATGAAGTCACGGTCCCAAGAGGAAAATGAATAAGGGTAGATGAGCCTGGGTATGGCATATAGAGTTTACTGAAGTAAGAGAAAAGGAGCTTCACTATGAGAATATTGATCATAGAGAATGATGAGGAACTAAGTAAATCGTTAAATGATGAACTAACTTCACAAAATTATCAGTGTGATATCGCTGAGAATATCAATGATGCTAGATATATGCTTGACATCAGAAATTATGATCTTGTGCTTTTAAGCTGGGATAAATCCGCTAAGTCAGGAATTGACATAATTACAGAGATCAAAAGGGATGCACATAAAACATCCATTATTGTACTCTCGGACAGAGTCGAAAAGGAGAGTGAGATCGAAGCACTGCGTGCCGGGGCTGATGATTTTATCCGTAAACCTTTGGATTATGATATTCTCCTTGTACGGGTAGAAGCAAAACTCCGTTTCGGTGCATCCAATATTATTGAGATCGATGAACTTATTATTAATCCTGAAGAGGAGAAGATCATCTATGAAGGTGAAGAGATCGAGCTGAAAGGAAAACCTTTTGAAGTACTTACGCATCTCGCTATGCACAAAGATCAAATCGTCTCCAAAGAACAGTTACTTGATGCCATTTGGGAAGAGCCTGAACTTGTGACTCCAAATGTGATCGAGGTAGCCATCAACCAGATACGGCAAAAAATGGATAAACCGCTTGATATCTCAACGATTGAAACGGTGAGAAGAAGAGGGTATCGATTCTGCTTTCCAAAGAAGATAAGCTAGGTCCGAATTAGACTTAGCTCTTTTCTCCACACTTTGCCTCTTTTCTTTGTAAAAAAGTAAATATATTTTATAAAAATTTTATTTTAAATAAAGCATAAGGTTTCTTCAGTTATAAATCAGAAAAATAAGAAAATAAAATTAAAAGTTGAGGAAACCATGGCTTTAATAATCAATGATGAGTGTATCGCGTGTGATGCATGTAGAGAAGAGTGCCCGAATGAGGCAATTGAAGAGAATGACCCGATCTATCTGATCGATCCTGACAGATGTACGGAGTGTGTCGGTCATTTCGACGAGCCGCAATGTATCGCAGTATGTCCGGTAGATTGTATTGTGCCGGATCCGGATAATGTAGAAAATGTAGAAGAGCTGAAGTTCAAGTTCGATAAACTCCAAGAAGAGTATAGTTAAAAAATGAGCCATAGAACCGCCATCATCGATATCGGTTCTAACTCAGCCAGACTTGTCATCTATGAAAAAACAAGCCGTTACGGATTTCACCTTATCTGTGAACAGAAGTCCAAAGTACGTATAGGAGAAGGAGCCTACCAGAAGGGAGGTTACCTGCAGCCTAACGGTATCAAACGGGCATTTTACACCCTCCAGTCTTTCCAGGAAACGATTCAGAAATATCACACATCCAAGACCATCTGTGTAGCAACTTCAGCGCTTAGAGATGCACCAAATGGCAAAGATTTTGTCACCTGGGTCAAAAAAGAGCTTAAACTTGATATTGAGGTTATTCATGGTAAAAAAGAAGCAAAATACGGCGCAATAGCCGTAAACAATCTTTTACCTGTAAGTGAAGGGATCACCATCGATATTGGAGGCGGTTCAGCAGATCTCGCATTGATCAAAAAAGGAAAGATCATTGATACCTACTCGCTTAACCTCGGTACAGTGAGGCTAAAGGAGCTCTTTTTTGATAAGGAGAAGCCTGTAGAGAATGCCGTAACCTATATCCATAACGCTTTAGAAGCACTGCCTGAACACTTTAGGCATCAAATGGCGATAGGGATCGGTGGAACGGCAAGAACGCTTTCAAAATCGATTATGAAAGCGACAGATTACCCTCTTGATAAACTCCATGCCTACCGATATGAAGTGGCTGCTCAACATGAGTATTTTGAAAAGATCTACCGCTCTTCAGCCAAGGGACTCAAACGTTTTCCTCTCAAACGCAGTCGTTTTGATACGATCAGAGAGGGGACCCTGATCTTTCATGAACTGCTGAACCATATGGGCATTAAAGAGGTGATGACAAGCAGTGTCGGTGTACGTGAAGGAATCTTTTTAAACAGTTCCCTCAATAAACGTACCCATAAATTCCCCGAGGGTAAAAATCCAAGTATCGAGTCAATCCTCAGTAGATTCAAGCCGATGGTCAACATCGAAAAGAATAAAAAAGCAAAACTGCAAATCGGTCTTTCACTTTTTCGTACCTTTTTACAAGAGACAAATATAGAAAAAAAGTACGAAAAGGAACTTCTCTACGCACTGAGACTATCCAGTATAGGGAAAACCCTGACGATCTACCGTTCACACAAACATGCCTTTTACATCGCTGTGCAGGAGCTAAACTACGGCTTCACCCATGAACAGATGGCACTGATAGCCCTCCTGCTACGTTCAGATAGTGACAGTACCATTCCCAAACCCCTTATCAAAGAGTACAAACCTCTACTCCCTTCTAAAAAAACCCTTACCTGGCTAAGTTTCTTTTACACACTCACGATACTGCTGCATGAAGTCTCCAACAGTGCCAAAATAGAGTTCACCTATGAGAATCAGGTACTCGTGATCTACTCTGATAAGTCACTCTATTTAGCAAAAGAGAAGATCAGGGCATTGAAGAAACCTATCCCTTTTGCAATCATTATTGCAGACAGGAACGAAATGCCTAGAAATACAGAGTTGGGGGTTTAACCCATCGTAGGGACGGATCGTCCTGTCCGCCCTCTGGATCGTCATCTCCATCTCTTGGTTCAGGAACGATGTTCTATTTTTAAAATATTTTGTTATTTTTTTGATACATGTGTGGTTTGAAAATTATATTTATACGGGAAACCACGGGTCGACACAAAGATCGACCCCTACAGAAGATTAAAATTTTGTCCCCATTGAGAACTCAAAGACAGATGTTCTATCACCGTCTTTAGGGTCGATCGCTTTCGAAAAGACCAGGTTGATCGGACCGAATCCGGATTGCCACTCGATCACTGCACCGGTAGAGGCACGTGTGATAGTATCAAAGTTCATCTCACCATCTTTTGTCGGAAGAGGATCCGTTCCGATAACACCATAGTCAACAAAGAAGGCCAACCGCATCTTTGCAGCTTCAGAGAGTGGTACACTTGCCTCCAGGCTTACCGATGCACGTTTTGTACCACCGATACGACTTGTTGTTTCATTGAGATCATAATTAGGCGTTTCACCATCATCTGCTGCCCTTTTCGTACCATCTGAGCTGGTAATAACCATTGGAGAAAGAGAGTAAGGATCGTACCCTCTCACCGATCCTATCCCTCCCATAAAGAGTCTCTCTGCAATAGGAATATACTCATTGTCCCCTGCTGCAAGCACGGTAAATCTTGCTTTTGCACGGAGTATCAAGTCATAATCAATCAGCTCTTCCATCCCATAGTAGGCACCAAACTTACCGGAGAACTTGGTAAAGTCTGCAAAATCCTTATACCCCTCCTCTATATTCTCTTGATCAAGATTACCATTTAAGGTAGCCAGTTCTACACTGGTAGCTGCAATAAACCCTTCCCGTGGCTGATAGTAGTCATCTGTATTGTCAAACTTCAGGCTGACAAATCCGGAGATTTTTTCATATTGATCATCATAAAAAATATCCTGTAGATACGTCGTATTTGAATCATTATTCACCTCAGACTGATTGTCCACATACCCGACTCCCACAGAAGCATACATATGTCTGTAAAACTGACGTCCTAAAGAGAGATTTCCACCTATCTGATCCTGTGTAAAGTCAATATACTCATAGTCACGTTTATAGACGCTCAACCCCAGACTGTAGAGACTGTCCCATACTCTAGGGTTTGTAAATGAAACATTATAGTTCTTGGAGATTTTGGAAATTTCAAATCCTAACGTACTGCTGATCCCTGAACCAAAAAGGTTTTTATCCGAGATAGAAGCGTTGACCATCAAACCTTCATACGAACCATAACCACCCCCGGCAGAGATCGTCCCTGTAGGAGCCTCTTTGACTTTTACCAGAAGATTGATCTTATCCTCACTCACCCTTTGTGTTTCAATATCCACTTTTTCAAAGAATCCGGTTCTACCCAATGCATTTTTTGAATCTTTCAAATCTGTTGCATTATACTTATCTCCCGGAGCAAGATAAATATATCTTCGAATCACTCTGTCTTTGGTGACACTGTTTCCGGAGATCAGTACATCATTGACAGTTACAGGAACCCCCTCTTTGATCACATAATTAAGATCAATAACCTGTTTTTTTGGATCTTTGTGCATTTGTGGAAGCACATCTACATAGGCATAACCGCGATTCCCGATCTTCTCTTTCAGCCGATTCATATCTGAACGCATACGCTTGATGTTAAATATTTTTCCAGATTTTAGCGTGAGGTCTTCAGTGAGCTCTTTGGTATCCACTCCCTTGAGGTTTTGTTTGACCGTTACCTTTCCGATACGATACTGGACCCCCTCTTTGATCTGATAATCAATATCTGCATTATAGGAACCGAAATCCACTTTCATCAGAGGCTTACTGACATCTGCATCAAGGTACCCCCTTTGCATATATGCCTCTTTCATTCTATAAGAGTCGTACTCGAGTTGATCTACTTTTGCTACACCGTCATGAAACAGTGGGATCCATCCCCAAAAATCCACCTCTTTGTTCGCCAAATCAGTTTCCAGTTCACTTTTATCGACGGCTTTCGCGCCTACGAGATTCATTTTCTGTATGGTGATCTTTTCACCTTTATTGACATCAAAGACAAGGGAGACGCTGCTTTTACTTACTTTCGCAGTCGTTACTTCTACAACGGTATCATAATATCCCTGACTTTCCAGATTTGAAATCAGTGCTTTTTTCGCTTGTTTTACGCGTCTTTCATCATACAGATCACCTTTTTTAAGTCCTGTACTTGCAAGCAGTTTTTCCCCCTCATCACCTGTACCGAATCCCTTGATCTCAAGGTTCGCAATTGCCACCTTCTCTTTAAAGTGATAGACAAGTGTGTTTCCCTTACTCTCTACCCAGACATCCTCAAAGTAGCCTTGAGCATAAAAGTTCTTGACGGATTGATTGATTTTGGTAATATCCATCTCATCACCGACCTGGATCCCTGATATCTCTGTAGCGACACTTGGAGAGAGCTGTGCTAGACCGACATACTTGATCTGACTAATTTTTTGTGCGATGAGCAATGTCCCCACGAGTACCAAAGAAAGCGCTATTTTCTTCATTTCCTTTTAACCTTGTCCTGCAAATAATTTTGCTAATAGTGTATCTTTTTATATCTATCTAGCACCTTAATCCATAGTCTAACGAGACCTATAGAAGATGGGAAAAACCACATTAAAAATTCATGAAATCATGCTATAATCTGCACTTTATAAGGATAGGTGAATGGATATGACAAACATCGGAATTATCGGTCTTGGGCTTATGGGAGGCTCCTTGAGCATTGCACTTCAGGAACGATCGGACAGATACCGCTTTATCGGGCTTGATCACAATGAAACACATCAACAACAGGCACTTGAACTCGGGCTTGTCCAGGAGATCGTCCATACACTTGATGAGATCAGTAAATGTGACATCATCATCCTCACTATTCCGGTAGACGGGATCATCGCTGTCTCCCAACAGCTTCACAACCTCGATGAAAAATGTACTGTGATAGATCTCGGAAGTACCAAAGCCAAGATCTCCGCATCGATTCCAGAATCTATCCGTACCAATTTTGTGACTGCCCACCCGATGACAGGGACAGAAAAATTCGGTCCCAAAGCAGCGATCCCAAAACTTTATGAAGAGAAGGTCGTTGTCCTATGTGACATGGAAAAAAGCGGAGCCCATCAACAAGAAGTAGCCAAAGATCTTTTTACAGAGATAGGAATGAAACTGGTCTATATGGGAGCTGAAGAGCATGACAGGCATGCTGCTTTTATTTCACATATGCCGCATGCCCTGAGCTATGCTTTGGCAAACTCTGTAATGAACCAGGAAGATGCAAGCAGTATCGTAGCACTTGCCGGTGGTGGTTTTAAAGATATGAGCCGTATTGCCAAATCCTCTCCTCATATGTGGGAAGATATCTTCAGACAGAACCGACCTAACCTTATCGAAGCAATAGAAAGCTTTGAAACAGAACTCAAAAAGTGCCGTCACATGGTTGAAAAGGGAGAATGGGAAGCACTGAACAAATGGATGGGTGAAGCCAATACGCTGCACGATATCCTATAGACGGTACCTAAACGTCACAACAATATCTACCTCTTTCCCCACCAAAGACTCTATCTCCTCTTTTAATGCCTTTTTCCCTACTTTGGAGAGTCTGCCTGAAGTGATCACTTCACAGTGTATCTCATCTACACCCTGACGATGATAGAGCTCCACACCGCTTAGTTTAATCGCCTCATTTTCTATCAAGAACTGTGTGTTTGACAGCCTGCTCTGTATCCGGATATCTTCTCTCATGGTACCAAACGCGCCATAAAGCGGTACAGCGACAGCAATGACAATGACCAGCCATACCGTCACCCCTTTTCTCGCGATATGCAGTGGTGAATACCCGAGAAACATAAACATCAATGCTGCAGCCAAAACGATCCCTACCAGGTTCGTTATAAAGAGCAAAAAGGCCATACCGAACATATGCCACGCTCCCCATCCAAGCCCTATCCCCGATACCGTGAGAGGAGGTACCAAAGCCACAGCAATCGCTACACCTGCCAGCGAACCCATGATCTTCTCATTACTCTTTGCATAGGCAGCGGCTGCCCCGGAGATGATCGCAACAAAGAGATCCAGAATCGTGGGATGAAGTCTTCCTACCATTTCAGAGGTAAGCTGCTCTATCGGTGTAAAAAAAGAGATAAGCATTGCTACCAGCAGTACACTTGTCACACCTATGGTGATGCTCTTTAGTCCACCCAGCGAGAGCGCACTATCCTGACGCAACACTCCCATGCTCATACTTACGATAGGCTGCATTAACGGAGCCAAAAGCATCGCACCTATGATCACAGAAGAAGAGTTGATATAGAGTCCAAACGTAGCGATCATCGTCGCCAATACAAGCAGTGTCATAAACGTGGAACTCAACTGTGCCTCTTCACGCAGATTGGTAAAGAGTGTGGCATACTGCTCCTGGGAGGCATGTGTAAAAAAGGGAATCGCTTTTCCAAGATACTCACTGCTCTCTTTATCACAAGGAAGATGATCAAGCTTGATACTGTCTTTAGGCTGCTTCAACTCGCCCTGCCGCTCCCAAAACTTCTCTCCTACACTCAATGCCAACGCTTCCTCTTTTGCTACAAGGGTAATGGGAGTCTGAAGTTCACAGGTAGAGTCAACAACTACCGGAAGTTCCCTCGAAGCTTCTATCCTGACAGAAGAAGAGCGCAGGTACCCTACCGAGTCCGGCAATCTTTTCGGGGTAAACCGTGAGACCAGTGACTTGAACAAGTACCCTATATACTGCACGATAGAGCCTGGAGACAATACAACCAATGAGAGTTTTCCATCACTGGCAGAGAGCTGTGTGGGAATCAATCTTGATGCAAACGTCTCATTGGGATACTTAAGTCCTACGACACCTACAGCGGAGAACTTGATCGTATTTTCATTGGCGTCAGCAACCTGAAAAGAGCTATGCTGTAGAAACTTTACCCGTTTCAGTGTCGTGCCAAACAGTTTGATCCTCTCCCAAAGCCCCTTTCCTTCAAGTACCGACTCATACTGATCAAGCGGAGGGACATCTCCAACCACCACCTCCTGCAAAACAATTCTATCCTCAGCATAGAAAAGATCTATCTTCTTTTCACTGGGAGTGAGTGCAAGAGCTATCGCCTCTTGTGTATCGGTAGGGAGACAGAAGGTTTTTATCAACTGTTTTTGTTCAGGTTTGGGGATGATACCGATAGTGGCAGCAGAGTGTTCTGCGATCATCAGTACCTCTTTGATCTCTTCAAGCGTGCCGGTAACGACTAGATGGGATGCCTTGTCGATATCAAAATGCTCTATCTGTGAGAAGGAAAGGGTTTGAACACTATGGTCATCCAGGTATCCCTTATACTCCTCTACAAATGCGGTATTTTCATCTGCATAGAGATAGTAGGTTTTACGCATACCATACTCCCTTCTCACTATTTAAGAGTATTGTATCATATCTATTGTTGGACCTTTTTGATAAGCTCCTTGAGTGCTTTTTTATCTATAGTGATACGCTTGTCCCCATGCTTTTTGGCATACAGTTGCCGGACCATCGTTTCGATCGCAGGATCTTCATTGATATGCGGGTAAAGGATCTGCAGGGCTTCATCATTACCATATACCTTTCTCTTATGCTTTATTCCAGACAAGAACTTAAGCAGAAGATACATCACTAACATACCAGCAGCAAAAGAGAGAGCCAGCATCCACCATGCAATCGACTGCTGTGCCGATTGAGAACTATTACTCGACTTGCTTGTCGTAACTTTTTTCGGAGGCTGCTTTGCTTTTGAAGGTATAGCGATAGGAGGTATTTTCGCCACCAGTGCACTGCTATCCCCTTCCACCTTGATCTCATACGATGCGATCTCAAGCTTTTCAAGATGTGAGCTCTCAGGATTCCACACTGTAAAGCTTTGTGCCGGGATAGTAAAGTCTTTGTCGGAGATCATCGCAAAGCTTTTCGTATAGCTGCTATAGAGTATGCCATTCTTCACACTGCTCTCCACCTTGGCATCATCAGAAAAGATCGTCACCCCGTCAATCTCATAAGGAGGGAACTCAAAATCTTCGAGGTTTCCTTTTCCTTCTATCTTGATCGTAAGATTGACAGGTTGATTCACTTTTGCTTCCGTACTATCTACTGTTGCATTCAGGGTAAACTCACCGATGAGATCACTCTTTTGAGGCTGTGCTTTGACTGCTATCATCAGTTCATTGGAGCTGATATCATACCACTGTGTTGCGTAGCGTCCGAAAAAGTCACGCCGTCTCAGGTCAGCCTCTCCCAGTTTTGCTGTTGCCGGACCGATCGTAAAGTTTCCTTCTCTCTTGGCTGTCAAGAGGTACTGTTTTTCTACGATAGTAGATCCGTTTTGACGATACTGTTTAGGTTCACCAAGTGCCCTGCTGTAAAAAGCCTGCATCTGAGGATCGGAAAAATCAGAGAGTTTTGCACCCTGTATACGGTCTGAGATGGAGACATAGAGGTTGACAATAAAACTCTCTCCCGCCATCACCTCTTTTTTTTCACTCTTGAGTTCAAAGGAGTAGAGTGCATCCGCTTTCATTTGCGGGGCTTTTGAAGCAACGACTTTGACAGTGATCGGTTCGGTCTGATAGTTTTTGCCATCGATCATCACTGTATAGGAAGGGATCGTCATATCTTTTTGGGGTATAAAACCGATCACCTTGGTCGTGATCTTCTCGCTTTTCATCTCTCCGTTGATATAGGTCATATTTCTACTGCTCTGCATAGAGGTTCCCACTACGCTGTTCCCCTCTATCTCTGAGATCTGAGGGAACTCTACCTCATTCCCCTCGGCACTGATCTGCAGCTTGACAACATTACCTTTGACCACTTCACTGCTTGAGACACTTGCACTTACGCCTGCACTGTAGACAGACTGTACGAACAGTGTCAAAAAAACTATCACTCTACCAAGGGTTCGCATGATTCTTCTCCTCCTCTTCTTCTCGACTCATCTGATACATCATCGTAGGCATCTTCTGATCACCCATCTTCCTCATCAGCCGCTTCATCGCTTTGGCTTTTTGTTTCTCTGCTTCACTCATCTGTGCTTGTGTCCCGGAAGCATGCTGTTTTTTCTGCTTTTCTTCCTCAGGTTTTTTACCTTTGGTATTTTTCTGCTGTTCTTCTTTCGATTTTTGAGCTTTTTCTTTCTGTTTCTTCGCCTCTTCTTTTTGCGCTTTATCCTCTTTTCTTCTTTGATCCTCTTGACCTCTTTGCCCCTGCTTATTCTTTTGACTCTGCTGCGGTTGATTGTTTTTTTGCTTATTTTGCCCTTGACTGTTCTGTTTTTGATCCTCTTTTTTTTGCTTATTTTGCTTTTTATGGTCCTGCTTTTGCTCTTTATTCTGCTGCTTTTTCTGATCTTGCTGACCTTTATGGTCTTTCTGCTGTTGCCGTTTTTTCTCTTCTTCTTGCTGTTTCATCTGTTTTGCAAGTTCAAGGTTGAAACGTGTATCCTCATCTTCTCGTACCTTCAAGGCTTTCTCATACGCTTCTATTGCTCTCTTCCATGCTTTTTTCTGAAAATAGCTATTACCAATATTATGTTGTTTGATCCCTTCATCGATACCCTGGGCACTTTCATAGGATTTGATCGCCGCATCATAATTTTTTGATTTATACTGTGCATTACCGATATCATACTTGGTTTGAGGCAGGCCTTTATCAAGTGTGTCGAAAAGTGCTTCACTTTTGGTATACTCTTTTGCATCATACGCACGCTTTGCCTCTTCAATGGTCTTAAAATCCGTCAATCCAGCGAGTGCAAATGTAGCAAAAGTGTAGAGAAAAATACTCACGAACCGTTTCATCTTCTTCTCCTTGGAATGGAACTCAATGCAATCAGCAGCAGTAACACCCCTGCACCAAGCGGATAGTAGAAGAGCTCTATACGCTCCTTGATCCTTACTTCTCCCTGCTGCTCATCCTGATACCTGTTTTTGATCAATGTAGCCAGTTTTTGGATATCCTCTTTACCGTGACCGGCCACTATCCCTTCTCCACCGCTTTTCTTTGCCAAAGAGAGCAAGGCATCATTTCTCTGCGTGATAGCGATCGTACCATCTTCAAGCATATAGGGTTTCCCCTCTTTGGTCAATACTGGTGCGCCTTTGGTCGTACCGACAAGTACGACATAGAGGTCTATACCGTTTTGCTCCAGGATATCTGCAAACCCTGCGATCGCCTCTTCATCCCCGCCATCGGTAAAGAGTACGACGATCTTCGGTGCTTTTTTCTCCAGGACATCGCTTGCCAGCGACCCCAGTTCACTGAAGTTGGTTGAGCCCATAGTCATATAGCTGTCATCTACCCCCTCTACCATCATTTGCAGTGTCTGTTTGTCAGCGGAAAACGGTGCAAGGATAAAAGAGGAGTGCGCAAAGGCCAGGACACTGATCTCATCGCTGGGCATCATTTCAAAGAACTCGAACATCTTCTTTTTGGCAAACTCCAAACGGTTGGGGTAGAGATCGGTACTGCGCATCGAACCGGAGATATCCAGTCCCACAAGCAGGCTCAGCCCTTTGACATCTACTACTTTGTCACCCTTCTCTATCACGGGACGTGCCAACGCTACGATCATCAGAAAGATCGCCAGGAACATTGTGATGTTGCGCATCACTAAAGGGATCGTCTCATCACTCGCACTGAGACGTTTAAGTACACTCTCATCAAATACGCGTGAAAGCTTCTCTTTGTTGGTAGAGATCAAGATGGCGAAGATGATGAAGGGTATTATAAGTATCCAAAAGAGATATGGATTGGCAAAGGTCATTTTTGTCTCCTTGCTTGATCGCCTTCAGCGGTGCACAGGTGCACATCGCTTTCGGTTTCGAAGCTACAAACGACAAACTGTTGTCGTTTGCTGACGCTGCCTTCTGCGGTGCACAGGTACACATCGCTTTCGGTTTCGAAGCTACAAACGACAAACTGTTGTCGTTTGCTGACG
>JBEWPZ010000010.1:0-29476 GCA_047689535.1 Candidatus Sulfurovum kebritense | reverse complement strand
CTTCTCATCCAAAAAAGATACGGGTTGGCAAATGTCATTTTTGGCTCCTTGGCTGATGGCCTTCGTGACTATAGTTTATTTCTGACTCCCCTCTTATGCCGTCTGTGTATATGCATTCCCAACGAGGACGTTGGGAACGAGATGAAGTCCTTTTTGTAGGTCGGGGTGTCCCCACCCCGACATTTATATAATGAACTTGTTGCTGTTGCAATTCATTCAAAGTTTTTGTCGGGGTAAGGACACCCCGACCTACGATCATCAAATGATTCATTCTCTATATCCCTCTTGCATTTCTGAAATAGATAAATCCAAGCAGGCTCAGGATGGCAAAGAGAAGCGGATAGATATAGAGATAGGTATGCTGTACCACTCTCTTGTCATCGATCTTGGTCACTTCAAGCCTGTCGATCTCCTCATAGATACAGCTTAACTCGTTGGCATCTCTGGCCCCATACGCCCGGGTTCCTCCCGCATCGGCCAGAGTTTTGAGATAGCCAGCATCATAATCCCTGTTCGGATACCCGATACCGATCACGTAGAGTTTGATATCCTGTTTTTTGATCATCGCTACGACATCTTCCAGCGGTATCCTGCTGCCGTTATCGATACCATCCGTCAGCAGGATAGCGATCTTGGACTTGGCTTTGGATTTGCTCATCATATTGTAACTCTGTACCAAAGCATCCTGTATCGCTGTACGTTTACCGTTGATCATTCCTACATACTGCATAGAGATAATCTTCTCTAAAAACTCTTTCTCAAATGTCAATGGAGAAGCGACAAAAGAGATCGCTCCAAAGCTCACCAGACCGATACGATCATTTTCACGTTTACCGATAAAATCCTCTACCACCTCTTTGACCACTTCAAACTTGTTTTTCATCGGATTATCCGCATCAAACCCACGCTGCAGCATCGATTCGCTTGCATCTGAGATCAGTACGATATCACGCCCCTCTTTTTTGCTATTGGTATAGCTGTGGGAGAGTACCGGAGAAGCGAGTGCAATAACCGCCGAGACGATACCAAACCATTTGAGAAATTGAAGTAACGAACTCTTATGCATGTTGCCGGCAACCAATTTTTGTATATGGGGGAAGAAGATCGCTCTGCTGCGCTCCTTGCACCATCTTGCACAGACTAAAAAGGGAATGATCAAAAGAAGCAGGAAAGGAAATTCAAAACTAAATTGACTCATCCGCAATCCTCACAAAAAGATGAAATTGGTTCAGTGTATCCTGGTCAACCTCATTGACCACTTTTTTATACTTGTACTGTTCTAACATCGGCTCAAGCTGACTGAAGAGCTCTTTCCTTCTCTCATCGGTAGCTAATAATCTTGCATATTTGGTTGCTTCATAGGCAGCGTGCTTGCTGTCGCTCCAGTCTATCTCCTTAAGTCTTCCCAGATAAACTTTTGCCAGATTTACCTTACGGTTCTCCCAGATTTTTTTTACGACAAAGAAAAGTATCCCCAGCCCAAGCAACGAAAAAAAACCGATCAAGCCCCAGTAGATATAAAAGGAGTGGTCCGGTATCTCCAGAAGCGGTTTGATATCTCTGAGCTGCGCGGTGA
The DNA here is from genome assembly GCA_047689535.1 of Candidatus Sulfurovum kebritense. Taxonomy (GTDB): domain Bacteria; phylum Campylobacterota; class Campylobacteria; order Campylobacterales; family Sulfurovaceae; genus Sulfurovum; species Sulfurovum kebritense. The sequence continues at coordinate 27,900 of JBEWPZ010000010.1, read as the reverse complement.
GATTCTGCTCTGATGCCTGCGTTGCAGTCATTAGAAGTAGGAGTGAGGAGTGCGCCCGAACGAAATGACAAGTGCCCTTGGGGTAAGGAGTGAAGAGTTTTGGTTTGTACTGCTCTGCAGTACTCCTATCCAATAAAAGCTTTCTGCAAGAAAGCATACCAGCATTCCTCATTCCTAACTCCTCACTCCTCATTATTATCCTCTCCTCATTGAGTTCATCAACTTGAGTGCAGGCTCTTCATCTGTATAGACTTTGACAAAACGTACTCCCTGTTTTTTAAACTGCTTGTAGAGTCTCTCATCATTCTCATGGATCGCTTGTGTGTATCGCTTCAAAGCACCCGTATTGATATCACCCTCAAAGCTTTTTTTGCTCTCCATGTCGATCAGTCTGAGAAAGCCCAGTTCACTGGGGTCCTCTTCAAACCTGTCCCTGATCACAACAGCCACCACATCATGCTTCACACTTAAAAGCCTGAGGTCAATATCTCCGATAAAGTCTGAGAGGATAAAGAGCAGTGACTTTTTTTTGAGACGGCTGTTCAGCATCTCGGTAAGGTTATCAAAGTCTGACTCTTTTCCCAAGAGTTCAAACTCGGTGACATCCTCTACCGCTTTATGGATAGAGAAGTGCTTTTTACTCGGTCTGCTGCGTTCATAGAGTCTGTCGGCAAATAGTATGTGGGTAAAGAGATCACTGTTTTTCACCGCTGAAAACCCGAGTGTTGCGACCAGCTCGGCCGCAATATCACTCTTCTGTTTCACTGTTCCAAAGTACATCGACCCGCCAAGCATCGAAACGACCACGACATTGAGCTCACGCTCCTCTTTGTATATCTTTACATAGGGTTTTCCCAACTTGGCAGTCGTCTTCCAGTCGATCTTACGTACATCATCCCCGTAGACATATTCACGGAGTTCTGCAAACTCAAACCCTTCCCCCTGGAAGAGCGAAGCATTATTGCCAAGCATGTCACCATAGACCTGTTTTTTGGTTTTAAGAACGATCTTTTTAGCCGTACGATTCATCGGAATACCTCCGATAAATCAGTGAATAGTGCGCCCGAACAAAGTGACAAGTGCCCTTGGGGCGAATAATTAATAGTGAATAGTTTCGGATTGCTTTCTCTTGGAAAGCTTTTATTATTTAGGCTAAAAGCATTGCTGAGCAATGCATACAAAAACTCCTCATTCCTCATTCTTATCTCCTCATTTTCCATAATGCACCGCATTATGGAATCGGTACTGCTGCCAAAATCTTCTCGATGATCATATCCTGTGTGATATCTTCGGCCTGTGCTTCATAACTAAGGATAACACGATGTCTAAGGACCTCTTTGGCGATATATGCCACCTCGATAGGGGATACATAATCCTGTCTTTTCAGGTAGGCAATCGCACGAGCGGCTTTATACATATCGATACTCGCCCTTGGACTTGCTCCAAACTCGATATAGGCTTCCAGATCTTCAAGTCCATACTCTTTAGGTTCCCGTGTGGCATGTACCAGTTCTATGATATAGGCCTCTATCTCTTCATCCATATGCACCGCAAGTGCCTCTTTACGGATCTTCTCCAGGTCATCAAGGCTTGCTACCTGCCGGATCTCTTCAAAACCGATATTGGCTACCCTGCGGGCGATCTCAAGCTCCTCCTCTTTGGTGTTATAGCCTACCACTACTTTCATCATAAAACGGTCCAGCTGTGCTTCGGGAAGTTCATAAGCCCCCTCCTGCTCTACCGGGTTTTGTGTCGCCATAACCAAAAAAGGAAGATCGATCTTGAAGGTATCGTCACCGATTGTTACCTGGCGCTCCTGCATCACTTCCAAAAGTGCAGATTGTACTTTTGCAGGGGCACGGTTGATCTCATCGGCCAGAAGGAGGTTGGTAAATACCGGGCCTTTTTTGATCTTAAAGGAGTTGTTCGACGGGTCATATATCTCTGTCCCGATGATATCCGAAGGAAGAAGGTCCGGGGTAAACTGTACACGCTTGAAGTCCAGGCCCAGTGTCTTTGCCAATGCATTTACAGCCGTAGTCTTCGCCAGTCCCGGTACCCCCTCAAGAAGGATATGCCCTCTACAAAGAAGGCCTGCCAACAGCCCCTCGACCATCTTATCCTGTCCTACAAGAACTTTGGAAATCTCTGTTTTGATATTTTGAACGACTTGACTCAAAGTACTCTCCTAAGTAAATGTTAAAAAAAGTATACTTATGTCAAGTTAATTGAAAGTAAATCATGCCTCTATATGGTATAAAAGCTTAAGAAAAGAGACCAAGAAGGTAGTTTCTCAACACTCTCTGAAGAAATCGGAGCAGTGAGTAGACTTCACCCGTATAGAGTTCAGCCCATTTTTTGCCCGTCCGCTCACTGGTATATCTTGTTTCTATAGTCTGAATATGCTTTGGTAAAATTCACTACAAGTAAATAAGTACCCTTTGCAAAGAGGGCTTATATTAACGCTCGCTAAACGCTTTATTCAGTGTTTTGGTAATAGGCTTGGTAATATATTGCCATACCGTTCTTTGCCCCGTAATGATATCGACTTGGGTACTCATTCCCGGTGAAACCACGATCTTTCGGCCATTTTTAGCGACCAGTGTTGTATCGGACAACACGACTTTCACCTTGAAATAATACTTGTCACCGTTTTCTGTTTTTTCCAGCAGGGCATCCGGACTGATATAGGAGACCTCACCGTCAAAAATACCATATATACTATAATCATAGGCATCCAGTTTTACTGCAACTTTTTGCCCCTTCTTGACAAACGATACCTCTGATGTCGGCAGCTTTGCCTCAATGATCAACTTGTCCCCGTATGGCACAAGCTCCATAATGATATCACCGCCTCTGACCCTTGCCCCTTTGGTTGTAAGAAGAATATTTTTTACGATGGCATTCATAGGAGATCGGATATCCGTCCATTCCAAAGTAATTTCTTTATCTGCCAACTCCTGTTCTTTCGTTGAGAGTTCCTCTTCCGCTTTTGTCATTTCTGTTTGGGAATCTTGAAAATATTTATTTCTGACATTGGAGAGCTTCCCGTTGAGATCTGCAATCTGTCTTTTCAGCTTAATGATCTCAGCCGAACCGATATCACCGGTTTCAAGGAGCGGAAGGTTATTATCAAGCTCTTCTTGCGCTAACGCAAGCGATTCACTGATCGCGGAGGTCTGATCCTTGATCGCCTGTTGACGTCTTTTAAAGAGTTCGGTCTGGTTGGATACAAACTCCGGGTATGCTTTGACTTCATCGGGGAAAACCAACGGTTTATCAAAGACTTCAGCCTGAAGTCTGGCAAGTGTCGCCTTCAGTGCCGCTACTTTTGCCTTGCTATCGTCATAGGCAGCTTTAGCCTTATCCTGTTCCAGCAGAATAAGCCTCTGATCTGTTTTGACACGCTGCCCCTCTTTGACATAGATCTTCTCTATGACTCCATCGGTTGCCGCTTGTATCTCCTGTGTTTTTGCAGTAGCGATGACTTGTCCCTGCGCATGCGATATCTGATCAAGTGTAGCAAACTGAGACCAGATCAAAAACGGAATGATCAATAAAAATAGTGAACCAAAAATAATCCATAAAGGATTGACTTTCGTTACCAATGGGATATGTTCTCTCATGCGTTACTCTCTTCTTTCTGGTCTGATGTATGTGCCGCATTTGCTGCAGCAGGTTTCACTGGTGGCTGTTTTTGCTGCTGTTTTGCATTGGCTAATTTACCCAGGATCTCATCCCTCGCTCCATCCATCACAATCCCTTGTGGCGTCATAATAATCACCCTGTCTACCAATTTCAACAATGAAGGCTTATGGGTGACAACAACCAATGTCTGATCTTTTGTAATATTGGATTCCAAAATTTGGATGATTCTCTTTTCTGTCATATCATCCATATTGGCAGTCGGTTCATCCAGTAACCATACTTTTGGATCTGTCAACATCATTCTTGTGATTGCGATCAGCTGTTTCTGTCCTCCCGATACACTGTTCCCACCTTCAGGGATAATCGTATCAAGGCCTTTTGGCAAACTGTTGATAAGCATAGAGAGTCCCGTTTTCTCTGCCGCCTCCATGATCTGTACATCATTCACCCCGACAAGCCCTAAAACCAGGTTATCTCTGAGTGTACCTGAGATCAGTCTGGTGCTTTGTGACAGATACCCTATCGTTTCACTCAGCTTGTCTCTTGCGATCTGCTGGATATCGATATTGTCGATCAAAACTTTCCCTTCTGTCGGGGCATAGAGGCCGGATAACATTTTAAGAAGGGTGGATTTACCCGAACCAATGACTCCGAGAATCGCAATCTTTTCACCAGGCTTTATCGTCAAATTTGAAACTACAACAGATGCCGTATCTTCGCCATAATTGAATTTCACATCTTTACAATGATAGATCGGTGTATTGATCTCAGGGAATAGAGGCTTTTCAACGCCTTCATTATCATTTGGCAACGCATAGATATTGTTTATATCCTTGACTGCTATTTTTGCCTTCCCCCACTGCATAAAGAGATTTGGCAGCATTGCCAAAGGAGAAAGTACTCTACCCGAAAGAATAGATACCGCGATCAATCCCCCCATCGTCAGTGTATCTGTTGTACTGACAATGTACGCCCCCAACGCAATAAGTCCGACATAACTCAGCTGCTGAAGGAACGCAGCGATATAGCCTGACAGTTCACTGTAGTGTCTGATACCTATATCATCATAGATCGCATCCTCACTCAGAGCATTCCATTTACTCAATACGGCATAGCCGTGACCGGAAGCCTTTACAGTCTCTACACTCTCCACCGCTTCAACAAGAAGTCCCAGTTTTTTGTTTGAAGCTGCTACGGACTGCATGGTCAAGAACTCTATCTTCTTTTTAAAGAAAAATGCCATCATCAGTGACAATGCAAAAAAGATCATAGGAACCAGCCCCATATAGAATCCACCGATCATCATAATAATGACAAGAAAGAATATAGTGAACGGAAGATCAATGACAAAATACATCGCCGCACTTGAGATAAAAGAACGAATCGCGATATAGCTTTGAAGCTGGGCAGACAATGTACCGATACTCTGAGGTATCACATCTAGCCTGATCTTTAAAAAACGATCAAAAATATTATGAGAATAACTTTTATCTATTCTTACCGATGCATGATCAAGTATGATTGACCTGGCAACCTTCAGTATCATCTCCAATAAGATCGCTATAAACACACCGACAACAAGCCATATCAATGTTGACATTCCATGGGTCGGGATCACTCTGTCATACACCTGCATACTGAAAAATGATGTTCCAAGCGCCAAAAAGTTTATGCTGAATGTTGCAATCGCCGCCTGAATAATACGCGGCTTTTCTTTGAGCGCGACTTTTTTAAACATTTCATATGCACTTCTGTTTGCTTCAACTTTTCTCTTTTCTCTGATCGGCGTGTAGAGTGCCGGCTCTTTGAGCTCATGGTATTTTATACCGGCTTTAGTGTCACATTTATATGTTTCATTTGGCAGTTTTTCCAAAACGATACACATTCCCATACCTGGGATCAAAGCTAGTGCCGGAAACATTTCATCATTAACAGTTTGGGTCCATTTCGGCTTTATGAGGTTAAACGCATTAAAAATTTTTTCGTAATAGGCAGTAGCCAATGCATTGCTTGCGACAGTTTGCGATCCAAGCTGCATTACAAGTGCATCGTACTCATACTTCGAAAGCTTAAAGTTTGAAAAATGAGGCAGTGAGCAGGTTTGAGTCAACCATTCGCTATCCTTTTTCAACTCCTCTATACTTTTATAAAATTCTGTTTGAATGTTTCCAGCTATGCTATCTTTCACTCTCATTTAACCCCCCGTAGTTTTTTAATGTCTAACTTTATTGTCGAACAATATATGCTTCATCATGAATAATGTTTTTTATCTCTCTGACCGCTGTAAGTGCTTCAACTGCACGATCATAGGCACCGACGAGATAGTGCCCCTCTTCTATTGGCTTCACTTTAAGATGACGTTTTCTTAATTGATATTTCATCTCTTTATTCAACTGGGTATCAAACTGAACATAATATTTTGGATGTGCAGAAACGCTATGTTGTTTCTCCGCTTTTTGTTTTGCCAGTTTTTCGCTTGCATGTTTTTCTTTTTCAGCTTTCTGTTTTGCTAATTTTTCTTTGGCTGCTTTCTCTTGTGCCAGTCTGATTTTTTCTGCTTTCTCTTGTGCCGCTTTTTGTTTTGCCACTCTTTCTTTTTCAGCTTTTTCTCTTGCTGCTTTCTCTTTTGCCAGTTTTAGTTTTTTTGCTTTTTCTTTTTCAGCTTTTTGTTTTGCCAACCTTTGTTTTTCAGCTTCACGTTTTATCGCTGCTTTGAGATCTTTCAGTTCTATCGATTTCAAAGTTTTTTTACTCGCGCTGTCTATCCTATTTGCACTTTTTGTTCTCTCTTTTGTCTTTGAATTTGTGTTTAGGCGATCTTTCTGCTTCGTTCCGTCAGCCACAATATCCATAGAGGGGATAAAAACTTTATCAATATCTTTAGACGGTGTTATTTCTTCTGTTTTTGTGTCAGGTATCATCTTTTGTAAATCACTTTTACCGCTCAAGAGTAAAAGCTGATAGGCAGAGACCAGCAGTGTCGATTTGGTATCAGCAAACGCCATTTTATTTTGCGTTAACTCCCTGGAGGTATTTACCAGGTCCAACCACTGTCTTTTCCCGGCCAAAAACAATCTGGTATAAGATTCAAAAACTTTTTTAGAGGAAGAGATTGAACCGGATTGTGATCGAACCCGGCTTGATGATGAGATATAGTCATTATATGACAACATCATCTTATTGATAAGATCTTGCTGGGTTGCAAGCTTCTCTTGTTTAAGCTGCATGATCTTTGCTTCTGCCTGCTCTATCCCTGAAACTGCTGAGAGTCCGGCTCCGAAAGAAGCATCAACTGACAGATATACCCTTGTTTCACCTGTGGAGTCATTATAGTAGTAGTCATTACTTCTGACTCCTCTTTCTACTTTCAAAGAAACATTGGGCATTAAAACTGCTTTAGCATTTGATTTTTCCGCTTTGGCATAGTCTATTAAAGCATCATATTTTTTTAACGTAGGATGCGTTTTTATCATTGATTTTATCAAGGTATCCAATGAATCAAAGTCAAAAGATATTCTATCATCAACCTCCAATGCACCTTTAAAATCATGATTTGTCAAAAGTTCTATTTGAGACAATGATGCCTGCATGCTTGCTTTTGCATAGTTGATATCCGTCTGCATTTGATAGAGCCTTGCCTTTAAAAGCTCCATATCTGACCGGGAAGAGACACCTGCTTTGATACGTCTTGAAAGCATATTTTTAAGGATATTCAGCTGCTTTTTCCCTTCCGATAATGCTTTTATGTTCCCTTTGTTTTTTACATAGGTTTTAAGTGCAGTAAATAACGTATCCACCAATGTGTATCCGCTTTCTCCCAAACCGGATTTTGAATTATCCCTGTTTGCAATGGCCATATCATAATTGGCATCGAGTTTTCCACCCGTCCATAAAGGTTGTGAGACGACAGCGGTTCCATCCCATAGCTTCTCTTGATTTACCCCTTGGTTCGCACTGAAAGAGACAGTCGGGAAATAGTTCCATTTTGCACTTTCTACCTGAGCATCAGCACCTTTTATCATATGCTCTTGCATTTTAATACTTGGATGATTTTTGATCACCATAGAAACCAACTCATTGACATGATATGAGTATTTTGCATATACTATATTGGTGAACCCAATAATCAAAAACAAACAAATACTTCTCACCTCTCCCCCCTCTTATCTATCCACTTAGACCACATTTTATAACGATATAATTTTGTGCTAATTATGTTAATTATAACATATACAAAAATCAAAAAGCTTAAAATCACTGCAGTAGAATGATGACGCAATGCGACGTTGATTTTCCCAAACAAACCCTTAGAATATATACATATATAGCCTGGCTTCCGGCTTTAAAAGCTCATTTCTATCTTACCGTTTATAAAAAATGTATAATTTAACTGACACATTGTTTTATTTAAATTATTTGATTGTATAATGACCTGTATACGTTTTTTGTATACTAAACTATATTTAAAAAGGGGAAGGTTTTTATGAATGAAGTATTCGATACCTTACATTTGGGAGAGCTACTAGGTAGCGTTGGAAATTTAGTTGGTACTGTTGCACACACTGTAGATACAGTTGCTACGGTTGGTGATGTTGTTGTTGACGATGTTGCGAACTTGGTTCTTTCTGTTGACCATATTTTGGATGTTACTACTGCGACTGCGACGACAGCGATCACATCTGATGTCGTAAATCTTTTAGTGGTAGCAGACGCTGCAATTGACAACACAACAATCATCGCTGATCACCTTGTGAACGGTACGGTATTGCCTGCAGTTGACAATGTTGTCGGTCTCGTTGACGTTGCGGTGAACGACATCGTACTTGATACAGTGGGTGACACACTTGGATTGGTTGACAATGTTCTAGATTCAACTGTAGGACTTGCTGGCGGACTTGTTGGTGGACTTACTACTGGTGCACTTACTGATCTTTCAGGTACGGCTAACGCAGTAATAGCTTAATCAACCACTACCTTCCTCTTAACATGAGTGGAGGGTAGTTTATACGTAGAGTCGATCGCGTATCATAAAAACTTTAGTATAGTATATTAGAAAACAGATTTTATCATTTGGATGTCTATCCATAAAATATACGGGGAAGAAAGGGGAACCTATGGGGAAGAGGGGAACATCATATATCTCATCTTATTATCATTTCACTATTTTCATTTCAAGTATAGAAATCTTTGAGACAGCTATCAAAAAAGCAAAGCAGGTTGGTTGAGATTTTTTCTCTAAAAGCTTCAGCCAACTTTCTAAAAAACAGATATTAGAAGGGGTAAGTTTATGCATCCAAAAAGAGATTTTTGGAAGTAGTTTTATCTTATGAGGGGGATAAAAAATCAGCTACACAGTATAGTGACACAATGCATTACTCTATGGATATGACGAATGGACATGGTGCGACCAACGCCGAAACCAACCAAAGTTATGTAGCTGTGCAAGTGATCCTTTAATCTGTAACTTCCGTCTCTCGGGACGAAACCAACTCTCTCCTTCCAGGATAAAATCCATTCATTTTTTCTTAAAATTTTTATACATTAACACTTTTACTTTATTTCGTTTTATAATAAAAAATATAACGTTGACTTTTAATTTATTTGATTGTATAATGACCTGTATACGTTTTTTGTATACTAAACTATATTCAAATAAGGGGAAGTATTTTATGAATGATATGCTTGATAGCTTAGAGTTGGGAGACCTACTCGGAAGCGTTGGAAATTTGGTTGGTACTGTTGCACACACTGTAGATACAGTTGCTACGGTTGGTGATGTTGTTGTTGACGATGTTGCGAACTTGGCTCTTTCTGTTGACCATGTTTTGGATGTTGCTACTGCGACTGCGACAACAGCGGTTACAGCTGACATCGTAAATCTTTTAGTGGTTGCAGATGGTGCAGTTGACAACACAACAATCATCGCTGATAACCTTGTGAACGGTACAGTATTGCCTGCGGTTAACACTGTTGTTGGTGCAGTTGACTTTGCAGTGAACGACATGGCACTTGGTACTGTGGGTAGCACACTTGCATTGACTGATGGTGTGCTAGATGCAACACTTGGTCTTGCAGGTTCTGCGACAAACGCTTTTATGGCATAATCAACCACTGCCCTCCTCTTACAAAGAAGAGGGTAGTTTATCAGGTATCATAAAAACTTTTAGTATAGATAGTATAAAAAACAGATTTTATCATTTGGATCTATATCCAGAATATACGGGGAAGAAAGGGAACCTATGGGGAAGAGGGGAACATCACATATCTCATCTTATTATCATTTCACTATTTTCATTTCAAGTATAGAAATCTTTTAGACAGCTATCAAAAAAGCAAAGCAGGTTGGTTGAGATTTTTTCTCTAAAAGCTTCAGCCAACTTTCTAAAAAACAGATATTAGAAGGGGTAAGTTTATGCATCCAAAAAGAGATTTTTGGAAGTAGTTTTATCTTATGAGGGGGATAAAAAATATGAAAAAACTAATCGGAAGAGCAATGCTTGCTCTTATCTTAATGTTCGCTGTTTTAGGCTGTACTTCACAAAAGCAAATCATCCAAAAAGAGGATCTTGGCTTTACTGCTCCGGGTAACTTAAAAAATGAAGCTTTGATGGTTTTTTACCGAAAAGGAGGCAGCAAGGCCGATCTTCCGACTGTATGGGTCGAAGATAGGCTTGTGGGGGCATTGATGCCCAACCAGTATGCACAGACATGGTCGTGTCCCAGAAGAGTCACTGTGCATATCAAAAACGGTTCAAATATTATCAAACACTCTATCGTTGCTCCCAAGGGAGAGATTCTCTATCTGGAGGTCTATAGGAAAAGAAACGGGAGTTTCGGTATCAAAAAAACGCACGGTATGAGCAAAAAAATTATAAGCCGTTCAGATACGATGAACCGGTATAAGCCCTATTGCGGATCGGAATATATCGAGCTGAATGCCGATACCCTGTTCGCATTCAATCGCTCTACATTGTCTTTGGAAGGAAGAAAGACGATCGATGCGCTTGCCAAAAAAATCAAAACGAAGTATTTCAATATCAAAAAAATCCGTATCGAAGGGCATACGGACCGCATAGGAACAAACGAATACAATAACGATCTTTCGGACGCACGTGCAAGAACAGTTGCCGACCGCCTTAAGGCAATCAACCCAAGTGTCCATATAGAGGCGAGAGGAATGGGAGAGAGATATCCTATCACAAGAGGCTGCACTGGCGATGCTCCTACTGCAGAGCTTATTGAGTGTCTGGCACCTGACAGACGGGTCAGCGTAGAGATCATCGGTATTCAAAACGATACACACTAAATCATATGGGGAGGAATTGAAACATGGGTAAAGCAATTACAATCATTGTAAAAGAGGGACAAAATGTTACCTCAAGCAACAGTGTGACAGCAGGCAGCGGTAAGCCTCTGGTCATCAAAGCAAAATCTGGTCAGTCCTATGAACTGAAAAATATCACCAAGGGGGTAGCTCCCGATGAAATCTATGTGGTACGGGATGGCAAAAACCTCAAAATAAAAATTGGGAACAAAGCGAGGAATTCTCATAAGTCTGACAAAAAAACCAACGATGCAGAGGATGCTGCAGATATCATTATTGAGGAGTACTTTGAGCATGATTGTAGTTTGATCGGCGTCGCGGAAAACGGTCAGTATTACAATTACATTCCGCAGGGAGCAGATCCTGCGGCGTCCTATTACAGCCTTGGCGGAGAAACCCTTGTTTCCGAGACTGAAACCGACTGGCTTCCCATCATCCTGGGCACACTCGGTGCCGGTGCGATCGCTGCCGCTGCAGGCGGTGGTGGTGGCGGTGAAACCCCTCCACCTGAGCCTTATACACCATCTGATACCATGCCTCCGGAGAGTTTAACAGTAACAGTATATGCTGACAATCAAGAGCTTAATACTGTCATTATCAGTACAGAAAAAGGCACTATTTCAGTAGGGTCTGATTCAGACATTCCTCTTACGAACGATAATACTCCGGTAATCAAAGGCCGGACAGAAGCGGGAGCGACAGTCACGGCCAGAGATGAAGCCGGGAACATGCTTGGTACTGCTACTGCAGATAATGACGGAAACTATACCATTGCCCCGACTACACCGCTAAGCGAGGGCCAGCACTATATTTCCGCAACGGCTACGGATGCTGCGGGCAATGCCATCTCGGCGAATACAGCAATTTTTGAAGTAGATACCGTAGCGCCTGATGCTCCACTCCTTGATCCGACTGACGGAAGCCAAATTTCAGGTACGGCTGAGGCGGAAAGCACAGTGACACTTACGGATGACAACGGCAACCCGATCGGTACAACTACAGCCGATGGTAATGGAAACTTTACCTATACTCCGGATACTCCGCTTACCCATGGAACCGAGATAGCTGCTACAGCTACAGACACAGCAGGCAATGTAAGTGAAGAAGGGTATGGAGAGGTAAATTCAGCAATACCTGATACGCCGACTGTCTATGATGATATCGCTCCTGTTATTGGAGAGATTGAAAATAATGGGATAACAGATGATACTCTACCTACTATCACTGGTAGCGGAGCCGGAGACAATCTACCGATCAATATATATGATAACGGCGTACTATTGGGAACAACTACATCAGATGACAATGGAAGTTGGCGCTTTAACCCTTCAATGCCTTTCGCTGATGGCAGCCAACATAGTATTACTTATACTGTAAATGAGGGGCCGGAAAGTCCGGCCGTTCAATTCACAGTCGATACGGCAGCCCCGGACGCTATTACCATGGTTATCACCGATAATGTTGCCCCGATCACAGGAACTATCGACAATAACGCTATTACCGATGACACGACACCGACCATCAGCGGTACAACAGAACCGGGAGCAACCGTCACCATCAAAGACGGCGATACCCTACTTGGTACGGTAACAGCGGATGAGAACGGAGGATATACATTGACTCCGACCACTGAGCTTTACGAAGGTGTACACTCTGTCACTGCAACGGCTACCGATGCAGCAGGCAATAGTATCGACAGTACAACAACACACTTTACAATCGATACGACCGCTCCGGCTGCGACAACATCTATTACTGCTATCACGAATGATACAGGGGCAGAAGGTGACTTTATTACAAGCGATACCACGCTGGTCATTGACGGTACAAATACCGAACTTGGTGAAAATGAAAGAGTACAACTCTCGCTTGACGACGGAACTACCTGGATAGATGTCAGCCAAAGTGATACAACGCATTGGAGCTATAACAATGAAGCCAATGCGTTGACATCAGGTGAACATACACTGCAAACCCGTGTCGTTGATGCGGCCGGTAATGCAGGCGAAGTTTCTGGTCAGACGATAATCATAGATACAGCTGCCCCTACAAGCTTGAGTGTAAATCTGGATGATGATGAGACCCCGGTAACCGGCCCGATTACAGCAGGAACGACTACTGATGATACCACACCTGTCATAAGTGGACAAACCGAAGCGGGGGCAACTGTCACAGCCAAAGATGATGACGGAAACGTACTGGGTACCACAACCGCAGACAGCCATGGAAACTATACGATTACTCCTACCACAGAACTTAGTGAAGGCCTGCACTATATTCAAGTCACTGCCGCAGATACAGCGGGCAATGATACGACTGTCTCATCGGTCATTTTCACAGTAGATACCACAGCCCCTGACGCTCCACTCCTTGATCCAACTGATGGTAGCCAGGTTGTAGGTACGGCCGAACCCGGAAGTACCGTAACCATTACAGACGGAAGCGGTCATGAGATCGGTACCACTACAGCAAACCAAAATGGTAACTTCAGCTACGCGCCGACTGACCTCATCCCTGATGCAACGGTGATCAATGCAACCGCTATGGACCCAGCAGGCAATAAAAGTCTCCCGGGTACGACAACGGTAGATGCAACGATCACAGAAGCACCGGTTGTCATGGATGATGTCGCCCCTGTTCAAGGACAAGTCCTGAACGGTGATACCACAAATGATGCATTGCCTGAAATCTCTGGATCTGCCGGCAGTGTTCCTGCAAATGTAGCCGTAACAATCTATGATAACGGTACCAAAATAGGTGAAACTACATCAAATGCTGACGGAAGCTGGAGCTTCACTCCAAGTACACCTTTTAATGATGGTTCAAGTCACAGTATCACCTATACCAAAAACGGCAGTACTACCAACTACAGTCCTGTCGTGAATTTCACAGTAGATACGACAGCACCGACTATTACCATGGCGCTCAATGATGATGTGGCCCCTATCACCGGGGATATCACCGATGGAAGCACTACAAACGATACGAAACCGACCATCAGTGGTGTCACAGAAGCAGATGCAACTGTAATTATCAAAGATGGTGCTACAGTTCTTGGTACTACTACAGCAGATAGCAACGGCAATTATACATTTATACCGATAGCACCGCTCAATGAAGGCACACACGCTATCAGTGCCATCGCTACGGATGCAGCAGGCAATAGTGTGACAAGTACAACAACAGGTTTTACGGTAGATTCCATAGCCCCTACTGTTGAAATGACGATTACCGATGATGTAGGGATTGATCAAGGTCCTGTTAGCAATGGTGCTACGATAGATGATACCAAACCTACGATCAGCGGTAATACAGAAGCAGGTGCAACAGTAACGATAAAAGACGGCGATATAGTGCTAGGGGTTGTTACTTCGGATAGCAATGGTGACTATACGTTTACGCCTGACGAATCACTTAGTATGGATGAACATACCATCACTGCCACTGCGACCGATACAGCAGGTAACACTACTACAAGTACTTCTACGACATTTACCATAGCGCCGCCGGCTGTCATTGATCTCGGAGAAGATGGCCAGCTTATCCACCCTGTTTTTGTCGATGGGAATTACTACTACTATTGGGATAGAGACGGGGATGGTGAAGGTAAAATCGAAGGTGCTTCAGATATGGAAGACTGGTTCACACATGATGAGCTAGATGATATTTTTATGTATGATGAAAATGGTCAAATGAGACCTGATGATCTACCGGATACCGACGATACCTATCGTTATGCTGAACTAGGAGGATATGAACTGGCACTGCCAACTTATGGTGGAGATATGACAAATGACGGTCCCCAGCATGGAACCGCTATTGATAATACCCCTCCGGGAGAAATCAATCCAATCTATGATGACCTCGTAGCGATCTGGGATGCTTTTAACGGTGGAGAAGCAACTACTACAGCAGTTCCAGGTGTTCCGGAAGGATGGTCTGAAGGCTTGTACTGGTCAGCTACACAGTATAATGTAGAAAAACATTATGCTATGGATCTGACCAATGGACTTGGCGCGACAAACGGAGAACATGATAATTATTGGGTAGCAGTGCAGGTGGTCTTTTAATCTGTAACTTCCGTCTCTCCCAGGACGGAAACCCAGTAACACACACCTCTTCCATTCATAGCACAATGATATAAATGACTCCATGAAGGAGAGCACACTTCTCAAACTTTATACGCTGAATGCATATATCCAATAGGGCTTACAAACCTTTCAGATACCCCATCGCCGTTGCAATAATATCGTCATCGTCTTTACTTGGAGATTTCAGTACCACACGCTCTTTGCCCTCTTCTATAAACTCGATAAAGACATTTTCTCCATAGGATGAGACTTTTGAGATACCCTGCTGGCGTGCGAGTACCTTCATCACGATCACATCGATGAACTGTGTGGTAACCCTGTCAAGCTTACCGAACCTGTCTTCGATCTCTGAACTGATCTCATAGACCTCTCCGGTAGTTTCACAGAGTGAGAGACGACGGTAAAGCTCAAGACGGAGTCTATCCTCTTCGATAAGCTCTTCATTCAGGTAGGCGTCGACATTGAGTTTCATATCGACATGCTGGCTGACCTCTTTGTCCTGGCCGCTCAGCTCTTTGATCGCATCTTCCAGCATACGCAGGTAGAGAGAGTACCCGATCTGTTTGATATGCCCGGATTGTGCTTCTCCGATGATGTTTCCCCCTCCTCTGATCTCAAGATCATGGAAGGCCAATACTGCACCGCTGCCCAGATCTGAATGTGACTCCAGTGCAAGCAGTCTTCGTTTTGCCTGTTCGGTCAAACGCTCTTTGTCGGTGACGATAAAGTAGGCATACCCCTCTTTGGCAGCCCTTCCCACACGTCCGCGAAGCTGGTGAAGGTCTGCGATACCGAAGTTATCTGCACCGTCTACGATCATCGTGTTGGCATGCGGCATATGGATACCGGATTCAACGATCGAAGTCGATAGCAACAGATCATACTCGCCCTCTTCGAACTTCATCATCTCCTCTTCTGTCTCTTTGGCTGAGACCTTGGAGTGCAGTACAGCGATACGAAGATCAGGAAGGATATCCAGAATCTCTTTTTTCTTATCCTCTATTGCCGCGATCGAGTTAAAGACATAAAAGACCTGTCCGCCACGTCGAAGCTCACGCAGGATCGCCTCTTTTATCACCTTCTCATCATAACTCTTTACGAAGGTACGTACACCCTGACGCTCCACCGGAGGGGTAAGGATCTCGGAGAAGGTCTTGACTTGTGACATCGCCATGTTGAGACTTCTCGGGATAGGGGTTGCTGACATCGAGAGGAGATGCACGTCGATACTGATCTCTTTGAGTGCCTCTTTCTGTTTCACTCCGAATTTATGTTCTTCATCGATCACCACCAGAGCAAGATTCTTGAACTTTGCTTTGAGCAGGGCATGGGTTCCCACCACCATATCGATCGAGCCATCCTCCAGTCCGGCAAGTACTTCACGCTTCTGCTTCGCGGTAGAGAAACGGTCCAGTTTCGCTACATTGAACGCTTCCTCTTTAAAACGCTCTTTGAGTGACTTATAGTGCTGAGCACTCAGCAGCGTAGTGGGCGCGATCATCATCGACTGGTAACCGTTTTTGGCTGAAATATACATCGCGTTCATTGCCACTTCCGTCTTACCGAACCCTACATCTGCACTCAGCAGCCTGTCCATCATACGACCACTGCCAAGATCCTCCAACATCTCATGGATCGCACGTTCCTGGTCTTCTGTATGGACAAATCCCGCTTTGGCCATAAAGATCGCATGCTCTTCAAGGTTTGTTTTGAGCACAATACCTTTTTTGAGGTGACGCTGTGCCGAAAGGTTAATGATCTGTGAAGCGATCGCAAAAAGTTTCTCTTTGACCTTCCCTTTGAGCTTTTTGAAACTTGTTTTTCCCAATCTGTCGAGGACAGGCAGTGTTCCACTGTCCGCCACAAAACGGTCGATCACTTCCAGTGAACTTACCGGGATCAAAAGCGAATCCTCATTTTGGTAATGCATCACGACAAACTCACTGACAGCCCCCAGTACATCACGCTTCTCGATCCCTTTGAAGATACCGACCCCATGGTTCTCATGTACCACATAATCCCCGGGCTTGAGTTCATCCAGAACGATCGTTGCTTTTTTGACCTTTTTACGTTTGAGCGGTTTGTTCAAAGAGAGGATCAGCCTGTCCGGCCCCATCAGGTTGACGATCCCCTCCTGGTAGACGAACTCTATCCCCTCAAAACTGGCAAGTTCACTTCCCCGAACGATCGATTCGTTCTTTGCCAGGATCGTGATCTTCTTCTCCTGGTGGGACTCCAGCAGTTTATTAGGATCTGCCACCTCAAGGTCACGATACTTTTTACTCTCAGGAATGACCGGCAGATTGAATGACTCTTTAGAAACCAAAGGTTCGTCCAACGCATAGATCTCATCAAGCTCCTCGTTCAGACTTGATGCCAATATAGGGCTGAACTGTTCCAGCGCACTCTCTCCAAGCACCTCAAGATGCCACAGTCCCAATGAGTCGATATCTTTGACAAAGGTATCATAACTACTAAGCTCTACCCTCGTTTTGAGTGCCTCGTACGCTGCTTGGTCCAGTGCCAGGAAGGTCGGCGGGAAAGTGACATGGTCAAGTTCATCCTCGCCCTCTTTCGGCAGGATACGTTTCTGTGTCGCCTCATCATAATACTGTATCGTCTCTACTTCCTCATCAAAAAGCCCGATACGGTAGGGCTGTTCCGCATCGATCGGGAAGATATCGATGATATCACCGCGAAAAGAGACCTCACCGCTGCTTGCAGCGATATCGGTAAAGTGGTACCCCCAGTGATAGAGTCTATCCTTGAGCGCCGAGAGATCCAGCGTATCACCAAACTCAATCGTATAGGTTCCAAAATATTCCGGCTTCGGAAAAGGGATCAACAGTGTCCTGATCGGAGAGATCAGTACTTTTTTGTTTTGACTGCGATGATACGCCGCCAGAGTGATCAACAGTGTATGGATCTCCTCATCATAGGTACGCAGATCCTCTCCCGCACTTACACGGATATCCGGCAGCAGATAACTCTCGAAGCCAAGCAGGTTTGCCACATCCCGTACCCGGATCGACTCTTTATCATCCTTGCAGACAAGGAGTCTCTCTTCACTAAGGTTGTCTAAATATTCATAGATATTACTCTGATACATTACTTTCCATACTTCTTAAAAATTCTTCTACCACATAAAAGGAACCGAACACCAGATAGTGTTCATCTTCATTGATAGTTCCGTCAAAATCACGGTACGCCAACCCAACACGCTGCAGTGCCTCTTCTATCTGATCCAGTGTGGTTGCACGCTGAGAGTTGATCTTAATGATCTCAACACGTTTCACCTTTGGCTTGAGTCTGCGCAACACCGCCTCATAGTCTTTATCATCAAGCGAATTGTAGATGAGTACCGTCTCAGGCTCCATCGCTTTTACGATCGCTTCTGCCGCCAAGGGGTTGTGTCCGACATCGAGACGGATATTCTCTTTGAACCGATAGAAACGTCCAAAGAGTTTTACACACTTTAGATCATCGATATCATAAGATATCCCCAGGATATCCAGGGCTTCTAAAGCCACCATCGCATTGTCAATTAGATATTCTGGCCACCCTTTATCAAGAGCAATCTGCTCCAATTCTGTAGGTCGGGGTGTCCCCACCCCGACACTCTCATTCATCTCTACCTTAATGTCGGGGTAAGGATACCCCGACCTACAGAGCTCTGCACCTTTCTCTTCGGCAATCTTCTCAGCCACATCAACCACTCTCTCATAAGGCTGCGGTGCCAACACCACACGTTTTTGTATACTGTTGATCTTGGTCATTGCGATCGCTTCGATCGTCTGTCCCAGGAATGCCTGATGATCAAGCCCTATCGGCGTAATGATACTCAGCTCCTTGTCGCAGACATTGGTCGCATCAAACTCTCCGCCAAGCCCTGCTTCCAGTACCATCAGATCACACGTTTCAAAGATGACAAAAGCCAGGAGTGTCGTATACTCGAAATAGCTGAGTGCTTCACTCATCTCCTGCCCCAGTATCGCACGAAGCTTTTGGTGTGCCTGTTCCAACACTTCATCAGAGGCATCCTCACCGTCTAACCAGATACGTTCGTTGAACCTGATGATATGCGGTGAGGTATAGTGCCCTACCTTGAGCCCGCTTCGGTATGCCAGATGGGCAAGCATCCGGCCGGTTGAGCCCTTTCCATTCGTACCAACCACATGGACGGTTTTGGGTCTGGAGATATGAGGCTTGAGCATCCCGTAAGCGAGATGTACCCGCTGATGGTCTATCTCTTTATAGTAGAGAGGTTTGGCATCTAAAAACGTTTGTAAGGACATGATCTCTAATCCTTGGAGTCCTTGGCACTGAATGTACCTTTGGCCGTGACATAAGCCAGGAACTCATCCAGTGCTTTTGCCATGGCTCGACGGATCGCTTCTATCCTTAAGGTAGAGGCATCCAGTGAACTGGCATGAATATCTGCTTCATCGATCGTATGGATCACTTTGGTCTCTTTGCCCTGCTTCGTAACCATCTCAAACGTGATTGTCAGATTCACTTGATAACGTGTGACATACCCATCCTCATAGGAGAGTGGTGTAAGTGTACTCCCGCCATAAGTAATGCGTATATGGTTCTGAGCCATGGACTTTGGCACAACACGCCCATTGAAGCGTGTATAGACCATACGGTTCATCTCATCTTTGAGGTAAGGGGCATTTTCGGGTTCTACCCTGTCAACAATGACCTCTACAGAGACATTCTCCGAAAAACTGTTTTTAATCATATGGGAAGAAGGCTTATAACCGCAACCTGATAATAGCAGCGCTATGATCAGAATGAGGAGTGAGGAGTGAGGAGTGAGGAGTGACGGTTTGTTTTTCTTTGAACAACGATTATTTAATGTAGACATTTCTTTTCCTTTGCAATCAAAGCGGAGCCGCTGCACCGCATACTTTCACTCTTCATTCCTACTTCCTCGCTCCTCACTATTTTGCCGGTTTCACCGCGAGGTTCACCAGTTTGTTCGGTACGACGATCTCTTTGACGATCTGCACTCCTTCAAGCCACTTCGCACCTGCTTCTTTTGCTGCTGCGAGGATCTCATCCTGGCTTGCACCAGGGTTGATCTCAAACTCTGCACGTTTTTTCCCGCCGATCATCACCATGTAGAGGATACTCTCTTGTACGAATACCTCCTCTTTGACTTCCAGTACCGCTTTGAGGTTTTCTCTTTCAAAAAGCAATTCACTCAGTTCACTGGCTGCATGCGGGATAATAGGTTCAAGAAGATTCAGCATCACATACATCCCTTCACTCCAAACCTCACCGCTCTCCTGTTTATCCAGTGCGTTCATCGCTTCCATACACGCTGCGATCAGTGTGTTGAACGCAAAGGTCTTTTCATAGACATCTGCTGATTTCTGCAACGCTTCATAGACCTTTTGACGTGCCAGTTTAGCCTCTTTGGAGAGTGATCCATGATCGATCTCAGGCAATGTTTTACTTGTCACTCTGTCCGCTCTGTCATAAAGCTTTTTGATAAACCTGAATGCGCCATCTACGGCATTATCATTCCACTCAAGCTCTTTTTGCGGTGGTGCAGCAAAGAGGATAAAGAGTCTTGCCGTATCTGCCCCATACTCTTCGATGAGCTTATCAGGGTCTACGGTATTCCCTTTGGACTTACTCATCTTCGCACCATCCATCGTCACCATTCCCTGCGTAAGCAGCCTGTTGAACGGTTCATCGATATCGACATACCCCAGGTCACGAAGTACTTTTGTAAAGAACCTCGCATAAAGAAGGTGTAGGATCGCATGTTCGATCCCGCCGATATACTGGTCTACACCCAGCCAGTAGTTCGCTTCCGCTTTATCGATACCTACTTCATCCCACTTTTTGGGATTGGTCGCATAGCGGAACTGATACCAGCTTGACTGAACAAACGTATCAAGCGTATCGGTCTCACGTATCGCTTCACCGCCACACTTTGGACAGCTGCAGTGTTTCCATGACGGATGGTTATCCAGAGGATTCCCTTCCCCTGTGATCTCCACATCATCAGGGAGTGCCACAGGCAAATTCTCTATCTTTTCGGGTACCAACCCACATTTTTCACAATGTACAAACGGAATCGGAGCACCCCAGTAGCGCTGACGGCTTACACCCCAGTTTCGCAACTTATAGTTGGTCTTACCTTCACCGAATCCTGCCTCTTCGAACGTTGCGATGATCTTTGCTTGAGCCTCATAACTGTTCAGCCCCGTGAAGGCTGCCGAATCTACCAGTTCACCTTCACCCGTGTAGGGGAGTTCTTCACCGCCGCTGATCACTCTTTTGATCGGAAGGTCATACTTGGTCGCGAACTCATGATCTCTCTCATCATGCGCAGGTACTGCCATTACAGCACCGCCACCGTAACTTGCAAGAACAAAGTTTGCCGTCCATACCGGTACATCTTCACCGGTCAGCGGATGGATCACGGAGATACCGAGAGGATACCCCTCTTTGTCCGCCTGTGCCCGTTCACGCTCACTCATATTGGCGATCGCTGTGATCTTCTCAGCGGTCTCTTCATCTAAAAGGCTATGCTCTACCAGGTACTTGGTGATCGGGTGTTCTGCAGCAAGTGCCGAGTAGCTTACCCCGTAGATGGTATCAGGGCGTGTGGTAAATACCGAGTATTTCTCAAACTTTCCACCAAGCTTTGCCTTGCTCTCTTCGCTTAGTTCAAATTCAAACTCAAGCCCCTGGGACTTGCCGATCCAGTTCTCCTGCATCGTAAGTACCTGGTTTGGCCATTTCCCCTCGAGCGTTTTAAGGTCTTCGAGCAGTTCATCGGCATACTTGGTAATATCGAGATAGTACCCGGGCATCTCTTTCTGTACCACCTCTGTGCCACACCGCCAACAGCATCCCTCTTCCAACTGCTCATTGGCCAATACCGTCAAATCATGTGGGCACCAGTTGACTGTCGTTGATTCACGGAAGAGTAATCCCTCTTCAAACATCTTGATGATGAACTCCTGCTCCCACTTCGTATATAGTGGGTCACAGGTAGCGAACTCTCGTGTTTTGGAAAAAGAGAGTCCTAATGCATTAAGCTCACCTCTCATATAGTCGATATTGGAGTAGGTCCAGTCCTTCGGATGACGTCCATGCTTTATCGCAGCGTTCTCCGCAGGCATACCGAATGCATCCCAGCCGATCGGGTGCAGTACATTGTACTCCTGCTTTCTATAGTAACGTGCGATTGCATCACCGATCGCATAGTTACGTACGTGCCCCATGTGCAGTCTTCCGCTGGGGAAAGGAAACATACTCAAAATGTACTTTTTTTTCTGTTCTAAAGAATCCGAAGGCTCAAATGCCTGCTCATCATCCCACTGTTTTTGCCACTTGGCCTCTATCTCTTTTGGAGTATAACGCATTCCATATCTCACTTGTGTTTTGGTTCATTAAATAACGGGGATTATATCCAATCTGTGGTTAGGGGGAGTTGTAGCGCTACTTCTCTTTTTTGAGATCATTTTTCGATCATTTCAGCAGTACTCTTTTTCTTTAAAATTATATAATCAAAAGAAAATTTCCACTACAATATTAACAATAAAACTATTGGAGCCAAACCGTGTCTTTAGCCCTAGCAAGAAAATATCGCCCTGCTACTTTCAGTGATCTTATCGGTCAGGAAGCAGTGTCTCAGACCCTCTCTCTTGCACTGGAAGGAGACAGACTCTCTCATGCCTACCTCTTCTCCGGGCTCCGTGGTAGCGGTAAGACTTCAACTGCACGTATCTTTGCAAAAGCTCTGCTCTGCGAAAAAGGTACTTCGGCACACCCTTGCGGGGTCTGTACCCATTGTGTGATGGCCAGTGAGAACCGTCATATGGATATCATCGAGATGGATGCTGCCAGTAACCGCGGTATCGATGATATCAAAGACCTTATAGAGCATACCAAGTATAAACCAAGTTCTGCGCGTTTCAAGATCTTCATCATCGATGAAGTCCATATGCTTACCAACCAGGCTTTCAATGCCCTGCTTAAAACACTGGAAGAGCCCCCTGATTTTGTCAAGTTTATTTTGGCTACGACAGATCCGTTGAAGCTTCCGGCAACGATACTCTCCAGGACACAACACTTCAGGTTTAAAAAGATCCCGAAAAATCTGGTTCAGGGGCATCTTGAACATATCTTAAACCTCGAGAATATAGGATTTGAAAAAGAGGCCTTGGAGATCATTGCCCGTACCGGCGCGGGAAGCTTGAGAGACTCCCTCACCCTCCTTGACCAGGCGATCGTCTACTCCAAGAACTATGTAGATATGACTACGGTCACCAATATGCTGGGCATTATCGAACCAAGCCTGCTTGAAGCGTTGATCCAGGATATCATCCGTAAAGATCAGAACAAAGTATTGGAATTTCTTAAAATCGCATCCAATTATGAAGCTGAAATGATCCTAGATGAGTTGACCCTCTACCTTAAAGCACAACTCCTTTCGACAAGCACTGCCTTAACCCCGATGATCATAGAGCGGTTCTTCAGGATCATTGCAGAATCAAAAGGGTTGCTTGCGCTGGGCAGTGATGGGGAGTTTATCCTGTCACTTACTCTCTTTAAGATGATGGAGGCCCTGCAGATCAAAGAGATCGACACCATGATACAGTCACTTGAAAAAGAGTTGCAGGGGGTTCAGGTCAACATGCCTGAAACATCTCAGGAGACCGCTAAAGTGGTTACGATCAATGAGGCAGATATCGCCCCTTCAGAACATCAGGTAGAAGAAACAGTGACAGAGGACAAGGGTACCGAAAGAGCTGAAGAGATGGTAGTAGAACCCAAAGAGGATACAACGGTGCAGAAGATAGAAGCAGCAGCAGTACCTGAAGCACCCGCAGCACCTCAAGTACCTCTCAATGATGAACAACAGCTAGAGGGGATCAAAGCTGAAGCGCCGACAGAAGAAGAGGCTAGCGCTCCAGATCCTAACCAAAAACGTTTTGATACACTGGTACAAAAGATCTTTGACAGGGATTTTGAACTGGGTATGTGTTTTGAGACCAATATCGAGTTTGAAAGTTTTGAAGACGGTACGCTTACCTGGAGTTCTACTGCCCAGGGTGAAGAGAAAAAGCAGTTGATCACCCACTGGGGAGTGATCAATATGTTTGTCAAGGAACTCTTTGGATTTGATACCAAGATTGTCAATATCGCAAAAGAAAAACCTCAAAACAGAGAAGAGGAAGCAAAAAAAAAATCTGAGACAACAGTAGCACCATCCTCCGAAGATCACACTGTTCCGACAGAAGAAGAGGAGGAGTGCAACGCTTCAGCTTCTATGCTTGAGGATGTGGAGATGAAAAGCTCCTGTATTGCCCCTGAAGCAGGTGACACCGAAGCGGCAAAAGAGAAAGATCCTTCCACTCTTCTCGAAGAACCTATGATCAAAACAGCGATTGAACTCTTTGATCCGAAAAAAGTAAGGATTAAACGAAAGAGTTAAGTTACTCTATCCAAGCTTGAGTAACGATCTTAGGATGATTGTCATAGATCTTGATCTTCTCTGCTCCGATACATGCACCCTCATCATCAAGCTCGAAAACGACCATCTGTAACACGGATTTACACTCATCCGGTACATTAAAATGACCGCCGATCCCCGTAAGAAAGCGTCTCAACGGCACATCTTCTTCCATACCGATGACACCATCTCTGCACCCTGTCAATCCTACATCGGTGATATAACAGCATCCATCAACGACATGAAGGTCATCTGTTCCTACATGGGTATGGGTACCGAGAATCGCCGAAACATCCTCTTTAAGCATATGCAAAAGTGCCTGCTTCTCACTGCTTGCCTCTGCATGCATATCGATAATGATGTGCTTGAAACCTCTTGATCGCAGCAGTGCTACCTCCTCGACGATCATGGTAAAAGGGTTGTCAACCAGAGGCATAGTATAGTGCCCCATAAGATTGAGTATAACGACCTCTTTCCCTAGAATCGTAGTTTCAAATACTCCTTTGCCAGGCGCACTTCGAGGATAGTTCATAGGACGGATCAAAGGATAGCTCTCAAAGAGCTCAAAGATCTCTTTTTTATCAAAGCTATGGTTTCCACCGGTCATCATATCGATACCGTAACCCAATAGCTCTTTACAGTTTTTCTCAGTCAGACCGAAACCGTGAGAAGCATTTTCATAATTGGCAATTGTATAATCGATATAGTGTTCCTGCTGGACTCTTTTGAGATGGCGTTTCAGCATAAGACGCCCGGGTTTACCGACAATATCACCGATAAAACCAATACGCATCAGTTTATTTCCCCATAAACGGCAGGAGTGCAGAGGCCCAGGTCAATCCCCCGCCAAATGTATCAAGCAGCATCAGTTCGCCTCTTTTGAGTTTACCTGATTCATACAGATCATTGATCGCCATAGGAATAGAAGCTGCCGAAGTATTCCCGTACTTGTGCACGGTTACTGCAACCTGGTCTTCCCTCATTTTGAGTGCATCTCCTACCGCTTTGATGATACGGTAATTCGCCTGATGCGGAATAAAATGCGGGATATCTTCTGCACTGATCTTATTGTATGTCAGGATGTCTTTGACATCTTTGGTCAAGGTCTTGACAGCCAATTTAAAGGTCTCATTTCCCTTCATCTGTACAAAATGGAGTTTTTCATCGATCATTGCCACGCTTGCAGGGTGTACCGCCCCAGGAGCCGGCGTAACCAGAAAGTCAGAGTAGGAACCGTCAGCACTTGCATGTACATCGATAAATCCTTCCTCTTTGTTCTCTGTTGCAGAGATAACCGCAGCACCGGCACCATCACCAAAGAGTATACAGGTCGTTCTGTCCGTATAATCAACGATCGAAGAGAATTTTTCAGCACCAATGACCAGTACATTTTTCTTCATACCCGATTCTATAAAGGCTTTTGCCAGTGAAAGCACGTAAACAAATCCGCTACATGCCGCAGAGATATCAAATGCCTGAACATTTCGAATACCGATCTTATCAGAGATAATACACGCTGTAGACGGCATGTTAAAATGGTCCGGTGTGACCGTTGCACAGATCACAAGATCGATCTCTTCTTTCGTTATATCCGCACGTTCTATCGCCAGTTCGGCTGCTTTCGCTCCCATATCACTTGTATATTCATTTTCTGCTGCAATATGACGCTCTTTGATCCCTGTACGTTTCACAATCCACTCATCCGATGTATCAACCATCTTTTCAAGGTCTGCATTGGATAAGATCTTTTCCGGGATATACGCACCTATAGATCTAAAAGAAGCATAAACTGGCTTAGTTGGAGACATAGTTTTCCTTAACAAAATAGTGAACAACATTTTACCATAGTTTTAGGTGATAATTTCTAAAAAGTAGGGAGAATTGCAGAAACAAGGGTACTCTTGTTTCTGAAGGTGATAGGTTTTTTAATGGCTTTCGGACAGACGTTTTTCTATCGCAGTGTTGACATCGGACTCAACATAACGTATTGCCTGGAAGACAGCATTCTTGATCGCTTTTGGACTTGAAGCACCGTGAGAGATGATAGCACATCCTTTGAGTCCAAGCAGCGGAGCCCCGCCATACTCATCCTTATCGATCTGTTTTTTCATATTGACAAACACTTTTTTCTTCATCATGAAAGCACCGATCTTTGCAGGAAGCGACTTTCTGATATATTGTTTCATCAGGTCAAACACGGTTGAAACAACACCTTCACTGGTCTTAAGTAGAATATTCCCGGTAAATCCATCACATACGACGACATTCACTTTCCCATTAAAGATATCTTTACCTTCAACATTTCCCATAAAACCTTTAAGGTTCTTCAAGAGCGGGAAAGTAGCCTTGGTGAGTTCATTTCCTTTACTGTCTTCTGAACCATTGGAAAGCAAACCTACCGTTGGTGATGCAATACCCAGAATATTCTCAGCATACGCTTCACCCATGGCACCGAACTCATACAGGTTTTGCGGTTTACAGTCAGTTACCGAACCTACATCAAGTACTAGTGTTTTTTGCTTTCCGATACTTGGCATCAATGTTGCTAGACCTGGTTTGGAGATCCCCGGTAGACGACCGATTCTTAATGTTGCGGCTGTCATGGTTGCACCACTGTGGCCTGCTGACATTACTGCATCTGCTTTCCCTTCACGTACCAACTCAACCGCTTTAAAGATGGACGAATCTTTACGCTTCAATGCATCAGTTGCAGCATCCGACATATCAATGACGTCATTGGCTTCAACAATATCAACTTTGTCCACATAATAAGGAGGAAGGAATGAGAGGATCTCTTCTTTATCACCTACGAGAATAGGGATGAATTTTTTTTCTTCTAGTGCTTGAACCACACCCTCTATGATAGGTTCAGGACCGAAGTCCCCACCCATTGCATCAATTGCAATTCTAATCATTGCGCTTATGCTTTAGACGCTTTATACTCACCTGTAGTCATGTTCATGTGGTGAGGCATTCTCCATGTTCCATCTGCATCTTTTACAGGCATTGGAAGTGTCAATTTATAGTGTGTTCTTCTTTTTGCTGCTCTAGTTTTACTATGTCTTCTCTTAGGTACTGCCATTTTTTTTCCTTTTCTATGCTAATTTAAAAAGAAGCCAAGCTCCTTTTTCACGTTAGTCCTCAGCGGACAGCTCACAACGCTAGCGTTGCCTAAAAGGCTCTGTTCAAAAGCTCTTTTTATCAAAATTCCATTTCAAAATCCGCATCACCATTGTCACAGTTGTTACAGTAGTGATAAGCGCCTTTGAGAGCATTGATCTCACTCTCTAAGATATAAGTTAAATCGATGTTTCCATCCAAAAACTCAATTATATCCAAATCATCTTTATCTT
>JBEWPZ010000001.1:53456-174952 GCA_047689535.1 Candidatus Sulfurovum kebritense | reverse complement strand
GCACTAAGATCTTGGTCATCACGTACTGTGAGTGTAGCTGAGTATTGACCCGGTATTTCATAGGTATGTTCTACAACCATCCCCTCACCATTGCTTCCATCACCAAAATTCCATTTATAGCTTATTATCGCACCATCATCATAAGAGGATGAACCATCAAAGGCTACTACTCTAGGTGCATAATCGTTCAGATAGCTTCTTGTTGCTACTGGAAACGGGGCTTGATAGGCAGTATCGATATACTCCAGAGCCATCTCTACTGCTTTATATGCATCTAACCTACCTTTTCCATAAAGGTCATCCTCTTCTGCTTCTCCCAGATCAACTGCAGAACCCAACAAAATATTTTCTACTTCATCCGGAGTAAAATCAGGGTTAAGACCAAAGAGCATTGCTCCTACTCCTGCAGCCATAGGAGAGGAGAATGAGGTCCCGGAATAATAGACATTTTTCCCTCCAAGATAGGTGGTTAAAATACCCTCACCCGGCGCAACAAGATCGATAAAAGGGCCATAGTTTGAAAAAGTGGACTTGGTATCAGATTTGCTGGTTGCACCAACAATGATAAAGGAGTTCCAGTCAGGATAAGAGGTTGTATCATAATAGGTTCCCGAGTTGCCTGCAGCCATAAAAAGAAGACCGCCGTGCTCCTTCAAATAAGTAGCCGCATCATCTATAGTAGAAGCACTTGCCCCCTCATAACTAAGGTTTGCCACTTTTGCACCCTGGTCCGCACACCACTTAATCCCCTTTGCCATGGTTGAAAGGTAGGCACTACTGTCATCCGTCTTTCTGTTGATTTGTACCGGTATGATATTGACATCCCACAAGACGCCACTGATACCCAATCCATTGTTCCCTACAGCACCGATCACACCGGCTGTACCGGTCCCGTGACCGTGATAATCCTCAACAGAGCGCAGATGATTGGCATTGTAACCAGGTAAGAGATTATCGATCAGGTCAGGGTGGTCCTGATCCACTCCTGTATCAAGCACACAAACCTTCACTGCTTCCACATCTTCCGGAGAGGTTACCGTATCCCATGCTTCGGTAGAATGGATCGTTGTATGATGCCACTGATCCGAAAAATCTGGATCATTTGGTGTATTGGAAGGTGAGACGATCCTATCAGGTTCTGCGAACTTGACTGCTCCTGTATCCCATATCAGTTTACTGATTGCTTTTTCTCTTCCTTTGCTATTGAGCTGGGCAATATGCAGATTGATACCATCCACTATCTCTTCACGAAGCACATGGCTGTGAATCAACGCATTGAGACCTTTCAGCTCTTTTGCCGTTGCACTCTCTTTTACTTTATAGAGTACGACACCCGGCCTGATTTTATCACTTGGTGTAGTATATGCCAAGTTTGCAATACCCACGCCAATAACAATTAATAAAGAAATCTTCTTCTTCATCTTTGCCCCTTTTTAGTTAAATAAATTTAGCACACCTGTTCCCAATCTTTAAAGTTTACATCCTAAATCATATCCAATCAACGTGACATGAACGTAACAATTATAACTTTGAAAAAATTATTAGATAAAGGTTACTTTAGTATTGATATTTTAGTTATTTATGAGGAAGTCAGAAATCATGTAAATACACAAAGGAAATACCCGCTTGAGTACGCGGGAGTAAGTAGTTTAAAAAAGAGATTTAAACTTAATAATTAGCTTTCACCATACTTCAATGCTCTGAGTGCAGCTGTTATATCATCTTGACGCATAAAGTGTTCACCCACCAGGAAGGCATCTGCACCGATCTTGGAGAGTTCTACGACTCTTTCATGGTCATTGATACCTGATTCGGCAACAATGATCTTCCCTTTTGGGATAAGCGGGATCAGCTTTTCGCTCAAACTCATATCCATCTCAAACGTCTCAAGGTTTCGATGGTTGATACCGATGATCTGTGCCCCTGCAAAGGTTGCCTTGACCAGATCTGTTTTATTGTGAATCTCTACCAGTACATCCAGACCCAGGTGTAGTGCATACTCATACAGTTCTTTCAGCTCTTTACGACTGAGTGCCGCTGCTATCAGAAGGATATAATCCGCACCGAAAGCCAATGCTTCCAGGACCTGGTATTTGTCTACGATAAAATCTTTACGAAGCAGAGGAAGATTTACATAGCGTCTTACCATTCCCAGATACTCTTTATCCCCCTGGAAATAGTGAGGTTCAGTCAAAATAGAGAGTGAGTCCGCTCCACCCTTTTCATACTGCTGCGCGATCACCATCGGATCAAAATCCTGACGGATCACTCCTTTGCTTGGACTGGCTTTCTTGATCTCGGCAATGATACGGTAAGGGTTCTCTTCTGTAGAGCGAAGTGCAGCTTTCACATCTTTTGGGAAGAAAGGGTTAAAGGCAAGCGAACGACCCAACCACTCTTCCGGATACTCTACTTTTCTCTTTTCAAGATCAGCTTTCGTTCTTTTGATAATTTCATCTAAAATCTGTGCCATCTATACAGCCTTGGGCTAAGTTTTCGCGTATTATATCCAAACGCTAAACGCTAAACGCTGAACGCTCTCTTATTTACACTTTTGAATAGCATCCCAATGATTTTTGATCTCCTCTTGTTCAAGACCTTCGTGCTCGACTACTTTTTTCATTAATTCATAGGCTTTTTCACACTCATTTTGCTTATAGTATCCCCAAGCAAGCGAGTCAAGGTAGAAAGTATTATCAGGTTGCTGTTTGAGCGCATCTTCCACGATACTGATCCCTTTATTGATATCAAACTCTTTATCGATCAAAGTATAGCCGTAGTAGTTGAGATAGATACTGTCATCTACCCCTCCTTCTATCGCTTTTTCAAAATGTGAGATCACCTCTTTGAGCATTTTTTTATCATTTTTATCCTCTGCCTGTTCAAAAAGAAGTATCCCTTTTTCAGCGAGCCATTTCGCATCCTTGTCCTGATTGTAGAAATAGTCGACCAAAAGTATCGCTTTTTCATACGATCTTGTTACTTTATAGAGGTCAT
Organism: Candidatus Sulfurovum kebritense; assembly: GCA_047689535.1. Classification (GTDB taxonomy): domain Bacteria; phylum Campylobacterota; class Campylobacteria; order Campylobacterales; family Sulfurovaceae; genus Sulfurovum; species Sulfurovum kebritense. Next base: position 171,955 of record JBEWPZ010000001.1, on the reverse strand, counting down.
AGAGGATATCCTCATGCCCCTCACGGTGTTTCTCTAAAAAAGCCACCGCACCCTCAAGATCTCTTTTATAGACATATGCATCAATGATCTTTCTTACATAGTTCTCATCACCTTCCAGCTCATAGAGTGCTTCATAGGTACTGATAAGCCCGTTGATATCATTCTCTTTCATATAAAGTTTAAGTAGTTTGAAGTAGACACTTTGCGATGAGATATGCATACGTCGGTGGGTTTCCAAAAGTGCGATCGCTTCTTTACGTTGTCCTGTATACTCATCCATGATGGTCACAACCCGCAGCAGGACACCTTCATGCAGTGTTTCATCATAGACGCGTTTAAGCAACTGCAATGCCCTCTCAAACCGTGCATTATAGAGCAGTGCATTCGAAATCAACTCCAGATCGATGGGTTGCTGGGAGCGTTCAAGAAGATACATCGACTCCTCTTGTGCACGCTCTCCCTGGTTTGCAGTCAGATACAAAGGGATCAACAGCCGTTTGGCTTCCAAGGTATCGGGATGCTTTTTATCCCATATCTCAAGCCGTTCAATACTTTCATCGATAAATGTACGGCTAAGCAATGCAGACCTCATCTCACGGAAGAGAAACTCTTTCTCTCCTGTTCTATCAAATAGCTCTCCATAAATAGGTCTACTATAGGCATATGCCTTTTGATCATCCAACCAAAGCGCCTTGATGATCAGCATATCTTCATTAATCATGATCTGCTCTTTGGCCTGAGCGGATACATTGAACATAACAAAAGTAATAATGGTAACTAGAATTATACGATACCAGGGCACTCTTTTCTTACCTCTTCTTCATTATTTTTAAATTGTTCCCAGAAGGGAAATGTTCGACACTGTCTCGGACGGACAGGGTATATACTGCATCGCTTGATCGTTTCATCAAAAAAGATACACGCATAGTTCTCTTCGCTCAGCTTTTTTTCTATCAGCGAATAGCGGTGCTTCACTTTTCTTAGATACATTGTAGCAAAATCTTCTACGCTAAGGTTAACAAAGTCCGCCATTTTGACGATCTCTTCATATTTGGCCCAGATATATCCGCTCTCACCCGTACAGCAGTGCCCGCCGCATGCCTCACATGCACTTGGGTCAAATTTGTAATTATAGTTTTCATCTGATAACAGTTCCAAAAATATCCTTTCTATAGCTTCTTGCCTTCTGGCATATCCTGTGACACGATTCGGTCTACCTCATCTGGTGGGTGATACCCACCCTACGCAATTTCGCTTAGAGGTTACATTATGTTTATTTTATATATTTACGGTCTCAATATTTTCTACCGCTTCTCTATCCAATAAAAGCATTGCAGAGTAATGCCCACCAAACCTACTACCTACTACCTGCTACCTACTACTTGTTTCATACACATCAAAGTCACCTTTGATACTGTGCGTCCCTGCTCTCTCAAATGCTTTTTGTGCTGCAGGCCTATAGAGACTCTTTTCATCAAATACAATAAAGGGCGGCAGTATCTGAGTCATGGACTTTGAGTTATTCCGCGCTGCGATCATAACCAGTTTGGACTCCCTCTCTATCTTTGAGTGGACAAACTGTATCTTCTCTGCTTTTATACCATTTATTGTGAGATGATGCAAGAGCAGGTCGATCTGTTTGGCATCATAACAGAAGATAAACCACCCTTTGGGCTTCAAAAAAGTCTTCACCCTTCGAATAAATCTTTCAATAGGCAAATGGTGGGCATAACGTGCGATATTGAGATGGGTATCTTCACTCTGCGTTACGCGCGGATCATAAAAAGGGGGATTGGAGATGATATAGTCATATCTCTCATCCGTGTGAAGCTCCGTAAAGTCACCCAGATGGCTTTTGACTTCCAGACGGTTCAAGTGAAAGTTATGTAACGCATAGTCAAGCATCTTCTGCTGTTTATCGATAATAGTCGTTTTGACCGGAAAGTCACGACTCAAAAGCAGTGAGATGATCCCGACCCCGCATCCTACATCAAGCAGTGATCCCTTGGGCTGAAAAGAGGAGATAAAATCATAAAGAAAGATCGAGTCACTGTTGTAACAGTAACCCGACGTAGGTTGATACAAAAACATAAAACCTCATAGTTTTTCATAATTTTACACTATTTTCTGTATAATCGCGATAATGAATGAAGAGCTAGATTTATTGAACCCACCATCAACAGACTTTTCCATGCTTGACTACGAGTGTGCCTACCTGCCGGACAGAACCGTACGTATGCACTACAAGTATGTCAACCATGCCTCCAAGACCTTTACGACTGCCGTCATCGATCGCGGATGGAGACGTTTTGGAAAATATTTTTTCCATCCGATCTGTAACGGATGCAACGAGTGTAAAAGTATCCGTATCAATGTGGCTGACTTCACACCGAGTAGATCCCAACGTAAAGCGATCAACCGCAACAAAGAGACCAAGATCATTGTCCAAAAACCGACAATGACCAGAGCACACCTTGAGCTTTATGACAAATACCATGCCTTCAAACATCAAAAAGACGGATGGACCCATCGCAATATCTCCCAGAGGGAGTACTACGAGAACTTTGTAGACGGGGCACATGACTTCGGCAAAGAGATACTCTATATGGATGGAGATAAACTGATCGGTGTGGACCTCATCGATGTGCTTGATGACGGAATCAGTGCCATCTACTTCTACTATGATCCCGACTACCCGAGACTCTCTTTGGGTACCTACTCGCTGCTTTATCAGATCCAACTGGCCAAGATCCTTGATCTTCCCTGGATCTATCTGGGGTACTGGGTAGACGGGTGCAAGGCCTTTGCCTACAAGCCGAAATTCCAACCCCAGGAGATCCTGGATGGATTCCCCCATATCAGTGAAATCCCACAATGGGAATCGTGGGAGCAATCGTAGGGTGCGTAGTCACGCACCGATATGATAATTCTTCGTACTAAATCCAAAAATCTGGGGACAAAAATATGTGGTGCGTGACTACGCACCCTACCGTAAGTTATCCAATTCCGGGCTTTTTCGACACCACTTCAAAAAGAGCCTGTCTGAATTCACCCGGTGATCAACTTCTTTATCATCAACGATAAGGTCAGCCAATACTTTAGCCATCAAAGGACCAAAGACAAATCCTCTACCACCCAGACCATTACAGATATAGAGGTTATCTATATATCTTAGTTCAGGCTTTGCACCACGAACAATCGTCGGATAAGCCTCCAGCATAGTCGGTACATCGATCACTCTCCCCACCAAAGGAAAGTAGTCCTTACTCCCTGCCCGCATACCGCAGAAGGTCTCTACCAGTTCCATATCCGAAGTATCCACCATACTGGAAGCATTTTGCTTCAGGGAGAGTGCCTGTGCTTCCTCACACGGTTTTGGCTCTTTGACACCCTTTTCGTGTGTTGCACCCAGGCGGATGATACCGTTCATATTGGCAGAGACGGACATCGACTGGTGCATACTAACCTTCATAGGTAATGAAGAACGGAAGTCACCACGGGTTCCCCAGGTACCTTTCACCCCCATATAACGCATATCAAAAAGCGTATTTTCATACCCTGTGGCCAGTACAATATTTTTGGCCCGTATCTCTACGTCATTCCGGACCTGATCCGGAATCTCATGGGAGGTCAAAGGAGATCCTGAATCAAGTTCAGGATGACGGAGTTTTACAGACCAGGATTCTCCATCTCTTTCAATCTCTTTAACATCATACTGCAGATATTCGATATCCTCAAGCATAGCCCTGCATGTCTCCGGTGCATCACACGCCCCTGCTTCATCAAAAAAGAAACTCTCGAAAGGCACCTTGATCCCGTGTCCTTTGAGCGTTTCTGCATCCCATCTGCTGTAACTCTGTTCATTGTGAAGTTCATACTCGGCAAAGTTCTTCGCATCCGCTTCATCTTTGGGGATACGTACGACACCGCTCTGGTGATAACAGTGGGGGAAATGTTCCAGGTAGAAATCTCTGGCAAATACGAATGCTTCATTGGTCAGCTTCTGAAGCGGGGAGCCTTTACCGATCTTCGGAGAGACAAAGGCCCCTGCCGCCCCCGACCCGCCGGTTGCGATACCCTCTTTATCCAGGACCAGGACCTTTTGGCCTTTTTGTGAGAGGAAATAGGCACTGCTTGCCCCTGCTATCCCTGCGCCGATAATGATGGTATCATACAAACTCTCGTTCCCATGCTCTGCGTGGGAATGCATATCATACTTTGTCTCCATAACTACTCCAAATCCACTGCTAAGTGGCATACTATTCGATCTGCTTGTCACCTAGCGCTGGATCGATATTTCATTCTATACAATTTAAATAGAGATCTCTTTAATATCCGCAATATCTCTGAATGTTTTATAGATAGAGCCGATCGTGTTGAGCCTGTTTGCTTTCAGTGCTTCATCCTCTGCATTGACCATCACATCATCAAAATATCTATCCAGTTCACGCTTCAGGCCGAAGAGTGTTTCAAGCTCCTCTTTATAGTCCTTATAGGTAGCATTGATCACTTTCTCATAGGCAGTATAGAGGCTTACCTCAGCATCTTCGGAAAAAAGTGTCGTATCGATCTTCATCGGTGCATTCAGATCAAGGTCTTTGGAGATATTTGCCACACGCTTGAAGGTAGAGAACTGCTCTTTAAAGACATCACTGCTTACGATCTCATTCAGCGCAGCGACTTTCTTGGCAATCTCGTTGATATCCTTCTCTCCTGAAGCGAGCACTGCTGCGATCACTGACGGATTGGCATCAAGAGATTTGTTGATACGCTCGATGATAAAGTCGTTGAGAAGTTTTGTATCAAACGCATCATACTCCTCTTTGAGGAGTGTAATGACATCTTCGATATTGAACGCCAGATCAAACGCTGTCACGATACGTACGATACCGTTCACCGCACGGCGAAGCGCAAACGGATCCTTCGAACCTGTCGGGATCATACCCACACTGAAGAGACCGATCAGTGTATCAAGTTTGATCGACATTGCTACGATACTGGAGAAGACACTGCTTGGAAGCTCTGCCCCCTCACCTACCGGCATATACTGCTCTTTGATCGCATTGTATACCACTTCCTCTTCACCCAGTGCTTTGGCATAGTAGTATCCCATAAGCCCCTGAAGTTCGGTAAACTCATAGACCATCTCGCTCATCAGGTCCGCCTTAGCAAGCTCTACCGCTCTATCCATCGCTTTTTCAAGTGCAGCATTCTCTTTGCCGCTCTCAGCCTCTACTCTCTCCATATAGAGACCAAGCAGACGCATCGCGATACGTTTTTCTCTTCTGATCTTCTCTTTGAGTGTTCCCAGTCCGTCGATGAACTGCACCTTCTCCAGTCCATCTGTGCTCAGACCCGCTTTGAGGTCGTTTCTGTAGAAGAAAAGACCATCAGCAAGTCTTGGCTTCAAGACACGTTCATTTCCTGCGATCACTTTGCTGTAGTCATCGGTATAGGCATTACTTACGACTACAAACTTGTTGGTGATCTTTCCATCTTCAAATACCGGGAAGTAGCGCTGGTGCTCTTTCATCGATGTGATGATCACTTCAGGCGGTAGTTCAAGGAACATCTCATCGAACTTTCCTACCAATGCTTTGGGATTTTCCGTGATCGCGACCACTTCTGCAAGCAAGCCAGCATCTCTTTCGATAAAGATCCCTTCGCTTGCTTCAAGTGCATCGAACTGTTCAATGATAGCCGCTTCCCTTTCTTTGGGGTAGAGGGTGACCGCACCGTCGGCCAATACCCCTTCATAGGAATCTATAGTTGGCACTTCGACTGCATCATAGTTGACCATACGGTGCAGAAAGGTCTTCGTACCACTCTCTACGCCAAAGAGTTCTACCGGCACAGATCTGTCACCCATTCTCACCTGCAGCCATCGGATAGGACGGATAAACTCATCACTTCTACTTCCCCAGCGCATCATCTTCCCAAATGCCATCGATGCGATCCACTTCTCCAGCATCTCCTGCAGCAGCGCAGGGGTCTCGGCACCCTTCTCCTCTTTTTTGAAGTAGAGTACCTCTCGGCCGTTATTGTCTGCACGTCCAAGCGCATCGACAGTTACACCGCACTTTCTTGCAAAGCCTTCAGCAGCTTTGGTCGGCTCACCATCTTTAAATGCCGCAACCACAGGAGGCCCCATCAACTCTATTGTCTGATCTTCCTGTTTCTCCGGCATCATTGCATGCTTAAGTACCAATCTTCTAGGAGTATAGATAAACTCAAACTCACAACTGAGCTTATACTCATCAAGCAGGCTTTGCCAGGACTTTTCGATATTCTTTACGATTTTCAACAGTGGTATTGCGGGTAGCTCTTCTACACCGACTTCAATAAGGAGTGGTTGTGTCATCTTTTAGATTCCTATACTATCAATAATATTACGTGATTTTATCTAAAAGTTAGTAAATAGGGGGTTAGTAGTATCGGTAGTAGAAAAGTACCTCTATAGTGTGCACTCTGCACACACAGTATGGCCTGAATAACAAAAGAAAATATCCACCCTACTTTGAAGCGATCTTTATCGCCAACTTCCGAGCAAAAGGAAAAACCAGCAAAATCGAAGGAAATGCAATCGCCCAGGCTACAAGCCAGGCATGGATCCAGATAGCCATAAACTCTTCTATTAGGCCAAGATTGATAAACGAAATAGCCCCGGACATGATAAAACTCATAAGCCCCGAAAGCAAAAATGCTTGCACATAATGAAGATATTTAGCAGAAATCATCGTGTCTCCTCAACTTTTTACATAATACCTATGACGATCTGTCATCCTCTTTCGTGTGGTTCATATCCTTTCGTCTCCCATCATCATCAAACTTGCTTCTAAAATAGTTACGAATGATCACAAAGGTCATAAAAGCAAACAGCACAAAGGCAAAAATATAGACAATATCTCCAAAAGACATCACAGCTCCTTTAAGGTGTTGGGTATGGTAATTTTCTCAAATCCCTCATAGTTCTGGCGCAGTGCTTCGTAGGTGACGATCCCTACACTGACCCCAAGATTCAGGCTCCGACCGGCACCTCCCATCGGGATAGTGATGCAGTTTTCAGGGTGTTCAAGCAGTACTCTCTCATCGATCCCTTTGCCTTCAGAACCAAAAAGAATATAGTCACCCTTTTGGAAGTCTGCTTCAAAGTAGAGGTTGTCTGTCTTGGTCGTAGCCATATGGGTATGCACATCCATCGGATGCGCTTCAAGGAAGGCTTCAAAACTCTCCCAGACGACCAGATCAAGATGCTTCCAGTAATCCAGTCCTGCACGTTTGACTGCCTTATCATCGATATCAAAACCGATCGGCTTAATGAGATGCAGTGTCGCACCGAGATTCACACATAAACGACCGATCGTCCCTGTATTTTGTGGAATCATCGGTTCAACTAATACGATATTAAACACAATCTTTCCTTTCCTCGATGCGACAAGTCGCATGAGCCCACTGTTGACAAGCAACTAAATTGCAGTGCAAGTAAGGCACTAAATGCCGCATCGTAAGTGAACTTAGCGTTAGCGTAGACAAAAAGCAGCTTTGCTTTTTTTGTCGTTTAAACAATAGTCTCATCGGTTCTACTAATACAATATTAAACATGGTTAGAAGACAATCGTTTTATTTCCGTATACAAACACACGGTCATTCAGTACATAAGAGAGCGCACGGGAGAGTACCACTTTTTCCACATCACGTCCTGCACTTTGCATATCTTTCCACTCCATACGGTGGTTGACAGGGATCACGTCTTGTGCGATGATAGGCCCCTCATCCAGGTCATCGGTAACAAAGTGTGCCGTCGCACCGATGATTTTGACCCCTCTTTCATGGGCCTGTTTGTAAGGGTTGGCACCGATAAATGCCGGAAGGAATGAGTGGTGGATATTGATGATCTTTTTCTCATAGGCATTCACGAATTTCGGTGTTAAAATACGCATATATTTTGCAAGTACGATGAAATCAAACTCAAATGTATCGATCAGCTCCATGACCTTCTCTTCATGTTCCTCTCTGTTCATTCCATCTGCAGGGATACAAAAAAACGGAATATCAAAACGGCGAACCAGTGTTTCAAGAGTATCATGATTGGCAATGACACACTCTATCTCCGCATCCAGTTCACCGTCAGCATGACGTATCAGGATATCACCAAGGGCATGAGACTCTTTCGTTGCCATAAGTACGATCTTCTTTGGCTTAGGCACGATCACTTTGATATCTGCTTCCGGAGCAACATTTTTCAGTTCATTTAACAGTTCATCAGGTTCAAATGTTCCCGTCACTACCGTACGCATAAAGAATCTACCACTCTCTTTGTCAACAAACTCACGGTTGGAGTCAATGTTCAGTGCTTTTTCAAAAAAAACTTTTGAGATCTTATAGACCAGCCCTTTAGCATCATCACAGTCGATCAGAACCCTTGCCCTTGTTTCCATTGTTTCCCTTTAGGAGTGAAGATAAATTAAAAGAAGAAAAAGAGAAGCAGCGCTTCCCAAACACGACGAGTCGTGCGAGCTTCCCGCCAGGGGAAACCCACTGTTAATAAGGTAAAACGACGTTGTTCGTTTTACCTTCTACTTTGATGCATAATCAGCGATAATATCACCGATCTCACTACAAGAACAGATCTCTTTTGCATCATAATCGCCGAGATCTCCGGTACGGTACCCTTCAGAAAGTGCCTTTTTGATCGCATCATCAATTCTTTGTGCAGCTTTCTCTTCCCCAAGTGCATAACGCAACATCATACTTGCACTTGAGATGGTAGCAAGCGGGTTGGCGATCCCCTGACCTGCGATATCCGGAGCTGAACCATGGATAGGCTCATAGAGACCTACACCTTTCCCGGTACTCGCACTTGGAAGCAGACCGATCGAACCGCTTAGCATACTTGCAGCATCTGAAAGGATATCCCCAAAAATATTCCCCGTAAGAATAACGTCAAACTGTTTTGGGTCACGGATCAGTTGCATTGCAGCATTGTCGACATACATATGAGTGAGTTCTACTTCAGGGTACTCTTTCGCGACCTCTTCTACAATATCTCTCCAGAACTGGCTTACTTCAAGTACATTCGCTTTGTCTACCGAACAGACACGTTTATTACGTTTCATTGCAATATCAAATGCCACTACCGCAATACGCTTTACCTCTTCACGTGTATAGATCATCGTATTGAACGCTTTGTCCTCATGGATCTCTCTTGGCTGCCCAAAGTAGATTCCGCCTGTTAACTCACGTACCACCATGATATCTACGCCTTTGATCACTTCAGGCTTTAGGCTGGAAGCATTTACCAGTTCATCATAGACCATTGCCGGGCGGAGGTTTGCAAACGTCCCCATCTCTTTACGAAGTCCGAGAAGGCCTGTCTCAGGACGAAGATGTCTCTCCAGGTTATCCCATTTCGGTCCGCCGATCGCACCGAAAAGTACCGCATCACACTTCTTTACACCCTGAATCGTATCATCAGGTAAAGGTACGCCTGTCTCATCGATCGCTGCTCCACCAAGAAGCATATCTTCATATCTTAGAGTAAATCCCTCTCTTACCGATACGGCATCCAATACTTTGATCGCCTCATCAATGATCTCAGGACCGATCCCATCACCTTTGATTACGCCGATTCTATAACTGTTACTCATACTCTATCACCCTTTACGCTTGTTGTTTTGCGATTTCTTGTTTTGCATAGTTGATCAATCCACCTGCATCAACGAGCTCTTGCATAAACTCAGGAATCGGTGTAAACTTATACGTTTTTGCCTGTGTTACATTAATGATCTCACCTGCATCCATATCGATACGGATCGTATCACCTTCATTGATCTCTTCAGCTTCAGGAAGTTCAAAAATAGGCAGTCCCATATTAAATGAATTTCTGTAGAAGATACGAGCAAATGTAGGTGCAACAACTGCTGCTACACCGGCAGCTTTCAGTGCGATAGGCGCATGTTCTCTACTTGAACCACAACCGAAATTTTCACCTGCTACGATGATATCACCTTCGCTCATATTGCTCACGAATGAAGGATCCGCATCTTCCATCACGTGTTTTGCCAATTCCGATGGCTCAGAAGTATTAAGATATCTTGCTGCGATGATCAAATCTGTATCGATGTTATCACCAAATTTCCAAACTTTACCTTGCAAATCTATTCCTTAATATGAGGCTCCGCCCCAAAAATATTTTCGCGATTATAGCCAAAAAAAGAGAAATCACCAAATTACCCCTATCATTTCTAACAAAATTTCGGTATAATCCAACCTTAATATTCACTGAGTTAAACACACTCGCACACATAAGGAACATAATGGCAGCAAAAGACAGTATGAAAAGCGTAGAAGCACTATTTGCATCCAAAAAAAAGAGTGATGTGATTACACTTGAGAACATCGCTAAAGAGTTTAATAAACAGATCACCGCTGCACAGGCAAAAAAAATCAAAAAACTATCTCTTGACCACAAAGTAGATATTGTCAGTTCATCCGAATATGCCAAACTCCTCACAACAAAACAGGCTGAAAAACTGGAAGAGGCAAGAAAAAGGCTTGCTGCAGGCGAAGAGGCAGATGAGTTTGATCTTCATAAAGAGAAAGAGCTGCTTGAGTGGAGCCGCTCAGACTCTCCTGTGCGTATGTATCTGCGTGAAATGGGTAAAATCCCCCTCCTGACAAAAGAGGAAGAGGTAGAACTCTCTCAAAGAATTGAAGAAGGGGAGAATATTATTCTTGATGCAATCTGTTCTGTCCCGTATCTGATCGACTATATTCTCAACTATAAAGGTCCTCTTCTAAACCGTGAAAGACGTGTAAAAGAACTCTTCAAGAGCTTTGAAGATGACAAAAGCAGTGATAAAGAAGATGATGATGAGGGTGAGGGTACACCTAAAGATGACAGTAGGGTCAAACAGGTCGTAGACAGCTTCAAACAGTTGGAAAAAGCAAAAAAAGAGTGGATGAAATCCCGTGATGAGATGTATAAGATCATAGAAGGTGGTGCGGATGAGGAGAAAGTCCTTCATGAGCGTCTGAAGGTTGCTTTCAAAAAAGAACTGCTGAAACGTGCACTGATCAATCTAGGACCGACATCAAAACTGATCAATGAACTCGTAAAAGCGATGGAGACAGCACTTACCAGTGATGACAGCTTTGAAAAAGAGCTTAAACGTCTTGAGTATAAACTTCCTCTTTTTAACGATATCTTAAGAAAGAATCACCAAAAGATCCTTGATAACATTATCGATATGGATAAAGAAGATATCATCGATGCGGTTCCGGAGACAACGATGGTAAGTACCTATGTAGAGATCAAAAAACTCTTTGAGACACGTGAAGCGAGTAAAGGCGGTTTTGATCTAAGCGAAGAGAAACTCCAGGAGATCCTGAACCAGATCCGTCAGGGTAAAGCCAAAAGTGAAAAAGCAAAAACACGTATGGCCAAGTCAAACCTCAGACTGGTTGTATCGATCGCTAAACGCTATACAAACCGTGGACTTCCGTTCCTTGATCTTATTCAAGAGGGGAATATCGGACTTATGAAAGCCGTCGATAAATTTGAGTATGAGAAGGGATACAAGTTTTCTACCTATGCTACATGGTGGATCCGTCAGGCTATCAGCCGTGCGATCGCGGACCAGGCCCGTACGATCCGTATCCCGATCCATATGATCGAGACGATCAACCGTATCAACAAGATCATTCGTAAGCATCTCCAGGAAACAGGCCGTGAACCTGATCTTGAAACGATCGCAGAAGAGGTAGGTCTCTCTGTAGACAAGGTAAAAAATGTCATTAAGATCACGAAAGAACCGGTGAGCCTTGAGACACCTGTAGGGGATGAGGATGATGGAAGGTTTGGAGACTTTATCGAAGACAAGGATACACTCAGTCCTACGGATGAAGTGCTCAAAGATGACCTAAACCTTCAGATCGATGATGTACTTGACCAACTGAACGAAAGAGAAAAAGCAGTGGTTCGTATGAGATTCGGACTGCTTGATGATGAGAGTGACAGAACACTGGAAGAGATTGGTAAAGAGCTTAATGTAACCCGTGAACGTGTTCGTCAGATCGAAAGTTCTGCTATCAAAAAACTAAAACACCCGAAAGTGGGGAGAAAGCTCAAAAACTATATAGAGGAGTAATCAAAACTCCTCTATATTTGCTTATATTTCAACACTGGGAAGCTACGCTTACTGGTCTGAAATATACCCTACTGTCCCACCGACTACAGTACCCACTGCTGCACCTTTTAAGACATTTCCGCCAGTTGCCGCGGAAACAGCCGCTCCACTTACCCCACCGACAATCGCACCTTTTTTGGTATTCGGGCTAGGTTCAGCACACCCAATCATCATAAACGATAAAGCCAATACTAAGAACATTTTTTTAAGAATTACACGTTGCACTTTGACTCCTTTTATCTATAGTCTTGTTTAATTATAGCATAAAATAAAATTTGAAAATATATAATTTTAAATCATTCTTATATTATTACATGGAAAGTGACAAGCGATATATGCCTGCAAGGTTCCATTTGTATTTAGAAGTACCTGGAGTGGATAATAATAAAAGTGAAATTTTATGAAATCAGGAGGTCTCCAAGCACTTATAAATACAAGCAGAGCCGATAAGCGATCGACCATCTCTCTTCCTCCTGATAAAAGTATAGCCGGTATCAATGGAGTTCATAATGCCTGTAATGATGAATTTTTAACCAATGATGAAAATTCCTGCTAGTTGGCTATAATACGCTACTAAACCATCTCCCAAAAGGAATAGTATGAGTCTTCCGAATTTTTTTGTACTGATTATCGGTACAGAGATACTCAATCAAAGAAGAAAAGACAAACATTTTGATTTTGTGACTTCTGCTTTGGCAAAAAAAGGCTATAAGCTGACAGGTTCATTTATTATCGAAGATGATCCGGCACTGATTGTACAGACAATCAGATTTATCGCCTCGCAACCCAACCCTGTACTTTTCAGCTTTGGAGGTATCGGTTCAACTCCGGATGATCATACAAGAAAATGCGCTTCTATTGCTTTGAGAGACGGTACCCTCCCAGTTCATAATGAAGCAAAAAAAATCATCGTGAATCAGCTGGGAGAAAAAGCCTATCCCTACTCAGTACGCATGGCAGAACTCCCAAAGGGCGCGAAACTGTTGGACAATCCTGTCAACAAAATGCCAGCCTTCAGCCTTGATGAACGCTATTTCTTTATGCCGGGATTTCCGGAGATGAGCCATCCAATGGTTGAAGAGGTTTTAAACAGGCTTATACCCAACAAACAGACCTACTACCGCCATACACTGACAGCCCTCTGTAAGGAGAATCTCTTTATCGATATTATGGAGCAGATGCCTTCCGGTGTGGAGTTCTCCTCGCTGCCGAAACTCTATGATGACGGATGGAGGGTTTCTATCTCTGTCGCTTCCTATGATAAATCATTGGCCGACTATACATTTAAAATGTATACGGACCTGCTTGATCAAAAAGGGATACATTACGGTCTTCATGATGAGAGCAACCGCTAAATGAAAGAGTATATCGAAGCACTGAAGCACCCTGTTGTAAGACGACTCTCTCTGATACAGTTGATCAGTTATTTCGGGACATGGTTCTCACAGGTAGCGATCTTTTCTATGCTGGTCTCTTATGGGGCAAATGAGATCATTATCGCCCTCACTGCTGCCATGGGCATGCTCCCCGCAGTGATTCTTGCACCAATCACAGGGATCGTAGTCGATCGGAGCGAATTTAAAAAACTGATGTTTGTTCTATTATGGATAGAGATTATCATGACGGTAGGTTTCATATGGATCGATTCATTGGCCTATGTGTGGGTACTGATGCTCCTGATCTTTATACGTTCCGGAGCCGCCTCTATGCTCTTTTCCGCAGAGATGACCCTCTTCCCCAAGATACTCAAAGGGAAGATGCTTCAACGTACCAATGAGATACACTCGGTGATCTGGTCGCTCTGTTACGCCTCAGGGATGGCAGTAGGGGGAATTGCAACACACTATATGGGATACGATGCTGCCTTTCTGCTTGATGCACTGCTTTATGGTCTGGCCGTGATACTACTTTTGGGATTCAAGATAGACCTTGAGCAGACAAAACATGCCGATTCAAACTGGCAGATGCTTAAAGATGGGTTTCACTATCTCAAAAGAAGTCCAAAGATCCTTCATTTGATCCTGCTTCATGCCAGTATCGGCCTTACAAGTTTTGATGCACTCGTCACCCTACTGGCTGATTTTCAATATAAAGAGGTGATCGCTGTCGCTTTAGCGATAGGTTGGATGAATGCCGTACGGGCGACTGCACTGCTTTTTGGATCGATACTCTTTTCAAAATTAGTCAACCAGCGTAACCTGCACTGGTTTTTTATTTTTCAAGGCATCGCGATCTTCATCTGGAGTCAACTGCAGGAAAACTTCTATAGTTCGCTGATAACTATCTTCGTCGTAGGGCTCTTTACTACCACCCTCTGGGCATACACCTACTCGATGATACAGGAAAACACCGAGAAAAAATATCTTGGACGTGTCATCTCCTATAACGATATGTTCTTTATGGTCTCCAATGTACTGACAGCAATGTTTATCGGTTATGCTTCCAAGTGGGGGATGACGTTGGATACGATCACAATGACCCTGGGTCTTGGTTTTATCCTGACTGCATTTTACTACCAATGGTATAGAAAAACCTATCGTTAAAGATTTATACTATCCACTGAATTCTATAGATATTTTCAGATCTATAATACAGAGTGATCAAAGCGTGCAGCATCAGCGTTGGCATCTTTAACCATATTTAACATACTTATGGTATCATCACAAAAATTTTTCACTGGAGATATTCAAATGGATATTACTAAAATCGGACCGGGTGAATGCCCAGATGCGGTAAAAGCGATTATCGAAGTACCACTAAACTCAAATATCAAATACGAGATCGATAAGGACTCTGGTGCTGTAGAAGTGGATAGAGTACTCTACTCTGCTATGCACTACCCTGCAAACTACGGTTTTGTAGCAAATACACTCTCTGATGATGGTGACCCTGCTGATATACTTGTTCTTTGTGACTACCCACTTCAAGCTGGTTCATACATCAAATGTAGACTTGTAGGTGTATTGATGACAGAAGATGAAAGCGGTGGAGATGAAAAACTACTTGCTGTACCGACTGAGAAGATCGACCCGACGTATGCAAAGATCAAAGATCTTTCAGATGTGCCGGAGCATACACTTAACCGTATCAAAAACTTTTTTGAGACATATAAAATGCTTGAGCCGAACAAATGGGTAAAAGTATCTGGATTCAAAGATAAAGCTGCTGCTGCAGAGATCCTTGAAAAAGCGATCAAAAACTACAAATAATCCATAGTATTTTATCGTTACACTCTCCTGTGAATCTTTTGCATTGAAAGATTCACAGGACTCTCTTTACTCATACACTGATAGCATATTCCCTCGAACACTATACACTTAAGTTCTACCTATGATTCCGACTACAAAGATACAGAGTGATAATAAGTAAAATAACACAATACATTCTAATTTAATTATCTTAGGTTATACTTTACGATACAACTTTTGTAGGAGGAAGTTTATGAAAGAAAAAATTTTGGTGATAAAGGCCAAATTTGAAATGGTCAAAATAGTCTTAGGTGGAAAACTTACTGCAGACGACCTGTCGCACAGGAAATACCTAAAAGTCCTCATTGATGCAATGGAAAACACCTATCTGCATCTTAATGACAGTATCTGTGAAAGTTTGGTCATGTGTAAAGAGTGTGCCAAGAAACGGGATATCCTCAATAGATATATCAACCTTCTAGACAATATTGAACTTGGTGAAACCATCGATATCGAAATGGAAGAGGAACTTGCCAGATTTCCGGAAGCCATTAATGAAATTATTGACAGGATCAATACCGTTCTCGTCGATATGTAACCCTGCTAGATATCAATCTCTTTTTTTCGATTGTTCACATATCTTTCGATACCAGAAGCAATGCCTTTTGTGATAGTATTCTGGTAGTCGGGATCCAAAAATATTTGATACTCTTTTGTATTGGTGAGGTAGCCTATCTATAGAAGAATGGAAGGCCTGCCTGCGCCAACAAGTACATAGAACGGTCCGATCTCACACCATTATCTGTCACATCAGTATACTCTCTTCGCTACTTTATATACTTCCCGTTATCAGATTAAAAATCGATCTCTCTTCTTCTGTTCTTCATATAATTCTCAATCCCCTCAACAATACCTTTGGCCAGAAGGTTCTGATAGGTTGACTTAAAGAGGCGTGTACGCTCTTTTGGATGAGAGATATACCCTACCTCTATCAGAACTGAAGGTCTACTTGCTCCGACAAGGACATAAAACGGTGCATGACGGACACCACCATCTTTTACATCAGGGTAAAGGCTTCTTGCATTTGAGATCATACGCTTATGAATATCGATAGCCAGTTTGTTTGACTCAACGATCTTCGGTCCGCTAAGCACAGAATCGATAATCACATTTTTACTGACCCTATCTGTCCCCTTGAGCACAGATCTGTTTTCTCTGGCTGCAATACGTTGAGAACGTTTATCTCTTGTATTTTGTAAGAAAAATGTCTCGATCCCCTGCATTTTGTAACGTTTACTTCTTGCTATAGAATTGGCATGGATAGAGATAAACACTTTTGCATCCTTCCTGTCGGCAATACGTGTTCTCTGGTGTAGTTTGATAAAGCGGTCACTGGCTCTTGTCAAATAGACCGGATACCCTCTCTTCTTCAACTGCTTGACAACCTTTTTAGCAATTTTTAGTACTAGGTCTTTCTCTTTTTTTCCTCCGCCTATCGCTCCGCTATCATGTCCACCGTGCCCGGCATCGATCACGATCACTTCAGTGTGACGTTTACGCTTTTTCTTTTTCACTTGAGACTTACCATAAGCCTTCCGTGCAGAAGAGTAACTTTTTTGAATATAGGCACTCTTCTTAGGCAAAGAGATATGATAGGTATCATCAGAAAACAATGGCTGATAGGCGGTAGGCTTAAATACTGTCTGACTCTCTATCACAACACGTACCGTTCTAGAGTTGTTCTGAGCAATCCGAACATTATTTCCAAGTCCTAATGGAACACGCTTATGTGCAATTTTCATATCTTTAAAGTCATAGATGTCACGATGAGGATTAGGAAGGGTAAAGTGTTTGATCTTATTTTTGTCAAGCGGTTTCGCAAAAAATAGCCTCAATTCACCTTTTTTCACGATCGCTTTTGTCATACTGTTCATTCCCCCGTAAAGAGAAGGGGAACAGCAGAGAAAAGTCATAATAAAAGAGAGTACAAGATAACTCCGTCTTAGCATAGGTCTACTTCTCTTCTCCATGCATCAGCTTATCCATAAGCTCTTTTACCGTAATGATCTCATTGAGACGGTAACCATTGGAACCTGTAAAGAAAAGACCTGTTTCAACGATACCGTCATAGGCATCCGTCAGTCTATCCGCGATACAGTATCCTACCGCTCTGGCCTCTTCACCTCTATGACATGGTGCAACACAGTTTGAGATACAGGCCACTTTGGGAGCAGTTCCCGCTTCGATAGATGCCTGCAGCTGTGTATTGACACCACGGGCAGGATACCCTACCGGTGACTTGAAAAGCTTGATATCCTCCTCTTTTGAATGAAGAAGAATATCTTTCATCTCATCACTCGTATCACACTCGACCGTACCTATGAAACGTGTACCCATCTGTACCGCTACTGCACCCAGCTCCATCATTTTAACAATGTCATTATGATCCCATATACCACCGGCTGCGATCACAGGGATGTCACCCCAATTTTTTGCCTCTTCAACTACCGGAGGCAAGATCTCTTCAAGTTGATTTTCAGGAAGGAAACACTCTTCATATTTGAATCCTTGGTGCCCTCCACTCAACGGTCCTTCCACGATCACTGCATCAGGAAGCCTGTCATGGGTTTTCTTCCATCTGCGGCAAAGAATTCTCAAGGCTTTTGCAGTCGATACGATCGGTACCAGTGCTACATCCGGATAGTCTTTTGCAGCTTCAGGCATCGTCAAGGGCAACCCTGCACCTGTGATGATGATATTTGCACCTGCTTTACATGCATCCTGTACCACACGGTCATAATCTGTCTGTGCATAGAGGATGTTTGCTGCAAGTGGTTTATCTCCACAGATCTCTCTCGCATTGTCAAAGATCTTTTTCAGTGCTTTATAAGAGTAGAAGTTAATGGCTTCTTTGGGACGGTGATCCTTCCCGGCCATCTCTTTTTCATCGAGGAATTTTCTGTTTTTATAGACACCTGTACCTACAGCAGAGATCACTCCGAGACCGCCCTCTTTGGATACATTGCCGGCAAGCTGGTCCCAGGAGATCCCTACTCCCATTCCTCCCTGAATAATAGGCTTTTCGATCGTATATTTCCCGATCTTAAACGATTTTAATGTCACTTACTTTACCTTCACTTTCGCAAACCTTCTTTTTCCTACCTGCAGGATATACTCCCCGCTAGTTAGATTAAGTTTTTCATCACAGATCTTCTCTTGGTTGATACTTACCGCATTTTGTTTAATATCTCTTCTCGCCTGTGATGTTGACGGTTCAAGACCTGCATTCACAAGTGCCTGACAGATCCATATACCTTCATCCATATCAAACTCATCCATTTCTGTTGGGATTTTGTTTGCTTTAAATACAGAGTTGAACTCCTCTTTGGCTATCTTAGCCAATTCTTCATTATGGAACCTAGCAGTTATCTCCAGAGCAAGATTTTCTTTGGCAGTTTTTGGATGAACGGTACCATTCTTGACATCTTCTTTCAACTGAGCGATCTCATCCAACGGTTTTTCACTAAGAAGCTCATAGTAACGCCACATCAGATCATCAGAAATAGAGAGCGTCTTTCCATAGATATCTTTCGGACTCTCTGTGATACCGATGTAATTGTTAAGGGATTTACTCATCTTCTGTACACCATCCAACCCTTCAAGGATCGGCATCATCAAGACCGCCTGCTCTTTTCCGATATCGTATGCTCTTTGGAGGTGTCTACCCATCAGTAGGTTGAACTTTTGGTCTGTTCCTCCTATCTCGATATCTGACTTTAGCTCTACAGAGTCATACCCCTGCAGCAAGGGGTAAAGGAACTCAGAGATAGAGATACTCTGCCCGGCTTTGTAACGCTTTTCGAAATCATCACGTTCGAGCATTCTCGCTACATTAAAGAGTGTCGTCAATCCCACCATACCTGCTGCACCGAGTTCATCAAGCCACTTTGAGTTAAATACCACCGTCGTTTTACCCTCATCGAGTACATTGAATACCTGGTCCTGATAGGTCTTAGCATTCGCCATGATGGTTGCGCGGTCAAGTACTTTTCTTGTCTCACTTTTACCTGTCGGATCACCGATCGTTGCAGTAAAATCTCCTATAAGAAGCTGTATTCTTCCACCGTGCTCTTGAAATACTTTTAACTTTTGAAGCAGTACTGTATGTCCCAGGTGCAGGTCAGCCCCGGTTGGGTCAAATCCCGCTTTTACAGTATAGGTCTCTCCTGTCTCATAGTAACGTCTTACCAACTTCTCAATGGCTTCCATATCTATGATCTCGGCGGTACCTCTTCGAATCTCTTCAAGTGCTTTAGTTATCATCTATCTCTATCCTTAATTGTTATATGCGTCATCCAAACTGATAATCTCAATCAGTTTGAACTGTTTTGAAATTTTTTCTGCCAACACTGTTCTGTTTGGCTGCTCTGTCTCAACTTCGATTTGACAATACTCCGCTGTATCAGAACTTTGTATTCCCAATTCTATACTGATGACATTGAGACCAAGTTCTGAAAGCTTCTGGAGTAGTTCTGCAAGCACCCCTTTCTGGTTTTGCAAACTCAGTATCAAACGATAACGTGAGAGTTTCGATGTTGACCAACTTACATGTAACATTGGATGTCCCTCTTTCATCAATGTATACGCTTTTTTACATAATTTATGGTGGACAACTGCTTTATTGTCCTTGTAAAATGCAACGATCTGATCCCCTACTTTCGGATGGCAGCAATAATCAAATTCTACCCCTTCGATCGTTTTGTTCGTAAAAAACTTAAGGTGTTCGATCTCTTTGAGTACCGGCTTTTTATACCCTCTTCTCATAAGTTCCCAAAAACGCAGCTCCTTCTCACCCAAAAAGTCTGCAACCTGTCGGATTGTCTCCTTATAGTAATCCACCTGTAACGGTAGTTTATAGATCGTATCCTTCAAGCCTATCTCTTCCACCATTGTCTTCATTTCTGCACTCGGCTGTTTGAAAAGATTTCCCAGTATGTTATATGCGCTTAACGTATTGGCCTCTTTGATCCGTGCACGACAGAGACTTCTGATCCCTTCCTGTGCTCTGGAGGTCTTGACTGTATCCAGCCAGGTGCAGTGCAGGTGCGGCGTCTCATCTTTGATGATATTGACGATATCACCATTCTTCAACACAGTCAAAAGAGGAGCCTCGTGCTTGTTGATCATGGCTGAGACAGCATTGGCTCCGATTTCGGAGTGGATCAGGTAAGCAAAGTCCAATGCCACTGATCCTTTCGGCAACGTATAGTAATCCCCTTTCGGAGAGAAGACAGTGATATCTTCTGAGAAGAGATCACATTTGGCAAGTTCATAAAACTCTTCTATCGACTCATTGGTATAGTTCAGTCCTTCCAACCATTCAAGATTGATTCCGTCGCCACCGGATTTGTATTTCCAGTGTGCTGCGACACCATACTCTGCCAGTTGGTGCATCTCTTCAGTCCTTATCTGCACCTCTACGATCCCCTCTTCACCAAACAGCGTTGTATGGATCGTCTGATAGCCGTTCTCTTTGGGGACAGCGATATAATCTTTAAAGCGAGAGATAAGCGGTGTATATTCAAGGTGCAACAGACCGAGTACATCATAACACTCTATCGGTTTCTTTACAATAATTCGGATCGCCAAAAGGTCAAGTACCTCTTCTATACTTACGCCCTTTCTATGCATTTTCAGGTAAGTAGAATAGTAGTGTTTTACGCGTCCGAAGACTTCAAAGTCCCCTTCTTCAAAACCATCTTTCAGCATCATCTCTGTGACTTTCTGGATAAATGCATTCAATTTGAGTTGAAGGTTCTGTGTATTGGACTTGATATAGTTATCTATATGCTGATAGTCATCCGGATAGATATAGTAAAAACTCAGATCTTCCAGTTGATTTTTCATACGTGAGATACCCAACCGGTGCGCGATCGGGGCATAGACCACCAGGGTCTCTTCTGCGATACGTTTTTGTTTGTGAGGAGGCAAGGCATCCAAGGTAAGCATGTTGTGCAGTCTGTCACAGAGCTTGATGACTAACACACGGATATCTTTGATCGATGCAATGAGCATTTTTCTAAAACTGAGTGCTGAGTTGATCAAGCGTTCATCTGAGGCAGAAGAGACCAGCTTTTCATCACGGATCTGTACGATCTTGGTCAGACCCTCTACCAGGTGTGTCACATCATCATCAAACACCGATTGCAGGTCTTCTATCTTGTAGTGCGTATCTTCTACGACGTCATGCAATAGTGCAGCCTGAACCATCGTTTCATCGTTGGAGAATGCAGCAGTGATCGCTGCAACCAGGATCGGGTGAACGATATAGGGTTCACCGCTTTTACGGAACTGCCCTTCATGTGCTATAGAAGCGAGCTCCAACGCTTTTTTGGTACTGGGTTTAGGAGCGGGGACATATTCCCACAGAAGAGACTCTGCCTCTTCAATCGTGTTGATATGTTTGGCTTTTTCCAAAAAAGCGTTCAAGAGGTCTACTCCTCCAGGTGTACGTCGAGTTTACCTTCAGCAATCTCCAAAAGTGCGATATCAGTAGCTTTTATCATCTTTACATCTGCATCTACTAGTGGTGTTGCGCCATTGGAAATCTCTTCAGCTCTCTTGCCTACCGCATTTGCCAAAAGGTATTTATCATGGTTTACTCTTTCCAGTGCTTTCGCTGTCAATATTTCTGTTCTCATTGTTATCCTTTAACTCTTTATCACGTTGATATCTAACAGATCCGGAAGAGGCTGTTAGCATACACTATTTTACATTCCTACTTTACAATTGAACAGAGGCTTGTATCACCCTCTATAATTGCAAGAAGGTTACCCTTTTCAAACATGTTACATACCACGATAGGCAACTTGTTGTCTTTTGCCTGTGCGATCGCCGTATCATCCATCACCTTGATCTGGTCTTCAAGTGCTCTGTCATAACTGATTGTATCAAGTTTTACCGCATCAGGGTATTGATTTGGATCTTTATCATAGACACCATCGACCTTGGTTGCTTTGATAAGCATGTCCGCACCGATCTCAGATGCTCTCAATGTTGCTGCTGTATCCGTCGTGAAGTATGGATTTCCCGTACCACCTGCAAAGACTACCACTCTACCTTTTTCGAGGTGACGCCTTGCACGTCTAACGATAAATGCTTCACCGATCTCCTGCATATCTATCGCTGTCTGAAGCCTGCTTTCTACACCGATATGTTCAAGTGCTTCCTGGATAGCCACACCATTGATCACTGTTGCCAGCATACCCATATAGTCGCCGCTTGTACGCGTGATGATACCGTCAGCTGCAGCACTTACGCCACGAATGATGTTTCCGCCACCGACCACAACACCGACCTGAACGCCTGCATCTATCAATGACTTGATTTCACCTGCGATAAAGTTAAGTATTTGAGTATCAATACCATACCCTTCTTCACCAGCCAACGCTTCACCAGAAAACTTTACTAATACTCTTTTTGTCACTCGTAGCCCTTTATAGAATTTCGCGATTATATCCAAAAGTGGTTTAGTTTGGGTTTAAATCACAACGCAACCAGACCCCACTCACCCATTTGAATATCAGATATGAATGAGCCTTAAGGGGTTGATATGTTTAGAGTTTTTTGTCGCCTGAAAGATCAGTTTACTGTTGACTTTACCCACAACATACCCCTTTTTTATCTTACGGCCTTTTTTAATATTCGGAGCAATTTTGGAAAGTCCTGCATAGACGGTATGCAGTTTCCCGCTATGTGCGACCACCACTACTTTTCCAAGCATACTGCTGCTTCCCGCATAGACAATTTTACCATTCAATACATTTTGTACTTTTGAACCGTGTCGTGGTGCTTGAAGTGTAACAGATTCATTATAGATCTTGATCTTATAGATAGGGTCGATATAGGTTCCGAACTTCTTGATCACTTTCGCACCGCTGATCGGAGAGATCGTCTTTCTTCCCCTGTAGGCATAGGTTTTAGGCTTTTGGTAGGAGGAGTGTACTTTTCGTACCTTCGCACTCTGTTTCTCTGCGGCTACACGGTTGCTTTGCGCTTCTTTGGCTGCACGTTGTGCCGCTTTTTTCGCCTCTTTGGTCTGCGCTTTCATCAGTGCAATCTGTGCCGCCCTCTCTTTCTCCTGAGCAAGCCTTATCTTTCTTTTACGCTCTTTTTCAAGACGTATCGCTTCTTTACGGGCTGCCGCGGCACGTTTTGCTGCTTCTACCTCTTTTTTATGCAAAATATTGAGCTGTGCAAGTGTGTCACGCAACATACTCTGTCTATCGACGATCTTGTTAAACTTCTTTTGATACTTCTCTTCATCATCCATCAGACGTTTGACATAGGCTTCTTTTTTTCTTTTCTTCTGGACATAATCTTTTCGTTTTGCAATGATCTTGGAGAGAGAGTTTTTCGTTTTATCTCGTAGAGCACGTTTACTCTCCTGACTCTTTTCTAAAGTGTCGATATCCGTTTTCAGAGATTCGAGTTCTTCGTTATTATATTTTTCATAGGCCGTGTAGACCTCATAGGAGATCACAGACTCACGGGTTTGAGTCTTCAACTGCTGCAGTGCAAAAATCACAGAGAACTGTTCGGTCGCCAGTGACAGAAATGCTTCACGCTTTTTTTTGATCTCACGGTTGATCTCTCCAAGTTCCTTCTCGGCATCACTTAACTCTTGTTTCAACTGTCTATAGGCTTTTTCGGTTTTATCCTCATCTGCCTTGAGCGTATCTATTTTTTGTTCCAGGAAGGCGATATCTTTTTCAGCTTTTTTGATATCTGCAGCAATCTTCTCCAACTTTCTACTTGTCTTTTTCTTCTGACTGGAGGTGGCTTTTAATCCCTGTTTGGAATCCTTTATCTTCTCTACTGTCGAAGCACCAAAAAGCAATGAAAGTGCCACAAAGCACCAGAGGATAAGTGGTCTCACTCCTCTACTCCCTTGGCACTATAGACAACCGAATAGACAGAAATGATGACGATCAACAGTGCCGCTGCCAGCAAAATGCCGATATCCGTGATCCTGAAAAGGTAATCTTTGTTTTGAACCATAATCTCTATACCGCTATGGACGGCCCAGTGAAACTTGAGATAGAGAAAGATGCTGCTGACGATGAGTGTAGCAGCGATCGCATCTACAATAGCGATCTTAAAGAGTACACCGCTTCGTAACATCAGTGGTGCCCCGAAGATCTCCATGATCTGCATGCGCTCTTTATGCGCATACTTCCAGATCTCCATCTGTTTCATGATCAAAAAGAGGCTTACCACTGTCATAAATCCGATAAAGATCTTCAATATAAACTTGATAAATGTGAACAATCTGTAGTTTGATTCATAGTTACTTCCGAAGGTTTCAACTTTCTTGATAAGCGGACTTCGCTCAAGGTCCTTTTTGAGTGCTGTCAACTCCTCTGTACTGATATACTCGTCCAGGCGTACATTGTAAAAATAGGGCAGAGACTTGAGGATCTTCGTTTCACCCTCTTTGGTCACACCCTTGGCGATCTTGGAAACGATCCTGTTACGTTCTATGTTTTCACTTTTACTGATATGCGGATTGAGTGCCTGGAATGCATCGATCTTCATAGGCTGCTCTGTCACGACAAGCATAGAGTACCCTTCCTGAAGCCCTTTCTCGTAGGTATCGGTGGTACGGTCAAATACCAGATAGAACTCAATACCCATCAGTATCGCCATCAAAGGCAATATAAACATCAAGTGATTTTTAATGTACTTCATATACACCCTTACCTTCGATAATAAAGTGTCTGTAAGGCAAAGAAAAGACCTGAGGTATCTTGTGTGTAACCACCAGTACCGTAGTTTCAAGTTGCTGGCAGGCATTCTCCATCAGATCCCATATCACATTGGATGAGTAGTCATCAAGGTTTCCTGTCGGTTCATCTGCAAGGATCAACACAGGATTTTTTGCCAAAGCCCTGGCTACACCGACACGCTGCTGTTCTCCACCGCTCAGCTCCATAGGATACTTGTCTGCATGTTCGGTAAGTTTGACGTGTTTTAGCAGTCTGTGCGCCTGTGTATTCTGTACATCGATGGAGTATCCTGCGATCATTAAAGGCAAAACGACATTTTTTGCGACACTCCACTCATTGACCAGTTTAAAGTCCTGAAAGATGATTCCCATATGGGTACGCAGTTCCTGAAGTTTTGAGGCCTTTACATTTGCCAGATTGACACCACCGACCACAAGGTTCCCTGATGTGGGTTTGATCCTGCCGTAGAGGGATTTAAGCAGAGTTGATTTACCTGATCCACTTGGACCCGTGATAAAAACAAACTCCCCTTTTTTTACTGTAAAATTGGCATCTTTGATCACCTCGTTTTTGCCACTGTCATAAGAGAGTGTAAGGTTGGAGGCATTGATAACGTTAGACACTTAAGTCTCCTTCTAAAAAGATCTCTTTCATTTTTTCATGTGCCTTGAAATTTACCATTGTTTTGACAGGTACGGAAGCAAAGTATCTGCACTGATCCCGCCCCAACAGTATATACTTATGCTCCGGCCTGTCAAAGCTTCCAAATGCACACTTGATCAGCAGTTTCTCTTCTCCGATCTTAAAAAGACGTTCAAAGTGTATAAAGAATCCATCAAAGACCATGGCTTTTTTTGAAAATTTTTTCTCTATACCTTGGATATATTTTACTGCATTAAAATTAAAATCCATCTCCAATGCTTTCGGTTCGGACTCTGTCAGACATTTGACATAGACATCATAGATATCCTTCTCCTGCCTACGCCATCTTGCCTCATATTTACTGGTCACCTCCAGGGCTTCGTTTTTGCGTACCTCCACATGTGTCTTCGGTACATCTTCTCCGAAGAAGGTCTCCAGTGCATACCAGAAGTAGTTATCACTGTCCGTACGCAGTTCCAGTCTTCCCTCTCTGCGCAGTACCCTCATCGACTCTTCAAGAAAACTCGGGCTGATCACTCTTCTGTGGGGCTTTTTATCCCACGGTACGGGAAAGTGGACAAAGATCTGTTCACAACTGTTGGAGGGAAGCATCTCCAGAAAGAGCCTCGCATCGTAGTTGACGACCCAGATATTATCCAGTCCCTGCAGTTCGATCTGCTTGAGTACCTGCTGTGCAGAAGGGGTATGGATCTCCAGTCCGATAAATAGCGTATCGGGATGTTTCTTTGCCTGGTAGAGCAGGTGTTTTCCGCTGCCAAACCCTACCTCAACAGAGAGCTTCTCCTTGGGAAAGTCGATCGATTCGAAATCCTCGATCTTTTTGAAGTAGTCCGAAGCCAGTGCTGTCTTGGTATGGGAGATCGCAATGTTGGAGCTGAGTATCTCAAGCTCCAACTCTTCTGCTGTCTTTGCCAAAGCCTCTTTGAGAAGATTGACTTTCAAAGGCCTGCTGACCTTGTCGTATTTGAGCTGTGCTGCACCGTTACTCTCCGGTTTGTACTGCAGCAAAAACTCTTCACCGCCGTACGCTACTCCCCATAGCTCCTCATCGGCTCCTATCGCTTGTGCACGAAAGGTCAGCAGAGAACTTTGAGGGATCTTCTCCTCAACGATAGAACTGTCAAACGGTCTGACTTTAATATGTGGCATCTTTTTCCTTCTTTAGAGTCTGATATGTGTTGGCTGACTTGGCCGTGATGTCGTATCGTCATAACTCTTTGCGATGATACGGTAACGGTAGTTTCTCTCCGGTCTGACAAAGGTATCGATATACTCCACCATGATTCGCCCCTTGACCTGAGCAAGATACCGCCACGCCTCTCCGTCCACCGAACGCTCGATGATATAGGCGTGGACACTCTCATTCTTATGCGGTGTCCAGAGCAGTTTGACTGCCCCCTCCCCTGCCTTATAGGCTTTCAAAAAAGCCACACCGGGAAGGGGCGCTGATGCACACACCTTGATCTGTGCACCTCTGGCAGCCTCTTTTCCAAAGCGCAAGGTCTTGAAGGTGTAACGGTAGCGTTGTCCGGGCTTCACTTGTGTATCGACAAAGTGTGTCGCATAGGCATTGGAGATCGTAGCAATATGGCTCTCTTCGCCGCCGGAGCTTCTATAGACATTGATCCCGCGTACTTTTCGGTCCGTGATCCTTGACCATTCGAATCCTATCGCGTTTCTCTGAGGAAGGGCCTTGAGGTGCTGCAGGGTGGCCAAAGAGGGATCGCTCTCATAAACGGTCATACTCTGTACGACACCCCCGCAACCGTTAAATCCAACTAAAACGGTCGCCAAGAGTGCGAGGATCGATCTTCTCATCTATTTCACTTTCATCAAAATATTTTGTCAGGTACCTCTGCATATCTTCAAAAAGCGGGGCTGTAAACTCCATCTTTTCTCCCGTGGCGGGGTGTGTCAGATAGAGCAGATATGCATGTAGTTTAACACGTGAAATTTTATCCCGTTTGCTCTTAAAACCGTATAAACGATCCCCCAGTATATGTCGTCCCAGCGTTGCCAGGTGCACACGGATCTGGTGGGTACGCCCCGTGAAAAGCTTCGCGGCGATCAGCTCGGTATCATGGCTGCTTTGTGCCAGTTTGACAAAGGCTGTTTTTGCCTCTTTTCCGTGCGGTACGACATCCATCTTCAGACGGTTGTTCGGGTTGCGTCCTATGGGCTTCTCTACGATAGTATCCTCTTTGAGCGGATAGTCGATAAGTGCCAGGTAGTAACGCCCCATACTCTTGTCCTGCAGCTGTTCGCTCAGCTTCTCATGGGTCTTGTTGTCTTTTGCGATCACCAACGCCCCGGTCGTCTCCTTGTCGATACGGTGTACGATCCCGTGACGCTCTTCCCCGCTGATGGTAGAGAGTGATATCCCGTGCGCTATCAGCCAGTCCACCAGTGTCGGCTCTTTGACAGAAGGGGCCGGATGCACCACTAGTCCTGCAGGCTTGTTGATGACCATCAGGTAATCATCCTCATAGATCACCTCGACATCAAAGTCCACCGGAATCGCTTCGCGTTTCTCTGCCTCTTTGAACTCGTAAATGATCTCATCCCCCTCTTCTACCTTGAAGCTGGTTTTGGTGATCCTCTTGCCGTTGACGGAGACCAGTCCGTCCTTGATGAGCTTTTCGATCTGGTTACGGCTGACATCCAGCTCATTTGCCAATGTTTTGTCCAGGCGGTTTTTTTGTTCTACAATTAGTCTATTCACACTATATATCCTATACTCTCTTTGTGGGGTTATTACACCCTAAAAACTGCAATACCTTTCGTAGGGTGGATGTAATCCACCATCCAAACGTTTTGTATTTATTCAAAATCAATACTTTCATCAAACGCACCCCAATCATTGTCATAATATCCTTTTTCTACAAACTTGTGAAATGAAGAATACTCCCAATCGGAAACTTTACCTGCCAACCTATGTTTCACGGGGTTATAATGGATATAATCCAATCGTATTTTATAATCTTTTTCATCACGTATCGTATGTTCATAAAAACGTTTTTGCCAGATAGGTTTATACCCTTTTGCATGTCGACTATTTGACTGATATAGATGCTGAAAATACTTTTCATCACAATATTTTGAAAAATGCTGTTTAATCGTTTTTGTGATATCGGGATACTCCATTGATATCTCCGGCGTAACAATCATATGAAAATGATCCGGCATTATCACTATCGCATCGATTTTATAATTATATTTGCTTTTACTAACGCGAAAACTTTCTCTAAGAAGTTCAATATTATCGATCAATATCGGGTTTCTCTGATGTGTCACAACCGTCAAAAAATAGCTGTAACCATCTAAAAAAACTCTTTTATAGTTTGGCATAGACCAACCTTCTGGTGGGATTCTCCCACCCTACAAGTTTCGACTTTTTTCGTAGGGTGGATGCAATCCACCGATAGAATATCATCATCCTATTACACTCCTCCATACTCATCTCTTTGATACGTTTCATAACGGTTTACCTGTTCTTCTCGGACGCTTACGTCTCATAGTAAGCCTCTCTATCTCTTCAGGTGGGTAGTAGCTTCTGGCTTTTTCCAGTAATGCTTTGAGCTCATTGAAAAATGCATATCTGGGATTGAACATAAAGAGTCTTGTTCTGCCGACATTTCTACTTACAAATACACCTTCATACTCCAGTCTTTCCAGTTGCTTTTGGATGGGATCCAGACTGGTTTTGTAAAAGTCTGCTATCTCTTTGGCATATCCCTCTTCATTGGCAAGTATAAATTGAAGTACCCGTTCACGGTTCTTTGAACCAAATAGTGCTTCTAACATAGTGAAACCTTTTAACTATAAAATAAGTTTTATTACCTATATTATAGGTTTTGTTACCTATTTTGTCAATATATACATTTTAAACTAATCACTACTATCTGTCAATTCAAACTGTTTCAAGATATCCTGCGTTAACTTTGCATGATTTCGTCGATTGATATCTTTTTTATCCAGATAATTACAAAAGATAAAGTTTCTTACTTCTTCCCTTGTATAGCCCAAGTCTTTATAGAAACTTTGATATAACTCTTCTATCTGACTTTCAGTATACACCTGTGCTTTATTCCAAATCTCTTTAGCTATATCGTTATGTTGTCTGTAAATCTTATCAAGATTAAAACGGTCTATAGAAGCTTTGCATTTTTCGTCGGCACTTTTCAGGTTGACTTCTAGTTCTATATCTTTTTTGATATCCATACTGTCTACACTTACGCTAAACACTGCCTGATCGTCAAAGTCATCATAGTAAGGATGAGCTATTTTCCCTACATGTTCCTCTCTACCTTTAAATTTACTATTACAGGTACTACAGCTTGGAATCAGATTATAAAAGGATAGCGATAGATGAGGATACTTTGCTTTAGGGTAATAGTGTTCGAGTGTTGCTAAAGTATTGTATTTTTTTACCCCTTAAAATGTAGTTGATAAATTATAACGGATTTTGTTTAGTATTTAAAAAGGCTAGTTCCCGTCATTCCCGACTTGATCAGGAATCTAGAGGGATGGATACTGAGAGGTACAAAGTTCTCTATAATGTAACGTGTGGATCCCCCGGGTGCCCATAGGAAATACCCTTGGAGTGCAAGCCCGAGGATGATAGTAGTCTATAGGTTTAACATTTGGATTCCCGATAGAGCCGGGAATGACGGTGTCAAGGGGCTGTCATACCTCCATGGCTCTACCCATTCGAGGCTTTACCCTATATCAATCTTTTCCCGTGAATGACAGCAACAAAGATTATTTGACTCTCTTTCAATTCATAGATCAGTCTGTAACCAAGAAAACTCTTTTATAGTTTGGCATAGACCAACCTTCTGGTGGGATTCTCCCACCCTACAAGTTTCGACTTTTTTCGTAGGGTGGATGCAATCCACCGATAGAATATTATCGTCCTCTTCAACTCTTCCATGCTCATCTCTTTGATACGTTTCATAGCGGTTTCCCTGTTCTTCTCGGACATAAACTTCTCTATCCTAAATATAGTAGATAAATTATAACGGATTTTATTTAGTAGTAGAGAAAAAGAGATGTTCCCGTCATTCCCGGCTCCGATCGGGAATCTAGATGCTTCGACAGGCTCAGCATGAACGGTATATTGAAAGTTAATAATTTTTATCAGTGGATTCCCGACTTGATCGGGAATGACAGCGGCAAAGGGTTATCTCTTCACAGCTACGCTTTGCTTCGACAAGCTCAGCATGAACGGTATTAAGACGCAAATGACTTAAATATCGTCTCTATCCCAACGCTCGGGGTCAAGGAAGGTATCGTCATGGATATGTTTGAAAGAGGCTTTGATCATCTTGAAAAGATCACCATTCTTCTCTTCCATTCCTGCCAGCCATGCTTTGGTAGAGGCTCTGGCATGCGGCATCTTGACATCTTTGAGCATCGCCGGGCAGGCTTCATCACCGATCACCTGCAGGTCATTGTCCTGTGCAAATCCTCGCAGCTGTGACTCACGTACCTGGATGAGCGGTCGGATCAGGTGGAAACCTTTGCCCGTCTTGTAGATCGGGGCGAGTGCTCTCATCGTACCATTGTAGAACATGTTCATAAAGAAACTCTCTACCGTATCATCGAAGTGATGCCCCAGCGCCACTTTGTTGAAACCACCCTCCTCGGCAAAACTGTAGAGTGCCCCCCTGCGCATACGTGAGAAGTAGGAGCAGAAAGAGGAGTTCTCACGGATCGCATCTTGGCTCACATCGAAGATATTGGTATCATAGACCGTATGTTTGATACCGTACTTCTCACAGTGTGCAGAGAGGAAGTCATAGTGTTCATCAGGCATCCCATACTTCACCGTACACGCTTCAAACTCGAAATCAAATGGTGCATTGCGCTGCATATGCTTCAGTGCATGTATCAGTGAGAGGGAGTCTTTCCCTCCGCTTAGTCCCACCAGTACCTTGTCACCTTCACCGATGAGTCTGAACTCGGCATTGGTTTTGCCTATCACCTTGAGCAGTTTTTTGCTCATCGGTATGATCGGAAAATCGTCTCTTCTACCCAACTTACGCCTTTATATTTTTAATCATTGTGGTTACACGCAGAGTGTCTGCATAGTTCATCCGGATCTATCTTTTCAACCATACTGATCACAAAATCTGCTGAGACTTTTGCAGAGCTCTCCAGGAATGCATCAAAGTCAAACCCGGCATCCATATCCGCGCTGTCACTGATCGCACGCATGATAAAGAACGGTACCTGCAGTGAACTACATACTACGGCTACCGATGCACCTTCCATCTCCAGGGCATGGGCCTTAAAGGTCTCACCGATCCACTCTTTACGTTCAGGGTTTGCTACGAACTGGTCTCCTGTAGCGATTACCCCCTCTTTGAGAACTAGGCCTTTTTCGCTTGCTACCTCTTTTGCGATATCCCGAAGTGCCGGTTCTGTAGGGATACATACTTCACCCTCAGGGACAAACCCATGCGGGTGACCAAATGCCGTGATATCCAGGTCATGCTGACAAAGCCCATCAGCAATGATCAAGTCACCGATAGCCAACTCCTCACTGATAGCTCCGGCTACACCGCTGAAAAGCAAAATGTCACATCCGAATTTCTCTATCAACATTGTCGCCGTCAGTGTAGCGAAAACCTTACCGATCTTTGAGTAGGCGACAACAACTTCTTTCCCTTTGTAGGTTCCCTCATAATAGGTGTTGGCTGCATAGACCGACCTACTGACATTATCCAACTTCTCTAAAAGCGGTGCGATCTCTTCGGGCATCGCACCCATGATAGCGATTTTCTTAGGCATAACTCTCCTTATTTAAAATTATGAGTTCAGTTTGCTGATCTCGTCGATTGCCAGTTGCAGTGACTCCATATCCGAGACTACAAAGTGAGGCTTTTTCGTTGCTTTTCTGTTCAGCCCCTTGAGCACACCACCGTGACCAAACTCCACATAACAATCCACTTCATCATCAAACTTTGCGATCGCCTGCTTATAGCGTACCGGTGAAGTCAACTGTTTTGGAAGCAGATCCAGAGCTTCTGCTTTGGAGCTGTAGTAGTCAGCAGTGACATTGGAAACTACCGGTGCAGTGAACTCGTCTCTAAGCACTTCAGTGAGTTTTTCAGCCAATGGTGCGGTTGCAGCCTCCAACAATGGACAGTGGCTCGCTACAGACATATTGAGAAGCATCGCTCTTCTTGCTTTTGCCTCTTTCAGTATCGGCTCAAGCTTCTGGAGATCAGACTTCACACCCGCGATCACGATCTGTCCTTCGGCATTGTAGTTTACCGGCCACACTTTCATCCCGGCATCTCTCTGCTCGGCACAGATACCCTCAACGACTTCATCAGAGAGTCCGAGAGAGACCATCATCCCTACATCCTGTCCCGCACACGCTTCAGCCATCAGTTTACCGCGAAGGTTTACCAGCTCTACTGCATCGATCGCTTCGATCGCTCCTACACTTACAAGTGCAGAAAACTCTCCAAGGGAGTGTCCCATCGCGTAGTGCGGTTTGATCGGCATCTCATTCTCAAACAGTCTATGTGCGATCGCAGAGACCAATAGAATCGCAGGTTGCGTGTACTCTGTTTGCTCCAACTTGTCATTCTCTGTAAAGAGCAGCGCTTCAAAATTGATACCTGTACGTTCACTTGCATCAGCTACCATCTGTTTTGCTAGTTCAGAGTTCTTAAAAAAGTCCTGTCCCATACCGACAGCCTGAGACCCCTGTCCCGGAAATAAAAATGCACATTTTACTGACATGAAAATCCTTCTAAATAATATGGTGTAATTTTACCATGTTTAGATTATGTGGTGATGACTTACACTTCCGTACCTTTCAAATCAACGTTTTGATCATGCGTTTTATTTAAAGCGCTATTAAGGTTTATAATATATAATCCCATAAAATATTTATCATAAGGATTTCAAATGATTAAAAAATATCTTTTCTCCTCTCTCGCTACAGCAATTTTTGCGGTAAGTGCCTGTGCATATGATACAGCAAAAGCAGAAAACCTGAATAGTTTCTATTCACATATGACACAAAAGGCTTGTGCAGACTCGAAACTCTTTACCACAGGTGAGGATGTCATGAAGATGTTCAGGGATAATGCGAAGTTTACACTCCTTGATGTAAGAACAGTAGGAGAGAATGCGATCGTATCAGTCTCCTCAGAGAATGCGATGCATATCCCTGTAGAGAACCTTTTTGAAAAAGCCAACCTTGATAAGCTTCCGACAGACCAGCCTATCATTATTGTATGTCACTCAGGAACACGTGCAACGATCGTAGCAATGGGACTCAAACAGATCGGTTTCGCAAAAGTACACGTACTTAAAGGCGGTATGGTAGCACTCGCCGAAGCAAATACCGTAAAAAATGCTCCAATAAAATAACCTTTTTACTTTTTAGATCCTGCAAAGAGTCCCTCTGCTCTTTGTAAGATCCGACCCCTACTCAGACTCTTTTAAAGATCATCGATTTCACCGGTTCTCCTATCTGTTCGGAGACGACATTACACTTCACTGTAAAGAGGTAGTAGATACTACGGTCGGCCTCACCATAGAGGCTTTCAAAATTTCCCATGCCTTTGGAGATGACGATATCCGCTTTTTCAAAGATCTCCAGAGATCTTCTGTTCGCCTGGGAGAGATCATAGCCGGGGGTATTGACCCCTGTGTCGATCACCGTAGCACACTCCTGAAGTATTTCGGCATCCTGCATCGTGACATCATTGATAATAGGTCTTCCTCTCACGAAGTAGTAGACTTGAACATCATACTTCTCTTTGATCTTCTCTATCAACCATTTGTCAAAGATATGTTCGCCTACATTGTCTCCGAGGATCACGATCTCTTTGGCCTCTTTCAACTCCTCTTTGAAAAGCTCACTGTCATTGATCGCAAAGGGGTGATGAAACTGTTCTGCGATCATCTCATTGAGATCGAACTGCTCCTGAGCACCAAAGTCGATCACATTGCCGATCACTGCAAATTTTATCGCATCATCGATAGTTTTGACCAGTGTTTTATCTACAGACAAGGCCAGTTTCGTAGCATGCGCTTTAGACAATGCAACAGGATCACTCTCTCCTGTGATCTCTCCGATTTTCTCGTAGATCACCTCTGCGATCTGAGGAGGTGTAATCTCCAGATCCTGTGCTAAAAGTATCTTTGCCGTGGCATCCAGTACCTCTTTGGTCTGTTCATCATCAAGTGCCAGCAGTCTCGATACTTTCAACCCTTGATTCATCAGACATACGATACAGTCGGGTTTTATGTTCATAGATTCTCCTTATTACTATTTTATCTTATTATATTTACTATAATCAAGTCGAATTTATAAAAAAACAAGAAGAGAAGTGCTATGATTCGCCCGAAATCACTTTGGGAGACAAAAAATCAGACCACTTTTGCTTAAGATCCTCCTCTTTATCTACCTGACGTCTGCATATCTCAACGCAACACATATGCACAGTCAGGAGTCAGAGCATGAACATGAATGTGAAGTCTGCCTGCTTGTAAAGCACTTTCCAAGCAGTGATCTCCCAAACTCAGACCTTCAGCTTTCCGCTCCTGAATCTTATATACTTGAGGACGAGCCGGAGCAACTGTATATTTCAACCCCTACCCATAAAGGATTCAATGCGACTGCCCCTCCTGTGTGTCGATCTATTTTTATTTTTTAACACATTTATATCACAAGAAAAACACATAAGGAACCAACGATGAAACATAAAATTATACTGCTGCTTGCTATGCTTATGCCGATGCTGAGTTCAGCGGAACAGACAATACTCACTCTAAGCTACGAACTGCTTGACTTTGAGAACTCAAAAAAGAAAGATGAAGGGAAACGCTACGGCATCGCCATCAAGCACAACCATAACAATGATACCTACCAACTCAGAGCGGAGAGAACCCATACCGAAACCTTTCAGCCGCCATTGACTGAAGATCTGAAGGTCAATAAATATGTTGTAAAGTATACACACCGTTATGATCAGGCACAGGCTGTTAGTGCCAGCTTCCTAAGCATCGATGACAATCTGATGAAAGAGACGAATGACGGAAAAATTTATGGTCTGGGATATCGTTACCGAGCATTTGGGATCAACCAGTACTTCAGTGACTACAAGCACTTCAATGTCTATCAGACTGATCTCAAATATACCTTTAAACACGCATGGGGAAATATTAAGGCTGATGCAACTGTCTTGGCTAAATACCAACACCTGCAGGACAAAGAGAGTAACGGTTTCAGCACCAATGCAAAAAGCGACTACTTTACGCCGGGAGTGAAAATGCACCTGCATTATAAAGATTATCATATGGGAGCAGGTGCCTTTTTCGGGAAAAGGGTCTTTGCCGTAATGGATGAGGGAATGCGTATCCAGCACCATGCTATGGAGTTTAATAAAACTTATATGGTCGGTATCGGCAGACATTTTGAAAAGATCGATCTTCACCTGAAGTATATCTATCAGGAGGCGAATGAGATACCGATCAACAACCCTGACGTCAAAGTCGATAATATTATCTTCCAACTAGGGTATCATTTCTGATACTCTGGTATAAAATATATTTACTGATTAGGTTGTAATTAGCAGCTTTATCGCAAAATATTATCCTGGATGGATCGCTTAACCATATAACGAAAAATGATGAGTAATAAAAAAGGAGTGATAAATAATGAGGAGGTACACCTACCGGTCGGCAGGTGCAGAGAGGTTTATCTTAGTGACAACCACATCCTGATCCACAGCTACCTTCACCGTGAGCTTGACCGCCTACAACACCTGTAGCTTGTTCATCTTCAGTCGCTTCTCTTGCGCTAAGCACTTTTACTGAGAACATAAGGTCTTTTCCTGCGAGTGGATGGTTAAAGTCGATATTCACTTCATTATCATTGAAAGACTTTACTGTAACCTGTACTGTCTGTCCGCCTTCACCTTGACCGTAAAGTGCCATACCTTCAGCAAGATCGATTCCTTCAAACTGCTCTCTTGGCAATGTCTGCTGTGCTTCCGGGTTTACTTCACCGTACGCATCTGCAGCTTTTACAAGAATATCACTACTCTCATCTTTACTCATACCAACAAGCTCTTTTTCAAGACCTGGGATGATCTGTCCTTTACCGATGATGAACTCTAGGGGCTGTCCGCCTTTGTTGCTGTCTACTACTTCTGTAGTACCTGCTTCTTTAACTTCGTATTCAAGACCTACGACACAATTTTCATTTGTAATTGTCATAAAAATTCCTAATATTAAATTTGGGTGTATTGTAACTAAGCAAACTTTACTGAGGCTTAATGAAAAATATCCACAAAAAGTACACTTATAAAGCGTACACTACGGCTTTATTTTGATGAAAAAACTGACTCTAAAATATTGAGTGGAAAGATAGCCGCTTTATCAGTCACCTGTATATCTTTCAGAGCAAAAGGCATGTAGCTGTGTCTGGTGACGACAACCTTGGTACGGAAATCTGTCCAGTCAAACAGCTCCACCACGTCATCAGGATGGATATGGATACAGCCATGTGACATCCAATCCACACTTCCCTTATGTAGTGCATGTCCAAAACGGGTAAATTTCATCATATAATCCATATTGTTCACACCGCTGGGGTCGGGGTATGCAGTAGACATATGAAATCTCTTTTTTTGAAAAATTGTAAACACACCTGAGGGACTACGGTACTTCTTGGCACCCGAGGTAACAGGTCCGGACTTCCATATCTTTCCTTCTTCATTCACGGCATAAAAACGTCCGTCGCTTCCCTCTTCTCTTACAGAGACAACGACAATTTTCTGACCTTTCAAATCAACTGTTTTAAAACCGTCTTTAGTCTTAAGTTTAAATGCAGTTTTTGATATAGGGAATGTTGCTTTACCACGGGGTGGAGTATGTTCAGCGTAGAGAAGAGTAGCAAGAAATATAACCGTCACTATAATATACCTCATCCTCTCCTCCTATAGTTTTTTCAGTTTCTCTTTTGCAATCTCTGCAGACCTGCGTCCACTGTAGTTCTCTATGATATTTTGATAAAAGAGTTTTGCCTGATCTTTTTTACCGGTCTTTTCGAGTGATATACCCGTATGAAGTAATAATACATCAATATAGCTTGCTTTATCATATAATCCGGCACTCTTTTTAAAGTAAAAGATCGCATCCTCATACTGTTTGGTATAGTAGGCGATCTCACCCATATAGTAGTTGGATGCTGCAGGTTTATAGCCTTTCTGATCGGTGATAACAAAGCGCTTCATCGCCTCATCATACTGTTTTTTACCGAAAAGTCTTACCCCTTCTTTATAGAGTGCAGCATTTCCCTGACCATCTAGGGATGTTTTCGGCGTAGAGTCTTTGGCTTTCTCTTTGCTCTGAGAGCTACCTTTGCCGTTCATCCCTGCAAGTATCTGCTCAAGCTCCTCTTTGCTGACGTAGTTACGATTGATCTTATCGATCATATCACCTAGCTTTTTGAGCAGTTCAGTATTATCTGTACTAGAAGCAGGAGAGAGAGATCCCCTTTGCTGCTGCAGTGCCAATACCTGTGCACTCAAACCCTCTACCAGTGTAGTCAGTCCATCGATCCTCTCATTTTGTCTTTGTATCGCACGTTTCAAAGAGATAAGGGTTGGCTTCTGCACACTATATGTAGTTTGCTTTTGTACAGGAGGTGTGGTCTGAGGGGCAGAGATATCCGCCTCGTACATTTGTCTAAGCTTTTCGCTGTCTGTCCCGTAGACAGAAGGTTCAGCAGCGACTACCCCACTGCTGCCTACCATCAAGATGCCAAGCGGTATCAATCGTTTTAGCATCAATTATCTTACCACCCGCAGGTCTACTCTTCTGTTTTGGGCATAACATTCATCTGTAGGTTCGCTACATACCGGACTACTCTCTCCAAAACTTACCATCACCACATTGGAAGTATTTACCCCTTTGTCTGTCAGTGCATCTTTTACCGCTTTTGCACGCTTGAGCCCAAGTGCATAGTTGTATTCATCCGTACCGAACTCATCACAGTTACCTTCCAGTTTGACCTTTCCGAGAGCTCTGTTTTGCAGTTTAGAAGCGTTATGTGAGACTCTGTTTTCCATAGATGGAGGAATAGTATATCCGTCAAAGTCAAAGTAGACGCTCACAAAACCGTCGCTGCTGCTGTTGTAACGTATACCTGAGCCATCCTCGACCATATTACTCTCATCGATCATTACAGTATCCGGAGCTATCTCATTAGCATCCGAGACATTTCCACCAATATCAGGAGTATTTTGTGCACATCCTGCAAAGAGTAATAGAGCAACCGCTGAAAAACCTATTTTTTTGACCATCTTTTATCCTTTTTTACCAATCTATTGATTGTATCTTATTGATACTTATTGGGAATAACAAACTTTGAGAACTCGCAAGGTTGATATATCCTACCGCACTGCCTCCCTCACGATGTTTGATATAGAGCACGACTGAACCATTTGAAGAGAATCTCGGGAACTGGTTGGTTCCAGTCGTTGTCAAAGGCCTTGTGTCTCCTCCATGTGAAGATGTCAGATAGAGATTGAACTGGTTTCTTCCAAAACTCTTCGATGATTCTCTGCTGGAGTAGACTACCTTATCTTCGTAAGTATCACAGGCATTGTTATTACGTCCATGGTAGACAACCGGTGATACCGCAGCACTGCCGATGGACTTTCTAAAGACATTGGCATACCCCAGTCTATTGGAAACAAACACAATGCTCTTCTCATCATCTACATACTTTCCGCTTACATCAATCCCGTTAAACTTTGTCACTCTCTTTTTTGCACCTGAGGCGAGATCAAGTTCATAGATGTCGGCATGTCCGTACGGAGCCATCGTAAGCAGAAGTTTCGAGTAGTCTTTACTGACATCCGAACAGACAAGCATTCCCTCAGAACTTAAAATTTTTCTCTTTTGCCCGGTATAGATATTGATCTTGTAAAGCGTAGGGAGTACTCCTCTGTATGAGGTATAGTAAAGCGATCTCTGTTTCGCGTCAGCCCACTTCGGAAAGACATTCAATCCTCCACGAATAATAGGTTTTTGATAGTTAAAGGTATAATCGGCCAGTACGATCTCACTTTTTTGTGCACCGGTATAACGCGTAAAGACTACATAGCGGTTGATCCATGAGATATCCGGGTATTTCAAGTATGCATTGATATCACTGACCGCTTTGTGCGCCACAAACGGCATCTTTTTTGTACCCGGAATACTATAGGACTTTTTATAAAGCTGCGTTCCGTCAGATGCTCTCAATAGACGGATATAGAGTTTTGTTCCACCTCCCATCAGTAACTTATATTTGAGCACATAATCTTGACCTTTCAGTTTCGGGTCAATAAATTTACCGCTGAAACTTCCCTGGTGTATGTTGGTATCGGCTAAAAAGTGGCCTGATATCTTGAGGTCGGCCAGTAATATAGTAAAAAATTGCTTATGATGTTTTTGTGACCCGTCTACCAATGCAATGCGTGCACGCTGCTCAACATCTTTCTCGATCTTGAGTGTTGCATCCACAGCCAGAAGATTTGTAGTAAACAGTAACGTCAATAGAAGTAACCATTGTCTCACGAACGTCCCTTGAGTAATAATATCGTTCAGTTATTGTATCAAGCAAAGGTTAATATACGCATTAAATAATATCAATGAAAATCTTGCTTCTACATAGTAGCATTAAATAAATGAAGGATTGTGCTTATTTTACTTTTTTAGTTCTACTTATGATATGATAAGGATAGAAAAGGAGAAAAATATGCACGCGTATCGTTATAATTCACCCATCGGTATATTTGAGATCAGGCAATCAGAACACTTAAGATATGAGCTCTGGATAGAAGAGGAGAAGCTTGGTGAGTATGAGAGTGCCGAAACTGCAGCTACCGATGTCGCCACCTTCAACACAAATTTTGTAGAGTGGGACCATTTCGAAAATGAGTTGGAAAATTTCCCAAAAAACCTTAGTGATTGGAAAGAAGTAAAAGAGGCATCACCTAGAGCGTGATCTATAGCATAAAGGAGGAAGTATGAAAAAGCGAGAAGACCTGAACCTTGGAGAGTTTGAAGCACTGCTCAATGAGAGAATGCGGCATGTCAAAAATAATATCGAGGAGCTTAAAGAGGAGTTGAGTGATGTCAGCAGCGATGATACGATCAATGATATGGAAGATTTGGCTTCACTGGAAACACTTAATGACAATGACCGTTTACTCTTAGAGAAGCAAACCACTGAGCTCAAAGA
The DNA here is from genome assembly GCA_047689535.1 of Candidatus Sulfurovum kebritense. Classification (GTDB taxonomy): domain Bacteria; phylum Campylobacterota; class Campylobacteria; order Campylobacterales; family Sulfurovaceae; genus Sulfurovum; species Sulfurovum kebritense. The sequence continues at coordinate 130,860 of JBEWPZ010000001.1, read as the reverse complement.
GATCTACCATGCACTTGCTAAAATCAAAGACGGAACCTACGGTATCTGTGAAGAGAGTTCCAAACTGATCCCTGTCGAGCGTCTCAGAGCCAACCCTATTGCCAGAACTCTCGTAACTGAAACGAAGTAAAAATGAAGATCGGAATACCCAAAGAGATCAAGACCAAAGAGTATCGGGTAGGCATGATTCCCTCAGGCGTCGAGCAGCTGATCCAGAGTGGTCATAAAGTATATATCCAAAAGGGTGCAGGAGAAAAAAGCGGTTTTAATGATAGTGACTACAAACACGTAGGTGCCGTAATTCTCCAAAGTGCTAAAGAGATATATACCCAGTGTGAAATGATCATCAAGGTCAAAGAGCCGCAACCTGCAGAGTATGATCTCTTAAAACCCGGTCAGATACTCTTTACCTATCTACACCTTGCCCCCGTACCTGAACTTACCAAAGTGTTGCAGGAGAAACAGGTGATAGCCATTGCCTATGAAACGCTCCAGGAAAACCATACTCTTCCGCTTCTAGACCCGATGAGCCAGATCGCAGGAGAAGTCTCACCTCTTGTAGCGAGTTATTTCCTCTCCGCACATCACCATGGAAACGGTGTACTGATCAGCGGTGCTACCGGAGTTTCATCGGCAAAAGTGCTCATCATCGGAAGCGGTACGGTGGCTAAAAGTGCCGCGAAAGTAGCGGCTGGTATGGGTGCAGAGGTAGTGATCATGGGCAGGAACCGAAGCGCTATGGCAAGACTCGAAGAGACATTGCCTGCAAATATCTCCACACGCTACTCCAACCGTTATAACCTTGAGAAGACTCTCCCTGAAGTTGATATCGTTATAGGGGCTGTCTATATCACAGGTGAGAAGGCACCAAAACTCATCACAAGAGAGATGCTTTCACTCTGCAAAAAAGGTGCTATCCTCGTAGATGTCTCCATCGATCAGGGCGGATGCATCGAAACCTCCAGACCTACCACCCATGAAGACCCGATTTTTGAAGTGGATGGCGTGCTACACTACTGTGTGGCCAATATACCTGGAAGTTATCCGAAGACCTCTACGGAAGCGCTTGCCAATGCAACGATCAAGTATGCTAAAAACATTGCAGATCTTGGCTGGCGTGAAGCGGTGATGCGTGATGATGCGATCTACAGTGGGGTCAATGTCGCAGGGGGATTTGTCACCAATGAGCCTGTCGCGAGAACCCATGGAATAGCATATCATGAGTTAAAGGATATTATCGATCTTTGTCCTGCTTACGAAGCGTATACCTAAAACTCTCTTATAGAATAAAATCACCACTTACCTATAGATCCCCATGATGAAGAGTTTGTGAAAGAACTCACAGAAGTGGAGACTTTAGTCCCACAACTACTTTTTTAACATAAAAAAGTTATTGTTTTTGAGAGTTTACAGTAATTTTGGAGATAAAAACTGGAAAATATATCACTTTTAGGTGGGGCTAAAGCCTCCACTTCCAAATCATTACAGGTTCTTTCACAATCTCTGAAGCTTGGGGGAACACAGAATATTAACTGAAAGAGGAGATACGATTATCTATTTTTTTACCTGAGGGATAAAATCCCGGTTAATCCCTGATGAGAGCGAGGGGAAAAGGGCTATCTCGCATCTTTGGTACTTCTTGTAGTGAAGCTCCACTCTTCGCTACTCCTATCTCCGTCTGCAATATATTCAATCCTGACGGTATAAGTGTGAGATCCCTTCAATACCGACAAAGGGAAAAGTGCAAAATCTGTATCGTTGAAAAAGCCGTTAGGGTCATTGCTTGCATCCATAAGCAAAACATTTTCCACTTTCGTTCCATCGCTTTCAAAAAGTTCGAAAGCGATCATCTCTACTTTGTCCACATAGTACGGATTGAAGGTGACAGAGATCGGGTTTCCGCTCTCGGATCTGTCCGGAAGCGGATCCGGTCTCTCTTCGTAAAATACCCTTCTTACATTAATTTCACCATCGTAGGGATAGATAATGACCTTTGCCGCACTTTCCATTCTCTCCAGTACTTCATCAGAGGTATAGCCGAAGTCTATCACCTGAGCCTTGAAGTTGTAAAGGTTGGAGAAAGCGCCGATACCCATATCGCTGGCATAGTAGGCAAGAATTCCGTTTCTGTGATAGATCGCACTCATCAACTCATCGATCCCATGCAGTACATCACCGTTTTGTCTGTAGCATATGACTTCTCCTGTCGACCCCGTATATCCAGCTCGGTCCCCCCCCCTGATACTTGGGTCATACCCAGTGTAGTGCGGACTCTCATAATTTTCATAGTGGCCTTCGAGAATGCTATAACCGTCGTATATATAGCCCAGATGGTTTTTGTGCGATTTTGCTGCATTCTCCAATGAACTCCTATAGTTTAGCACTGTAAGTCCCGCTCCCACCCTAATACTGTTGTAACGTTCAAAGGCCGTCTGAAGCTCTGAACTTAAAGGCTCGTCTCCGCTTGAGGGTGTCGAGTTGGGATTTTGGGGATCGGTACCTACAGCTATCTCTTCTTGGTTGGTATAACCGTCATTATCTTCGTCCGCATCGGCATTGCTTTCTGTACCGTCTCTCTCCATATCAGCTTCTGTAATCGGTACAGGAGTATTCTTGTCCCCACCGCCACTGCCACAAGCAGTAAGTCCAGTTATAGCAATTAACGTTATAATCATAAAAAAAAGTTTTTGAAAGTTTTTGAAAATCATCTTTTCCCCGTATATAAAGCATTATTATTAATATAATTAAATATAATATAGTTATATATTTTTTTCTTATTTGAATTCTACCGAACCAATGTGTATTGTCTGTGTAATTTTTATAGGGTTATCAGTCCTGACATAAGGATATGTCATATATTCTGTATGGGTTTCTAAAAACAAACCAGTAATATATTATAAAGATTAGCTGAACAAGGTAAATTATGATAATTAGGTAGTTACATAGAAGTCACTCATTTTATATGTTTCAAAAGTCACACTACTGTGTAACCAAGATTCCAGGAAGCTACACGAAGACTACTACGCAGGTACTTAGTCATGCGACGATCATGTATGTCAAATATATTGCTGATCAGGAGATGGCATAAAGCGGTCATGCGTGATGATGTTATCTACAGCGGCGCTGATGTCACTGAAGGCTATATCACCAACCAACCTGTCGTTAAAACAGATGGGGGGGGATTAGGTATCATGAGTTAAAGGATATCATCGATCATTTCACTCATTCTATACCTTCTATAACGAGAAAATAGTCCAGGGCAGTAAAAGGAGATCTATTAGACTTTTAACTATTGTAAGCAGATTATAGTGCGCTGTTATACACTCTATGCAAAAGGAACACTCCTCTCATCTCATATGACTTGATGGGTGCGTAGGTGGACACCTCGGTGTCGTTAGATTATAATGTAACATCTCTATTGGCGACCAGAAGACAGTAAAAACGGGAACGGGGTCAAATGAAAATTAATCTACAGCGCAAACTACTCCGTAGCGATAAACTCCACATCAAGTTTATAGGCCCTATCTCCTTTATGCGGTCCAAAACCAAAGCGCTGTAACTGTTTCAGATAGGCATTGAGCCCCTCATTGAATTCCGGGATACTGGAAGCAGATATGACTTTAAAGGTGAACCTTCCTGAAGGCTCCACCTCAAGCATCACCCTTGCCTTCTCTCCGGCATAGTTACTTTGTGCCGGCCATCCCTTAAGCTTCTCTTCGATCTTGGCGAGGTATGCATTTTCCACCCCTCTGTCACGGTTTTTCTGGTTTTTCAATGAGCTTGAGACAAGTGCTGCTGCACTGCTCTTCTCTTTGACCTTAATGATATCCATTTTGGGTTTGACTGGAGCAGGCTTCACTTTTTCCTTAGGCGGTTTCTTAGGCTTACTGGAGCTGATATCGGCAAAAAGGCTTTTGGGCTTGTTGATTTTTTTGGGTTTGGTAGCCTTGACCTCTTTTTTCTTCGGTTTCGGCTTCACCTTTTTGACTACCTTCTCTTTGATCACCTTCTTCTGTACTGGAGGTTTCTTTACCGCCTCTTTTTTCTTTGGTGCAGGTTTCGGCTTAGGTTTTGAAACCGATTTGGGCTTTGGCTTTTCACTTACCTGCTTTTTAGGTTTGGGAATCTCACTCTTCTTCTTTGCAGGAGTGGAGAGAGCCACCTGGATACGTTCTTCATTTTTTTTAACGAAGTGTTTGCTCTCTTGACGGGTTTTTGTATTGAAGTAGTAAATCAACAGGCCGATCATAATAAAGTATATCCCAAAAGCCAGTGAGCCGGTTAGATATCGGGGCAGTCTTTGTTCCATCATAATGTAATAAGAGATACCTTCTCAAACCCAGCGGCTTTCACAGTTTTAAGCAGATACATCACACTCTTGTACTTAAGACGCTCATCAGCTCGGATATAGACTTCTGAGTCTTTGTCCATTTTAGCAGACTGGTTGACAAAATCATCGGCAAATGTGTCCAGTTTGTAACTGTCTTTACCAAGATAGATCTTTTGATCTTTGTCCATTCGGATCGTTAAAGTCTTTGGTTTTTCTACTTTGACTGTTTTTGAGCCTTGAGGCAGTGTGATCTGTTCCTGAAAGGTGATCGTCGGTGCAGTGACCATCAGGATGGCCATAAGAACGAGCATCACATCAACCAGGGGAGTAATGTTCAAATCCGGATCTTCATCCCATTGAAACATTATCTACTCCTCATTGACCTGCGAAAGTATCACTTCCGCCTGAGAAGAGAGAAGTGATGAGAGTTCATAGGCTTTACGTTTCAATATAAGATGAAACGTATAGGCAAAAATCGCTACCGCAATCCCTGCTGCAGTAGCGATCAATGCTTCAGAGATAGCAGGAGCGACGACACTTAAAGAGGCACTGTTTTGGCTGCCAAGGTTCGTAAATGTTTCAAGAATACCGACAACCGTACCGAATAGACCGATAAACGGTGAAGTCGATGCTATAATAGAAAGGATAGTCAAACCTTTGGTTGAAACGCGTATTGCATCAGATGATGCCGCTTCAAGTATCGCTTTGTTGGGTTTGTTAACACGAGAAAGATACGTATAGATCAGAGAAGTAGTGTGTACACTGTTCGACTGACCTGTGTAAAGTGCTTTGAGAGACTTTGCTTCTACTGCTATACGTTTGTTCAGCATATAATACCGGTCCAAAAAGACCCAAAAAGTTACGATAAAATATGCTGAAAGCAGAAGCAGTACAAAGATTGTTATTGCACTGCTTTCCAAGAAATAAGTAAGAAGAGAGCCCACTTTAGAGAGACTTTCCAATTTGCTCTACTTTGCTTACCGCTGTTGCGATAGCAGTACTAGAGGCTTCAGCACTTTTTATCAAAGCTTTTGCTTCTTCAAGTGCTTTTGCAAGATCAGTGTCTTCACCTGAGATGGCTACTGCACCGTCAACGATACATGTAGTCTTCTCTTCATCAACTTTTACATATCCAGAGTTGATAGCTACAGCTACTTCACTGGAATCTGCTTTTTCGATAACGATCACACCTGCTTCTAGTAGTGAAACCAAAGTTGCATGGTGAGCTAATACACCGAATTCACCTTCACTACCTGGTAAAGTGACCTGCTTTACATCAGCATCAAAAATTACACCGTTAGGTGTAACGATCTCAAGCTTCATTAGTTCCATGATAATCCTTTAGTAGACAAGCGCTAAGGATTACTTAGCGTTGATCTTGTCGTTTTTCTCGATCGCCTCAGCCATATTTCCTACCATGTAGAATGCAGCTTCGTTCATATCGTCGTATTTACCTTCGATGAGTCCTTTAAACGCTTCGATAGTATCCGCAAGTGTAACATATACACCAGGAGCTCCAGTAAATACTTCAGCAACGTGGAATGGTTGTGAAAGGAACTTCTCGATCTTTCTTGCTCTTTGAACAACAAGTTTGTCATCTTCAGAGAGTTCATCCATACCAAGAATCGCAATGATATCCTGAAGATCTTTATACTTCTGAAGGATCTGTTGAACACCGGTTGCTACACCGTAGTGCTCATCACCGATAATTTGCGGATCAAGCATTCTTGAAGTTGAATCCAGTGGATCAACTGCCGGGTAGATACCTTTTTCAGCGATCGATCTGTTAAGTACTGTTGTTGCATCAAGGTGAGCAAACACAGAAGCAGGAGCCGGGTCAGTAAGGTCATCAGCCGGTACATATACAGCCTGTACAGAAGTAATAGAACCTTTTGTTGTCGATGTAATACGCTCTTGAAGTGCACCCATCTCTCTACTTAGAGTCGGTTGGTAACCAACAGCTGAAGGGATACGTCCAAGAAGTGCTGACATTTCAGAACCTGACTGTGCAAATCTAAAGATGTTATCGATGAACATAAGTACATCAAGACCCATTTCATCTCTAAAGTACTCAGCCATTGTAAGACCAGTCAATGCAATTCTGTTTCTTGCTCCTGGAGGCTCACTCATCTGACCGTAGCACAGTGCAACTTTGTCAAGTACGTTTGACTCTTTCATTTCGAAGTAAAGGTCGTTACCTTCACGTGTTCTTTCACCAACACCGGCAAATACCGAGTAACCGCTGTGTTTCATCGCAACGTTGTTGATAAGCTCCATAATGATGACGGTTTTACCAACACCCGCACCACCGAATAGTCCTACTTTACCACCTTTTGAGTACGGTGCAAGAAGGTCTACAACTTTGATACCAGTTTCAAATACTTCTGTTTTAGTACTCTGCTCTTCAAATGGTGGTGGATCTCTGTGGATTGACCAGTATTGTTTTGCTTCTAGGTCACCAGCGTCATCGATGGTATCACCTACAACGTTGAAGATACGCCCAAGAACCTCTTCACCCACAGGAACTTTGATCGCAGCACCTGTTGCTTTTACTTCTTGTCCTCTTACACAACCTTCACTCATATCCATTGCAATCGTTCTAACTCTGTGATCACCGAGTTGTGCTGCAACTTCCAATACTAGTTTTTGTTCTTTACCATCAACTGTAAAGTATGTTTCTAATGCTTCATTAATCTCTGGTAGGTAGTCTGTGAAGTCCACATCAATAACCGGACCCAAGACTTGTACAATTTTACCTGTCATTACTTCTCCTCTTATTTCTTATTTCATTGATTCCATACCACTGATGATCTCGATGAGCTCAGTAGTAATCGCTTCTTGTCTAGCTTTGTTGTACTGTACAGTAAGTTTGCTAACCATATCTTTTGCATTATTTGTCGCTGCATCCATCGCCTGCATACGTGCAGAATGCTCAGCAGCCAATGAATCGATCAATGCATAGTACATTGTATACTCTACATAACGTTTCACTAATGCTTCAAGAAGTGTATCATCCTCATCCGGTTCAACTTCAAGCTCTGAAGTTTCAACCTGGTCTAGTTCCAATGTTGAAGGATCTACCGGCAGTACTTGTGCTTCTCTGATCTCTTGAGTGATCATATTGACATATCCGTTATGTACCATAACGATCTTGTCTGTCTCACCATTGACATATGCATCTGCAATATCATTGATAAATGCTGCTGCATCTTCATACGTCGGTGCAGCACTAAGACCAACCACTTCGTTCACCATATCGATATTGTTGAACTTATAGTAATCAATACCTTTTCTTCCTACCGCTCTAAGACGTACTTTTACATTCTGAGCTTTATAGTCAGCCAAGAGTTGATTTACTCTTTTAATCGTCTGTGCGTTGAAACCTCCACAAAGACCTTTGTCAGCAGTGACAAAAACAATATCAACGACTTTTGGATTGCTTGCATCTTTAAAGAAAACATTATCCAATCCGTCAACATTGTTCTTTTGCAGCTTCTGAGCGATCTCATTGAGAAGCTCAGTAAGTTTGTTTGCATACACTTTAGATCTTTTTGCTAACTCTTCTGTTCTTCTCAGTTTTGCAGAAGAGACAAGCTTCATCGCGCGAGTCGTTTTCTGAGTGTTCTTAACACTCGAAATCTTACGCTTGATATCTTTTAAATTAGCCATGATTAGCCTTTCTTACGCTTGAAAAGATGCTTTGAAATCTTCTAACGCTTTTTTCAACTCTGCTTCAGTATCATCAGAGATCTTTTTCTCGCTTCTAATGCTTTCAAGGATGTTAGAGTATTTTGCATCCATAAATGGCATCAACTCTGCCTCGAACTTCGTTACAGAAGCAACTGGGATATCATCCAAGAAGCCTTTTGCACCAGCAAAGATGATGACAACTTGTTTCTCGATCGCTACTGGAGCATATGGTCCTTGTTTAAGTACTTCAACCATTCTCTGCCCACGCTCAAGTTGTGCTCTTGTGTGGTCATCAAGGTCTGATGCGAACTGTGCAAACGCTTGAAGCTCTCTAAACGATGCAAGGTCAAGTCTAAGTGTTCCTGATACCTGCTTAGTCGCTTTGATCTGTGCAGCACCACCAACTCTTGATACTGAAAGACCTACGTTGATCGCCGGTCTGATTCCTGAGTTGAAGAGGTCTGTTTCAAGGAAGATCTGACCATCTGTAATAGAGATAACATTTGTCGGGATATATGCCGCAACGTCACCCGCTTGTGTTTCAATGATAGGGAAAGCAGTGATTGAACCTGCGCCAAGATCATCATTCAATTTTGCAGCTCTTTCAAGAAGTCTTGAGTGTAGGTAGAAAACATCCCCTGGGTATGCTTCACGGCCCGGAGGTCTTCTAAGGATCAATGACATCTCTCTGTATGCAACCGCATGTTTAGAAAGATCATCGTAGAAGATCACCGCGTGTCTACCGTTGTCTCTGAAGTACTCAGCCATGGTTACACCGGCATAAGGTGCAAGGAACTGAGATGCTGAAGAGTCAGCAGCGCCGGCATTCACTACGATTGTATAATCCATAGCTCCATGCTCTTCAAGTTTTTTGACAGTTGCTGCTACAGTTGATTGCTTCTGACCGATCGCAACATAGATACAAACAACATCTTGACTCTTTTGGTTGATGATAGTATCAATTGCAAGTGTTGTTTTACCAGTCTGTCTATCACCGATGATAAGCTCTCTCTGTCCTCTACCTACCGGTACAAGCGCATCAATTGACTTGATACCTGTTTGAAGCGGCTCATGTACAGATTTTCTAGCCATGATACCAGGTGCTTTTTCTTCGATAAATCTCTCTTCAGCTGCTTCAATCGCACCTTTACCGTCCATTGGTTCACCAAGTGGGTTTACTACTCTACCGAGAAGTGCATCACCTACTGGAGTTTTAAGAAGTTGACCTTCTCTTTTTACACTCATACCTTCTTTGATCCCTGCACTTTTACCAAGTACAACAACACCAACACTTGACTCTTCAAGGTTTAGTACAAGACCTCTTGCACCGTTTTCAAATTCAACGACTTCACCAGACATACAGTTGTTAAGACCATATACTGTTGCGATACCGTCAGCGATACCTACTACTTTACCTACTTCGTTGATATCAACATCAATCTCAAAGTTCTCAATTCTCTCTTTGATGATCGAACTAATCTCATCTGCTTGCAATTTGTTTGCCACTGCTACTCCTTTCTATTTGATAACTACAATGATTTCTTGATGAAATCAATCAGTTGTTCTTTAACTCTCTGCTTAGAGAAGTTTACCTCAATTCCCAAATCATCTACCGCAACACGAATGCCGTCCAAATCAGACTTTTCCTGAGCCAATTTAACTGTAGCACCCGTATACTTTTGTAGCGTCTCTTCAAGGTCAGCCAAAGCCGCATCATCTAGAAGATTAGCACTTTTTACTACACCTTCATAGTTATTAGATTCTTTTTGAAGCTCTTTATTCAAAACTTTTGATACTACAGGTATAAGATCCAATCTTTTATTTTCTCCGAGAATTTTGATGAAGTTTGTCATCGCTGCATTGGCACTCTCTCCCAATGCTTTCAAAACCATATCAGTCTTCTTCTCAGCTGCAATAATCGGTGATGTCAATGCTGTCATCACCTCTTCATTGCAGATCGCTTCAGAGAGCATACTTAATATCGCTGCATCTGATGCTACATCCTTACTTACAGCACTAAGAGCCTGTGCATATCTTCTAGCAATTAGTTCTTCCATTATGCCACCTTCTTCTTCACGATTTCAACTACCTTGGATTCACCAAGCATAATATCCTCGTTTGTGATGCTTTCACCAAGAACTTCGTCGATCACTTCTCTAGCAGATTTTTTCTCTTCCAAAGTAAGTTTCTCTTCAAACTGCTTCTCCATTGCTTCCAGTTCAGTCTCGTTAGCACGAGCGATCCCTTCTGCAAGTACTACAGCCTCTTTTTTTGCATCTTCGATGATTTGAACAGCTCTAGCTTCTGCTTCTTCAACACGCTCTTCAGCCTCTTTCTTCTCATCTTTTGCTGCTTGAAGCTTCTCTTCGATCTCTTTAAGTTGAGACTCGATCCCCGCTTGTCTACCCTTAAAGAAATTCTTGATAGGGTTCGCTAATAGATAGTAAAGCAACCCAGCAAAAATAATAAAGTTTACCAGTCTTGGTACAAAGTCTGTTTCTCTACCAGTGATTTGGAAATAGTGGCTCTCGCCTGCATTCCCACTTGATGCAAGAACAACAGCCGGAACCAAAAACAAAGCGTACAGTGCCAATTTTTTCATCTCTGTCATTCCTCCTATAGTTTGCTAAACTTAGCTTTTAGGCTCTCTTTAAAAAGAGGCATCTCTGAAAGCAGTGAGTTTTTAAGCTCTTTTCTATTGCTAGCAAGTTTATCGACAAAACTCGCATACTCTTGTTCAAGCTCACTCTGTTTAGTTTCGACTTTACTTGCAGCCAATGCCTTTTCATCATCGACTGCTTTCTGTCTGATCGCTGCTGCTTCCGCTTTAGCATCGCTAAGAATATCATTTGCTTTAGCGTTAAGTTCATCGGTATTACCGCTCAAACCTTTTGCTGCTTCCAAATCTTTTGCTATCGAGTCGTCTCTATCATCCATGAATTTAATCAGCGGTTGAAATAGCATATTATTTAAAAGAACAAGTAGGGTGATGAACAGTACAAGAACAAACAACATTAACGGTAAATGTAGGTCAAGCATTCAAACTCCTCATGTAATTTCGCGCTATTTTACCATTTAGCACATGAGAAGAGGGTTAAATATTATGCTTTTTTGAGGATTGATAAAAAGTTTTCGATTTCCTCAGGCGAAGTGAAACTAATCTCCACACTTTTTGATTTTATTTTGTGTTTAAAAGGCAGAGCGGCATTGAGAGCCTCTTTATACTCATTCAGAAGTGAGTTTTTTGATACTTTTTTCGGTTGTGTAGCAGTACTGTTTTTATAATTTTTCACCATATTTTCAGCCTCTCTTACTGAGAGTTTCTGCCCCACAATACTATCTATCATTACTTTTTGCTTTGCTTCATCCAAGCCTACCAGCACTTTCGCGTGTCCTTGCGAAATATTGCCTACTGAGAGCTGTTCCTGAGCATGCTCACACAATGTTAAAAGACGCATAGTATTCGTGATCTGAGAACGGCTTTTGTGTACGATATCGCTCAAATCTTCATGTCTGATACCGTGCACTTCAATCAACTCTGCATAGGAGTTTGCCAGTTCAATGGGATTAAGGTTTTCCCTTTGGATATTTTCGATCAAAGCAAGTTCACGCAACCTGATCTCATCGATATCCACATCAGCGATGATCGCTTTTACGTACGGAAGGTTGGCAATTTTGTGTGCACGCAGACGACGTTCACCCGCGATCAACGTATAACCATCGTTCTTTTCGATGACTACTATTGGCTGGAGCAGACCGTGCTCTCGGATCGAATCGCTTAACTCATGAAGAGCCTGTTCATCAAAGTGCTTACGCGGCTGGAATGGGTTTGGAGAGATAGAAGAGACCTCTATCTCAGCAACTTTTGCACCTTGTGCTTCCAGTTCTGAGCTATCGATCGAACTTAAGTCCTTGGCATAGGCCTCTTCCACTTCCGAAAGTATATCCCCTAGTCCTCTACCTAACGCCATTGTTAATTCCTGATAATGACGTTCGCAAGTTCACTATAAGCGACAGAACCCTTTGAACTTCCGGCATACTCTGTCACTGGTTTTCCGAAACTCGGCGATTCAGCCACTTTTACGTTACGAGGAATGACAATACACTCTTTACTCTTTTTGATATGAAAGAGTTTATCTTTAAAGTGATGAGACAAGTCTGCAAGCACCTGCTTTGAAAGATTATTCTGATTAGAATACATTGTCGGTAGGAATCCCTTGATCTTCAGTTTAGGATTGATCGTTTTTTTCAAAAGACTTACCGTATTGAGCAACTGAGCAAGCCCTTCCAGCGCAAAAAATTCGCACTGAATAGGGATGATCACTGAATCGGATGCAGAGAGTGCATTGATCGTGATCGGACCAAGTGCAGGCGGCGAGTCGATAATAATGTAATCATAACTATCCGAGATCTCCTTGATCTTTCCTTTCAGGATCAACTCCCTGTTTTTTTTCTTAGCTGAGTAAAACTCTTTCTCTATCCCGACCAAGCCGATATTTGAAGGTACGATATGAAGCTTCTTTATCTCAGTTTTCAGTATCACTTCCGAGAACTTTTTACTACCGATCAAAACATGATAGACATTGAACTCATAATCTCCTCTGGCAAACCCCAGGCTGGTTGTTGCATTGGACTGTGGATCGATATCGATAAGAAGAACTTTCTTACCTTTTTTTGCCAGAGAAGCTGCAAGATTTACAGCTGTTGTTGTTTTTCCGACGCCACCTTTTTGATTGGCAATACTTATTACTTCACTCATCGTAAACTATACACCTTATTCCCATGAATTAATAGTGAACCATCTTCCTCTAACGTAGCGTCTTTCAGGCTCATTTTAAGGTTTTCAACATGTACGGAAAACCTTCTACTTAATTCAAATTCTACCTGATAGACACTAAAAATCTGCTTCCATTTCGGAAATTTTTTCAGTGCGAAAAGATACTTTTCCAGTAGTAATTCAGGTTCAATATCGGTCCCAAGGGACCTGTAGCCATTTTGTTCATTTTTTAAATTTATTCCAATTCCACACACCAATGTTTGATCTACTTTACGAGTGATGGTTCCCCCTACTTTTTTATCATTCAGATAGAAGTCATTGGGCCATTTCAGCCATATATTTTCATGATACTCCATCAGTACCTCTTTCATCAGATAGGAAAAGTATATCGATGCCGAACTCAAGGGCAGATCAGAAGGCAGCTGATCCAGAGAAATAGCGATAGAAACAAAAAAGTTACCTTTTCCTCCACTCCATTCATTGTCGCGGCTGCCTATTCCGGCGCTCTGTTCATAAGCAATCACTGCACAGGGCGGATTTACTCTCCCTCCCTTGAGTGCTTCGATAAGATACGTTTGGGTTGAGGGGAGTTGATCAAAGGATAGGATCTCCAACTTTGATCCCCCTTCCTACACAGTATGCTTTGGCAGAAACAGCCTTTTTGGATGCAGGCTGAAGTGTTCCGATCTTTACTGACCCTCTGCTGCACCCTACGATCACACTCTCCTCATCAAAGGCTAACAGCTCAAAGGCCTCATGTGGATTATCTTTCTCAACCAGACTGATACCGTCAAACTTTGTGCCATTCTTTGCAAAGATACCCGGCCATCCTTCAAACGCACGGTACTTGTTATAGAGCAGCTCTGCATCTGAAAAATCTACTTCGCCATCACTCTTCTTGATCTTCTTGCAGAGTGAAGCTTCAGCATCATCTTGCAGTTCTGGTGTGATCTCTTGGAATTTTCTTATCGTCGAAAGTGTCAGCTTACAGGCATCATCCGTCAGCTGCTTCATCAATGCATGCAGTCTCATATCTTCAGGGATCTCAAATGCCACATTCTCGAGTATAGGTCCAGTGTCCAGTCCCTCTTCCATCAACATCGAAGTGACTCCGGTAACCTTGTCTCCGTTGAGCAGCGACTGTTGTACCGGACTTGCACCTCTGTACTGAGGCAGCAGTGAAGCATGGAGGTTGATACACGGTGCGATATCCAGTACAGACTTTGGCAGAAGTTGTCCAAACGCAGCAACGACGATAAAGTCTGGTTTCTGTGCCGTAATAGCCTCTACGATCCCCTCTTCACTGAGTCTGTTTGGCTGCAGTACCTCTATACCATGCTCCTCTGCCAATACTTTCACAGGAGGCGGTGTCAAAACCTTCTTGCGCCCTACCGGACGATCGGGTTGAGTAAGCACCAGACTCACATCCATATCTTCTGCATCGATCAATGTAGCCAATATCTCTTTGGCATAGTGTGGGGTTCCCATATATACAATGTTATAACTCATACGCTCTCTTATCTTGTTGTTGTAAAAAGTGTTCCGCCTCGATGTACTTTCTCTATCAGAAAAGACTTAACATCAGTGAGGTCAAACCCGCTTGCAAGGTACATCTCCCTGTTGTGTTTCATCAGCAAATCCGCTGACTGCAGTTTGGTCACGATACCGCCTGTGGCAAACTCGTTGTTCGGAGTATGTTCTGCTTGAAGCTCTGCTTCACTTAACTGGTTTACCACCATTCTTCTTTGTGCATCTTCATACCTGTTCGGGTCTTTGTCATAGAGTGCATCAATATCCGAAAGGATCACCAGTAACGCTGCATCAAAATGGTGTGCCACATGCGCAGAGAGCCGGTCATTGTCACCAAAAACCAGTTCATCGATACTGACAGTATCATTTTCATTGATAATCGGTACGACACCATTACCCAGAAGCGTATCGATCGCTACTTTTGCATGTGCAGTATGATCTTCGGATTCAAACACATCCGCACTGAGCAGTACCTGAGAGCAGAGCAGCCCGAAGATCTCGAACTTCTCTTGATACATTTTGAGCAACAGGGGTTGACCGATCGCTGCCAATGCCTGCCTGTTGGCCACAGAGTTACGATCGAGAGGAAGTTTCGTATATCCGGCAGCGACGGCTCCCGAACTGACCAAAATGACTTCATACCCCTCTTTTTTCAACAGTGATATCAACTCGACAAGTGCCAACATGCGACGTCTTGCGATCATGCCATTCTCAGTAAGCACATGAGAGCCTACCTTAATAACAATACGATTCATCAAGCCTCCTCTTGTTCCTCTTCTTTCACTGCTTTGACAATGTCATTCAACGCATAGCGCAATGCCTCGATATTGAAGTGTGTGACCGATGAGATCGGCATTACAAAAAGCGGCTTGTCTTGCGGCAGTTTCATACCAAAATCTTTTTCAAAGCCGTAAGAACTATAGTTCTTATCTACTTTGAATTTATGAAGTGTTTCATTAGCATCCAGCCCGATATCACTCAAAAACTTATCTGTCAACACATTCACCTCTTCGACACTGAATGCATCGGTCTTCGTGATCGCTACTGCATATTTTCGTTTTGCTAATTTATCGGAGTAACGCTCAAGCTCCACCAAGAGTGATTCATACTGGTACTGCATCTCCCTGTAGTTTGCCGCATCGATCAATAAAAGCAGGGTTTTCGTACGCTCGATATGACGTAGAAATTCCAATCCCAACCCTCTACCGTCGCTTGCACCCTCGATGATCCCCGGAATATCCGCCATCATAAATGAATCAAAGTCCCCCACTTGTACAACACCAAGTTTCGGTGTGAGTGTGGTAAACTCATAGTTGGCTACCTGAGGCTTTGCATTTGAAAGTGTCGAGATGAGCGTGGATTTTCCTACATTCGGATACCCTACAAGTCCCACATCAGCGATCATCTTCATCTCAAGCCTAATATGTTTGGTAATACCCGGAAGGCCCGGCTGTGCATAGGTTGGTCTTTGATTACTGGCATTTTTAAAGTGCATATTTCCAAGACCGCCTTTCCCGCCTGCTAAAAAGAGTACCTTTTCACCCTCTTCAAGCAGGTCAAAGAGCTCTTCCCCTGTCTCTACATCGATCACCGTCGTACCGGGAGGCACAATGATCGTCGTATCTTTACCTTTACGTCCATACTTCTTACGCCCCTCTCCCGGTCTTCCGTTCTCCGCTTTGATATGGTTACGCCCGCGAAGTCCGGATAGTGTATCAGTATTGTTATCTACTTCAATATAGACTGAACCACCACGGCCGCCGTCACCACCGTCAGGTCCTCCTTTGACAACAAATTTTTCTGTCCAGAATGACACACATCCTGCACCACCTTTACCTGAGCTCACGGTAAGCTCTACACTATCTACAAACATCTATAAACCTTTAAATATATGAAAAAATCTTTTGAACTATCACGATAATCAATAAATTGTAGAATTATATCCAAAATCAAAAAATAGTTATAATGAAGCGCGTATCTAAAACACCTAAGCTGCTGTCTATTATTTCATAGATCCAACAATTAACTATAAGAAATTGAAAAATGATTAAAAAATTGAATTATTGAAAGAAAGTCTGGCATAAAGCCAGACAGAAGTATAAAGAATTATGCAGGTACTACAGAAACTTTCTTTTGTTTTGCAGTGTGGTTTTCGAACTTCACAACACCTTCTACCATTGCGAAGATTGTGTGGTCTTTACCCATACCTACACCGTTACCTGGTCTTACTTTAGTACCTCTTTGTCTAATGATGATATTTCCCGGTACGACCGCTTCACCACCAGCTTTTTTAACACCTAAACGACGTCCTGCCGAATCACGGTTATTCTGAGTTGATCCTTGACCTTTCTTGTGTGCCATCTCTTCTCCTTCTTTTAATTATGCGATTGAAGTAATTCTTACTCTAGTGAAGTCTCTTCTGAAACCTCTTTTTAGCTTAGAGTCTTTTCTTCTTCTCTTTTTGTAAATGATCACTTTTTTATCTCTACCTTCGTTGATCACTTCACCTTTAACTACAGCACCCTCTACAAAAGGAGTCCCTACAGTTAGTTCACCATTGTCGATTGCAAGAACTTCTTTGAATTCTACTGCTGCTTTCGGCTCAAGGTTCATATTGTCAAAAGAGATGATATCACCCTCTTGTACTTTGAACTGCTGGCCACTTGCTTTAATGATTGCGTACATTGCAAACCCTTTACTACGAATTTTAAAAGTTCGTGATTATACCCAAACAAGTTTTAATTTAATTTTAAACAAAACTTATTTTCCGATCAGAATGTATAATTCGCCCCACCAAGTGCGATACAGTCTATCTCAACCAGTACATTCTTAGGCAATGTTTTTACTGCAACCGTACTTCTGGCAGGTTTGTGCAGACCAAAATAGTGTGCGTAGACTTCGTTCACTTTTTCAAAGTCATTCATATTTGCCAGATAGATTGTTGTTTTTACAACATCATTAAAGTGTGCGCCGGCCGCTTCCAGTACATAGTAGAGGTTTTTCATCACCTGATGTGCCTGTTTGACGACATCTCCGTTTACCAATTCACCTTCAGGCGTCAATGCGATCTGTCCCGATGTAAAGATAAAACCATTGGTTTCAATAGCCTGGGAATACGGTCCTATTGCCTGCGGTGCTTCTTTTGTTGCAATTTCTTTCATTCTGTCTATCCTTTCTGTTTTTATTTTGTATTTCTTTCATAAAAGATATAAGAGGTTGAGTAGTCAGAAAACTCAAAATATACCTTTTTTTCTCCCGGATCTTTTTTGTGGTTAAAATTGAGATCATCAATACCGTATCCGTAACGGTAAGGTCTCATTTGGCTGTCACGTGTTCCATACGCTGTCGAGAGTTTGTCAATTTTGATAAATCGATGCACCAGCTTTTCACCTGCATAGACATCAAATACACCATTCGTCCCTGTCCAGTTCTGAAGTGAACGGCTCAATGAGTTTTGCGTCTCCTGCGTACAACTCACAAACAAGAGTGAGAGTATGGTAAAAATGATTAATTTTAATTTCATTATCCTATACTCCTTTTTTGATTATTTTAACATCTTTAGGCTGTTGGCATTCCAAACTTCTGGGTGATCAACTCCCCTTCCCCGTTGAAGTAGAGATAATAGAGCTTATCTTTCACGACAGGTAACCCTGCCAGATACCTAAGTGCCAGGTTTGCCTGAAGTGAAGCGATATGCATCACGATCGGTGCAGCGATCCCTCCAGGCTTATGATCAGAAAGGTTAAAAACCTGAAAACTTGATTCTTCAAAGAAACAGACCTGACCGTTAAACTCCTCCACACTGGCATAGATCCAGGGCGTTTGATGCGTTTTGGCAAATGTATCAATCTGCCCCCTTGTAGGAAGATTATCCGTCGCATCGAGGATAAGGTCATAGGCATTTCCCATATCGGTAAATTCTTCAAAAGACATTTCAAAGGCTACTGCTTTGATAAAAGGATTTTTCTTCTCTATAAGCTGGGCTACTGCTTTGGCCTTGTTCTTCCCTTCATCATCGAGTGTAAAAGCGATCTGTCTATGGATATTGTGGTCAGAGACCGTATCAAAGTCTACCATGTGGATCTCACCGATTCCCGAAGTTCCAAGTGCCATTGCCAGACTGCAGCCGAGCCCTCCCGAACCGATAATCGCGATCTTTTTTTTCTGAAGACTCTGTTGTACGTTAGAACCCCAGAGTTGAATCTGACGATTGAAATACTCTTCTTGCGTCACCATCTCTTGCATTATATCCGTCCTTTCAATTCTCTTTCAAATGCCCATGCTTTACGATGCTCGCTTACCTCTGACTTTTCTATGACCTCTACCAGCATAGATTCTTTATCTTCAAGCATCATCTCTACCTCACCTTCCGGGTTGACAAGCATCGTATCACCGTAAAACCTCCACTTTACATCATCATCCTGGTATTCACCCAGGCGGTTAGCCCGCAAGATGAAGCAACTGTGTAAAAACGCTTTGGTTTTTATGATCTCCCGCCATCTGTTGTGAGAACCGAAAGTAGAAGCAGTCGGCAGGAGTACAAGATCGGCTTTCTTCTCTGTGACCTTTTGCCAAAAATAATCAAAATGAAGCTCAAATCCGCCCATGACCATCACCTTGAACCCTTTGAGCGAAAAACTCATAGGGGACTGAAGCGGTAGCGTTGTATCGTTGGAAAAAAACTTCTTTTCATTCCAGTGTGCATAAGGGAGCAATAACTGTTGTTCATAGTAACTGATACTTTTAGGAGTCACTTTGGCTATGGTTTTATGAAACCCGTCTTTTTTGGTTAAAATGATCGGTGCGATAAACACAATATTATATTTTTTTGCAAATTTTTTCAAAAGTTCAATGTGTTTGCGCGTCTGCTCTTTGAGCATTGCTTTGGACATCGTCTCGAACTCTTTAAAAAAGTGGTTGAGCACATACTCTCCAAGCAGTATCACATCGGCTTTCCGCTGATATGCCTGTTTGAGGTAGAACTCCAGCCTCGTTGCATTCATACCCAGTGTAGGCAGTTGAAGTGCGGCTACCACAAGTTGTTTACGCATCACTCACATCTTGATTGGACTGCTCTATCACCGAGACTTTGACCTTCGCCTCTTCGATAAGCTTCTGCGCCTCTTTGATCGTAGTCAATCCCTCTTCATAGAGTTTGACAGACTCTTCCAGTGTGATATCCGGCTTCATCAACTTCTCAAGCAGTGCTTTGGAGTGTTCCAACTTCTCTTCAAAACTTTCATTTTTCATGATAAGACTCTCCTTATATCCTCTTCAAATTTCTCTAACTCTACCAAGAAAGCATCATGCCCATAGTTACTCTCCACCTCTTTATAACTGTAGGGTTGACCGTTTCTCTCCAGCATCTTCGCGATATGTTCCATCTCTGAAGGGAAGAAGAGATAGTCTGTTTCAAAGCCGATCAAGTGCACTCTTGCCTTGATACGGGAGATCGCATCATGCAGAGAGTCATAACCACGGCTGAGATTGAACGTATTGATCGCTTTGACGATATAGAGATAACTTAGCGGATCAAACAGCCGTGCAAAATTAGCCGTATTGTACTCCATATAACGCTCTACTTCATAACGGCCAAAAAGTTCAAAAAGCCCGTCATTGTTGACATAGTTTCTTCCAAACTTCTTATCCATTGACTCGGGAGAGAGATAAGAGATATGCCCTGCGATACGACCGATCGCAAGCCCGTCAAGCCCCTCCTCTTTAAATGCATCTCGTTCGTAGTTCCCATGCTTAAACCTGGGGTCTTTACGGATCGCTTCCATTGCTACTTTATTAAAAGCCATCGTCCATGGACGTGTCGCATACGTTGCTGCAAGAGAGATGATCTCATCAGCAAAATTCGGATAATCTACCGCAAACTGAAGTGCCTGCATTCCCCCCATGGAACCACCTACAATCGCACGTACGTGGTAGATACCAAGATGGTTAGAAAGCAGATGCATCTGTGCTCGCACCATATCTTTGATCGTAACGACAGGAAATTTAAGTCGGTAAGGTTCTTCACTTGGATAGTTATCACTCATCGGTCCCGTACTTCCAAAACATGATCCGATGGTATTACTACAGATCACAAAATACTTCGTCGTATCGATCGCTTTCCCATCACCGATCAGACCATCCCACCAACCCGGTTTTCTATCACCTTCATAGAGTCCTGCTGCATGATGTGAGCCGCTGAGCGCATGACAAACCAAAACAACATTGGATTTATCTTCATTAAGTTCCCCATATGTCTCATAAGCGATCTCATAAGGCTCCAGAATACGTCCACTCTCAAGATACAGCGGGCTGCTAAAATGTGCGATTTTTGTTTCGATTTTCATAAACTGCTTTTACCGGTATTTGTTAATTGCGCTATTTTATCTAATTTGGGTTTAAATCGAGCAGGAGGTTTTTCTTCCTATGTAGCAGGTGTAGCTATCTACACCCTATATTGAGATCATTGATTCAGTGCCTGCTCCAGATCATCGATCAAATCTTGTGTATCTTCAAGCCCTACGGAAAGTCTTATCAGCCCGCCGGGAACACCCGCATCGACAAGCTCTTGTGCTGAGAGCTGCTGATGTGTTGTACTTGCAGGGTGGGTGATAATAGATTTGCTGTCACCGATATTGACTACGAGTGAAAAAATCTTAGTAGAGTCTGCAATCTTCTGAGCCAACGCTTTGTCCTCTACTTCGAAAGAGAGCAATCCACTGTGTCCCCCTTTGAAGTAGTTTTGTCCCAATACATAGTTGGCATCTGACTCCAATCCCGGGTAGTTCACCTTCTTGACTTTCGGATGTGCTTCAAGGTGTTTTGCGATAGTCAATGCCGAATCAGAATGTTGTCGCATACGCAATGTAAAGGTTTCAAGCCCCTGAATGAAAAGCCAAGAGTTGAACGGACTTGGGGCTGCTCCCAAATCTCGCAACAGTGCCAATCTTACTCTCAGCGTAAAGAGCGGTAGGGGAAGATCAGAGTAGACCAATCCATGGTAACTCTCATCTGGTTCGTTAAAGTGGTAATAACGTGGATTATCTTTAATCTTTTCTACCAGGTTTTCTCTCTCTACGATAATCCCGCCGATCGCAAGCCCCTGTCCAGTCGCATACTTACTGGCAGAATGTACAACAATATCACATCCAAGGCTCAATGGCCTACAAAGGATCGGTGTTGCAACCGTATTGTCTACACATGTAAGAATGTTGTGCTGGTTGGCAATCTCCGTAATTGCATCAAAGTCCGCAACATCTACACTCGGATTAGAGATACTCTCAAACATGATCAATTTGGTTTTTTCATCGATAAGTGCTTCAAGTTCATGTGGATTTTTCACATTAAAATAACGTGTCTCTATCCCAAACCTTTTAATCGTATGTCCCGTAAGTGTCGTTGTACCGCCATAAACCTGCTTTGCAACAATCACATTGTCCCCTGCTTCGGCAACATTGGCGATCGCATAGAAGATCGCTGCCATTCCTGATGCCGTACCGACTGCGGCTGCACCGCCTTCAAGTGCTGCAAAACGCTTCTCAAATACATCAGTCGTCGGGTTCATCAATCGCGAGTATATATTGCCAAGTTCTTTCAGCTCAAAAAGGTTTGCCGCATGCTCCGTATCTCTAAACTCATACGCTGTACTTTGATAGATAGGTACTGCCATTGTGCTCTGTGCATCTTTCTCATATCCCGCATGAATTGCAAGTGTCTGTTGCTCCATTAGAGTTCCTTATCTGGTAATATTAGGTCAATTATAGCTTTTGAATGCTTGTAGTTACTTGCATTCTCGTTATGTCTCTCCCAAGGCGTACTAGATACTTCGATTTGATACAGTGATAAGTTGTACACCATTGATAAAGATGGCAATAAAGCGTGAATGTGTGGGTATGATATTTACCTGGCAGTAAAATGAAAAGTCAAAAATCGCGGCGTATTCCCGATCAGAAGATCGGAAACGCGAGTAAAGTAGATAGCTTCAAAGGGAATTGCAAGAGGTATACTATTATGAATAATAGTTCGGAGACTCTTTCGTGATCGTTACATCATGTACATGAGACTCTTTAAGCCCTGCTGATGTGATCTCGACAAACTCTGCTTTCTCCCAGAATGTCTTAACATCTTTTGAACCACAGTACCCCATAGAAGATCGTAATCCTCCAATCATCTGGTGAACTACATCAGAAATTCTACCTCTGTAGGGTACACGTCCTTCGATTCCTTCCGGAACAAGTTTATCTGCTGCCGTACCTTCCTGGAAATATCTGTCTGTACTTCCTTTGGTCATCGCACCGATACTTCCCATACCTCTATACTCTTTGAATTGTCTACCGTTAAAGAGTATCATCTCACCCGGTGCTTCATAGGTACCTGCCAGTGCGCTACCGAGCATGACCGAGCTGGCACCTACTGCCAATGCCTTAGCCACATCACCGGAATACTTGATACCACCATCTGCGACAACAGGTACACCTGCTGCATTTGCTACCTCTGAGACTTCATCGATCGCGGATATTTGAGGTACACCCACACCTGCTACGACACGTGTCGTACAGATCGAACCAGGCCCGATACCTACTTTTACCGCATCTGCACCCGCTTCGATCAGATCTTTCGCTGCAGCACCGCTCGCAATGTTCCCTGCGATCACATCGACATCCAGCTCTGCTTTGATCATCTTCAGCGTATCGATGATCCCTTGAGAGTGTCCATGTGCCGAGTCTAGCACGATTACATCTGCTCCTGCTTCTACCAGAGCTTTTGCACGATCCAGTTGCCCCACACCGATCGCAGCCCCTACTCTGAGACGTCCATGATCATCTTTGTTCGCATAGGGGAACTTCTCACGTTTTTCAATATCTTTGATCGTGACAAGTCCTTGAAGCACATCGTTATCATCAACAAGCGGGAGCTTCTCAACTTTATGCTCTTGAAGTAGTTTTGCCGCTTCATCAAGTGTTGTACCTACTTTTGCAGTAAAGAGAGGAGCAGGTGTCATCACATCTGAAACCTTTTGCGTCATATCTGTAATGAAACGCATATCACGGTTTGTAATAATACCGATCAGTTTCATATCCACATCAACTACAGGTACACCGGAGATTCTGTACTCTGCCATCAAGGCATCCGCATCAGCTACACTTTTATCCGGAGCGATATAGATAGGATCAATGATAATTCCGCTCTCACTTTTCTTCACCTTCATTACCTGTTTTGCCTGTGTTTCGATATCCATGTTTTTATGGATAATACCGATCCCTCCAAGGTGTGCCATCGCAATCGCTGCTCTATATTCTGTTACGGTATCCATCGCTGCCGATACGAGAGGCGTATTGAGTGTTACACGTTTCGTGAGATTTGTCTTGATATTGACCTCTTTGGGAAGTACAGTTGAGTGCTGCGGGACAAGAAGTACGTCTTCAAATGTGAGTGCTCTTTTTTTGATATTCATTATAGTGTGATCCTTTCTTAGTTTTGTTTTCTATAGTTTACAGCTCTTTCCATACTCAGAGCACCGTCAAACAGGGTTTTTTCATTGAATTTCTTAGCAATAAGCTGTAGACCGACCGGCATATCTTCACTGTTCTTTGCTACGGGAAGTGAGATAGCAGGAAGTCCAGCAAGGTTGATCGCGATCGTATACATATCGCTCTTATACATCTCTAACGGATCTTCATTCGCTCCGATCTTCGGTGCCACGGATGGTGCCACAGGAGAGAGGATCAGATCACACGCATCAAAGATTGCATTGAACTCATCCTGGATCAAGTGTCTCACCTTCTGTGCCTTGAGATAGTAGGCGTCATAGAATCCTGATGAGAGTACAAAGTTACCGAGAAGGATACGGCGTTTTACCTCTTCACCGAACCCTTCGCTTCTTGTATTGAAGAAGAGCTCTTCTGTGGTTTTTGACTCAGCTCTGCTTCCATATCTTACACCGTCAAATCTTGCCAGGTTTGTGGCTGCTTCTGCCGTTGCCAGGATATAGTAGGTTGCGATATCATACTTGGTATTTGGCATACTCTTATGTACGACCGTATGCCCTGCTGCCTCAAGTGCCTTGACTGTATCTGCATAGGCTTTCTGTACATCTTCATCTGCTTCGGAGATATAGTTATCGATCACTGCAATCGTCAGTTTTCTATCCGGATCCATATGGTTGGCGATATCCTCGATCTCGAAATCCGCTGAAGTAGAATCTTTCTCATCATGCCCTTTGATCGCATCATACAGGATCGCTGCATCTTCCACATTTTGTGTGATCGGCCCGATCTGATCCAGGCTTGAAGCATAGGATGCCAGACCATAACGGCTGACACGTCCGTAGGTCGGTTTCATTCCGACCACGCCACAGTATGCAGCAGGCTGACGGATCGATCCACCCGTATCTGAACCAAGTGCAGCGATTGCCATACCTGCCGCTACTGCAGCAGCAGAACCACCGGAACTTCCGCCCGGTACCCTGTCCTCTCCGTGAGGGTTTTTGGTGATCCCGTAGAATGAACTCTCCGTCGTTGAACCCATCGCGAACTCATCCATATTGGCTCTACCAAATGCCATCATTCCTTTCGCTTTAAGGTTTTTGATCGCTGTTGCTTCATATGGAGCGATATACCCTTGAAGGATATTCGATGCGGAAGTAACAGACCACCCCTTTACCTGGATATTGTCTTTGATCAAGATCGGTACACCCTCACCTGAGCTCTCAAATCCTACATAGGCATTGATATCCGAAGCTTTTGCTTTCGCTTCCAGTTCAGATCTAAGCGTTGCCAACTCTTCTTTGGATTTTGTTAATGCTTCTTTTAATGTGATCACACTTTCTTCCTTATTTTCCTAGTTTCTTCTTATAATACGCTACGATACCCAAACCTAACGCTACCAAAGCAAAGATCAAAACGATTGACCCTATGATCACTTCGCTTGGCACAGGTTGGCTTAGATCAAACATCAGCCTACTACCTCACTACATCTGGCACATGCTTCCTCTTCACTATGAGATACGAACTTCCAACATCTAGGACACTTCGCGGCCGTAGCTTTATGGATAGTGAATGTTTTTCCCTCTACTACAAAGCTTGCCAGTTGCTCACCTTCACTGCTGGACTTCACTGCCGATACTACAAACCAGTCTTCCAGGTCTTTTTCACTGCTAAAGCCTTCGATCTCACCTACCAGTTCCAACTCAAGCGTTGCTTTGATCGTTTTCTCTTTTCTTAGCTTATCCACCTCTTCATAGAAGCTCTCTCTGATATCCATCATCTCTGTCATATCAAACGGTGTTTCTATCGTCGGCAGCGGTTCATAGACAAGATCAAAGATATTTTCCATATCCCCTTTGAAGATCTTCGGTGCATACTCCAGGATCTCATCTGCCGTGTAGGTCAATACCGGTGCTACAAGACCCAACATTGATTTGGCTATCAATGCCATCGCTGACTGCGCTGCTCTTCTTGTCGTACTCTCTTTTGCATCACAGTAGAGTCTGTCTTTACAGATATCCATATAGATACCTGAGAGTTCGTTGGTAAGGAAGTGGTTCAGTGTTGCAAATCCCCGTAAGAAGTCATTGGCTTCAAAAGAGGCTTTCACTGAGGCAAATACTTCACCTGCTTTTGCAAGGATCCATCTGTCCAGTTCACCATAGGCACCAATAGATACGATATGGTCCAGATCATCCACGTTTGCAAGCAAAAATCTAAAGGTATTACGGATCTTTCTATACTGTTCCGCTGTCTGCTTCAAAATGTTATCTGAGATCTTGAGATCTGATTGATAATCAGAAAGCGCTACCCAGAGCCTGAGGATCTCTGAACCGAACTGACCTACTACCTTGTCAGGGGCAACGACATTCCCTTTGGACTTTGACATCTTCTCACCCTTCTCATCTACGGTAAATCCGTGAGTGATCAATCTCTTGTACGGTGACTTACCTTCGATCGCGGAAGAGAGAAGCAGTGAAGACTGGAACCACCCTCTATGCTGGTCACTTCCCTCAATATAGAGTGATGTCGGATACTCTCCTGCATCATAGTTACCGCTCTTGATCACTGAGTTCCATGTCGAACCGCTGTCAAACCATACATCAAGGATATCATCGATCTTCTCCAGGTCATCCGGATTGTACTTGCTGCCTTCAGGTAAGAGTTCAGCGATACTCATCTCATACCATGCATCCGCACCTTTCTCATCGAAGAGTGAAGCGATATGCGCCAGCACATCTTCATCCAGAACCACCTCTTTGGTACGCTTGCTTCTCAAGAATGCGATCGGTACACCCCAGCTTCTCTGACGAGAGATACACCAATCCGGTCGTCCTTCGATCATCGGCTTAAGTCTGTTCTTCGCTGAGGCAGGATGGAATTCAACACCTTCGATCGCATCAAGTGCTGTCTCTCTCAGAGACCTCTCCTCACCTTTTGCTGCATCATCCACAGAGATAAACCACTGGTTGGTCGCTCTGTAGATCAGAGGTTTTTTCGTTCTCCAACAATGCGGATAGGAGTGTACAAACTTGCTCTGCTTGAGCAGGTTCTCACCAAGCAACTCCAGGATCGGCTCATTTGCTTTAAAGATATGCATCCCTACAAACTCCTGCGGGTTTGGAAGCAGGTTCAACCCTACAACGGATTCATCATAGCATCCTCTCTCATCGACAGGCATCACAACATCAAGACCGTTCTTAAGCCCTACTTTGTAGTCATCTTCACCGTGTCCCGGAGCGGTATGCACACATCCCGTACCGCCATCCATCGTTACGTGTTCTCCAAGTACAACTTTTGAGCTGCGTCCGTTCAGCGGGTTGATCGCGAGAAGCCCGTCCAACTCCTTGGCTGTCAGTTTTCTGCTGGCATGTCCGCTTACTACACCCTCTTCGATCATCACATCATATCTCGCATCAGCTACGATATGTCCA
Source organism: Candidatus Sulfurovum kebritense (assembly GCA_047689535.1). GTDB lineage: Bacteria > Campylobacterota > Campylobacteria > Campylobacterales > Sulfurovaceae > Sulfurovum > Sulfurovum kebritense. Next base: position 103,617 of record JBEWPZ010000001.1, on the reverse strand, counting down.
TCATCGGTCAGCACATACATCTCTTCAGGATTCAGTGCGATACCTGTATTGGAAGGGAGTGTCCAAGGTGTCGTCGTCCAGATCACAAGACCTGCTTTTCCCTCAACACCGATCTTCTCTTTGGCGGCATCACTGAGCTCGAAGTGTACATAGATAGAGTAGTCCTCTTTATCCTCATACTCTACCTCTGCATCTGCAAGTGCCGTTCTCGCTGCCCAGGACCAGAATATCGGTTTATGACGTTCTACCAGCAGTCCTCTCTTCGCCACTTCGCATAATGTTCTGTAGATATTTGCTTCAAACTTGAAATCCATCGTGACATAAGGGTTATCCCAGTCAGCGATACACCCGAGAGACTTAAACCCCTCTCTCTGGATATCGACAAACTTCGCCGCATGTGCTCTACAAAGCTCTCTAAACTTCTCTGTCGGCATTGCCTCTTTTTTTGCTTTGCCGAGTTTCTCTTCAACTTTCTGCTCGATCGGCAGTCCGTGACAGTCCCAGCCCGGAGTCATGCGCACCGCTTTACCCTGGAAGTAGTTGTACTTGAGAATGATATCTTTAAGTATCTTGTTGAGGGCATGTCCGATATGGATATCGCCGTTTGCATACGGAGGTCCATCATGCAGGGTAAACATCTCAGCGCCTTCACGCTTAGCTTTCATCTGCTCATAGATATTTGCATCAAACCAGGCACTGTACTTTTTCGGTTCATTGTTAGGGAGGTTTCCACGCATTGGGAAGTCTGTTTTAGGAAGGAGTAATGTCTCTTTAAAATCCATCTGTGATAACACCTTAATGAGGTCTGGCCTCAGATTATTATCTCGTGATTGTACCGGAAATTGAATTAAATGTTTATGATAGCTGCCAATATGGCACTTTGTCGGGGTAAGGGGCACCCCGACCTACAGACACATATTGCAACCGTAAGTCGGGATAAGGGTCTCCAGACACTCATAGAATGTGTTATACTTCATCTATGAAAAAAGTAGAAAAAATTGTTGAAAACCTTATCAAAACACTCAGTAAGAGAAAACAAACCGTCAGTTTTGCAGAGAGCTGTACAGGTGGGCGTATCGCTGCTGCATTTACTGCTGTCTCCGGATCTTCTGATATTTTACGTGGATCCTGTGTCACCTATGCCAACGAGATCAAAGAAGCATGGCTGGGAGTACCAAAAGAGATACTGGAAACGAAAGGTGCAGTAAGCAAAGAGTGTGTGGAGTATATGCTTATAGGGATGGAAAAGATGGCTGCATCTGATTACACTTTGGCCGTATCAGGCATTGCAGGACCTACAGGAGGAACAGAATTCAAGCCGGTAGGAACCGTCTATATAGGATTGCGTACCCCTGAAGGAAACAATGACATACACCACTGTCTCTTTAAAGGAGGGAGGCATCAGGTACAGGAACAGGCCACCGCTTTTGCCATTGAACTTTTAGAAAAAAATATAAATTCTTAATTTTTTCTCAAAAACTCTTGACAATAAAAATATTCTGAGCTATAATTCCGTCCACTTATTCGAAGAGTAAGTACGAAAAACACGACCTATTAGCTCAGTTGGTAGAGCAACTCCCTTTTAAGGAGTGGGCCCATGGTTCGAATCCATGATGGGTCACCATTTTTAATTTTAAGTTTTCCTCAGCGGAAGGCTCACGCAACATAAGTTGCTTTAATTATGACTGTTTGGATCTAGATGACCCTTTCATCTAGTGGCCAAGGATACTGCGTTTTCATCGCAGATACAGAGGTTCAAATCCTCTAGGGGTCGCCAAATTAAGCAGTTATCGGTCGCTTAGCTCAGTTGGTAGAGCGCTACCCTTACAAGGTAGATGTCACAAGTTCGAGTCTTGTAGCGACCACCATTTAAATCTTGTCTTAACTTAAGGTTAAGTTGAGTATAATTTCAGCTCAAATTAAAGTTTGAGATAACGGTGCGGCGGTAGTTCAGTTGGTTAGAATACCTGCCTGTCACGCAGGGGGTCGCGAGTTCGAGTCTCGTCCGCCGCGCCACTTTTTTATGACCTATTAGCTCAGTTGGTAGAGCAACTCCCTTTTAAGGAGTGGGCCCTAGGTTCGAATCCTAGATGGGTCACCATCCATAATCATTTTGGTCGCTTAGCTCAGTTGGTAGAGCGCTACCCTTACAAGGTAGATGTCACAAGTTCGAGTCTTGTAGCGACCACCATTTAAATCACGCAAATCGAACAAAGTCCGATTTTGCTACGCTAACGCTGTGTTCTCTTCAGCAGAGGGCTCACGAAACTAGTTTCGTTAAAGGCAATAGCAACCACAACAACTACGCGGCGGTAGTTCAGTTGGTTAGAATACCTGCCTGTCACGCAGGGGGTCGCGAGTTCGAGTCTCGTCCGCCGCGCCACTTTATTTTAAACAATCAAAAACTTTATAAATCATCTATTCAATTTTTAAGTGTAATTCACCTCAATTAAGCGAATGGTATTTCCAAAAGTCCTTCCATCTTTCTTCCCAATTTTTTCACGCAATCTAGCAAAAGCATATAAAGACCTTCTTCCACCGTAGGATGATAGAATGGCAGCTGTATCATCTCATAGACAGTCATCTCCTGCTCCATAGCCCAGGCGAGATGATGAGCCAAGTGTTCTGCACCCGGTGCAGCCATCTCGGCACCGACGATCCTGCCACTCTCTTTTTCCATATAGAGCCTGGCCAATCCGTAGTTGCTGTCCATCAACATCGCTCTTTGCTGTTTGGTGAAGTCAAAACTTCCGATAAGGATATCTTCACGCTCCTCTATCTCCTTATAGCGTTTACCGATATAGGCGATATTGGGGTCACTGAAGACAATGGTGAGGGGTACTTTACGTTTAAACTTTGTGATATTGTGCACAGTATTGTAGCCTGCAATGCGTCCTTCATCAGCTGCCTCATGCATGAGCGGACGGTCGTTGTTCACATCGCCTGCGATGAAGATGGGTAGATCTTCTATCTGCATCGTGTCGTCATTGAACCTGGGCATCCCATGATTATCCAGCATGATGCCCACTTTCTCCAGCTTCAGGCTTTTGAGATTCGGTTTCCTTCCCGTAGCCACGAGTACTTTGTCAACGATGACCTCCCGCTCACCATTGATGATCTTGATCTTATCGCCTGCTTTTTCAAGCGTCGCATGGCCACCATCCAGCCAGATATCGAACTCTCCACTGCAGTGTTTTACCATAGCGTGATTGACTTCCGGGTCACTGAGGCCTCCAAGAAATTTGTTGGAGTGTACGGCAGTGATCCTGATGCCAAGGCGAGCGAGTGCCTGACCTATCTCCAATCCTACAGCACCGAGGCCTACTACCCCTATGGAGGGAGGAAGGTCATGCTGTTCAAAGAGCTCGTCGGAAGTAAGAAGGTTTTCCCTGAAAGCTTCCCATTCCGGATTTACAATGGGTGTAGAACCTGTGGCGATAATGATCTTTTTAGCAGTGATCGCCTCATCATTGACAAGAAGGGTATGATGATTGACAAACTGTGCTTCCCCCTCGATAAGTTTGTCGCCAAGCTTGCTGATACTGGTCTTGATGGTCTCTGCTACGAGCCGGTCTCTTTTGTCACGTATCTCCTGAAGGACCTTCCGCAGTGGCGGCTGTATCGTTTCATCAGCTTCCAAACCCTTCTCTGAAAATTTCTTTCTTTGATGGTAGTATTCTGCTATATAGATAAGGGCTTTGGAGGGCATACATCCGACCCGTGCACATGTGGTCCCCAGATATCCACTATTGATCAGCACAAAATCACCGGTCTGCTTTTTCACCTGCGAAAGGGCGTAGAGCCCCGCACTGCCTGCACCGATGACAGCTACATCCACTTCTCTTTTCATGACTGTTCCTCTCCACAATTTTAAATATCAGTCTATCTTCTCATTATAGCAGATACGCAACGGTGGACTTGAAGTTTTACTGTAGTTTGGATTAAGGTATGTACCTCAAGTGCACTTCCTTCCTTCGGTCAGTACGTATTCCCAGCGTCACGATGGAGACGAGGGGACAATCAAAACTTATTTTTTATTCTTTAAAATCTCTGCTTCGGAGCGCAGCTTTCGTGTCAAAAAAGATCGTTCTCTATCACTCAGAGTATCTACTGATACAACCTCTTTCTCTCTCTTTCTCTCTTTTTTTGATTTACCCGTTTTATCTCTCTTCTCCTCTTTGCGGAACATCGTAAGTACCAGGTAGGAGGATACAGTGATATTGGTAAAGATCATTGTCCACTTGCCTACCAGTACATATGAAAGATACCCGATATTCTCTGAAAGCTTAAGATACTCAACGATATCTCCGTAGATCCATTGCGAGAGCAGTACCATAGAGAGGAGTACCGCCACGATCGTAAGCCTCCTTCGGAAGCGATAGATAAGTGTCCAGAGTATCAGTGATCTCACCTGTCGTACCATAACGCTACACCTTAGAGGAGGCTGATGCCAAGCAGTGCCAGTACTGCAAAGAGGGATTTGGTCTTCAGATCATCTATGATCTTTCGTTTCTCTTCAGCCAGCAGCACCTCCAACTCCTCATCACTATAGTCATCAAAGCTCTTATGTCTCATCGTAAGCTCTGACTTGAGTGCCAATACCGCTCTCTCCTGTATGGCCAGATCAATCTGTTCTTTAAGTCTGTCACTGAGTGACCCAAACGGAGCCGTGATGCTGTCGATCAGCTTCATGAAATATACCTTTCAATACGTATTGGCTCTATTATAGCATGTGATAGTTACTGCTTTTTAAATGGATAAAATTTACAATTCTAGGACTTGATAATTTATAAGATACGATTGAGCTAAGGTTAAACGAGCAAGCAGATCATTTACACTGACAAGTGCATGTCGCTCACACTTTTCTTTCTTTGGTTCGTTTACTTTCTTTTGTTGTGAGAGAAAAGAAAGAAATGAACATAAAATACCTGCATACCATCGAGCAATGGACTCAGTGTTACCTTGTGATATAAACTGAAGTATGCACCCCAAGGGCACTTCTTCCCTTCGGTCAGGGCGCATTCCCATCGGGACAATGGGACGAGAGATAATTTTAGTCTCTCAGACGAATCCTCACAGACTCCTCATGTGCCGTCAACCCTTCCGTATTGGCGATCATCGCACACGCTTCACCGATCTCACTGATCCCCTCTTTGCTCATAGAGATGATCGATGACTTCTTGAGGAAGTGCTCTACACTCAATGGCGAATAGAACTTCGCTGTACCGCCTGTAGGAAGTGTGTGGTTCGGTCCGGCGATATAGTCACCGACAGGTTCAGGGGTATTTTCACCCAGGAAGATCGCTCCGGCATGTTTGATGCTCTCAAGCAGACTCATCGGATCTTTAGTGACCACTTCAAGGTGCTCCGGCGCGATCTCATTCATAAGATCAATCGCTTCTTCCATACTGGAAGTCACAATGATCGCCCCTCTCTCCTCGATAGACTTTCTTGCGATCTCTTCACGGCTAAGCGTACTAAGAAACTCTTCAACTTTGTCACTGACTCTGTTTGCTAGTTCACTCTCTGTCGTGATCAGGATAGAACTGGCCATCTCATCGTGCTCAGCCTGAGAGAGAAGGTCCATCGCAAGATAATCCTCTCTGGCTGTCTCATCGGCCAGGATACCGATCTCAGACGGCCCGGCGATCATATCGATATTGACTTCACCATAGACCAGTTTCTTCGCTGTGGCTACAAAGATATTGCCGGGACCGGTGATCACATCTACCTTTGGGATCGTCTCTGTACCGTATGCCATGGCACCGATTGCAGAGGCTCCACCTACCTTAAATACCTTTGTCACTTTACAAAGGTGGCATGCGGCAAGCAGAAGTTCATTGATCTCATCATCCGGTGTCGGTGTACATACTACGATCTCTTCTACCCCTGCTACTTGTGCAGGAATGACGTTCATCAGCAGTGATGACGGATATGCCGCCTTACCACCAGGGATATAAAGCCCTGCTCTATCCACCGCAGTCACTTTTTGACCGAGGATCGAACCTGTCTTATCCTTATCCATCCAAGTCTTTGGCATCAGTTTCTGGTGGTATGCTACGATACGGTCATAAGAGAGGTGCAGTGCATCACGAAGTGCAGGATCGATCGCTTCATAAGCTTTTGCCATCTCTTCAGTGGAGACCATCAAAGCTTCATCACTCTGCGGTTCCCATCTGTCAAACTTGGCAATCTGCGCTTTAAGTGCGGTATTACCCTCATTTTTAATCTCTTTTAGAAGTGCGTTGACAATATCTGTCACACCTTCGATATCCATCTGTCCGCGCTCTAAAAGTTCGGCAAAGTTTGCGTCAAATGTCTCATCACTACTGTAAAATATTTTCACTTTAAGTCCTTATATTTTCTCTCATATCTTGGGAGCATGCTCTCATTGCCCAAGACTCCACCCTGATGGATGTAAAGTGTCGGACCAGAGAAAACCTCTGGATATGCTAACAAAGTCCGCCACCCCAAAGGATCATAAAGCAGATCAAATGTCACTCCCGTCTGTTGCTGTAATTTTAGCCAAATTTTATAATTATCTTTATAAAGCTTACCAAAATGGTGCTTTTTATCCAGTGTCAAAATCACCGGATGGTCGTTTACCTCTTCTTCCAGCTCTGAAAACTGCTTTTTCAGATACGCACTATCTCCTACACACGGGGTTGTAAATACCTTATTGTCCGGTAGATGCTTTTGTAAAAAGAGTGCTGTCGTTCCGGTACCGGAAGGTAAAAAGATATTTAGTTTTTCTATCCCCTGCTCTTGTTGCCATGCAATGATCTCTTCAGCCAAAACCTTTATGCCGTACTCCGCCTCTTTTTGCCTTCCACCTTCTTCAATAAGGAGTACTTCTGTATCTACTGTCGGGGTGGGGACACCCCGACTTACATGTAACAACATGCCATTATTTAATGCTGCCTGATAGTTACCATGTGGTTTATCTTTTAAAAAATCGGCAATATGATCGACATAGTACTCAAACTTCCATCCTCTCATCTTGGCCAGTACGGAGAGTGAATACATGGCATTGGATTGTGCTGAACCGTAAGAGACTACTTTCTTAATAGTCGGAAAATCATGTGTCAAATAGTAATAAAGTTTACGTGCTTTATTTCCGGAGAAATCCGGATGAAGGAGATCATCTCTTTTCAGATAAAAAGAGTGACCTTCAAAAGTAATTACTTCTGTAGGTGAGAGAAGATTCAGGTTTGTCATTATCTGTCATCCTCGGGCTACGACCCGGGGATCCATACCTCTAGATTCCCGATCAAGCCGGGAATGACAGGACATAGTATCTTTAGCACTCAATATCCTACTTAATTTCTGTCGATACAATTTAGATCGTCAAATGCTTTTTCAAGTCTAGCCACTACAGACTCCTCACCTTTTCTCAGCCATTTACGCGGGTCGTAGTAACTCTTGTTTGGCTTATCTTCACCTTCAGGGTTACCGATCTGCCCCTGTAGATAGTCATGTTTCTCTGCCACATACTCTCTTACTCCGTCCCAGAAGGCCCATTGAGTATCCGTATCGATATTCATCTTGATCACACCATATCCGATCGCTTCGCGGATATCTTCCAGTTCTGAACCTGATCCACCGTGGAAGACAAAGTTAGCCGGTTTTTCAGCAGTACCGAACTTCTCCTGGATATACTTTTGTGAGTTATCAAGGATCTTTGGAGTTAGTACTACGTTTCCTGGTTTGTAAACCCCGTGTACATTACCGAACGATGCAGCGATCGTAAACTTATCAGAGACCTTGCCAAGCTCTTCATAAGCATACGCTACCTCTTCAGGCTGCGTATAGAGCAGTGCATTGTCAATGTGTGTATTGTCCACACCATCCTCTTCACCACCTGTTACACCCAGTTCTATCTCAAGTGTCATCCCCATCTTTTCCATACGTTTAAGATAGGCTTTACATGTTTCGATATTCTCTTCAAGCGGCTCTTCTGAGAGATCGATCATGTGTGATGAGTAGAGTGGTACACCATAGGTTTCAAAATGTGCTTCACTGGCATCAAGCAGTGCATCAATCCATGGAAGAAGTTTTCTTGCGGCATGATCCGTATGAAGCACTACCGGAACACCATACGCTTTTGCAACCGTATGTACATGTTGTGCACCTGATATCGCACCCAGGACGGCAGCTTCATCTGACGGAAGCCCTTTCCCTGCATAATAGGCTGCTCCACCATTAGAAAACTGTACGATAACCGGGGAATTTACTTTTTTCGCTGCTTCCATTACTGCATTGACAGACATCGTACTGACAACATTCACTGCGGGGAGTGCAAACCCCTCCTCTTTAGCGATCTGAAAAAGCTTTGTGAGATTGTCTCCTGTTACAACACCTGCCGGGATCTCATCCATTACTCTTCTAGACATTTCATTCCTTCATCAATTATAATAGCCGTATTCTACCCGGTTTTTATATATAACGAGTTTAGGTTACTTGAGTTTTACTTTCCCGTTTTCCAGAAGTGCTTTCGTAACCTTGTCTTGCGCCAGCTGCAGCATAATCTCTCTTTTTGCCTCTTCAAACTTCGGCAGTTTAGGCTCTTCTTTCGACTGTTTTTTAGCAGACTCTTTTACCGCTTTGATCAATTTATCATAGGCTTTTTTTGCTTCTTCATCCGTCACTTTCGTGGTTGAAAGCTTTTTTTGCATCCAAAATCTTGAGATCGCTGCATTTTTCTCTTCAGCACTCAGCTCTTTGTGTGCCTGCATTGCAGCAAGGTTTGGTACCGCCATCTCATTGATAAGCGCCAGTCTCTGTTCATCACTTGGCAATTTGTCAAAGTCTGTTGCTCTACCCTGTGTTCTCAGCGCCAAATATTTATCCGCCTGCTCTTTGGTAATATTGTCACCGTTGATTGTCGCAACAACAGCAGAGTCAGCTCTGCTCTTGTTCTCTTTTTTATCCAACTTGATATTGTCCAGGTTGACCATAGGCGTATCATCTTTATCTGCTGACATCAATGAGTTTTTTAATGAATCAGCTGAGAGAGCTGATACGGAAAAAAGTATCGCTACACTCGCACTTACTAGGGTTTTTTTCATTCTTCTTCCTTTATTTTGTTTCTTTTTTTGTCGGATCTACAATCGTTGCTTTCGCCTTGAGCTCTTTTGCCATCTCCTGGATCTTGGCAGTGAACTGTTTCTGTTTGAGAGTAGCTACGATCTGAGGTTTGATCTCTTTATAATCCATTGTTGAAGCCGGGTTTTTCTTTTCAAGGTAGATCACATGATACCCGAAACGTGTTTTCACAGGCTTCGTAGTGATCTTACCCTCTTGCAGTGCCCAAACAGCCTCGGAAAAAGCAGGGACCATCTGCCCTTTTTTAAATGTACCGAGATCCCCGCCGTTAGGAGCAGAAGGACCTGTAGATTTTTCTTTCGCCAACGCGATAAACTTCTCTTGAAGTGCTTTGCCTTGCAGAGACTTCAAGTCATTGATGATCTTTTGCGCATCGTCCTCTGATTCGACCAAAATATGTCTGGCATGAAGTGTCGCTTCTTTTTTAAATTTATCACTGTTTTTCTCATAAAAATCTTTCGCTTCACTGTCACTTACTACAACATTGTCCAGCTGTTTTTTCATCCAAACATTGATCGCCAGCTCAGACTTGATCATCTCTAAGCTCTTTTTATACTCAGGGTCATTTTCAATCCCCTCTTTTTTGGCCAACTCTTTAAAAAGAACTTTTTCGATCAGTCTCTCTTTGATCATCTCCTGCTCTTGAGGCTTTAGATCAGTATAACTTGTATTGGGTGCAGCCGCAGAAACTAAAACCTGTGCATCTTGTTTCGTGATATTTTTTCCGTTCACAGTTAAAAGTACATCTGATGCAGCAAGAGACAGTGTAGCAGCAGCAACAAAAAGTGATGTTTTCGCGAGTTTTAACATTATAATTCTTCCTTCTTATAATTAAATATGACAAGAAGTATACTCTTTATCGGTAAATCGTACATTAATAATGGAGTCTTCTCAATCTATTTTGGCTAATATTCTATTTAAATATTTTTAGAAAAAGGTTTAATCAACGTGGCCAAAGTCAAAAAAGCAACGAAAAAAGAGATCGAAGCGATCAAGGCACTTTTTTTAGAACACTATCCCGATTCTGTGACCGAACTGGAGTACCGTAACCTTTATGAACTCCTTGTTTCCGTGATGCTTTCTGCACAATGTACGGATAAACGTGTCAATATCATCACTCCCGCGCTTTTTGAAGCCTACCCTGACCCGGTTACGCTTGCCAATGCCGATCTTGCAGAAGTAAAATCCTATATCAATACCTGCTCATTCTTCAACAACAAAGCCAAGAACCTCACCAAAATGGCACAGTCAGTGGTCGAGAACTATGAGGGCGAGGTACCTTTGGAACAAAAAGAGCTGGTCAAGCTCGCCGGCGTCGGACAGAAGACAGCCAATGTCGTCATGATCGAATATGCCGGCGCCAACCTTATGGCTGTCGATACCCATGTATTCCGCGTCGCTCACCGACTGGGACTCAGTGATGCCACCACTGCTGTCAAAACGGAAGAGGATCTTACCAGAAAGTTCAAGACCGACCTGCACCTGCTCCATCAGGCGATGGTACTCTTCGGCAGATACAAGTGTAAAGCACTCAAACCCGAATGCGAGGGGTGTTTCCTTGAAGCGTATTGTAAAAGCAAAGAGAGCTTCAAGGTATAAATCAACCTCTGTATTTAGGAACCAGTAAAAATGTATATTGAACTATTATGTCATATGCTCTGTATGGAAAAATCTCCTGATTTAAGGTGAAATGAGTGAAAAGGTTATTTAACATACTCCAAGTTCATGTCACTCACGTTTTTCTTTCTTTGGTTCGTTTGCTTTCTTTTGTTGTGATACAAAAGAAAGAAATGAACAGGAAATACCTGCATACTATCTAACGAAGGATTTAAAGTTTTTCTCGTTACCACGGTTTGAGATTGTGAAAGAACTTATATTGATTTGGAAGTGGAGGCTTTAGCCCCACCTACAAGTGAGATATTTTGAAGTATGTACTAAAGAAGCAGTCAAAAAACTCTGAAAGCAATTACTTATTCATGTTAAAACAATAGTTGTGGGACTGCCCGCAGGAAATACCCTTGGAGTGAAAGTCTTCACTTCCGTGAGTTCTTTCACAGCCTCTGTACGTGGTAACCTATATTTCGATTAATGACTCAAATCAAATGTTGATTGTTTCTCTCTACACTACTTCAACTTTGCTACTACCCCTAATAACACCTCAAACGTCTCCTCTACAGACTTCAGGTCCACCTCTTCTCTGGTAGAGTGAGGGTAGCGGATCGTCGGGCCGATCGAGGCGAACTTCATCTGCGGGTACTTCTCTGCGATCACTCCACACTCAAGCCCGGCATGGATCGCCATCATTTTGCTCTTCCCAAAAACCTTTTTTACCTCTCCACTGACCAGCTCGCTAAATTCCGTCACATCAGGTTTCCACGAAGGGTATTTATCTTCCAGCTTGACCTCAAAACCATAAGACTCAAATAACGCTACCGTCTCACCTGATATCTCTTTAAGCCCTTCGCTGCTCATCGCACGGGCACTGCTCTCTATCAGTAGTCCGCCTTTCTCATCAGAGGTAATGATCGCCAGGTTGATACTCGTATCAGGGATACCGAGCTGCTCATTTTGACGATGCACCCCGTGTTTAAAGGCATCGATCAGTGCAATAGCCTGCTCGCCCTCTTTGAGTACTTTTGGTGATTCGTTCAGTACCCTTACGGTGACATCTCCTCTATCCTCCAGAGACTTTTCTGATCGTACAATGGCCACAGCATTGGCAGGGATAGAGTTGCGGCGTTCCCCGGCATAGAGTGAAACCAGCTGCGTAACACCCTCTTCAGAGAGATATGCACCCAATACCTTGATCGCTGAAGGGATACCCTTGTCGATATCTACCCCTGAGTGTCCGCCGACCAATCCCTTCACCGCTACCTCATAACACGCTCCAATTCCCTCAACATAACTCTCCTCTTTGCTTGCCGTGATATCCACACCACCTGCACAGCCGATATAGACCTCAGCTTCATCTTCACTGTCAAGGTTGAGCATATAGTTGCTCTTCAGGTCAAATGCCAAAGCATTCGCTCCGATCAGTCCGATCTCTTCATCAGAAGTGAGCAAAAACTCAAGTACTTCTCCCTGATCCATCAACACCATCATCATCGCGATCGCCATGCCGTTATCTGCACCCAAAGAGGAACCCTTGGCACGCATGACTCCATCCTCTTCATAGGTTTCTATCGTAGGTGCTTTCCCCATGCAGACCATGTCATAGTGTGCCTGTAGACATAGTGAGGGGGTACCCTTTCTGATCAGGATATTTTTGGCCGCATCTACCTCAACACTGTATCCTCTCTCTTCTCCAAACTCCACCAGAAACGCCATCAGCTTATCCGCCTCCTTGCTGCAGTGCGGAATCTGTGTAAGTGTTTTAAAGTGTTCAATGATTGGTGACATAAAGTTCCTTTATAGATTAATTTTTCTAAAAAAAGTAAAGAAATAAACATATTAACCATGGTCAATAATATATAACACGAAGTATATAGTATAATCCTACAAAAAAGAGAATTCCTTATGTGTCTTATTATTACCATAGTGATGCTGGTTTTGGCGATGCAGAGCCTTCTCTCCCACCAATGGCTTGCAGGAAGTATACAACTGATCATTGCCATAGGTTTTATGATACTCCTCATTAGGAACATAGGTATCACCCGATGTGAGAGGAAAGGCGATTGTGACAACTTCTGTATGCTGCCGGAGTGGCTCACCAAACTATTTAAAACAAAGGATAAGTAATGGAACACTTTTTTACCTGTCCCTACTGCTGGCAGCAGATATCAATGGTACTTGACCCCACTGAAGAGGTAAGTGAATATATCGAGGACTGTGAAGTATGCTGCCGCCCTATCGAGCTTTTCTTCCGTTTTGAAGCGGGAGAGTTGGTGAGTTTTGAAGCAAGGAGAATGGAGGGGATCTAATCCCCGATATAGGCAAAACGGTCTACCGTTTTGCCATCCACCTCTACTTTCTCAACAAACATCTCATAGGGTCGCACCCACAAACCTCTCTCTCCGTAACAGGTACGGTAGATGACCATCCACTCTTCTGTTTCAGAGTGTCGTGCGGTATCTATCACTTCATACTCCTGACCTTTGTAGTGTCTGTATCTGCCTTTTTTAAGTTTCATGCATTATCCTTTTGGGAATTATACTTTTTTATTGAAGGAAATTCTATATGGTGACACTGAAACAGATAGAAGAAAAATATGACTTTACCTTCCCCGAGTACTTTAAAAGACTCTGGGATGACGGAATGCTCAACTATATGAGAGGCTTCGAAGAGGGTCTGAAAGAGGGTGAAAGCTGGGTGGATACAGTCTATCCTACACTCAGGGAAAACCCACCTGCACTTCTACACTCCGGTGAGGCACAGATGACACTGCTTACCCCGGAAGCGATACTGAACTTCCAGACTCCGGAGTTCTGGGATATCGAGACACATAAGTTCATCCCTTTTGCCAAAACACTTGAGGGCAACTACTACGCCTTTTATGACAATGTCAAGGTGAAGGGGGAAGCACCGATCGTGGAGATATGGGACGAGATGGATGATACGGAATACTATGCCAAGAACTTTGAAGACTTTATCTTTCGTCAGATGGTAGAGTCTGCCGAAGATATCGACAAAGATGATCTCAAGGTCGAATATGACGGTGATGTCCATGCCTATATCGCGGATGTGGAGCGGGATATCGCATCCATCACTCCCTATCTCAAGGCCGACTATATCAAGCTCCTCAAGGATATCTACAGCAGAGAGCCCAAAGAGGGTACCCTTGCCTACTCACTCATCAGCATGAATGAGTCCGAAGAGATCGTTAAAGAGTATCTGGATTTTGAGCTTTTTGAGAAGTCATTCTCCCATGAGATCTAGCACTTTGCAAATACCAGGAAGCGGTACCGCGCCAAAAACAGAGAGGTAACTCTCTTTTAAACAGATGCGTTCAGCCGATCCAGTTCGGCTAAGACGCCATCCCAAAATGTAATACGTGCAGAGACAGCCAGCTTGGCTGCATTCTCTGCATCTTCCACTTTCTTTGCATCCTCTTCACACAGTTTATTTAAAAGTCTGAGAGAGAGCGGACCGTGGAACCCTTCATCTAGATGGATATGTCTCTCCAGATAGTAGTGAAAGATCGGCGCCTGTTTTTTGTTGATACCCATATTTTTAAGTATCCCTTTGAACATCACAGGGATAATGTGTTCTCTCCCCAGTGCCAGTGCAGCCGCTGCATTTTGCGGCTGATTGTCACGCATAAAACTGAAGGTTGTCGTCGTAAATGCTCTGCTGGCTTCAGGGATACCCGGTAACTGCAACGCTTCTTCAACTCCCTTGCACTTCACCGTATCTACAAATCTCCTGATCATGGAGGTATCTGCACCGACCTCTTCCATAGCAAGCAGGTAGATCTCATAGTGGCTCAAAAAGCTTTTGCCATCAGGCATCTCATCCGCCTCTTCTTCCAGAACCAGTTCATTGATAAAACGACACAGGTCAGGCTCGCTAGGCGGTACCCAAGGAGAAGTGCTCGGAGCGATCTCTGCTTGAAGATACTTTACCAGTGACATAAAATCCCACACGGAAAATGCATGATGTTCCATAAAACATCTTAGGTCCTCTACTGTTTTCACCGCTTTATATACGGGGTGTTCGTTAAGCTGTGACTTCAGTGTATCAATGACATCACTTTGTATCGTTTGTACCATAGATTTATATTCCTTACTATTATAAAAATGATTGTAAAGAATTATAGTAGAGTTTCTTTAATAGGGAGGAGAATATGCTCACATGTAAGATGTGAGCATAAAAATATGAGGGGGTTTGTCGCCAAGGTTACATCACATAGCTTTCAAGCAGCTCGGTATAGTCATCAAACCATAGTGCTTCAGGATTACGCTTATAGACCATCACTCGACCTCTATCTTCCAGTTTAGCCGCTCTGTGATAACGGAACATGATCTTATCTTCCGTCATCCCGAGTACTTCGATCTTTCCGCTCTTGTGACTCATCACAAAACGTGCTCTGGCAGCCAGGCCACTGGTCTGTACTCTCGCCTTTTCAAAGATCTCGCTGATTGTCTCTATCGGCATGGTGTACGGCTCATTACCCAGTGTCGGTCTTACTCCAAAGATATAGTATGGAGGCACACCGATCTCAGAGAGCTTTTCAAACATCTCTTTGAGTGCCTCTACATTGTCATTGATCCCTCTGAGCATCGGTGTTTGGTTCGTACAGATCGCCCCGGCTTTGATCAGTTTATCGATCGCCTCGATCGCCGGTTCGGTAAGTTCTCTAGGGTGCGTGAAGTGATTCATGATATAGATCTTTTTATCTGCAGTAGAAAATTCACGGATCATCTCATAAAGCGCTTCATCTTCCAAAAACCTATACGGGTTGAATGCCGTCATCTTGGTCCCAAGGCGAATGATCTTGACATGATCAATCTCTCTAAGGCTCTTAATCAAAGGTCTTATCTTACTTGTAGAGGCTACCAAAGGATCACCGCCAGTGATCAGTACATTGGAGACTTCAGGGTGCGCTTTGATATAAGCGATCGCTTCTGTCATATCCTCTACGGTATCATCATTGTCATTCATAAAGAGACGTTTTCTAAAACAGTATCTGCAGTAGGCACCGCATACATTGTTAAAGAGTATCAGTGCCGTATCCTGATACTTGTGCTCCAACCCTCTGGCTTTGGTATAGCTCTCTTCGCCACTCGCATCCAGCTCTCCCCAACTACTCAACTCATCCCTGTCCGGGATCACAAGTTTGCGTATAGGATCTTCAGGATCATTCCAATCAATGAGATCATTATAATAGTTGTTTGATCGAAAGACAAACTTCTCTTCTACTTCATGAAGTTCTTCAACCTCTTTTTGGCTTAGCTGCTCTACTTTTTTTACTTTGGTCATATATTTGATCTTTGACAAACCCTTGGCTCCTTTTTCTATTTTACGATATCTGGCACCCTATATAACATAATGGCGCTAAAAATAACGAAAAATAGGGATTTTTACGCTCCTTCCCAAGCTCCAGAGGCTGTGAAAGAACTCACGGAAGTGGAGACTTTAGTCCCACAACTATTCTTTTTACACGAAAAAATTGTTTTTTTCAGGGGTGTTAGTAATATTTGAGTTAAAAACTGAAAAATATTGCATTTTTCGGTGGGGCTAAAGCCTCCACTTCCAAATTATTACAGGTTCTTTCTCAGCCTCTCCAGCTTGGGAATGCAGACCTCATCAGTCATGCTAAGCGAAGTTTTATTTTGCCTTCAAAGAGATGAAAAGATTGAATTGAACTAGGCACCCCAAGGGCACTTCCTCCTATACGGTCAGGGCGCATTACCACGTACAACGTGGCAACGAAATCAAATATTCCACTTTTGACCTAGTTACACCGAATAATAGGTAGCATTCTTATGATGCACCACAAGCGCCGTCGTACTCTGCTCAGGCACGATCTGGAAGGTCTCGCTGAGTTCTATCCCGTACTCTTCTGGCTTCAGCAGATCAAAGAGCTGGCGGCTCTGCTCAAGATCAGGACATGCCGGATAACCAAAGGAGTATCTTGCCCCCTGATAGCGGTTCATACGCACATCTCTCAGGGTTGCACCCTCATCCTCTTTGAGGATACCGAGGTCCATACGGATCTGCTTGTGTACCACTTCTGCCAATGCTTCGGCAAGCTCTACAGAGAGTCCGTGTACAAGATTGTACTCCAGGTACTTGCCTGCATCATAGAGCTCTTTTTCATAGGCACTGAACTTCGCACCCGCACTGACACAGCTGAGCCCTATCACATCATGTCTGTCATGGCGGAAGAAGTCACTGAGTGCGCGGTGCGGTTTACGTCCCTGTCTTGGAAAGCTGAACTGTGTCACCGCTCTGCCCACTACTTCATGCAGAGGCTCACGGTTGGCATTGGCATCGACATTCCATCCTTCGCTCTCATCAAAGATCAGCAGCTCCTGGTCATCGCTTCTACACGGATAGTAGCCGTAGATGATCGTCGGATCAAAGAGATCTTTCTCTTTAAACTCACGCTTCAAACGCTCGAAAGCAGGGATCACCGTCTCATCAAGCAGCTTCTGATACTCCTCTTTGCTCATGCCTTTGGATTTGTACCCCCAGTGCATCTTAAAGACCGAGCGTCTGTTGACCCACTCAAAGATCATATCGATATCCAGATCCTCTTTGGTCAGTACACGTCTTCCCCAGAACGGCGGCGTCGGTATCTCTACACGTTCCGGCATTGTGATCTCTTCAAAAGGTGGGATCACCACCTTTTTTTTCACCTTCTCTTTACGCTCGACCATATCTCCGGCAAGTCTTGTATCAAGCCCTACACTCGGGTCTTCATTATACTTTTCGATACGGCTCATCGCTACCACCCCGTCAAAAGCGTCCCGACAGTAGAAGATCGGTCCTTTATAGGCAGGCCTACAGAAGTCATCTACGAAGCCCCGTGTCAATGCCGCACCCCCGAGCAGTACCGGGATATCGATCCCCTGTTCTGCCATGATGTCAAGATTCTCTTTCATCACACCGGTTGACTTCACCAGCAGTCCGCTCATACCGATCGCCTGAACCTTCTGCTCCTTCATTACATCAAGATACTCTTGAAGCTCTGTTTTGATACCGACATTAATGACCTTAAAACCGTTGTTACTCAGGATAATATCCACGAGGTTTTTCCCTACATCATGCACATCACCCTTGACCGTACCGATCACCAATGTCGTATCGGTCTCTTTCTCCTGTTTCGTGAGATAGGGATTGAGGTAGTCTACGGTTGCCTTCATCGTCTCTGCACTCTGAAGTACGAACGGCAGCTGCATTTGACCGCTACCGAAAAGCTCACCGACGACTTTCATCGCATCGATCAGGATCTCATTGACGATAGTATCAGGGTGTATCTGATGGCGTACCTCTTCAACCAGAGGGATCATACGCTCTTTATCCCCCTCCAGAAGCAAGTGTGCGATCTTCTCTTCAGAACTCATCGCCTCATAGGCTTCATCATTCCCACTTTCATCAAGACTCTTGTCCGAGAAGTGTTCGATAAACTTAAAGAGCGAATTGTCATCAGGGCGGAAAAGAAGCTCCTCACACACTTCCCTATCTTCCTCGCTCATCTTTGCAAGCGGTACGATATGCTTGACATTGATGATCACAGAGGTCATCCCTGCCTGGATACAGTGGTGCAGAAAGACCGAGTTGAGGAAGACACGCGCATTCTTGTCAAGCCCGAACGAGATGTTCGATAGTCCCAGTGTAGAACCCACCTCAGGATGTCTCTTATGCAGTTCGCGGATCGCTTCAAGTGTCTGGATGGCGGCATCCCGGTACTCCAGGTCACCTGACCCTACCGTAAAGGTCAGCATATCAAAGATCAGATCGCTTGGCTTGATACCGTGGCGATTCACACAAAGGTCATAAAGCCTTTCCGCGATGCGGAGCTTATCCTCAGTGGTCTTTGCCATTCCCTTCTCATCGATCGTCAGACAGACCAGTGACGCACCATACTTCTTCGCCAGCTGACAGACCGCATCCAGTTTATCTTCCCCGTCTTCAAGGTTGACCGAGTTGATGATCGGCTTCCCTCCGATACACTTGAGCCCCTCCTCCATCGTCGGTACTTTTGTGGCATCCAGCATTAACGGGAGCGGGATCTTCTGGTTATAGAGCTTCATCACTTCTGCCATATCTGCCGCACCGTCGCGTCCTGCAAACTCGACATTGACATCCAGACAGTGTGCGCCGTCACGCACCTGAGCCTGCCCTACCGTCAGCGTACCCTCATAATCACCTGCAATGATCAATTCCCTGAAGGCTTTCGAACCCGTAGCATTGCTGCGTTCACCTATCAACAACGGTGCAGGCTCCTGGAAGAGTTCTGTGGTATTGAAAAGTGAAGCGATGGAAGGTTTGATACTTCCTGTCGCTGTTTTAGGCTGTAGACTTGCTACGGCCTTTTTGAGAGCCTGGATATGCTGAGGTGTCGTACCACAACATCCTCCAAGAAAGCTCACCCCGTCAAATGCGGTAAACTCCAGCTGTTTTTCCGTAAACTCATCCGGCCCCATCGGATAATAGGTATACCCTCCCCTGTTTTGTGGCAATCCTGCATTGGAGTGCACCGAGATAGGCATATCACAGAGTTCACTGAGCGTTTTGAGGTGCTTCTTGACCTGATCCGGCCCGGTACCACAGTTAAACCCGAGAGAGAGGATATCAAACGGCTCCATAATCGTTACGATCGTCGTTGCATCGGTACCGATCAGCATCGTACCGCTCAGTTCAATAGTCACAGAGACCATGATCGGAAGCTTGACACCCCTCTCTTCATTGGCCGCTTCACATGCGTGCAGTGCTGCTTTGATCTGCAGCGGATCCTGACAGGTCTCCAGCAGGAAAACATCACACCCTCCGTCGATCAACCCCAGAGCAACCTCTCTGTACCCTTCATACATCTCATCATAGTGGATATGTCCCAGTGACGGAAGTTTGGTCCCCGGTCCGATAGAACCGAGCACAAACCGTGGTTCTTCCTCCGTACTATACTCCTCGCACACCTCTTTCACCAGTGCAGCACCTTTTTTAGAGAGTTCATAGGCACGTTCTCCCATCCCATACTCATCCAATACCCATGGCATTGTACCAAAGGTATTGGTCTTGATCATATCTGCACCCGCCATAGCATAACGCTTATGAATACGCTTGATCAGGTCAGGGGCTGTATCAATCAGCAGCTCATTACACCCTTCCTGTACGGTACCTTTCGCATCGACCCAGGCTTCATCAGGGATATCAAGATCCTGTATCTGTGTTCCCATCGCACCGTCAATGACCAATATTCGTTCATTTAAAATTGACTTAATCGTTTCAACTGTAGACAAAAGTTTTCCTTCTGGCTATTCTCATAGATAGCCTCTAGACATTATTGCGTATTGTAGCGAAGGTTGTAAAAAATTCCTCTGATTTCACATGCACATAAGCATAAGATGGTATCATTTAGTTATTAATTTTTGGAAAAGTGAAGTTGAGGAAGAAGCGGGGGAACATAAGGTCATAGATATGATTGTAGACCATAGTGTACTCTTTATATAGCTATTTCACGGATATATCGATCGGTTTTCATCTTCTCTCTTGAAGTCTCTTTTCCAAAATAACAGACTTTATTCATCAGGAGTTTATCAAATGGGCCGTACTATCAAAAATACAAAAACAGGTAAAGAGATCACTAAACCTGATCCTATAGACGAGGAAGTACCATTTGATGGTGGTGTAATGATTACCGAAACTGACACCAGTGGTATTATCACCTATGCTAACCGTAAATTTAGAGAGTTAACAGGCTACACAAAAGAGGAACTCATCGGTTCTCCCCACAATATCAACAGACACCCGGATATGCCAAAAGCAGCATTCAAAGGGATGTGGGATACGATCAAAAAAGGAAACTACTGGGAAGGTTTTGTAAAAAATATGACCAATGAGGGGAAATACTACCTGGTTGTTGTATGGATCAAGCCTAAGTTTGATGAAGATGGCAATATTGTCGGATATATTGCAGGAAGAAAGATACCTGACCCTGACTTGATGCAAAGAGCATTAGACCAATATAAAGTAATGAAACACGATGAATAGTGATGAGTGGCTCTGCCATTCATCACATATAGGGTTAAAGGCTCTCTTTCGCCTTTTGAAGTGCAGTGATCACTCCATCAATATTCTCTTTTGGAAGGTGTACTTTCCAATCAGGATCTTCCACATTTCCCTGAAGTGAAATTCCGATACTTGCTACGCTGGCACTCCCCTGACCATACGGTGCTTCTACTGTTGTTACAGTGATCTTTCCGTTATCCGTCCCACTCAGATCCATCTCTTCAACCATGGTAACTTTTCCGCTCATAGCACACTCCTTTTTGATGTGATTTATTGAGGCGCAAAGCCCCAAGCACGCTAACATCTTACCACTCAGCATTTTTCACAACTTTTCATTTAGTGAAAAGATTGCATCAAGCTTTAGATCAGAACTGCTTCACTTGCACTGAGGTGGAGTCTTTTGTCAGCAGACAGCTCACATTGCTAGCACTGTTCTATCTATTCGATTATAACTACTTACGCTTTAAAAGTCCAGAGATTTTTGCTTGCATTTTCAGCCAAAGTTTATGGTCGATCGCAGGGAATCCGGCATAGGTCTTGCCACCTTCAAGCGACTTGGTCACGCCGCTCTTCCCTGCAATAGTACTAAAGTCACCGATATGCAGGTGTCCTGCCGATGCGCTCTGTCCGCCCATCACAATATTACGTCCAGTCGTTGTCGAACCTGCCAGTCCTACTTGCGAAGCGAGGAGTGAATGTTCACCCACTTCACAATTATGTGCGATCTGGATAAGATTATCGAGTTTGGTACCTTTTCTGATGAGTGTAGACCCGAATACGGCTCTGTCTATCGCACAGTTTGCACCTATCTCCACATCATCCTCAATGATCACATTCCCGTTTTGATAGATCTTGATATGCTCTCCCATTCTCGTATGGGCAAAACCGTAACCATCACTGCCTATCACCGTTCCACTGTGTAGGATACACCCTTCTCCTACTTCTGTATGGTGGTAAATCGTTACATTGGGATGGATGAGTGTGTTTGAGCCTATCGTGACATGATCACCGATATAACACCCTGCCATGATCGTCACATTTTCTCCGAGTGCGACATTCTCTCCAAACTTCACACTTCTGTCGATATCACACCCCTCACCGACATGAGGAGCTTCACTTTTTGTTGTCAACTTATGGGCAAAGAACTTTGAGGCCATCGCCAATTTCAGGTAAGGTTCATCCGTAACCAAGGCAATCGTTGTCTCAGGTAACAACCCTGCATGTTCTTTATCTATCAGGACTGCAGCAGCCTTCGTATGAGGAAGTTCTGAAGCATATTTTTTGTCATTAAAAAAGCTTATTTGAGAAGATGTCGCTTCACTCAGTGTATGAAGACCGTCGATCTCGATCTCTTGGCCGTGATATTCGATTCCTATGTTTTGAGTAATTTGAGAGAGTTTATATGTCATACTGTCAACCTAATCTGTGATAAAAGTTATCATGAAGTAAGATTCCTGCGAATAACGCAGGAAAATAAAAAGTGCTTTAACGCTCGATAGCGACTACGCCACCACGTACTACCTCGATCGGACTGTAGCGTTCTGTTGCTTCAATAAAGTGTCTGATACGGCACGGTTCGTCTGCCACCATGGCGATCACCATTTCAGTTCCTACATTCACGATACCGCCGTTGTACGCTTCACACAATGCCGAGATATCACTAAGGTTTTCTGCAATCGGGAATTTGACCAGTACCATCTCTTTTTCTACCATCTCTTCATGTTCGATCACTTTATAGACAGGGATAAGCTTATGAAGCTGCTTTGTGATCTGCTCCATCACTCTTGAACTCCCTTGTGTCTCGATCGTGATATGTGACATATCGCTGTCCGGTATAGGAGCTACTGTCAATGAAGTGATATTATATCCACGTGCAGCAAAGAGTGAAGTCACACGTGCCAGTACTGAACTTTCATTCATTACGATAACTGAGATTACGCGTCTTTCGTTCTCTATACTCATTACTTCTCTCCTTTATCGTCTTCGCTCTTTTGGGGCAACATCATATTGAAGAGTGCACCACCTGATGGTACCATTGGAAGTACATTTTCAAAACGGCTTACTGCAATATTCATAAAACATACTTTCTCTTTTTCGATCGCATCTTTCAATGCTGCATCAAATTCCTCTTTGGTCGTCACATCATATCCGATACCGCCACACGCTTCTGCCAACTCTTTGAAGTTCGGTTGGAAAGTAAGATCGGTTTCGGAAAAACGTTTCTCATAGAAGAAACTCTGCCACTGACGTACCATTCCGAGGAACTGGTTGTTCAGGATGATATTGATCACCGGCGTTTTGTACTCAGCTGCGGTCACAAGCTCCTGCATATTCATCAAGATCGATCCGTCCCCTGTAATATTGAGGACCGTCTTCTCAGGAAATGCCACTTTTGCACCGATCGCTGCAGGGAAACCAAATCCCATCGTTCCCAGACCACCGGAGTTGATCCACTGACGCGGTCTGTCAAACGGATAGTGTTGCGCTGCCCACATCTGGTGCTGACCGACATCCGAAGTGATGATCGCCTCTTCACCCACCAATTCACCGATACGCTCAATCACCCATTGCGGCTTGATCTCCGTATCACTGTCCTCATAAGCTTGAGGGTGAAGTTCGTCATAACGCTTGAGTATCTCTCTCCATGCCTGATAACGATCACTGTCCACATCTTCAACCAACGGGATCATCTCTTCCAATACCTGCGAGACATCTCCAACAATCGGATAATCTACATCTACCAGTTTCGCAATGTTTGCCGGGTCAATATCTATATGGATCACATCCGCATATTTTGCAAACTCTGAGAGTTTACCCGTAACCCTGTCATCAAATCGTGCACCTAAAGAGATCACCAGGTCAGTCTCACTCATCGCCATATTGGATGCATAGTTTCCATGCATTCCAAGCATTCCAAGAAGCAGAGGATTATCTGCACCCATGATCCCTCTTGCCATCAATGTCTCAACAACCGGGATCTGCGTCTTCTCTGCCAACTCTCTTACAAGCTTATAGGCATCAGAGAGAACCGCTCCACCACCAACATAAAGCAACGGTTTTTTCGACTCTCTGATCGCATCAGCCGCCTTTTCGATCTGACGTCTGTTACCTTTATAGGTCGGTTTGTAGGTAGGGATATTCACCTCGGTAGGATACTCAAAGTCACCGATATCTACCGTAATATCTTTCGGGATATCTACAAGGATCGGTCCCGGTCTTCCTGTTCTCGCCAGATAAAATGCCTCTTTAAGGATACGCGGAAGCTCTTCAAGTGTACGCACCAAAAAGTTGTGCTTTGTACACGGTCTCGAGATACCTACCGCATCGATCTCCTGAAATCCGTCCGTACCGATCAGTGAGAGTGGTACCTGTCCTGAGATAACGACCATAGGGATTGAGTCCATATATGCTGTTGCCAGTCCTGTGACTGCATTGGTAAATCCCGGTCCACTGGTCACCATCGCAACACCGACTTCACCTGTCGCCCTGGCATACCCGTCTGCCGCGTGTACGGCAGCTTGCTCATGACGTGTCAAAATATGTTCGAACCCGTCTTGCTTATATATCTCATCATACACGTGCATGATCGCACCGCCAGGATAACCGAAAACGGTCTTTGTACCCTCAGCGATGATCGCCTCACACACCATCTGTGCACCACTCATCTGCATGATTACACGCTCCATATTGTTTTATTTTCCTCCGATTATAGCAAAAAAGAGGTTTGAGTAAGATAGTTATACCTAATTGGGATAAATTTTATCTTAATTAAAAACCGCTACACCCTTCCAAGGCCACACCTTCCCGCAGCCCGTCATCTACCACGATACACTTCTCACACTCCAGGATTTTAAAGAGGTGATTGAAGATCAATATCCCTGCAGCGATAAGGTCTGAACGTCCTGTACCTACAGCTGTTTCACGCTCTTCAAAAGGCATAGCCAGCAGTTTTTCCAGATAGATATCGAGTTCATCCACCGTCAGTGTCGTTCCGTTGATTTTACCTGCATCATAGGTCGCATAGGTCTGTCCCAATTTCATCGCTGCTACACTGGTCGGTGTACCTGCAGTCGCCACCAAAGCGCTGATATGCCCCTTTGTCGCAAATACTTCTACACAGAACTTCTCTATATCGAGCATAACATCCGGCAATGCTTCCTGAATCGCCTCGAGTGAGTGATAGGTCTGCGCCACGGTTACAATGCCTATAGGAAAACTTCGGGTTATTACCTCATCCTCATAATGGAAGATCAGTTCGGTCGATCCCCCGCCTATATCCACCACCACAAATCTCTCTGCCGAATAATGAAGTTGAGAGAGTCGGTACTTCACGCCCAGAAGGGTCAGTCTCGCCTCTTCGTCGCCGCTGATCACCTCAAAGTCGATACCGGTCTCGTTTTTTATCTTTTCCAGTACCACCTGAGCATTCTCTGCTTTGCGTATGGCTTCGGTCGTTACTGCCTTAAGAGGGTGTTGGCCAAAATCTATCTTCATTTTAGCCTCCAGAATTGCTACGATAATTCTCTCGACTGCCGCATCACTCACTATACCCGTATCAGCCAATCCGTCTGCTGTCTTGACAGTCTTTTCATACTCAGCGATATACTGTGACTTCTCACAATCCAACGCTAAAACCCTTAAAGTGTTCGATCCTAAATCTACAGCAATCATATCTTTCCCTTTGATACAGTAGTATAAATATGCGTATGCTCTTAATACTCTTCTTTAAAGCTGAAGCCGCCTTCTGTCAGAACTCTACGGATCTGATCCTGGTGCTCCACCCCTTTGGTCTCAAGGTGGACAGAAACCGTCGCGTCACCAAACTCAAGATCGATTGAGGTTCTGTCATAGCCTATTTGAACGATATTTGCACCCACCTCGGTCAAGAGTTCGGTAAACTGCATCAGGGAGCCTGGCTTATCGATCATAAGTACCGAGAGCTTCATTTTTCTGCTGCTCTTTACCAGACCTTTTTCGATAATGAGAGAAAGCATCGTGACATCGATATTTCCTCCGCTGAGTACAATTGCGACTTTAGCATCTGGAGGCAGATCCAGTTTACCATGCATCAGTGCAGCGACACCCACTGCTCCGGCACCTTCGACCAGTACTTTCTGTTTTTCCAGTAAAAAAAGTATCGCTGCGGCGATCTCATCCTCACATACCGTCTCAAACATATCTACATGCTTCAAAATATATTCAAGCGTCAGGGGAGAGGTATCACGTACGGCAATACCGTCAGCGATCGTTCGTACACTCGTTGTGTCGATCGCTGTTTTGGCATCATAGGATTTTTTCATCGCTGGTGCACCCTCTGCCGAGACACCGATGATCTTTATTTTTGGGTTGAGTGCTTTGGCCGCTGTAGCGATCCCGCTGATAAGCCCGCCTCCACCTACCGGTACGACGATCGCGTCAAGGTCTTTTACCTCCTCGAACATCTCCAGTGTGATCGTACCCTGGCCTGCCATCACTTCATCATCCGCAAAAGGGTGAACAAAACTCAAGCCTTTCTCCTTGGCAAACTCTGTCGCATAGGCATACGCTTCATCATAGTTGGCACCATGCAAAATCACCGAAGCGCCAAACTCTTTGACACCCTGTATTTTAGTTAACGGTGTAGACTCAGGCATCACGATCGTTGCAGTGATTCCAAAATGCTGTGCCGTATAGGCAACCCCCTGGGCGTGATTCCCCGCACTGGCAGCCACCACACCGGTGATCCCTCCAGACTCCATCAATGATGCGATCTTGTTGAATGCCCCTCTAAGCTTAAAGGCCCCCGTACGCTGGAGGTTCTCCTTTTTAAGGTATATCTCGAACCCGCTCATCTGGCTCAATATAGGAGCATGACTGAAAGGCGTACGGTGCACGACACCGGATACTCTTTCATACGCTTTTTCTATCTCTTTTAAGTCTAACATTAACTATCCTAAGTAATAATGCTCAAATTATATCAAATTCAAGTAAGGAAGAACTATGGAGTGTGAATTTCCAACGGTAAATAGTAACAAAGAGGAGATGAAAGAGATCTTTGATAGCGTCAAAACGATTGCGGTATTGGGACTCTCTCCCGACGAGAGCAAAGCAAGCAACATGGTAGCCAGATACCTTCAAAATGCCGGATACAAGATCGTACCGGTCTATCCGAAAGAGGATGAGATCCTGGGAGAGAAGGTCTACCGCTCACTGGCAGAGATACCGTTTGAGATCGATATGGTGGATATCTTCAGAAAACCTGCGGCATTTGATGCAATCGCTGATGCGTGTATCGAGCGCGGTGATGTCAAGGTCTTCTGGGGGCAGCAGGGGCTGGTCAACAATGCCGCGGCCCAAAAAGCCAAAGATGCCGGGATGAAAGTCGTACAGAACTACTGTACAAAGATCGAACACATGAAACTGGCAGAGTAGTACTTTGCCCTGACTCTTCAGGGTGAACTTTTCTAAAGCCTCTTCCCGTATTTTCTTTTATACCCCTCTTTGAGTCTCTGCGCAAGCTGGTAAACCGCCATGGCATAGTAGCTGCTGTGGTTGTACCGGGTGATCACATAAAAATTCTTTGTCCCGTACCAAAGCTCATCGTACTTAAAACGTTTCAGTTTGATCAGGTGGACCTTTTTATTGTAATTGAACGGTTTTTTGGGGAAAATGTGTTTCAGTGATCTGCGATGATATCTGTGTCTATATCCTGTCTTTTTACCTGTATATCGGTTACCTGGATAGGAGACTCTCACTGCAACGGGTCTACCACGTTTCCATCCGTGACGCTTAAGGTAGTAGGCAATACTCCCGATCGCATCTACCGGATTATGCATCCGTTTTTTTCCATCACGATTGAAATCGACCACAAAGGTCTTGTAGTTGCTTGGCATGAACTGTCCCAACCCTATCGCACCGGCATAAGAACCTTTCACACGTCTGGGGTTTACCCTCTCTCTTCTTGTCATCAGTAAAAACTCTTGGAGTTCTGATCTGTAAAACTTCTGTCTTCTGTGTGGTTCAAATGCCAGTGTCGTGAGTGTATCAAAGGTAGGGTATTTACCGGTATTGACGCCATAGTGACTCTCCACACCGATAATGGCAGCGATATATTCCGGCTCTACACCAAACTTTTTGTATGCTTTTTGAAAGGTTTTTCGGTGCTGATGCATATATGCCACACCTTTCTGTACTTTAGACTCTTTGAGAAATATCTCTTCATACCTGTCCCATGAACCCTGTTTTTTCGCACTTCTTTTGGGTTTGACCTTATCTCTATAAGAGGGGACATAAATAGCCAGTGATCTCCTCTGGAACTTTACATCCTTAAAGAGACGATTGAGGTAAGACCTGTTGAACCTGTATTTTTTGACCATTCGGTCGATGAAGAGTTTCACCTCACGTTTCTGGGTGTAGTCTTTTGCAATACCGGGTGTGATCAGTAGAGAAAAGAGTAGAAAAAAGAGTCCAAATTTACGCATTGTCGACCTTGCCTGTTTTGATTGTATCCATCTTAACAGGCAACTGTCAATGAAGTGTAAACAACTACTTTTTCTTCAGAAACACACCACTTTCTACATGTTCAGTGTGTGGAAACTGGTCATAGATTGCTGCTTCAAGCACTTTATGCGTCTGAGACAGTATCTCAAGATCACGTGCAAGTGTCTCGGGGTTACAGGAGATATAGATAATATATTCAATGTTGCTGATAAGCTCTATCGTCCCCTCATCCAGTCCTGCCCGCGGCGGATCGACCAGTACCGTACTGAAATCATAACTTTTAAGATCGATCCCTTTGAGCCGGTTAAACTCCCTTTTGCCCTGCAGTGCTTCGGTCATCTCTTCAGATGCCAGTCTGGCAAATGTGATATTTTCTATATGGTTCAGTTCGCAGTTTTGCAGTGCCGCATGGATGGAACGCTTGGATATTTCTGTAGCCAGAACCCTGTCAAAATAGAATGAGAGCGGCAGTGTAAAATTCCCCAGTCCGCAGTAGCTCTCCAGGAAATCGCCATATCCGACCTTCTTGGCCTGCCTGATCGCCCACTCGATCATCTTCACATTGACCTCCGGGTTGGGTTGGGTAAACCCGCTCTCATACTCTACATAGCGAAAAGTCTTGCCATCTATCACGAGCGCTTCAGTCACATACTCATCGCTGAGTACCACCTTCTGTTTACGGCTGCGCCCCATGATCTTGGCATTGAGCGCTTTTTCCAAAACTTTCGCTTCTTCACTCCATGCTTCATCCAGCTTACGGTGATAGAGCATCGTGATAAGACACTCATCCGTCGTGGTTGCCAAAAACTCTACGGCAAACAGACGGTTTTTCAATACTTCCGAGGAAGTATTGATCCTCTCCAGAAGTCTCCACATGCGCTTTTGGATGGGCTCAGTGACCTTGGGACACTCCTCTATTGTCACTGCACCGTTTTTCTCTATATTTCCCATCGCATAGTCACATCTCTCACCTTCATGCCAGATACGGAACTCCGCCCTGGTACGATAATGTGAATCGGGAGAGTCATAGACCTCCAATACTCCACTATAAAAAGGAGCCAAAAGTGTTGAGACCTTCTCTTGTTTATATTCCAACTGATGTGCATAACTCTTACCATAAAGCCCACAGGAGCCGCACTCTCCAAAATGTTTACATGTCACTACAATGCCTTTAAATTAATTCGATATAATCACGATACTATTAAATTTCATGTAATTCTATCAAAAAGGGGTACAAAATGTCTATCAGTGTAGTCATACTAGCAGCAGGACAGGGGACCAGGATGAAATCCTTAACACCCAAAGTCCTTCATACGATCTCGGGAAAACCAATGCTCTTTCACGCGATAGATGCTGCCAAAGAGATCTCTACAGATATCACTGTTGTACTCTACCACCAGGAAGAACGGATCAGAGAAGAGATAGAAGCAATCTATCAGGGGATACAGTTTCATATCCAGGATGCTGAACAGTTCCCGGGTACAGGCGGAGCGATGAAAGGGGTAAAGACCCGATATGAGCGTACGTTGATCCTCAACGGTGATATGCCGCTGATCACCAAATCTTCACTGGAGGCATTGACCGCAGGGGATGCAGAGATTAATATGTCGGTCATCACCCTTGAAAACCCAAGCGGATACGGCCGTGTAATCATTGAAGACGGCAATGTACATGAGATCGTGGAGCAAAAAGATTGTACTGAAGAACAGCTTCTAGTACAAGACGTCAATGCAGGCGTCTATGCAGTCAACAGCGAACTTCTGGAACGGTATATTCCAAAACTCAATAACAACAATGCACAGGCAGAGTACTATCTGACTGATATCATCAAAATGGCAGTGGAGGAAGAGAGAGTCGTTCACCCCGTCTTTGTAGAAGAAGAGGAGTTCAAGGGGGTGAACTCCAAGCTTGACCTGGCACATGCCGAAGAGATCATGCAGACACGTATCCGTAACCACTGGATGAGGGAAGGGGTGATCATGCGACTCCCTCAGACGATCTTCATTGATGTCCGTGCAACATTTGAAGGGGAGTGTATCCTGGAAAACGGGGTATCCATCCTTGGAGCCTCCACACTGAAAGAGGCACATATCAAAGCAAACTCTGTGGTCGAGGATGCAGTGGTCGAAGCATCATCCGTGGGGCCGATGGGTCGGGTGAGACCAAACTCTATACTCAGACATACCCACATCGGTAACTTTGTCGAGGTGAAAAAATCCACGCTTGAGGGTGTCAAAGCCGGACACCTGGCATACCTTGGCGATGCAACGATCGACAGAGGGACGAATATCGGTGCGGGAACAATTACCTGTAACTATGATGGTAAAAACAAGTATCAAACAAAGATCGGCAAAAATGTTTTCGTAGGTTCTGACACACAACTGGTAGCCCCTGTAACGATAGAAGATGATGTACTCATTGCAGCAGGAAGTACCATTACAAAAAATGTTGCCAAAGGTGAGCTTGCCATGTCACGTACACCGATGAAGACGATCAAAAACTTCTTTTATAAATTCTTTGGAGCAAAGTAATGCAACTCAATCTACAAGGTAAAACCGTTCTTCTCGGTGTGACAGGAAGCATCTCCGCTTACAAAGCCTGTGATCTTGCCAGACTCTTCGTCAAGGCCGAAGCAGATGTGCATATCGTAATGACACCGGCAGCAGAACGTTTCGTCTCGGCACTGACCTTTGAAGCGCTCACGCGCAATCCTGTACTTACCGAAAGCAGTGAGAGCTGGAGCAGTGAGCTCAACCATATCGAGATCGGTAAGAAGTGTGATGTCTTCGTGATCGCGCCGGCGACAGCCAATACGATCAACAAACTGAGCAAAGGGATCGCGGACAATATCCTGACACAAACAGCGTTGGCCTATGGTAAAGAGATCGTTATAGCCCCCGCAGCCAATACCAAAATGCTCAGTAACCACTATACTACCGGTTCTATCAAGATGCTCAAGCTCAATGACTACGCCATCGTAGAGCCGCAAGAAAAAGTGTTGGCTTGCGGTGATAACGGAAGCGGTGCCTTGGCAGAACCGAGTGAGATCTTCTATGCAACGGCAAAGGCCCTCCTGAAGGATCCTTTCTGGGAAGATCGGCGCATTGTGGTTACCGGTGGCGGTACACGTGAAAAGATCGATGAAGTACGTTATCTCAGCAACTTCTCCTCAGGGAAAATGGCAAACGCTATTGCCTTGAGCCTCTATCTCAAAGGTGCCGATGTCTGCTATATCACCTCCACAGGTGATGAAGGACTGCCTCAGGAGATCTATACGATCGAAGTAGAGAGTACAGAGGAGCTTCTCGACTATACACAGGATGCCCTGCGTGTAGCCAAAAAAGGGAAGATGAGCAGAGCCAGCCTCAATACCCCCGACGCAATAGAACTCATCCAAAAAAGACCCTATCTCTTCATGGTAGCGGCCGTCTCAGACTATACCCCCAAATACCCTCAAGCTGGCAAGATGAAAAAAAATATGCTGGGAGAAGCGTGGAGCCTTGAACTCAAAGAGACACCGGATATACTCTCTTCCCTCAACAAAGACGGTGTAACAGTTGTTGGATTTAAAGCAGAGATGGACAGCCAACATGGGCTTGAGAATGCAAAGGCACTCTTGGAACAGAAAGAGGTCGATGCCGTCTGCTACAACCTGCTTAAAGATGCCGACAGCTTTGGTACACCGGACAA
Organism: Candidatus Sulfurovum kebritense; assembly: GCA_047689535.1. GTDB lineage: Bacteria > Campylobacterota > Campylobacteria > Campylobacterales > Sulfurovaceae > Sulfurovum > Sulfurovum kebritense. Next base: position 71,670 of record JBEWPZ010000001.1, on the reverse strand, counting down.
TGAGATCACCTTTATCTCCAAAACAGATACAATGCACCTGGGTAAAGCGGATAAACTTACCCTGGCAGAGAGTATCCTGAACCATGCACAGGGTCTCGTTGATGAATAATCTTCCACTGAAGCACCTGGCCATTATCATGGATGGCAACGGCAGATGGGCTAAAGAACGTGGCCTTAAACGTGTCAAAGGGCATGAAAAAGGTGCTGAGATCATTCGTGGGATCACGACCTATTGTGCCAAACACGAAACCATCCAGACCGTTACCTTCTATGCCTTCAGTACAGAAAACTGGAAACGGCCTAAAGTGGAGGTGGAGTTTTTGATGAAACTGCTGGACAGATACCTTCAAAATGAGGTAGATACTTACCAAAGGCATGGTGTACGTTTTCAAGCCATCGGAAATATCTCTGAGTTCTCCACGGCACTGCAAAAACGGATTAAAAAAACCGAGGAGCTGACCCGCCATAATACCAACCTTACACAGATCCTTGCACTCAACTATGGAGGGCGCGCCGAGATCACAGATACTGTCAACAGGTTGATCAGAGATGGAAAAAGCGAAATTACCGAAGAGGATATCTCTTCTCACCTGCAAACGCCATACAGTGATATAGACTTTCTTATCCGCACTAGCGGTGAAGAGCGGATTTCCAATTTTCTTCTTTGGCAGATCAGTTATGCTGAGTTCTACTTTACCCCTACCCTGTGGCCGGATTTTACAACCGAAGAACTGGATACCATATTAACAAATTATAAACAACGTTCCAGACGTTTTGGAGGTGTATAAATGGAGTTGACTGTTACTCTTGCAGTATTTATTTTCGGTACCATGATCGGTTCTTTTTTAAATGTCGTGATCTACCGTATACCGAAAGGAGAGAGTATCGTCTTTCCTTCATCCAAATGCCAAAGCTGCGGCACACCCCTGAAGTGGTACCACAATATCCCTCTCTTCTCATGGCTTGCGCTGGGCGGGAAATGTGCTTTCTGTAAAGAGAAGATCTCAGCACAGTACCCAGTCGTAGAGTTTCTGACAGGGGTCATCTTCCTTGCTCTCTATTTCAAACTCGGACTGGTCTGGTATCTTCCTTTTGTTGCTGCTTCCTTTGCTGCACTTTTTGCTTTGGTGGTGATAGACTTTGAATATATGGCCGTACCTGACAATGTCAATTTTGCAGCACTGCTATTTGCCTTAGTCCAACCGAACTTTATAGAGTCAGCACTCTATGCCGCGATCGCAGCAGGAGGACTCTATCTGATAGGTCTCCTCTCCTCTCTTCTTGCCGGACGTCAGGCTATGGGCGGAGCAGACGTGATCGTAGCCGGCACGATGGGAGCCCTTCTCGGTTTTCCCGGCTTTTTTATCGCGATCTTTCTCTCTGCGATTTTGGCCATTATACCGGCACTCATTTGGAGAGAAAAAGGCGTACCTTTTGTACCCTTCTTAGCACTGGCAACACTGATTACCTATCTTTTTGATACACAGGCGGCTGACCTTTTGGAGCTAATCATCTATGGTTAACATCAAAGGGTATCTTTCATCCAACTTCACCAAATCATTTTTAACGATATTTTTACCTATTTACCTGATTGTATCCTTAGTCTTTCTGATTCAGATCTCCTCTCTGACCGCAAAGATCAATCTTACATTTTATGAACTCCTTAAGCTCTATGTTCTCTCTCTTCCCGAGATTGTCTTCTATACCTTACCTATCTCTTTTATTACTGCGCTGGCGAATTTACTGGGAAGGCTCTCCCAGGATAATGAGCTTATTGCACTGCATGCCTTGGGGATCAATGCCAAATCAGTAGTAAAGAGTTTTTTCATTTTAGCCTTTCTCTTCTCTCTGCTGTTACTCTCCATTGCTTTCATTACCATGCCCTTAGGTGTACAGGCCTACAATGCATTTAAAGCAGAAAAAAGAGCGGAAGCAAGTTTCAATATCATACCGGGTAAGATCGGTCAAAAGTTTGGGGATTTCTATATCTATGTCAAAGATAAAAACGAAAGCGCCTTTCAGAACCTTGTCATCTACAACCAGACAAGTGAAGGTGAAGAACAGTTTTTTAGCTCACAAAAGGGTGAATTGCTTCATGAGAACGGAAGAATGCTGCTGAAACTTACTGATGGCTACGGGTATACCTACACAAAAGAGAAACTGCAAGAAGCTCAGTATAGAGAGCTCAGTGTCTATGATAGAAAGAGAGAAGAAGGTTTTGAGTTTAGAAGTGTTTTATCCTACTGGGCAGAAGCCCAAACCAACAAAAAAAGAATGCACAAGGCACTCTTCAACCTCTTTATAAGCCTGATTCCTCTCTTATCCGTCTATCTGATTGCAGCATTTACCATTATCAATCCGCGGTACCAAAAAAACCATACGATATTGACAACTTTCATTGTGATATTTATACTCTACCTTATCGCCTCAGCATTTCAAAAAAATGGAAATCTACCCCTACTGTTCCTCATCAGTATGGTGTTATGGCTGATGGGAAAATGGCTATTTCATAAACGGGTTTCAAGGTATTTTTAGTGCGAGTTAAAGCAGTGATCACCTACGACGGGAGCGCTTTCTATGGTTTTCAGCGACAAAAAACGACCAAAGAGACTGTCACTTCAGCGATCGAGGATGCATTGAAATCCCTGAAGATAGATTCAGCGATTACCGGTTCAGGTCGTACCGACAGAGGGGTACATGCTACCGGACAGGTCATACACTTTGACCTCCCCTCCTACTGGAGTAACCTCGAAAAGCTCAAACTAAACCTCAACCGTAAACTAGACGCTGTCGCGGTCAAACATATTGCAAAAGTAGATAATGTTTTTCATGCAAGATTCACTGCGAAAAAACGTCTCTATCGTTATGTGTTCAAAACAGAGACCCCCTCGGTCTTTGAGAGAAAATATATCTCGTACTATGCACCTTTCGATGAAGCAATACTTCAAAAAGCGCTGGAGCGTTATATCGGTACACACGACTTCAAATACTTCCACAAAACAGGTAGTGATGTACATACTACAATACGGTCTATCTACCAAGCCAGATACAAGAAAATCAACCACTATCACTTCATCTACTTTGAGGCCAATGGTTTTTTGCGTTCACAGGTAAGGATGATGATCGAGTGTGCGATGCAGTGTGCCAGAGGTGAACTGCGACTCTCCCAGCTTCAAGCACAATTGGAGGGAGAAAAGAGGTACAACTACAGGCTTGCTCCTCCTGAGGGACTCTATCTCGCCAGAATACTCTACTAAGATGCTTTCACTATAATAACAGTATGAAAAAGATACTCTTATTGCCAATCATTACCTTATCACTGAGTGCTGCAGAACTCAGTCAGGCACAAAAAGATGAGATGAAACAACTCTATATGCAAAATGCCTGTAACTCATGTCATGGAAACTATGGGGAAGGGATGGGTGCTTCACCTAGACTGCAAGGATTAAAAGAGGAGGTCATACTCACACGCCTCAAAAACCTTCAGCAGGGAAAAACCAGAACTGCATTTGGAACGATCATGATCTCTTTTGCCCAATCACTCACACCTGAGCAGACACGTCTGATGGCGAAATACCTTGCAAACCTTGAAACGAAAATTCCTGAAGAGAGATATGAGATAGAATTTACAGTAGAGGGGGATGGCGGCTCGTAGGCCGACCATCTAATTTTCTGTTGAAACTGCCGTATCAGATGTTGATACGTTCGTATCATTTGCTACATCTACAAGCTCTGAAGCTTTTGACTTGAGTGATTCAAGCTCTTCTTGTGCTGTTTCCAGCTCTTCAGTAACAGCATCTAACTCTTCTTCGAGTTCATCACGTTCTTCTTCAAGGTCAAATCTCTCATCATCCAGTGTACTGACCATTTCCACATTTGCCCCGTACTCATAAACAAGTTCTCCACCCTCTTTACCTTGTTTCAGTACTACTGCGACAAAGACGGCAAGTACTAACACGTAAAATGCTTTTACCAGCCCGTTGGAAGAGAGCATTGAAGCCAACTTGAATAGAAGGACAATACCTGATGCCAGCATCACATACGTACCCAGCAACTTATGCTCCTTGAGCTCTGATTGTCCCATTTCATTCAATAAAGGATAGGCCTCTTTACCATCCACGCTTCCAGTTAAATATGCACCGATTGCGACAATAACCATGGCTATCACCAAAAAGAGTGAGAGTACTGAGAACGCTCTTTTTTTAATAAATAGATTGATAAACTCTATCAGTAAAATTACGATTGGCAGTGCAATCGCAAAATGATCTACTGGAGGGTGTAGTAACACCGGTATATCAAATGGAAGATCTATTTTCGGTATCGAAATAGCTGGTAAATTCATACTTATAATCCTTTAAAATTAATTTTAGTTATTCTAACATAAGAAGGTTAAAGTGAACATGCATTAGAAAGGCTTAACCACAACAAAGATGACGATCCCCATCATCAACAGTGTAGGCACTTCATTATAAAAACGGTAGAACCTGCCGGGTCTATAGCTTGGGTTCTCTGTCAATCTTTTACGGTGAGACTCCAACGAAAAATGATAAGCAAAGAGTAACAGAACAAACAGTAACTTCGCATGCATCCACCCTCCACTTTGAAAAATCGAAGGGTTAAGATAGAGCATCAAAGCCCCTGAAAGGATTGTGGCCCACATCGCAGGCGTTCCGATATACTTGATCAGTTTATACTCCTGTATCTTGACAACCTCTACAAATCCTTTGTTCTCAGCATTTTCACTATGATAGACATAGAGCCTGGGCTGATAAAAGAGCATCGCCATCCAAGAGATAAAGCTCATGACATGAAATGCCAAAATCCAATGATAATATGCCATTACTTCTCCAATACAGTAAAGTCTTTAGGGCTATACACCACTAACTGTAGATGCTTATAATACCCTAGATGGGCATAGGCTATCTTTAGTTTGGAGCCATTTGGCGGAGCCTGTTTTCTTTTTCTGAAGTAGATAGGGATTTTTCTTCCGACTGTATAAAAGTATCCATCTTTGTAGACTCCTTTTAAGTCTTTGAAAAGTTCATTTTGACGCATCACATTCGGTTTGAAGAGATCATCTTGTGTCAGATAATATACGGTGGTATCCTGAAGAGCTTTTTCGTTGAGTATATAGGCATGCGTGATCTCTTTGAGTCCGTGATACGCCTTGATTCCGCGTACCAGAAGATCATACGCTCTCCCCTGTTCAAGTCCATTCGCACACCCGTAGAGAAATATCCCTCTTCCCTTCAGACGCTGCTTGATCAGTGCATTTCCCCGTTGTTTCCATATCACAACAGCATCTTTAAGTACGACTTCATGGGATAACTGCGCAACCGTATAGAGATACTCTATCGGTTTCACTTCTCTTTTCTTCGGAATAGTTACGTCACGCTCCTTCTTATAGGGCTTGGTATCAAAATAGGCATAAAGTGGCAGATGGTCAGAGTACCCTCTCCCCCGGTGTTTTCCCTTTTTATACTCCCATCGGTTGATATATCCGCGTTTGGTGAAGAGATAATGTCGCCTAAAAACACCGAAGGTACTATTACGATAGTCAATCCCTTTGCCATCCAGCATGGTTTGAGAGAAAAGGATATGATCAGGCGTTCCTCTCTTCCCGTAAAACTTGGTATTCCACCGTTCATCCAGAGCCAACTCACTCCAGAGTGTATAATGCACATGCTTATCTTTAAAGAGCCTTGATTTCTCTTCTGTGGTCTGCAAGATATGATGCAAGCCTGTTTTACCCCGTGTATCATTGATACGCTTTTCAAGGTATAGGTCAGCATCATAATCCGTATTGAAATCCCCTAATAGAATATACTCAACCCCTCTTGGCAATATGTTGAGACGCTTTTTCAGTGCTTTGGCATAGACGATTCGTTTACTCTCCCAACCATTTCTTGAGCGTGACTTCCAGTGGTTGACAAAGATATAGAGAGGATGTTCTTGGACCGCAACGACTGCTTCAAGGATATTTCTGACTCCCGGCGTGCTGCTGACCTCTATCTCTTTGACCGATGTTATAGGATAACGTGAGAGCAGCCCCACTTGAACTGCTGTCTCTCCCTTGCGAGTAGCAGCTATATACGGGTATGCACACCCCACCTCATCCAGTTTTTTTTGCAGTGCATGAAGGATATCTCTATTTTCAATCTCCTGCAGGCCGAGTATATCTGCATTCAGATCACAGATCACCTCAGCAGTATGATTAAGCTTGATATCGACGATTCGTTCTGTCCAGTTATGCTTACGCGTATAGTCACTATACTCCGTACCGCTGTAGTGGGCATCAAAAAGATTCTCCACATTATAGGTCGCAACCTTGAAGGGTTTTGCAAAAACAAAAAAAGGTAAAATCAGTAGAAGAAAAATATGCATCTTCTAGTCCCCCAATGCTCGTATCATCTCCAGGTTAGAGCATAATACTTTAATGATAGTCTAGCCTAAAAAAGCATTTTAGGATAAAAAAATCCCAAAGTGTCATTTTGTCCCTGCTTTAAAAAGCGCTATACACGCTATAGTTTCACTATGCTCTCTTCAGTAAGTTTTATTTTATTTTGTTCCAAAAGTGCGGTCAAGGTACGTTTGAAGTTTTTTTTGCTCATTCCAAAAACCTTTTTGATCTCCTCGGCATCACTTTTATAGGTAAAAGGGAGTGCTCCACCCTGCACTTCTAGTTGCTCCAGGATTTTTTGCTCTCCCTCATCCACTTTTGCTTTTTTACCTATAGGCTGTAGACTCAGGTCAAGTTTCCCATCTTTTCTTATGGTTTTAATGTAGGCTTTTTTACGGTCACCGACGTGAAGCGCTTCAAAGATCTCGTTATCAAAGAGCATACCCTCGTATTGGTTGTCCGCTATCACCTTGTACCCTAACGGTGTTTTAGCCATCACCAGTAGATCGAGTTCCTTGTTCTGGTGTAGCCCCTTCATGGTACGGTTGAAGTATTTTCCTATCTTCTGTGTGCCGTAAAGCCTGCCTGTCTGCTCATCCAGACAGATACGCAGGATATACTTTTTACCGATATTGAAGTACTCCTTTTGCTGCGAAAGCGGGACAAAGAGATCTTTGGGCAGCCCCCAGTTGACAAAGGCGCCGTAAGATTTATAGTCTACCACTGTAAAGTATCCGTACTCACCAAGCTTAGCATAGGGCATTTTCGTTGTCGCCACAGGTCTGTCTTCACTGTCCGTATAGACAAAAACATCGAGGAGTGCACCGAGCGGCATCTCCTCTTCCATGACATAGACATTGGGGAGCAGTACTTCCTCCAGGTCTTCTGCAGAAAGATAGAGTCCGTAGTCCGTATCACGTTCTACCTTCAGGGTGTTCAGTTCGCCGATCTTGATATGTTGATTTTGTGTTTTAGAAGTCATTGTGTTATTCCGTTTCATAGTATCGTGTATCCCACACGATCTTTTTTTGATATTATAGCCAAAAACCAACTTTTGCTATAATACCCGAAATGCGTATCAACAAGGGGAAATAATGCTACCTGGTTTTCTTACAAAAACCGCAAAAACCAAAACTGGAAAAGAGGTTACCTACCTGCAGTGGTGGGTTACCATGCTTATGTCACTGGCGCTTGCGATCGGTACGTGGAATCCAAGCGGATATCACTTCATTCACTATATCTCGAATGTCGACAATATCCTCTCGGGATTCAACCCTTTTGGTATCCTCATCATGCTGGCACTCTGGCTATTGGCGATCAAATCGATCTTTCAGAGCCTCAAACTCTACGGAGCGATACTGACAGCGATCATTATCGGAGCATTCATTTGGGGGCTTCAGGAGTACGGGCTTATCAATGTGACCGACTTTGAACAGGCTGGTTGGGCTGCAACGATCGGTATGGGTCTACTGATCTGGTTTGGTCTGGCCGCTTCTATTATCTGGAAGAAACTTACCGGTGTCTATACCACTGATGCTACCGAGGAAGAGTAGCTGCATCAAATATAGCTAGAGGGACCCTGACAGGTTGCTTGCTATCCATTCAACGAAAAAAAATAGCTTTTTTAAGAATATAGAGCAGTATCAAAACAGATAACACCTCATAACCGACAAGCCAGGTGATAAGGTACGGTATGCTTGAAAGGATATAAAAAATACCTGTTCCTATAGAAAAAAGGAAAAAAAGTAACCCTAGAACATAGGGAACTAAAATCGTATAGAGCACTAAAAAAATCTTTTCATATCCTTTGGGGAAAATAGATAAGACATCTTTCATAAAATTACCTGTCATGTTTCACCTCACTCATTCTCACACCGACTTCCAATGAAACCAGACAATAAAGAGTACCATAGCCGATACAATCATGAGATGCATCACCAAATCCCGCTGTTGCAGTGCGCTTTTTTTCCAGCTAACTGCTTAAGGGTAGAGAAGTTTTCTTTTTTTTCCTGAACCGAAGGGGTTTTAATATCATCCGGGATACCCAGTTCATTCAGAAGCGTGGAAAATATCTCTTCAGCATACATCAGTGCCTCACTGTTGATTTGTTCAATAAATTCAGAAATCTGTTCGGTTCTCTCCTCCTGGGCAGTTCTATCCATCAATTCTTTTCTTTTCAATGTATCCTTCAAGCGATTGGAGAGAAAAAATATTTTGGAGTTTCTGTCAATTTTTTTAGAGAGGGAAGGATCTGAGAGAATTTCATTGGATAACTGCGTAATGTGAGACTCCAGTGTCTCATCATATAACACCCTATCCTTACACAGAGAGAGCTCATGTTTTAGTAAATGAATTTTTTTCTTGATATTTTCCACTTCAACTCTCTTATTATAGATGAGACTTATTATAACAGAATATTATCTGTTACCTAAAATATATTATTCTAATTTACTCTACCTCTTTTAGGTGCGCTTCAAACTGCTCAGGTGGAACAAACCCTGTCAAACTTTTCTCAGGCAGATAGTTGTTGTTCTTGTCAAAAAAGATAATGTTCGGAGTACCGAATAAGCCGTACTCTTTGAGCAAAGCTTTGTCATCATCAGTATTGGCCGTCAAATCAACCTTGATAAAGGTAAAACGCTTCATCTGCTTCCGAACGGCCGGATCAGGGAATGTGATCTCTTCAAGCTCTTTACAGGCCGTACATGAGTCCTTACCAAAATCCACCACTACCGGTTTCTCTGACGCTGCGATTTCCTCTTGAAGTCTTACCACACTGTATCCCAGATGTGACGTCTTCTCTTCTGCAACCGCTGTAGACGAGTGTGCCGCAACCGTTGCAGAGGTAAACTTCTCAAATGGTCGGAACATTGAGTTGGCGCCGCTGAGAGCTCCTATGAAAAGTGAGGCACCATAAAGCAGAAACACCAATGCCAGCACTCTGAAAAGCTTCATCGCCCCTTCACCCGCCTTGTTCTCAAAGACGCCCATATAGATCGCAGTTCCCATAAAGAGAAGTGCCCAAAGTATCATTGTCATACCATCCGGCAAGATACGTGATAGCATAAAGATCGCCAGTGCGAGCATCATCACACCAAAGCTTTGAGAGACTTTGGTCATCCATCCACCCGGACGAGGCATGAACTTACCTGCCCCCAATCCTACAAGTAGGAGCGGCATACCCATCCCCATACTCATCACAAAGAGTGCTGCTCCACCAAGGAGTGCATCCCCTGTATGGGAGATGAAGAGTACGGCACCAGAGATCGGTGCAGCGGTACATGGTCCTACGATCAGGGCAGAGAGTGCCCCCATGATCGCTGTTCCTGCAATCCCTTTACCCTGTGCATCATCGCTCGCCTTGGTCAACTTGGACTGGATGGAAGCTGGCAGTCCGATCTCATAGTAACCAAAAAGTGAGAGTGCCAGTGCGACAAACACTCCCGCAAAGATCGTCAATACCCATGGATTTTGCATCGCAGCCTGCAGATCTGCACCCACGAGCCCCGCAACAAGTCCCACGATCGTATAGGTCAATGCCATGGCAAGGACATAAATGAATGATGTAAAGAAAGCCTTGGCCATACTCGGTTTCTCTTCACCTCCCTGTTGGGATACAATGATCGACGAGAGGATCGGAATCATCGGGAAGATACATGGAGTAAGGGAAAGTAACAACCCAAAGATAAAAAAGAGAAAGAGTACGAAAATAGAACTCTCATTGATCAGGACATCAACGATCTTGGCAGCATTTCCCTCCTTGGAGAGTTTTGCAACCTTCTCCCAGACACCAAGTTCTTTTCCTTTAAACGCATAGCTTTTCACGATAGGAGAGTAGCACAGCCCGGCATCTGAACACCCCTGGAACTCTACACTGAAGGTATAATCTCCCGATACCTGGGAAGTGATCTTCTCTGTAGGAATAGAAACAGTGACTACCCCCTTATAGACCCTCTCTCCATCCAGCACTTCGGCCGTAGGCATCGCATCAGGTTTAAGCACAATCTCCTTATCACCTTTGGCTTTGAACCTCATCGTCTCTTCATAGATATGTATCTTATCAGCCATCGTCAATGTCGTGACAATCTGTTCATCCTGTTGTACCACTTCAACTTTAAATGCCTCTTCGGGAGACAAAAATTTCTGCTTTTTCAATGCGGATTGAAAACCGCCAAACATTAAAGAACTAAAAAACACACTCAATAGGAGTAACTTTTTGACCAAATTCACCATTTTTTCTCTCTAAAACACAAATTTTTTACTATTCTATAGTACACTATGTGTATAAGGTGTGTAACCCTGCACATAAAGATGTTGCAGTGATTTTATCCAAAATTGAATTTAACATAGCTCAAATAAGGTTGAATAATGGCAAATCATCTCAAAAATGAATACTCCCCCTATCTCCAACAACATGCAGAAAACCCTGTAGACTGGTACCCTTGGGGAGAAAAGGCTTTTCAAAAAGCAGAGAAAGAGAACAAACCGATATTTCTCTCCATCGGTTACAGTTCCTGTCACTGGTGTCATGTAATGGAACGCGAGTCATTTGAAAATGAAGCCACAGCCAAACTACTTAACACACACTTTATCTCCATCAAGGTTGACCGTGAAGAGCGACCCGATATCGATAAACATTTTCAGGAGATCTATCAATTGATGAACGGACGTCCGGGCGGATGGCCCACCTCAATCTTTCTAAGCCAGGATCTCAAACCTATCTACTCTGCCACCTATATACCGGATGAACCCAAATATGGAATGATGAGCTTCAGTTCTCTTTTGGAAGTGATCGCAGAGAAGTATCAGACAGAAAAAAAGTTACTACTCGAAAAAGCGGATGAGATACTGGGCTTTATCAACTCCCGCAAAGAGAAGATACAGGCCACTCGTATGGATGAGAGTATCATGGCTCGTTTTATCGATCAGGCCAAACAACTCTTTGACGATACAGACGGGGGCTTTAACAAATCACCGAAATTCCCGCAAACCTCTCTTCTCAAGTTTCTGCTTGACCTGCACCGTATTATAGGAGACAAAGAAGCGCTTCAGATGGCAACACACTCATTGACCTCCATGGCAAAAGGCGGACTGAGAGACCTGGTGGACGGAGGTTTCTGCCGTTACAGTACAGATGATCAATGGCTCGTACCCCATTTCGAGAAGATGACCTATGACAATGCGCTGCTCAGTGAACTCTATCTCAAGGCTTACCATACGACAGGGGATGAGTTTTATAAACAGGTAGCCTTTGAAACTCTGGACTTTATGCTTGAGAAAATGAGCAAAAAAGGGCTCTTCTACTCAGCTAGTGATGCAGATACCGAGGGGGAAGAGGGAAAATACTTTGTCTATACGTATGAAAAAGCACTCAAGTCCTTTGCAAAAGCGGGTATCCCGGAAAAAGCACACAATGCACTGGCCAAAGCACTCCATATCACAAAAGAGGGCAATTTTGATGGGAAAAATATTCTCCGGGTAGACGATCCGGCCCATATCGATATTCCCTACTATAGTGAAGCGCTTGCCGCCCTGAAAAAACGCAGAGACGAGAAGCATCTCTATCCATTTATCGATAAAAAAGTCCTTGTTTCATGGAATGCGATGATGATCAAATCCCTCTTCCAGGCCGGACGTATCGAACCACACTACTTGGAACATGCCAAAAACTCTCTTGATGCGCTGCTGGAGAGTATGTATATCCACTCTCAGCTCTTTCACTCCACCTTGGTAGGGAAAGAACCTAAGATCCATGCATTTCTGGAAGATTATGCCTATTTGGCCGATACCTTAGTCGAAGCCTACCGAAGCACGCTGGATGAAAAGTACCTTGTCACTGCCACAAAGCTTACAAACAATGCGATAGAAAAGTACTATAATAACGGCTTGTGGAAATTCTCAAGAGGAGAGTTTGAAACAAATGCCGATATCTATGACAGCTCCTACCCTTCTGCGATGGCGGTCATGCTCAATGTACTCCACTCACTCTCCTCTTTGGTAGACAGTGTCTACAAGAAGTTTGTCTTCAAGTCCCTGGAGATACACTCCTATGATGTCATGAGACAACCGATCTCTTCACCGACGATGAGTTCCATGGTAGTACGCTACCTCAAAGATGATATTATCATCAAAGCGACAGAAGAGAAGCTTTTGGAAAATACTTCAAGCGTCGACACTGTCACCTACCCTTTCACCTATCTTAAAAATGATACCAACGATGGATTTATGATCTGCAATTCGAGCAGTTGTTTTGGACACGAGAAGAACTTCGATAAAGTATTGACCTATTTAAATAAACGATAGTTCGAACCGGCTACACAGAGAGACCACATCATGATACTATACTGCTCCTATATTCAATAGGAGTTGACTATGAAATGTAATATGGGAAAAATTGACCGGATCATCAGAACAGTGCTGGGGATCGGATTGCTGGCCTGGGGTTTGATGAATAGCTGTATCATCGCCGATATCGTCGGAGTAGCTTTACTGATCACTGTAGCGATCGGGTGGTGCCCTCCTTATGCACTCTTAGGTATCAATACAGGCTGTAAAGTCAAGCAAGAAGAGCATAAAGAGCAATCCGCAGATCACTGAAAGGTTACCTTTTCATCTTTTAATCACAAAAAGTCCTTATTAGGCAACCAATAAACCTTTACCATGGGTTGTAAAAGATATAATTACACCCATGATAAAAGAAAGTATGAAAATATTCGGTGGGGATCTGAAAAACTCATTCAAAGATCTTATCCCTATCATTCTTGTTGTTGCGTTTTTTCAGGTAGCGATCATTCAGGCTATGCCGGACAACCTCTCCTCTATTGTGATAGGATTGACGATTGTTGCCGTAGGATTAGCGCTATTTATACGGGGACTGGAGCTGGGGATATTTCCGATTGGAGAGAACCTTGCTACTGACTTTGCTAAAAAGGGATCTATCTTCTGGCTGCTCCTGTTCGCCTTTACGATCGGATTTGCTACAACAGTCGCAGAACCTGCACTCATTGCCATAGCAGAGAAGGCTGCTTCTATCAGTGATGGAAAAGTCGATGCCTTCTTTCTGCGCATGACAGTGGCACTCTCGGTAGGATTTGCTATTGCACTGGGGACATTGCGTATTTTGCTTGGGCACCCGATCCATTACTATATTATCACCGGATATGTTCTGGTCGTTACTGTCACATTCCTAGCACCGCCTGAGATCATCGGACTTGCATATGACAGTGGTGGCGTCACGACCTCTACAGTGACCGTTCCTCTTGTCGCAGCACTGGGTATCGGTCTTGCCTCAAGTATCAAAGGGCGTAACCCTGTGATCGATGGCTTCGGGCTGATCGCGTTTGCTTCGTTGACCCCTATGATCTTTGTACAGGTCTACGGGATCATCGTCTATGCTATGGCTGATGCCGGACCTGCAGTCGTTGAGGGAGTAAACGCTGCTGTAGAAGGGGCGAAAACGGCCACTGCTGTATATGAGTTCAGCCTGAAAGAAACCTTTCTTGAACTGGTAGGCGTCGTGAAAGATGTCGCCCCTATCCTGGGTGTCATCTTTTTCTTTCAGTATATGATTATTAAAAAACCGGTTGCACATCTGCACAAAATTGCTACAGGTATCCTTATGGTCATTTTGGGACTTTATGCCTTTATCGTTGGCCTGGAGATGGGACTTTTTCCTATCGGTGAGACGATTGCATTCCAATTGACTGCGATGAAGAATAATCTGCTGATATACCTCTTTGCTTTTTTGATCGGCTTCTCTACGACGATGGCTGAGCCTTCACTGCTTGCGATCGCGATTAAAGCCGAGGAGATCAGTAATGGCAGTATCAAACAGATGGTATTACGTATTGCCGTGGCGATCGGGGTCGCACTGGGTATCGCATTGGGAGCATACCGTATCGTCGTAGGAGATCCAATCCATTACTATATTATCGTAGGGTATATCTTTGTGATCATAATGACACAGTTTGCTCCACGGTATATCATCCCTATTGCCTATGACAGTGGAGGAGTCACAACCTCTACGGTCACCGTACCCCTTGTTGCGGCACTGGGTCTGGGACTGGCTGAGAATATCGAAGGAAGAAACCCGCTCATCGACGGCTTCGGGCTGATCGCATTTGCATCACTCTTCCCAATGATCACAGTGATGGGTTATGGTATCATAGCACAATACAAGCAACCTAAAGTAGAAGGAGAAAAAGAATGAAGTTCAGCGCGTTGATTACGGTCATTCAAGACAAAGATGAAGAGAGAGCGATCGAAGTTGCGAAAGAGTCCGGAGCAGGATCTGTCACGATCCTGCATGGGAAGAATATCGGTCTCAAAGAAAAGAAGGTCTTCTTTGGCCTTACACTTGAAGAGAATGTCTCCGTACTGCTCTTTGTCCTTCCGCGTAAACTCACGATGAAGGTGATGCGTACCTTAAGAGAAGAGTTTGACCTGGATAATCCGGAGAACTCAGGGATGGCATTTACACTACCGCTTACTCATGTTGCCGGCCTGGATACAGATGAGCTGCATCAATTTGAAGACAATATCAAAACTATGTTAGGAGGAATCCAATGTTAACCAAAGACATTATGACACCCGCAGAAAAGCTTGTAAAGATCTCACCCATGGCTTCGGTCAGAGAAGCACTTCAGTTGATGAAAGGTCATAAGGTACGTTCGGTGATCGTAGAGAAAACCTCACCGCATGGTGCTTACGGTCTTGTCACATTTAAAAATATTCTTCAAAGTATTGTCGCAGAAGATGGTGATATCGACCTGCTCAATGTCTACGATATCGCAGCCACACCTGCATTTTCAGTCTCCTCGCAACTTGATGTCAAATACGCAGCCAGAATGATGGTACAACACTCTATCAAACGTATGCTTGTGACCGATAACAATGAACTGCTTGGTATTATCACAATGACAGATATCATCGGTATCCTGATGGACAGTGTCGAGTAGAGACTACCGCTTTCCTGCTCTTGGGAAAGTCAGGATAAAGGTACTCCCTTCTCCTTCTTTCGAAAGAAGGTCTAGCTTGATACCGTACCTTTTACAGATATCCAGTACGATACTTAAACCGATGCCAAACCCGCCCCGCTCCTTATTGGCTCTTTCATAACGTTTGAAGATATCTGCTTGTACTTGATGGGGCATACCTATCCCGGTATCCTGGACTTTAAGTACCCGACCTTTCAGTGAAACGATAATGCTGTCACCCACATCAGAGTATTTGATCGCATTAGAGAGCAAGTTGTCTATCAACCTATCAGCTGAACGCTTGGCTATTATGATCTTGTAAGGCTCGGTATCCACTTTTATCTTTAGCCGTTTTGCCTCTATCAGCTCCTTCATCAATTCGATACGTTCATTCACTACCTGTTCCAGACAGATCACCTCATCCGGCTCCTCCTTACCCTCCAGTCGATAGGTCAGTGAGCTGTACATCATACTCAACCGTTGTGCACTTGCTTTCAGCCTTGCTATTTTCTTCTCTTCCACATTTTTAAGCGACTGTATCGTCATTAAGATCGCAGAGATAGGCGTATTGAGCTCATGCGTGGTATCGGAGATAAAGCGGTCAAGTGATTCGATCTGTTCACGCACAGGCTGCAAAAAAAGTCTTCCCAGAAAATACCCTACTACGCCCATCAGGATAAAAGAGAGCACCAGGTACGAGATAATACGTATTCGGAGTGCCTGTAATATTTTGGTCAATTCATTCTCTTTAAGTACGATATACCGCACGCCGAGATGTTCACTATAATCTTCTATCACGGTATAACAGCTGTCACCTTGTATAAAAAATGACTTATCAAAGTTTTTAAAGTTTTCAATTGTTGTATAGAGGGCTTTACGATTGCGATCATAATAGCCGACCGAAAAACGGCATAGATCAAGCTTTTCCAGAAACTCGATCACCTCCTGTTCATCCAACTCTTCGGACATTGTCATCGCTTCCATAATAATCTCCGAAGAGAGCATACGTCCTTGATACATCATCTCAAATTTCATTGCACTGATCATCGATGAACGGTTGTTTTCAAAAAAAAGATAACCGATAATCGCAAGCAGTACAAACACCGATCCCAAATAGAGTGCCAAAAAGCGAACGAGTGAACTACGTTCATACGATGTTAAAACGATACCCCTCTCCTTTAATATTGTCAAAATACTCTTTTTCACTTAAGAGTTTACGAAGATTTTTAATGTAGGTACGGATCGTAGCATGTGTAGGAAGATGCTCCTCATCCCACACATTCTCGATGATCTCGTCACAGGAGATGATCTTCCCGCTATTTCTAATAAAATACTCTAAAACCTGTGCCTCTTTCTGCCTCATCTCTATGACCTCATCCTTAATGATGATCTGATGTGCTTTGGGAATGAACTTCATGCCATCAAACTCTATCTCCTCTTGTAAGCGATAGAGCTTCATGATGTGCTCAATACGTGCATTCAGCTCTTCTAACTCGAAAGGCTTGCGCAGGTAATCATCTGCTCCCAGTTCAAACCCTTTTTTCAGTGCATCGATATCGGATAGTGAGGTGATATAGATAGCTGGCGTAGTATTGCCGATATCCCGTAAGTATCTGAGTATCTCAAACCCATCGATATTCGGTACATGCACATCAAGCAGCAAAAGGTCAAACGAACCTGCACCTATGGCATCAAGCGCCTTCTCACCATCAAAAAAACTCTCGACCTCATACCCTTTTTCAACCAAAAACTCTTCTATGATCTCCTGGAGTATGACATCATCTTCAAGTAACAGTACTTTCATAACGCTTCTTTAGATTGGAATCATTTATTGTACCATAGTATATTCCTAACAGAGTACATAAATTATTTTCGTTATAATGCCGCTATGAAAAAAACAGCACCCATTCTATTGATGAACTTTTTATTTCTGTCCGGCTGTACGCAAGTAGTGACTGCACCCGTCTATGTTGCCGGAGCAGCTGTAAGCACTACCATTGACGTGGCAGGTGCTACAGTAGATGCCGTCACAGATGAAGAAGAAGAGGAGGAAAGCTGACCTGTTTCTTCTTCTCTTTTAAACGAGAGATAGTATACCTACTGCATGACACCTGGACACAGATAATACCGATAAAAAATACAAAACAATTTTCAATCAGGATTGCCACCTGTTTGAGAATAAGGAAAAAGATGTACTATTATGCACCGCCTCCACCCGTATCAGCTGCCAGTTCATCATGGGGATGGTATCCTGTATCACTCTCTTCATGTACTTTTTTTGCTGCTTGTAAAGCGCTAATAAGTTCATCAATTTTATTCACAGGGATATGGACAGTCCAATCGGGATCCGTATCCTCCAGGGACACCCCAATACTTGTGACAGTAGTACTTAATTCTCCATAAGGCTCATCGATATTTACAACTGTAATCTTTCCATCATTTGTATGGGGAAGTTGAATCGTTTGAATAGGAGTAGTTGTTTTTGACATAATATATTCCTTTATCTTATTTTACTTCATAAAAGAAGATCTATTTCTATTGTATAGTAAAACTTATATTAATGTCAAATATCTGAGAGTATTCACTTTTCTACTCTTTTTAGGGGGGGGGATCATTGAAGAAGAAGTTATCTAATTGTAAAGGGAAGTGTGCTGATCTCACGTACTATTCACAATAACGTACAATGAACAAAGTCCATTGTCCTACGCTAACGCTGAGTTCTCTTCAGCAGAGAGCTCTCACAGCTAGCTGCTCTTATGCCCCTTTGGCATTTCTAAACTCTGCGATCTCACGTACTATTCACAATAACGTACAATGAACAAAGTCCATTGTCCTACGC